>JAUSFB010000032.1 GCA_030651575.1 Phaeospirillum sp.
CCCGGCGGGTCTGTTTCTTCTTTGTCGCGTACTCCAGTTCAGAAAAACTCGTTTGCATTGCCGATTCACCCCCGTCCGTTGCCTTGCCTGTATTTTCTCAAGTTACGCCCCGATTGTGGGAATAAATCAGCGTTTCCCTAATGGAAAATGGCGTGCTGCGGCAATTGCAATATCGCCGCGCGGTTGCTCGGCGAGAAAACTTTTTCTGCGGCATCCCGCCAAGCCAGCCACTGGAAGTTCAAATGTTCGTCCGGCGCGAGCCGGATGGCAACGGGGTGCGGCAGTTGCAGGCCGAACACATGCTCGGTGTTGTGTGTGGTGCCGGGGGCATAACGGTAGCGCCATTGCGGGTAAATCTCGTAGATGTTTTGCAACTGCCAGTCAGCCAGCGCGTATTGACGGGCGTCCAGCCCGGTCTCTTCGCGCACCTCGCGCTGCGCCGTCTCAACCAGTGTTTCTCCTGCTTCGCAACTGCCGGTAACGGATTGCCAGTAGCCGGGATGATCGGCGCGCTCCAGCAACAACACCTCCAGATCAGTGGTATGGATCACCACCAGCACCGAGACCGGCTGCTTATAGCCAGCCATATATTCCTGACTTCATTTCGAAGGCGAGGCAAGGCGGCGGCGAGTGAGCGACGCGGGCAGTGCTTGTGCCGTTCCGAGGCGGTGTGGGCGTAGCCCTCCGGTGCGGGAGGAACGGCCAAGTAACGGCTCCCGCAATCGGCTGGCTTTGCCAGTAACGTGTCGCCGTTACACGACTAGGAGCGAACGAAGAAGCCAACGCAGTATCGCCGATGAAATGAAGTCAGGAGAAGAATATCCAAAAGGCTTTGTTGCGCTGCCGCCAATACACCACGGTGTCGGCCAAGATATCCTGCGCGATTTCCCTGTCGTTGGCGGAAAGGCCGAGCGTATCGCTGGCATTGCGCAACAACAGCACATAGCCGACTTTCTCGCCGCACCAGGACAGATCGCACAACGCGTCGGCCAGCGCATCCCAGTTTGCGCCGAACCCGGATGGGAAATTGGCCGCTTGCGCAAGGGCATTAAGCAGGTTCTGCTTGCCCTTGACACCCTTGAGGTCGGCATCAAATAGCGCAAAACCGGCTTCACTGGCCGTGTTGCGCAATGTTTCAACGCTGCATTGCAGCGAATAGCTGCCCGCTGCTTCCCGATTATTCAGTTGCTGCGCCAGTGTGTCCATGGCTACTCCAGAATGCGTTTGAAAGTTTTGTAATGATCGGCGGTGTAATAATACTCGTTTAGCTTGCCGCTGATAATACGGCGCGCACCGCGATTGTGCGCATCGGGCGTTTTGACGGTGTATTCGCGATAATAGCCGCGCGCTTGTACTGGCAAGATGCGCTCGTAGTTCTTGAACACCACGCCGTCGCGCGGATAGGCGAAGGGCCCGCCCTGTTTGATGGCGCGCAAGGTATCGCGTGCTTCGACGGGCAGATTGGCCACCGCAATGGCGGGCAAGCTTACCTGTCCGTCCCGGGCTGGCTGAGCGCCTTGAGATGCCAGAGGCAAACACAGCAGCGCCGCCAACACTATCCACAGCAAACGCAACATGCGCAACACGATTATTCCTTGGCGACTTCCACAGTGGCCTGCACCTGCTGGCGCAGGCGTATGTGCAGGTCGCGCAACTGGCGTTCGTCCACCGCGCTCGGCGCCTGGGTCAGCAGGCATTGTGCGCGCTGCGTCTTGGGGAAGGCGATCACGTCGCGGATCGATTCAGAACCGGTCATCATGGTGACGATGCGATCCAGCCCGAACGCCAGTCCGCCGTGCGGCGGCGCGCCATATTGCAGCGCGTCGAGCAGAAAGCCGAATTTGAGCTGCGCTTCTTCCGCGCCGATATTGAGCGCGCGGAACACCTGCGATTGCACCGCTTCCTTATGGATACGCACCGAGCCGCCGCCGAGTTCCGAGCCGTTCAACGCCAGGTCGTAGGCCTTTGCCAGGCATTTACCCGGATCGCTTTCCAGCATTGCGAGGTGTTCGTCCTTGGGCGCGGTGAACGGATGATGGCAGGCATTCCAGCGCTTGGCTTCCTCGTCGTATTCGAACATCGGGAAATCCACCACCCACAGCGGCTCCCATGCCTTGCCGTTGACGTAGCCCTTCTCGTGGCCGATCTTGCTGCGCAACGCGCCGATTGCATCGTTGACGATCTTCTCCTTGTCAGCGCCGAAGAAGATCAGGTCGCCGTTCTGCGCGCCGGTGCGTTCGACGATGGTCTTCAGCGCCGCCTCGTGGAGGTTTTTCACGATCGGCGATTGCAGGCCGGTCTCATTGAGCTGCGTCACGTCGTTGACCTTGATGTAGGCCAGCCCCTTTGCACCGTAAATCTTTGCGAATTCGGTATAGCCGTCGATCTCGCCACGGGTCAGGCTTGCCCCGTTGGGGATACGGAGCGCCGCCACGCGGCCCCCGCTAGTGGCAGGGCCGGAGAATACCTTGAACGCGACATCCTTCACCGCATCGGTGACTTCGGTCAGCTCCAGCGTCACGCGCAGGTCCGGTTTGTCCGAGCCGAAGCGCGCCATCGCCTCCGCATAGGTCAGGCGCGGGAACGGGTTGGGCAGGTCGACATCCAGCGACTCCTTGAACACGGTGCGGATCAGTTCTTCCATCAGCGCGGTGATCTGCGTCTCGGTCAGGAACGAAGTCTCGATATCGACCGGGGTGAATTCCGGCTGGCGGTCGGCGCGCAAATCCTCGTCGCGAAAGCATTTGGTGATCTGGTAATAGCGGTCGAAGCCGGACACCATCAGCAACTGCTTGAACAGTTGCGGCGACTGCGGCAGCGCGAAGAACTCGCCCGGATGCACGCGCGACGGCACCAGGTAGTCGCGCGCGCCTTCCGGCGTGGACTTGGTCAGCATCGGCGTCTCGATGTCGATGAAGCCGCGGCTGTCGAGGAAACGGCGGAACGCCATCGCCACCTTGTAGCGCAGCATCAGGTTCTTCTGCATCTGCGGGCGGCGCAGGTCGATCACGCGATGGGTCAGGCGCACGTTCTCGGAGAGGTTCTCGTCGTCGAGCTGGAACGGTGGCGTCACCGACGTGTTCAGCACCTCGATCTCATGGCACAGAATCTCGATCTCGCCGCTGCCGATGTTGGCATTGGTCGTACCCGCCGGGCGGCGGCGCACCTTGCCGGTGACGCGCAGCACGAATTCGTTGCGCACCGATTCGGCGATTTTGAACATCTCAGGGCGGTCCGGGTCGCAGACGATCTGTGCCAAGCCTTCGCGGTCGCGCAGATCGATGAAGATCACCCCGCCGTGGTCGCGGCGGCGGTGCGCCCAGCCGCACAGGCTGACGGTTTGGTCGAGTTGGTCGGTGTTGAGCAGTCCGCAATAATGAGTTCGCATGGTTCGGTTTCTTGAAAAGTATTTTGGAAAATATAGGGTTAATTTGGCTGGGGAGCCTGGACGATGGCGCGTTGTTTCCCTGCTTCCTGATCCGCCACCACCCCCATCGAAACGATGGTGCGCAATGCGATATCCACCGTCATGTCCAGTTCAATCGTATCGGCCTTGCGCACATAGAAATAGAAGCCGTTCACCGGGCTCGGCGTGGTGGGAATAAACACGGCGACATATTCCTCATCGAACCGGCCGGCTACCTCACGCGGAACGCTGGTCTGGAACGCCAGTGACCATGCTTGCGGGTGGGGATAACGCACCAGCAGGACCTTGCGGAAGGAATTGCCGCTGCCGGACAGCAAGGTATCGCTGACCTGCTTGACGCCTTTATAGATGCTGCCGACAAACGGCACATGAAGCATCGCTTTTTCCGACGCATCCCAGAGCTTCTGGCCGAATACGTTGCGGATCAGCAGGCCGGTGAGCAGCACGACTCCCAGCGTCAGGATGATACCCAAGCCGGGGATATGAATACCCAACACTTTGTCCGGACGCCATTGCTCCGGCAACAACAGCAACGTCTGGTCCATCGTGCCAATAGTCAGATTCAGCACCCAGATGGTAATACCGAGCGGAACCCAGACCAGCAGGCCTGTGATGAGGTATTTCTTCATGCGTTAAGCGGCACCACTGGCCATCGGGCAGGAATCGGCACTGGCGCAGGGCGTCGCGCAAGCGGGTTCAGCCTTGGGCTGGCTGCCATTCTTGAAGTCGGTAGCGTAATAGCCGCTGCCCTTCAGCTGAAAACCGGCAGCAGTCAATTGCTTGGCGAAAGTGTCCTTGCCGCATTCAGGGCAGGTTGTGAGCGGCGCATCGCTCATTTTCTGCATCACATCCTTTTGCAAGCCGCAATCGCTGCACGCATAAGCATAAATAGGCATAACGTCTTCCTATAGGGTTGTTTTCAAAGGCGCGCATTATACATTAGGGCGGCGGCTGAAACAGGGTATCCTTAGTGCGAATTGAGGCGCGAATTGGGTTGAGTATTCCACACACGGTAGTTTAGAATGTGCCCTCTTGTTTATTGAGATTTCAATTTTGCCTCAGTCAAATTTAGTCGAGATTCGCGACCTTAATTTTACCTACGATAAGCGACCTGTCCTGCAGGGTATCAATATGGTTTTCCCGAAAGGAAAGTTGATCACTATCATGGGGTTGAGCGGTTGCGGCAAAACTACACTGCTGCGGATTATCGGCGGGGCGCTCAAGCCGGTTAAGGGATACGTCAAGGTGGACGGGCAGAATATTCACGAGCTGAATCAGGATGGTTTGTATGACATACGCCGCAAAATGGGCATGCTGTTCCAGTTTGGCGCGCTGTTCACGGATATGTCGGTTTATGACAATGTGGCATTTCAGATGCGCGAGCATACCGACCTGCCCGAAGAGCTGATTCACGATCTGGTTTTGATGAAGCTGCACGCGGTCGGGTTGCGCGGCACGCATAACCTGATGCCTTCCGAGCTGTCAGGCGGGATGGCACGGCGCGTCGCACTGGCGCGCACGGTGGCGCTCGACCCGATGCTGATTATGTATGATGAGCCGTTTGCGGGGCTGGATCCGATTTCGTTGACCGTGGTGGGCGACCTGATCCGCCGCCTGAATGACGCGCTGGGTGCGACCTCGATAGTGGTCACGCACGATGTGCAGGAATCGCTGAAGATCGTCGATTATGTCTATTTCATGGCTAACGGGGTGATCGTCGCGGAGGGTACACCGGATGAGATCCGCGCTTCCGACAAGGATTTTGTTCATCAGTTCGTGCATGGCGAGATGGATGGCCCGGTGCCATTCCATTATCCCGGCGGCAATTATCGCCAAGATTTGAATTTGCAAGCCTGAGGAATTTTCGATTATGCCGGCAGCCAAAACCATCAGAGCAATCGGGCATCGCACCATTAATGCGGTGTGGCGCATCGGGATGGCGACGCGCTTCTTTTTCCTTACCCTGATGTATTCGGGGAGCAGCTTCCGGCGTTTCCACCTGATTATCAAGGAGCTGTTTTCCACTGGCGTGATGTCCCTCATCATCATCGTGGTGGCTGGGCTGTTCGTCGGGATGGTGCTTGGTTTGCAAGGTTATGAGACGTTGAAGCGTTATGGTTCTGAATCCGCACTCGGCGTGATGGTGGCATTGGGCTTGGTGCGCGAACTGGGACCGGTAGTCGCCGCACTGTTATTCGCCAGCCGTGCCGGCTCGGCGATGACGGCAGAAATCGGCTTGATGAAGGCGACCGAACAGATTTCGGCGATGGAAATGATGGCGGTGCATCCGATCGCGCGCATCGTCGCACCGCGTTTCTGGGCTGGGATAATCTCCATGCCGCTACTGGCAGCCTTGTTCAGCGCAGTCGGGGTGTTCGGCGGCTATTTCGTCGGCGTGGTGCAAATCGGCGTGGACGAGGGCTCGTTCTGGGCGCAAATGCAGGCGGCCGTGGACTTCGAGCATGACATACTGAACGGTGTGATCAAGAGTTTTGTGTTTGGCACGGCGGTGACGGTGATCGCGCTATTCGAGGGCTATGACGCACCGCCGACCGCAGAAGGCGTATCCGGCGCGACGACGCGCACGGTGGTCACATCGTCATTGGTGATCTTGATGCTGGATTTTATTTTGACTGCAATGATGTTTGGAGGAAGTTAAGCTATGGAACGTACCGGAATAGATTTATGGGTTGGAATGTTCGTGGTGGCGGGTGTTGCCGCACTGGTGATGCTGGCGATGAAAGTCGGGAACCTGGGCACTTATAACGTGTCCGATGCCTATCAGATTCATGCCTATTTCGCCAACATTGGCGGCCTGAAGGCCACCGCTTCAATTAAAAGTGCCGGTGTACTGGTTGGGCGCGTTGAATCGATTTCGCTGGATACTCAACGCTATGAGGCGAAAGTGGTGATGAACATCGACAAACGTTACCAATTCTCCAGGGATACGATCGGCAAAATCCTGACTTCGGGTTTGCTGGGAGAGCAATACATCGGCCTGGATGTCGGCGGTGACACGGAAATGTTGAAGCACGGCGAACAATTGAAAAAAACGCAATCTGCAATGGTATTGGAAGACTTGATCGGCAAGTTCATGTACAGTAAAGCCGAAGAACCCGCCAAGTAATCCCGGTTAAATAACGAATAATGGAGGAATGCTAAAAATGAGGAATTTGTTTAAGGTTGTTGTGGGCTTGCTGTGTTTTGTCAGCGTTGCGCAAGCTGAGGTAATCGCGCCGGATGTATTAATCAAGACTACTGTGGATGAAGTCCTCGCTATTGTTAAGCAAGACAAGGACATTCGAGCCGGCAATCAGAAGAAGATTCTGGAGATGGTCGAATCAAAAGTGTTACCACATTTCGATTTTGTGCATATGACACGACTGTCTGTAGGCAAGTCCTGGCGTACCGCAACTCCAGAGCAAAAGCAGGCATTGTCAGCAGAATTCCGGAACATGCTGGTGCGCACTTACACCAAGGCCTTTACCGTGTACCGTGACCAGACAGTAGAAATAAAGCCGTTAAAGATGGCTGCTGACGCAACCGAGGTTACGGTCAAGACCAGCATCAACAAACCGGGGGCGTCGCCGATTCCAGTCAATTATGAAATGGAAAAAGGCCCCGATACATGGAAGGTTTTCGATTTGACCATAGAAGGCGTGAGCCTGGTGACCAGTTATCGCGGCACGTTCTCCACGGAAATCCAGGAAAAAGGCATTGATGGCCTGATCAAAACCCTGGCCGATAAAAACAGGAACGCAGCGCTGCAAACGGCGGATGCAAAGTGATTACACGCGAAGGCGACAGGCTGATGGTGCATGGCCGGTTGACCATTTCAACCGTGCCTGCCCTGTTTGAAGCCGGTTTGCAACACTTGAGCAGCGGAAACTTTCTGGTGGATTTTTCAAAAGTTGAAGCCGTCGACTCCGCCGCAGTCAGCTTGTTGCTGGGTTGGGCAAGAGCTACCAAGCGGAAAGAACATAATCTGCGCGTGTCGGGATTGCCCGATGATTTGCTGAGCCTGGCGCGTTTATACGGTGTATCCGATCTGCTGCCGCAACAATCCACTTGATCGCCTTTGGCGCGCAGCACGCTCAGCGCCGCGCGCAACCCCTGATGGCTTTTAAATCATGCGCAGCTTTTGGCAAGACGCGCCTTTGCAAACAGGTGCATTTGAAAGTGTTAGTAATTCTATCGGTAGCGTGCGCTGTGCGCACGGTTTTGGGTTGTGTTGTCGTGCGCACAGCGCACGCTACGCGCTAATCCGACACAGGTTAGCAATCGACCGACACTTTTAAATGCACTCTTTGCAAACCGTATTCCCCGATTGTAAACAACAGGATTGGTAATGGTCACTCCGGAAAGCATTCATCTCAGTATCGCACAGGGCATGGAGACCGAACATCTAAGCGTGGATGGCGACGGGCATCACTTTGAGGCGGTGGTAGTCAGTGACGCATTTGCCGGTAAAAGCCGCGTGCAACGCCATCAATTGGTTTATCAAACCCTGGGCGACCGGATGCGCGAAGAAATTCATGCGCTATCGATAAAAACCTATACGCCGCAAGAGTGGCAGAAGCGGAACTAGGCAAACAATGCAAAAACTGGCAATCCAGGGCGGTAGCCGCCTCAATGGTGAAGTACGCATCTCCGGTGCCAAGAATGCGGCGTTGCCGATATTGTGTGCCAGCCTGCTGACCAGTGAGCCGCTGCAACTCGCCAATGTGCCCGACCTGAACGATGTCGCCACGATGCGCAAGCTGCTGCAACAGATGGGCATATCGATAGAAGTGAACGGCGGACAGGTTGTCTTGTCGGCTGCGCATATCGACAAGCTCGAAGCGCCTTACGATATGGTGAAAACCATGCGGGCTGCGATCCTGGTGCTGGGGCCACTGGTGGCGCGTTTCGGCGAAGCACGCGTTTCATTGCCAGGCGGCTGTGCCATCGGTTCGCGCCCGGTCGACCTGCACATCAAGGGCTTGCAGACGATGGGCGCGGAAATCCATATCGAGCACGGCTACATCCACGCGAAAGCCAAACGGCTCAAGGGTGCGCGGATATTTTTCGATCTTGTCAGTGTGACCGGAACGGAAAATCTGATGATGGCCGCGACGCTGGCGGACGGCGTAACGGTACTGGAAAACGCGGCGCGCGAACCGGAAGTAGTCGATCTGGCGCATTGCCTGATCGCCATGGGCGCCAGGATTGATGGCGTGGGCAGCGACACCATAACCATCACCGGCGTGAAAAAACTGCACGGCACATCGCATCGCATCATGCCGGATCGCATCGAGAGCGGCACGTTTTTAGTCGCGGCGACGGCGACAGGCGGCAGCATTGCATTGACCGATACGCGTGCCGATATTCTCGATAACGTATTGGAAAAGCTGCAGGAGGCTGGCGCAACTATCCAAGTGTCGGGCAGCACGATCAGCCTGCAAATGAACAAGCGCCCGAAGGCGGTGAACGTGCGCACCGCGCCTTACCCGGCGTTTCCTACCGACATGCAGGCGCAGTTCATGGCGATGAATTGCATCGCGGAAGGCAGCGCAATGGTGGTCGAGACGATTTTTGAAAACCGCTTCATGCATGTGCAGGAACTGCGCCGCCTCGGCGCACAGATCGACGTGGAAGGCAATACTGCCGTTATCAGAGGCTGCGCGCAACTGGAAGGTGCTGCAATCATGGCGACCGACTTGCGCGCCTCTGCATGCCTGATTATTGCCGGGCTGGTAGCCCAGGGCGAAACCATCATAGATCGCATCTACCATCTGGATCGCGGTTATGAACACATCGAGGCAAAGCTCTCACAACTTGGTGCTGATATTCGTCGCTTGAAATAGCAAACTGCATGGATGTCGCCCTGAAAGCTAAACTTGCAGCCACCGGATATTGATGACGGCAGTCAGGCAATTCAGTTTCTCTCAAGCCGAGTATGAAAACAAAAGAAAATGGCAAGCCGCCATACACCCCTCGGCAAGGTTGTTTTTGATCCGGCTTTAAAAATCACATTGAATAACTCGATTAAAGAAATCAGGCTTGTCGATGTCGCCGCCGCAGTAATACTGCGCTCGGACGGTTCCTTCCTGCTGGCGCAACGCCCCGCTGGAAAAGTATATGAAGGCTATTGGGAATTCCCCGGCGGCAAAATTGAGGCGGGCGAAACGCCGTTGCACGCGCTACGCCGCGAACTGCACGAGGAATTGGGTATCACTGCCACTACCGCTTTCCCTTGGCTGACGCGAGTATTCACTTACCCACACGCCACTGTCAGGCTGCATTTCTTTCGCGTGACTGAATGGCAGGGGGAGTTGCATGGCCATGAAGGCCAGCAGTTTGCCTGGCAGCCCCCTACCCTGCCACGCCCATTGGGTGTGATGGGGAAAATTTCTGTTTCTCCCGTGTTACCCGCCAATGCGCCAATTCTGCGCGCGCTGGAATTGCCATACTTGTATGCCATCAGCAATGCTGCCGAACTGGGTGTGGAGGAATTCATGCGGCGACTGGAAAGCGCATTGCAGAATGGCTTGCGCCTGCTGCAATTACGCGAAAATAATTTGCCGCGTAGCGAAATGCGCGCATTGTCATTGCGCGCGGTGAAACTGGCACATGCGCACGGCGCACAGGCATTGATTAACGGAGATATCGGGTTGGCACGGGAAACCGGCGCAGATGGCCTGCATCTGAGCAGCGTGCAGCTTGCTGCATGCGACACGCGCCCCGATGTTCCATGGTGCGGAGCTTCATGCCACAACGCGGAAGAATTACAACGTGCCGGAATGTTGGGGCTGGATTTTGCGGTGCTCAGCCCTGTGCTGCCGACGCGAAGCCACCCGGGTGCAGCGCATCTCGGCTGGGAAAAATTTGCAGAAATGGTGGCCGGAACGGCAATCCCGGTTTATGCGCTGGGCGGGTTGGCGGCAACGGATTTGCCCGTCGCGCAAAGGCATGGCGCACATGGCATCGCTCTATTGCGTCAGGCTTGGTGATTTTCATGTCAGCGCTACTGCGTTGGCTTCCTCGCGCCCCCTTTAAGCTGGGTCGTGGCAGATTTGCCTCAGCCTCGAAATAAAGCCGGAATAGGTGCCTCTTCGGAGAATTCTTGTTCGGGCTGTTCAACGCGATAGTCTTCATTTGCCCACTTACCCAGATCGATCAGCTTGCAGCGTTCGCTGCAAAATGGGCGGTAGCGGTTTCTGGTATCCCATTGGTGTTCAGTACCGCAATGCGGGCATGCAACAATCGGCAGCGTCTTGCCTGGCATTATGAGAGAAGGCTGCAAAAGGTCAGATCAAACGGCACATCCTGTTCGAACAGCGTGGATTTTGCAGCATAGTTGGCGGCGATGAAACGGATATTGATGGCGTACTTATTGGCGCCAACCTCAGGTATGCAAACCAGATCGCTGCTCAGGCTGACGCGCAGCATCTGCGCGGTACGCCCACCTTGCATCTGCTGGAAAGATCCCTGATGTGCGGTAAAGTGAAAAACCTTACCGCTTTCGCGCAACAGGCGCAGGACGATTTTCAGGCCTGCATATAAAGGCAAGAACGGGGCCAGCCACATCTGCAGGCTTTCACGCCGCAAGGCGGCATCCTGCACCTGCCAGTAGTGATAGGAAGGCAAGTCAAACTCACACGCGCCGCCCGGTATGCAAGTGCGTTGTTTGATGCCCATCAGCCATTCGTTTTCACGCAGGTGCTGGCCGATCTTTCCTGTCATGGCGAGCATGTTCGCAGAAGTTTCATCAATCTCCGCGATGATATCCTCCAGCGCGGCTTCGGATATTTCCGGGTTATTATGCAATGCAAAAAGGGTACGCTTCTGGCGTTCCAGCTCCTGCAACAGATCTGATTTCAAGTCGGCGCGGCTGATTACTTCGAGAATTTCAAACAGGGTGAGAAGGGCGGCGTGATGATCCATCCCATGATTGCGCATAATGAAATGATCTGTGTGCGCGAACAAGCTTTCCAATCGCAACAAAGTGCGCACTTTTTCGTTGAGAGGAAACTCATAGTCGATCACGATTGCATCAGTGGATAAATTTTATTGGCAAAAAATAGTATCGATTTATTCGTTTTTATAATGCTCGCTATTAACATGATCGCCGGCTCCAAAATGCAACCCTTGATTTTTAATTTAAAAGTTTCAAGCGCTATTCTATATATTCTATCACCACCAACCAGATAGATTAAGGGCATAAAAAGACCTTAATTCGATGCACTCCCTAAATACAGTCAATAGCTACTTTGCACGTTTGAGTAGCGTTCATGCAAGATAGACACCTGTTTGGTCAAACTATCCAGGCCGGCATCATTGCATATGATATCGTCAGCCAGTTGCAGCCTTTCGGCACGCGGAGTTTGCCGGGCGATGATGGCGCGTACTTCCGCTTCTGTCATGCGGCTGCGTTCGATAACACGCGCAACCTGGGTATTTTCGTCACAATCCACCACCAGCACGCGCTGCACCAATTGCCGGAATGCCGCACTTTCCGGCAGCAGCGGCACGACAATAAGTATGTAGGGCTTGTCCTGCAATTGACGCAATTGCGCCTTGGCGCGTTCTCGTATCATGGGATGCAGAATCCGCTCCAGCCGCTGCCTGGCGGCGTCATCCGAAAAAATCAGCCCACGCATCTTTGTGCGGTTCAATGCGCCGTTATCCGTGACGTAGTCGTTGCCAAAAGCAGCGCGGATCGCTTCGATGGCCTCACCGCCGGTTTGCGTCAGACGGTGGGCGATAGCGTCGGTATCGACAATGCCTGCGCCGTGTTCCACAAACAGTGCAGCAATGGTGCTTTTGCCGCTACCGATCCCGCCGGTGAGTCCGATAATCAGCCTGTCCTGAGCCATGCCTGTCCTGAGCCTAGTCGAAGGATCAAAGAGTTTTATGGAGCAGCGAGCAATTGCAGGTAACCCTGTGTCAGCATTTTCCCCCAAAACAAGGCAATCAGCCCGCCTCCGGCGAGATACGGGCCAAAAGGGATAGGAATGCTGCGTCCATGTCTGGCCGCCACAATCAGGGTAATGCCAACCACCGCACCCACCATCGAGGACAGCATAATGATCAGCGGCAACATTTGCCAACCCATCCATGCGCCCAGCGCCGCGAGCAGTTTGAAATCGCCGTAACCCATGCCCTCTTTGCCGGTGGCTAATTTAAACAGCCAGAAAACCCCCCACAACGCCAGATAACCGAACATTGCCCCCAGCACCGCGCTATGCAGGCTCGCAAATACGCCGAATGAGTTGAACAGCAAACCGAGCCAAAGCAGCGGCAGGGTGATGTCATCCGGCAGCAATTGCGTGTCGAAATCGATTGCCGTAAGCGCCAGCAATGCCCAAATGAGCAGTAATGCGCCGGCTGCCGCAATGCCGAAACCGAAGTGCCATGCAGCATAGGCGCACAGGATGCCACTGGCCGCTTCGATAACCGGATAGCGCGGCGAAATAGGAGCGCCACAACCCTTGCACTTACCGCGCAACAGCAGGTAACTGATGATGGGTATGTTTTCCCATGCACTGATGGCGTGATTGCAATGGGGGCAGGCGGAACGCGGAATAACGAGATTATAGGTGGGAGCAGCAGCCGGTTCTTCGCCTCGCAGATCGGCACATTGCTGCCGCCAGCCGATTTCCATCATTTTTGGCATGCGATGGATCACCACATTGAGAAAACTGCCGACCATCAGCCCGAGGATCAGGCACAGGCCGATAAAGGCGGCTGGAACCGCCTGCAGGATTTCCAGGAAGCTCATTGGCTTGAGTGATGAGTGGGGCGTGGGGAGTGGGGAGTGGGAAAACCAAAGTCAACTTCCCAACCCATCACTACGCTTCTCACACTTCCCACTTCCCACTATCTACCATCATCAAACCACCTGGCCCATCTTGAAGATCGGCAGGTACATCGCGATCACCATGCCGCCGATAAGCACGCCAAGCACCGCCATGATGATCGGTTCCATCAGACTGGATAACGCCTCTACGGCATCATCCACTTCCCCTTCGTAGAAATCGGCGACCTTGCTCAGCATGGAATCCAGCGAACCGGCCTCTTCGCCGATCGCAACCATCTGCAACACCATGCTCGGGAATACCTCGGTATTTTGCATGGCAACGGTCAAGTTTTGGCCGGTGGTGACTTCCCGTTGAATATATTTGGTAGCATCAAAATAAACGGCATTACCCGCCGCCCCTGCAACCGAGTCAAAGGCTTCCACCAAAGGCACGCCGGCAGCAAACATGGTGGCAAGGGTGCGCGCCCAGCGCGCGATGCTGGCCTTGCGGATCAGTTCGCCGAAAATGGGCAGCTTCAGCATTAACCGATCCATCGCATCCTGCATTTTCCTGCTGCGTTTCCAGAAATAGAAAAAGGTATAAAGGCCGCCGCCGATTCCGCCAAAAATCAGCCACCAGTAAGTCACGAAAACCTTTGAAATCGCCATGACGACCAAGGTGGGGGCCGGCAAATCAGCGCCAAAGCTGGAGAACAGCTCCTCGAATGCGGGGATAACAAAAATCATGATCACGGCGGTGATGACGAACGCCACGACAATGATCGAAATCGGGTAGAACAATGCCGATTTGATCTTGCTCTTGATAGCCTGGATTTTTTCCTTGTAAGTGGCCAGACGATCCAGCAGGCTGTCCAGAATACCCGCTGCTTCGCCGGCACCAATCAGGTTGCAAAACAGTTCGTCGAAGTACAGCGGATATTTTTTGAAGGCCTGCTGCAGGCTGCTGCCGGTTTCCACGTCGGTTTTGATGTCGAACAGCAGCCGTGCGACAGAAGGGTTGCTGTGCCCTTTACCAACAATATCGAACGCTTGTAGCAGTGGCACGCCGGATTTCATCATGGTCGCGAGTTGGCGGGTAAATAGAGTGATGTCTTTTTCGGTGACAGGCTGCGTGCTACGGCGGGCGCGTTTTACTTTAATATCGACGATGCCCTGGCGGCGCAAATGAGCGGACACGCCGGCTTCGCCTGGGCTGCGCATCTCGCCCTTAACCCGCTTGCCGGTCTTGTCCTTGCCTTCCCAAGCATAGATATTTTCTTTTACTTTTTGAGTTTTTGGTGCGACAGCCATAGCGTTTTCCCCAAATCACCGTCCAACGTTGACGGGCATGATGCCGAGCTTTAGGCCTCTTGTAAAGCGGTAGTAGCGATTCATCAATCACCTCTACGATTCATTCGCCTGCGGCGGAAAAATGCGTGCCACTTTCACGATACGATCCTGCGTCTGGATGATCTCTATCGGATAGCCCGCAATTTTCAGACTGACACCGGCTTCCGGCATATCTTCCAGATGATCGAGGATCAGCCCATTGAGTGTTTTCGCGCCGTCCATCGGCAAACACAACCCTAATTTTCGGTTCAATTCGCGCAGGCTGCTGCTGCCTTCCAGCAGGATGCTGCCATCTTCCTGGCGCAAAAATTTGCCGGATTGCGAGGGTGACTGGGTAGTGAATTCACCGACAATTTCTTCCAGTATGTTTTCCAGCGTCACCAGGCCGAGCAACTCGCCGTATTCGTCCACCACCAGTCCAAGCCGTGTGTGGCGCTCCTGAAACTGCTGCAATTGCTTGAGCAATGGGGTGTCGGAAGGGATGAAATAAGGTTCATGCAGAATTTCGCGCAGTTGCGCCAGATCCAGCGTTGATTCCTGCAGCAATGCCAGCACCCGTTTGACATGCAGGATACCGATAATATTGCTGGGCATGCCGTCATAAACCGGCAGCAGCGTGTGGTGGCAGGTAATGATTTGCTGGCGCAATTCGCTGGCATCCGCATCGATATCAAGCGCTTCGATCTGGTTGCGCGGAACCATCACATCGTTCACGGTGATACGCTCCAGGTCGACCAGGTTCAGCAGCATTTTCTGGTGTTTGCGCGGCATGAATTGCTCCGCATCCAGCACCAGTCCGCGCAGTTCCTCCAGCGTCATTTTTTGCTTGCTCTGGTCGGTTTGCACCTTGATGCCGAATATCCCCAACATGCCTTTGACGATAGCGGTCGCAATAGAAACGACCGGATGGAACAGGGTGATAAGCGGCGCAAGCAGATAGCTGGAAGGCAAGGCGATGCGTTCCGGATGGCTGGCAGCAATGATTTTCGGCATGATTTCGCTGAATACCAGCAGCACGAAGGTGATGCCGAGCGTTCCCAGCAGCAGCGTCAACTCGCCAGCACCGAACAGCCGCATGATGACCACATTGGTCACCGCTGCGGCCGCTACGTTCAATAAAGTGTTGCCGAACAGGATCGAGCCGAGCAGCTTGTCCACTTTCGCGAGCAACCTGGAGGTCAGCTTCGCGCTTTTGTTTCCCTTGCGGACCAGGCTGCTCAAGCGATAGCGGTTGATCGCCATCATGGATGTTTCAGCGGCAGAAAACCACGCGCCAAAAATGATCAGCAACAACAACACGCCAAGCAGCGCGTCTAAGGAAATATCGTCCAAGGTAAGGTTTTAGTGATATTCGATGGTGAGAATAGTGTGCCAGAGGTATGAGGGTGTCAAGTGCGCCGGATGCTTGAAAACATCAGTAATATACCCGCGATCACCATTGGCAAACTTAACCATTGTCCCATACTCATGCCGAATGACAACAAGCCGAGAAAATCGTCCGGTTCGCGGCTGAACTCCCCGATAAAACGAAAGCTGCCATAGCCGATCAGGAACATCCCGGATACTGCGCCGACGGGGCGCGACTTGCGCGCATACAGCCAGAGCAAGACGAACAGCAACACGCCTTCCAGCGCGAATTCATAAAGCTGCGACGGGTGGCGCGGCAGGTTATCCACATTGGGGAAAATCATCGCCCAGGACACATCGGTGGGTCGCCCCCACAATTCGCCGTTGATGAAATTGCCGATCCGCCCAAAGGCCAGGCCGGGCGGCACCAGCGGGGCGATGAAGTCGGTCACTTGCAGCCAGCGCAAATGCCGCTTGCGCGCGAGCCACGCCATCGCCACCAGCACGCCGAGAAAACCGCCGTGAAACGACATGCCGCCCTGCCACACCGCAAGAATTTCCAGCGGATGGCCGAGGTAATAGGAGGCCTTGTAAAACAACACGTAGCCCAGCCGCCCGCCCAGAATTACGCCGAGCACACCATAAAACAGCAGATCGTCGAGCAGTTTTGTGTTGATCTGCGGATGATTCAGCGTGGCGATGCGCCTGCGCCCCAGCCACAGGAAGGCCATGAACCCGGCGAGGTACATCAGCCCGTACCAGTGAATGGCAAGCGGGCCGAGCTGTAATGCAACGGGGTTGAATTGTGGGTGAACGATCATGTATGAATCGGGTAAAATCGCAGCTTCGATTATACGTGCGCTTTATTCCGAAAACCGCAATCGTCCGCAGATTACGCAGATTATCAATCAGATACACGGGAATTTTTGCGCTTGCGCAGTGGCACTGGCACATTCCCGGCATATTTTTAATCTGCGTTAATCTGTGTAATCTGCGGACAGAAACGTTTTTCCAAGGTTTAACTTTCTAAAGAGAGACATTATGCCCGCTTACCGTTCCCGCACTTCCACCCACGGTCGCAACATGGCCGGTGCGCGCTCCCTGTGGCGTGCCACCGGTATGACTGACGGCGATTTCGGCAAGCCGATCATCGCCATCGCCAATTCCTTCACCCAGTTCGTGCCCGGCCATGTTCATCTCAAGGATCTGGGCCAGATGGTGGCGCGTGAGATCGAGAAGGCCGGCGGCGTCGCCAAGGAATTCGACACCATCGCCATCGATGACGGCATCGCCATGGGCCATGCCGGCATGTTGTATTCGCTGCCGTCGCGCGAACTGATCGCGGATTCGGTGGAATACATGGTCAATGCCCACTGCGCCGATGCGCTGGTCTGCATCTCCAATTGCGACAAGATCACTCCCGGCATGTTGATGGCGTCGTTGCGCCTCGACATCCCGACCATCTTCATCTCCGGCGGCCCCATGGAGGCCGGAAAGGTCACCTACCAGGGCGAAACCCATGCGGTGGATCTGATCGACGCCATGATCAAGGGTGCCGACAAGGCGGTTTCCGACGAAGAGGCGCTGGCCTTCGAGCGGGAAAGCTGCCCCACCTGCGGCTCGTGCTCGGGGATGTTCACCGCCAATTCCATGAACTGCCTGATCGAGGCTCTCGGCCTTGGCCTGCCCGGCAACGGCACCGTGGTCGCCACCCATGCCGACCGCAAGGAACTGTTCCTGGAAGCGGGCCGGCGGATCGTCGATCTGGCCAAGCGGGCCTATGAGGGCGACGACGCCTCGGTGTTGCCGCGCTCCATCGCCACCAAGGCGGCGTTCGAGAACGCCATGACCCTGGACATCGCCATGGGCGGTTCCACCAATACGGTGCTGCATCTTCTGGCGGCGGCCGAGGAGGCCGGGGTCGATTTCTCCATGACCGATATCGACCGTCTCAGCCGGCGGGTGCCGTGTCTGTGCAAGGTGGCTCCCAATATCCCCGACGTGCATATCGAGGACGTTCACCGCGCTGGCGGCATCGTCTCCATCCTGGGGCAGTTGGACCGTGCCGGCCTGATCAACCGCGATTGCGGCACCATCCACTCCCGCACTCTGGCCGAGGCGCTGGACAGCTGGGATATCAGCCGCACCAATTCGCCCAAGGTTGACGAGTTCTATCGCGCCGCCCCCGGCGGCGTACGCACCATCGAGGCGTTCAGCCAGGCCAAGCGTTGGGACGCGGTGGACGCCGACCGGACCACGGGTGTGATTCGCTCGGCCGAGCATGCCTTTTCCAAGGATGGCGGCCTCGCGGTTCTGTTCGGAAATCTGGCGCTGGACGGCTGCATCGTGAAGACCGCCGGCGTCGACGACAAGAATCTGACCTTCTCCGGCCCGGCGGTGATTTGCGAAAGCCAGGACGAGGCGGTGGCCAAGATTCTCGGCGGTACTGTCAAGGCCGGCGACGTGGTCATCGTCCGTTATGAAGGTCCCCGGGGCGGCCCCGGGATGCAGGAAATGCTTTATCCCACCAGCTACTTGAAGAGCATGGGCCTCGGCAAGGAATGCGCCCTGATCACCGATGGCCGGTTTTCCGGCGGCACTTCGGGTCTGTCCATCGGTCATGCTTCGCCGGAAGCGGCCGAGGGCGGGGCCATCGGGCTGGTCGAGGCCGGCGACATCATCGATATCGACATTCCCAACCGTTCGATTCAGGTGCGGGTCTCAGACGCCGAACTGGAAAATCGGCGCCAGGCCATGGAGGCCAAGGGCGCCAAGGCGTGGAAGCCGGTGGATCGCGACCGGCCGGTCTCGGCGGCGCTTCGGGCCTATGCCGCCATGACCACCAGCGCCGCCCGTGGCGCTGTCCGCGACGTGTCGCGGATCGAGCGTTAGGAACAGCCCGACATGGCCATCATGTGGAGTGAGATGATGAGCGTCGGCGTGCCGGTGCTCGATTCCGACCACAAGACCCTTGTCGGGCTGATCAACCTGCTGCAACGCTCCATCGGCGACCCCGAGGAATACGTCGCCGTCTACAGCGTGCTGGGGTCGCTGGAGGAATATGCCGCCCATCATTTTACCCGCGAGGAGAAGATGATGGTGGCCAGCCGCTGCCCGCAACTGGGCCAGCACCGGCAGTCCCACGAGGGGTTCGCCGAGCAGGTTCGCAATCTGAAGAACCGCTACGAGAGTAATCCGACCAGCGTCCGCGCCCGTGATTGCCTCGGATTTCTCAACGACTGGCTGGTCAACCACATCTGTAGTACCGATATGAACTATCGGGCCTGGGTGGTTGGCCATGTGGACGCCATGGCGTCGGGGCAGGATCTCGTTGAAGAGGAAAGCGGCGGCGCCGATTGGCGACGCCTCAAGATTCTGGTGGTCGATGACAATCTGAATTTCTGTGAAATCCTGGGCGCTATTCTCCAAAGCGTCGGAATCTCCAGTATCTCCGTGGTCAATGATCTGGCCGCCGCGAAATCGGCCCTGATCGGTCAGAATATCGATCTCCTTATTTCTGACTGGCATGTGGGGGTGGAAAGCGGTCTGGACCTGGTGAAATGGCTCCGTCAGGGGCCTTTGCCATTGGCGTCGCTGCCGGTGCTGATGCTGTCGGGGCACGAGCGCATGATCAATCGCGACATCGCTCTGCTGGCCGGAGCCGATGAGTTCATGGAAAAGCCGATTTCGGCGCGGGGGTTGCTGATCTGTCTGGCGCGACTGGCGGCCCGACAGTAAAGCGACCGGCTCTCTTTGTTCACCGAAGCTCCACCCAGACCGGGGTGTGATCGCTGGCTTTATCCCTGCCACGCGGGGTCTTGTCGATATCGCAGGCTACCAGCCGGTCGGCTGCCTGGGGCGACAGCAGCAGGTGGTCGATTCTCAGTCCCTGATCGCGCGGCCATGCTCCCGCCTGATAGTCCCAAAAGCTGTAGCGGCCCTTTTCCGGGTGGAGGGAGCGGAAGGCTTCGGTCAGGCCCAGATTGAGCAATTGGCGGAACAGAGCCCGGCTTTGCGGCCGGCACAGGGCGTCGTCCCGCCAGCCGGCCGGGTCGTAAACATCGTCGTCGGTGGGGCAGACATTGTAGTCGCCGGCGAGGATCACTGGGTGGTCCGAGGCCAGCAGGCCCTTGGCATGGCTCACCAGACGGTTCATCCAGCCGAGCTTGTAGTCGTATTTGTCCCCCGGCGTCGGATTGCCGTTGGGCAGGTAGAGCGAGGCCAGCCGGATGCCGTCCACCGTCGCTTCCATATACCGTGCCTGCTCGTCGGCATCGTTGCCGGGCAGGCGGTGCACGACGTCGATGGCGGGACGCTTGGACAGGATGGCGACGCCGTTATAACTCTTCTGGCCGTGGATGGCGGCGTGATAGCCGGCGGCCTCGATTTCGAAGACGGGGAAGTCGTCATCCTGACACTTCGTTTCTTGTAATAGGAGAGTGTCGGGTTGAAACGAGCCCAGCCAATCCAGAAGGTTGGGAAGGCGGGCTCGGACGGAATTGACGTTCCAGGTGGCGATGCGAATACCCATGAGTATGGGAAACTCCTGATTGCTTTGATCGAAAGGTGTAGATCAGAAAAAATTAATTTAATTTATTTCCATTTACATTGCCGAATGACGCTCTGGTAGATATGAATGCAGACAAAGTGCGCCATGGTTATGGCATGATAATTATGGCGTGGGTGGATGTTTAAGCTTCTTCGGTATTTCTCGCTGACGAGCGCGGTGGCTTTGACGGTGACGGCCGTCTTGCTGGTGATGCTGTATCGCAGCGACCAGATGGACGAGCATACCAAGATCGCCGAGGAAGAGAATGCCCGGTTGGCCACGTCCTTCGCCAATACATTTTGGCGGCAATTCTCGCCTTTCTTTTCGTCGCTGTCCGGCATTGATCCGGGGCGCGTCCGTGGGCGTGGCGAGTTTCGCGCTTTGGACATTGCCTTTGAAACCCTTACTTCCGGCTTGCCGACGCTGAAGATCAAGATTTACGGCACTCGGGGAGCGGTTCTCTACTCGCAGGTTCGCGAGGAGATCGGCGTGATCGAATTCGATAACTCCAGGTTACTGTCATCCGCTCTTGCGGGTAAATCATCGAGCAAGATCAGCTTTCGCAACAAGATGGCGGCGAGTTTCGGCACTATTTCCGATCGCTGGGTGGTGGAAACCTACAGCCCGATCTGGTCGGACGGCGGTAAGGTGGTCGGGGTCTTGGAGCTGTATTCGGACGTCACCTCGACCATGGAGCGTCTGTGGGCCGCCACGGTGCAGCTGGCCGTAGTGATAAGCGCCCTGTTCGCGGCGCTGTACGGTGTTTTATTCCTTGTGGTCAGGCGGGCCGACCGGATTCTGACCGCCCAGCACCGGGAACTGGACGGAAGCCGGGCGGTTCTGCGCGAGAAGGAGGAACGCTTTCGCGCCATTGCCGACTACACTTTCGACTGGGAGTCCTGGCTTGATCAGGACGGGCGGCTGCAATGGGTTAATCCGGCGGTCGAGCGTCTGGCCGGCTATGCCATCGAACACTGCCTGCGGATGGATGACTATCCGCTGCCCATGGTTCATCAGGATGACCGTCCCCTGATGATGAGCATGCGGGCGGCGGCCCAGGCCGGCGATTTCCAGAACGACGTGGAGTTCCGCCTGATCTGCCGGAACGGCATCATCAAATGGGCGGTGGCGAGCTTTCAGCCGATTTTTTCCGACCAGGGAGAGCGCATGGGGTCGCGCTGGAGCATTCGCGACATCACCGATCGCAAGAAGGCCGAGCAGCGGTTGCGGGATTCCGAGTTGCGCTTCCGCACCGTGACCCTGACCGCCGCCGACGCCATCATCTCCATCGACGCCCAGGGCGTGATCATTTCGTGGAATATCGGCGCGGCGCGGATCTACGGATATGGCGAAGAGGAGGTTTTGGGGCAGAACGTCACCCAATTGATGCCGGAATCGTTTCGCGAGCGTCATAGATCTGGTCTGTGTAGTTCGGTCGAGACCGGGCAGGCCAAGATCCTCGGGATTCCAACGCTGTTCGAGGGGCTGCGTCGCAATGGCGAGGTTTTTCCCGTCGAATTGACGCTGTCACGCTGGGAGATGGATGGGGCGCCATTCTTTACCGCCATCCTTCGCGATATTACCGAGCGTAAGGCGGCGGAGGCTGAACTGGCGCAGCGCACGGCCGATCTGGAACGCTCCAACGCTGAACTTCAGCAATTCGCCTATGTGGCGTCGCACGATCTGCAAGAGCCGCTGCGGACGGTCACCAGCTTTTTGCAACTGCTGCAACGGCGTTATGGCGAGAAATTGGATGCCGACGCCGACGAGTATATCGGCTTTGCCGTCGATGGGGCGCGGCGCATGCACCGGCTGATCATCGATCTTCTGGTGTATTCCAGGGTGAGCACCCATGGCGACAGCTTTCTTCCGGTGGACATGAACGTGCCGCTGTCGCTGGCTTTGACCAATCTGAGCGGAGCGATATCCGAATCCGGGGCTCAAATCACTTTCGATTCGCTGCCCGTCATCGAGGCCGATGAGAATCAGATTGTCAGCCTGTTCCAGAACCTGCTTGGCAATGCCATCAAGTACCGGGCCAGGGACGTAACGCCGCGGGTCCATGTGGGAGTGACCCCCGAGGGAGAGGGCGCCTGGACTTTTTCCGTGCGCGACAACGGGATCGGGATTGATCCCGGACAGTTCGACCGGATATTCGTTATTTTTCAGCGCCTGCATCAGCGGGGCGAATACGAGGGGACCGGCATTGGTCTGGCGGTCACCAAGAAGATCGTCGAGCGCCATGGCGGCCGGATCTGGGTGGACTCCATCCCCGGAGAGGGAGCGACATTCCGCTTCACCTTGCCGGTGCGGCATGCGCGCAAGGCTTAGCGCCGTTTCGGCGGCCTGTCTGCTTGCCGCGTCAAGCGCCATGGCGGAGAGCTGCCCGCCGCAACGAGCCGTTGTTCCCAGCCGCAGCGTCACCCTGGCAATCGGAACCGCCACGCCGATCTATAGCGGCGAATACAACCGCGTCCATCTGACCACCCTGGCCGGACGGGACGGCGCCGGCGCCGGTCGCCTCAACACCGGCTTGACGCGGAGTTTGGCCGAGGTGAGGCTTACGCCCCAGGTCTGGGAGATCAATCTGGGAGGGGGGCGCCATTGCATCGGGCTGGGGCGGGTGGAGGCCCATTGGACGATCAACGAATTGCTGGTCTATATCGCCTCCGAATACCCGCCCGGCGGCTGTAATTACCGGGCCATCCGCGAGCATGAGGACGAGCACGTCGCTTTTGCCCTCGCCATCTACAAGGCCTGGACGCCGCGCGTCGAGGCGGCGCTGCGCGACGCGGTGGCGCGGATCAAGCCGGAGGTCTTCACCGGTGATACAAGGCAGGTCTCCAAGGACATCACCGCCCGCCTGATGCGGGGGTTGCAGCCGACAATCGACGGATTTCGCGCCGAATTGGGGGCTCACAACGCCAGCATCGACACCGCCCAGAACTATCGGCTGGTCAACAGCCGTTGTCCAAAGTGGTGATCTAGACCGAGAATGAACTGCCGCAGCCGCAGGTGGACGAGGCGTTGGGGTTCTTGATCTGAAAGGATGAGCCCACCAGATCCTCGACGAAATCCACCATGGAGCCGTCCAACAGGTCCAGCGAGGTCTGATCGATCACCAGCCGGATGCCGTGATCTTCAAAGATCCGGTCCTCGTCGCCGATCTTGTCGTCCAGCGAAATGCCGTACTGAAAGCCGGAACAGCCGCCGCCGGAAACGCCGACGCGCAGCATCATGTTCGGCTTGCCTTCCATCTTGATCAGGTTCAAGACCCGCGTCGCCGCGCTTTCGGTGACGCCGACGCGCGCCGCGTAATTGTGTTCCGTCTCGGCCATGGTCTTCCTCTTGTCAAGCAATCGGGCGGAGTTTTTCGACGATACCACCCCCGCCGTCACAAGGGGAAGGGGTGTGGGTACAATTTAGGTATGAGAATGCGTAATTCAAGTGGCCGGACAAGCGGGCGTGCCGTCGTCATGGCTTCCGGTTGCGCTCGCGCGTCTTGGCTTGTAGTGTCCCCAGCATGATCGCGATCAACGACTCCCGCGCCCACGCGCTCGCCTGCTATGCCTGCCGGCCGGAGGACTCGCGCGGTCGCCTGCACGACGAGCCGGGCAGCCCGACCCGCTCGCCATTTCAGCGCGACCGCGATCGAATCATCCATTCCGCCGCCTTTCGCCGGCTACAGTACAAGACTCAGGTTTTCGTCTATCACGAGGGCGAGAACTTCCGGACCCGGCTGACTCATTCGCTGGAAGTATCGCAGATCGCGCGCTCCATTAGCCGGGTGCTGGGGTTGGATGAGGATCTGGCCGAGGCGCTGGCCCTGGCCCATGATCTGGGCCATACCCCGTTCGGTCATGCTGGCGAGGATGCGCTGCAAGAGGTGCTGGCCGAGTATGGCGGCTTTGACCACAACGCCCAGTCCTTGCGCATCGTCACCAAGCTGGAACGCCGCTACGTCGAGTTCGAGGGACTCAATCTTACCTGGGAGACTCTGGAGGGGCTGGTCAAGCATAACGGCCCGCTGACCGGCCCGCTGGCGGTCAAGAAGGACTGGCCGCTGCCTGGCGCCATCGCAGAATACGCCCAGCTTCATGACCTCGACCTCGACAGCTTCGCCGGTGCCGAGGCCCAGGTCGCGGCCCTGTCCGACGATATCGCATATAACAACCACGATATCGACGACGGTCTGCGCGCCGGTCTGTTCAGCATCAAGGATCTGGCCGACGTACCGCTGGTCGGGCCGCTGTTCCACAAGGTCGCCGCCGAGTATCCCACCGCCGATACCAGCCTGCACATCCACGAGGTGGTGCGCCGCATGATCGGCATCATGATCCTCGACCTGATCAAGGAGACCAAGCGGCGCATCGCCCGGTTCTCTCCAAAATCCGCCGACGATGTCCGGCGGCTGGGACGGCCCCTGGTGGCGTTCTCGGATGAGATGCGGGCCAACGACGCCGCGCTGCGCAAGTTCCTGTTCACCAATATGTACCGCCACTTCACCGTCAACCGCATGACCAGCAAGGGACGGCGGGTGGTGAAGGATCTGTTCCGGCTGCTGTTCGCCGAGCCGGAATGCCTGCCCCCCGAATGGCGATGCCTCGCCGATGGCAAGGGTACCGTCAAGACCGCCCGCGTGGTGGCCGATTACATCGCCGGCATGACCGATCGCTTCGCGCTCGATGAGCATCGCCGGTTGTTCGACATGCAAGAGAAGCCCTGACACAATGAACCTGTTCAAGTATTTCCGCGAAGAGATCATCGCCGCCGTCGAGCGGATCGCCCCCGGCCACGACACCTCCAAGGTCACTGCCGAGCCGCCGCGCGAGGAAGCCCACGGCGACGTCGCCACCAATGCCGCCATGGTGCTGTCCAAGGCGGTGGGGGCCAAGCCGCGCGATCTGGCCGAGAAGATCGCGGCCGAACTGCGCGCCCATCCCGCCATCACCGGGGTCGAGGTCGCCGGTCCCGGCTTCATCAACATCCGGCTGGCCGATTCCTTCCTGGTCGAGCGCCTGACCGATGTGCTGCGTGAGGGCGAGCGTTATGGCGAATCCGACATGGGCCGGTCGCACCGGGTCAATGTGGAATACGTCTCGGCCAATCCCACCGGCCCCATGCATATCGGTCATGCCCGTGGCGCCGTGACCGGCGACGCGCTGGCCTCGCTGCTGGCCAAGGTCGGCTATGACGTTACCCGCGAGTACTATGTCAACGATGCCGGCTCTCAGGTTGACGTCCTGGCCCGTTCAGTTCATCTGCGCTATCGCGAAGCCCTGGGCGAGACCATCGGCGAGATTCCCGAGGGGCTTTATCCCGGCGATTACCTGAAGCCGGCTGGCGAGGCGCTGGCAAGGCTCCATGGTCCCAAGTTCAAGGACTCGCCCGAGGCCGATTGGCTGCTGGAGTTCCGCGCCGCCGCCATCGAGGCCATGCTAGGCATGATCCGCGACGATCTGGCCGGGTTGGGGGTGCGTCACGACGTGTTCGTCTCCGAGCGCGGTCTGGTGGAGGACGGCAAGGTCCAGGCGGCGCTGGAATTCCTTCAGGGCAAGGGGCTGATCTATGAAGGCGTGCTGGAGCCCCCCAAGGGCAAGCTTCCCGACGACTGGGAGCCCCGGCCGCAGACCCTGTTCAAGGCGACCGGGTTCGGCGACGACGTCGACCGGCCGTTGAGGAAGTCCGATGGGTCGTGGACCTATTTCGCCTCGGACATCGCCTATCACCTGGACAAGTACCGTCGCGGCTTTACCTCGATGATCGATGTGTGGGGCGCGGATCATGGCGGTTATGTCAAACGCATGCAGGCGGCGGTCAAGGCGGTCAGCGGCGGCGAGGCCGATCTGGACGTCAAGCTGTGCCAGATGGTCAACCTGCTGAAGGGTGGTCAGCCGTACAAGATGAGCAAGCGGGCAGGGACTTTCGTCACCTTGGCCGATCTGGTCGAGGCGGTGGGAAAGGACGTGGTGCGCTTCATCATGCTGACGCGCAAAAATGACGCCCAGCTCGACTTCGACCTGGATAAGGTGATGGAGCAAAGCCGGGATAATCCGGTATTCTACGTCCAGTATGCCCATGCTCGCTGTCATTCGGTGATGCGCCATGCCGACGAGATGTTCGCCGATTGGCGCGCGACGCTTCAGGCCCCCGATCCGGCTGTCCTGCGGCGCTTGACCGATCCGGCCGAGCTTGCTTTGATCAAGCGGCTGGCCAGTTGGCCGCGTCTGGTGGAAACCGCCGCCGAGGCCCATGAGCCGCACCGGGTGGCGTTCTATCTCTATGAGCTGGCGGCCGGTTTCCATGGTCTGTGGAACAAGGGCAAGGACGAGGCCCGGCTGCGCTTCCTGATCGAGGGGGATCGGGAGCTGTCATTGGCCCGGTTGGCGCTGTTACAGGCGGTGGTGCTGGTGATTTCGTCTGGTCTGGCGATTTTTGGCGTCGAGCCCATGAAGGAGATGCGCTGACATGGCCATGCGTCCTAGTGACGAGTACGATCGTGATATTCTCGACATCATTCCCGAGCGGTATGACGCCGACGCCGATTCCCATCAGGCGCGGGCTGGGCATCGTCTGCGCTCGGTCGTCACGATCGCGGTGGCGGTGGTGGCGGTCGGCGCCATCGTCGCCGCCGGGCTGCATTTCCTCGGCGGTCGCAAGGGCGGCGGCATGGGGGTTCCGTTGATCAAGGCCGACGACCGGCCGATCAAGGTCCGCCCCGATGATCGTGGCGGCATGCAGGTGCCCAATCAGGACAAGCTGGTCTACGAACGGATGGATCAGGGTTCCGACAACGATCCCAAGGTCGAACGGCTGCTGCCGCAGGCCGAGGCTCCCAAGGCGCCGCCGCGTCAGGCGCTTCCCGCCGCCGAACCCATCCCCCCGGCCGCGCCGCAGCGCGCCACCGCGCCCCTGCCGGTCAAGCCGGGCGAGCCCCCGCCGCCAAAGTCGGTTCCCGCGCCCAAGGTGGCGGCCCAGCCCATGGAGACTCCCTCCGCCGGCTATCAGTCGGTTCAGACCCGCCCCTCTGCTCCGGATCAGGTGATTACTCCGGCTCAGGTGGCCAGCGTGCCGCCGGCCCCGGCGCCGGTCGCAACCCCTCCGGCCAGGGTTTCGATCTCTGGCGATTACGTCGTTCAGTTGGGCGCTGTCCGGGCGCAGGATCTGGCCGAGAAGGAGTGGCTGCGTATCCAAAAGGGCAATGCCGACCTGCTGGGCAGCCTGCATTCCGATATCGTCCGGGTCGAACTGGAGGGCAAAGGGGTGTTCTGGCGAATTCGCGCCGTCCCCTTGACCGAACAGACCGCCCGTGCGCTCTGCGCCGAATTGGCTCACCGTAATCAGGGGTGCATCGTTGCGCGCAAGTAATCCGCCGCCGGCCGCCGCCATCTTCGGTTGCGCCACTCTGGCGTTGAGCGATGAGGAGCATCGCTTCTTCGCTCGGGTCAATCCGCTTGGCTTCATCCTGTTCGCCCGCAATATCGAAGGCCCGGAGCAGGTCCGCTCGCTGGTCGCGGCCCTGCGCGCCAGCGTCGGCCGCGCCGATGCGCCGGTACTGATCGATCAGGAGGGCGGGCGGGTTCAACGCCTGAGGCAGCCCCACTGGCGCAAGGCCCCGCCCGGCGAGTCTTTCGCCCGCCTGGCCGAGCGCGACATGGTCGCGGCGACCGAGGCGCTGAGGCTCAATTTTCGTCTGATCGGGCGTGAACTGGCCGATCTTGGCATCGACGTGGACTGCGCGCCGGTACTTGATGTCCCGGTGGCCGGCGCCCATGGCGTGATCGGCGACCGGGCCTATGGCCGCACGCCCGCGACGGTGGGCCAACTTGCCGGTCAGGTGATCGAAGGCCTGCTGGACGAGGGCGTCCTGCCGGTGATCAAGCACATCCCCGGCCACGGCCGCGCCATGGTCGACAGTCATCTGGCCCTGCCGGTGGTGGAGGCGTCGCTGGCCGAGTTGGAGGCGCAGGACTTTCCGCCCTTCCACCAGTTGCGCCACGCCCCCTGGGCCATGACCGCCCATGTGGTCTATACCGCGCTCGATGCCAGCCGGCCGGCGACCACATCGGCCAAGGTGATCGCCGAGGTGATTCGCGGCGCCATCGGCTTCGACG
This sequence comes from Phaeospirillum sp., assembly GCA_030651575.1. GTDB lineage: Bacteria > Pseudomonadota > Alphaproteobacteria > Rhodospirillales > Magnetospirillaceae > Phaeospirillum. The sequence goes on from JAUSFB010000032.1 coordinate 28,569, forward strand.
GCGTCCTGGTCTCCGACGATCTGTCCATGAAGGCCCTGGGCGGCGGCTTCGAGGATCGCACCACCGATTCGCTGGCTGCCGGCTGTGACGTGGTGCTTCATTGCAATGGCGAAATGGTGGAGATGCAGGCCATCGCCGCCGCCGTCCGACCCCTGACCGATCTGGCTCTGGCGCGTCTGGACCGTGCCCAGGCCATGAAGCGGGCGCCGGTGGCCTTCGACGCCGCCGCCGCCGCCGCCCAGGTCGAACATTTGCTTGGGATGGCCCCATGATGGGTGACCTCGGCGGCTTGGTGTATGGGATCTCCATCTGGGCGTTGCCCCTGATCTTCGCCGTAACGCTGCACGAGGCGGCGCATGGCTACGCCGCGCTGGCCATGGGCGACGACACCGCAAGCCGCATGGGGCGGATCTCGCTCAACCCCCTGCGCCATGTGGATCCGTTCGGCACCATCATCCTGCCCGGCCTGCTGTTGGCCATGGGCGGCGTGATGTTCGGTTGGGCCAAGCCGGTGCCGGTCAATTTCGCCAGACTGCGCGACCCCCGCATGGGTATGATCGTGGTGGCGGCGGCCGGGCCGGGGATGAATTTGGCGCTGGCGATCCTGGCGGTCCTGGCGGCGCTCTACATCTTGCCGCACACCCCGCTGGTGATTCAGGGCTGGCTGCTGCTGAATCTTGATAACGCCATTTATTTCAACCTGTTGCTGGCGATCTTTAATATGATCCCGATTCCGCCGCTGGACGGTGGGCGGGTGTTGGTCGGGGTCTTGCCGCGTCAGCTGGCCCGGCAGGTGGCGCGGTTGGAGAAGGCCGGCATCCTGATTTTGCTGGCGGCGCTGTTCATCTTGCCGATCCTGGGGCGCAATCTGGGGATGGATCTCGATATCTTCCATTGGCTGGTGCAGGGGCCGGTGGAGGGAATCGGCCGTTTCATGGTCGGCGTCCTGAGGTAGCATGCAGCAGATCGACGCCTTCCTGGTCGATGAGGAGCGGGCAGGGCGGCCGATTGCCGAGCGCCTGATGCTGGACCTCGACGGCTGGGAAGGGCCGTTGGACGTCCTGCTTCAGCTCGCGCGGGATCAGAAGGTGGATCTGGCGCGCATCTCGATTCTTAAGCTCGCCGATCAATTCCTTGAATTTGTTGAAAGAATACGCCAGACACAGCTGGACCTCGCCGCCGAGTACCTGGTGATGGCGGCATGGCTGGCCTATCTCAAATCCCGGCTGCTGCTGCCCGAGCCCGAACCGGTGGCGGAAGATGAACTGTCGCCGGCCGAGATGGCGGCGGCGCTGGCGTTCCGGCTGCAACGGCTTCAGGCCATGCAGGATGTCGGGGCCAAGTTGTTCTCTGGCCGCCTGCTGGGGCGCGATGTGTTCCGGCGCGGCGACCCGGAAGACGTCGAGGTGATCAGCCGCTCGATCTTCGATCTCGACCTCTACGATCTGTTGAAGGCCTATGCCGACCATGTGGTCCGCCATTCGGTACGGACCTTGACGGTGGAGGCGCCGGATCTGTGGTCGGTGGAAAACGCCCTGCTCCGGCTGGAAAACATGCTGGGGCTAGGCCGTCTGCCCGACTGGTCGGTGTTGATGGCCTTTCTGCCGCCCATGGGGGGCGATGGCCTGAAGATGAAATCGGCCATGGCCTCGACCTTCGTGGCGGCGCTGGAACTGTGCAAGCAAGGCCGGCTGGTGCTGCGCCAGGACGGGGCGGCCTATTCCCCCATTTACGTCAAGGCCGGTCAGCGGGTTCAGGAGGTGGGCGATGATTGATCCCGACCAGTTGCGGCTGATCGAGGCGGTGATTTTCGCCTCGGCCGAGCCGGTGAGTGAAGCCGCCCTGGCCGAGCGTCTGCCCGAGGGTGGCGATGTTTCGCAACTGCTGACGGAGTTGGAGCGGCATTACGCCGCCCGTGGCATCGTTCTGGTTCGGCGCGGCAAGGGCTGGGCCTTCCGGACCGCCTCCGATCTGGCCGACACCTTGAAGATCGAGCGGACCCAGGAGCGCAAATTGTCGCGGGCGGCGGTGGAGACCCTGGCCATCATCGCCTATCATCAGCCGGTGACCCGCGCCGAGGTCGAGGAAATCCGGGGCGTGGCGCTGTCCAAGGGGACGCTGGACATCTTGTTCGCGGCCGGCTGGGTGCGGCCCAAGGGGCGGCGGCGCAGCCCTGGACGGCCACTGACCTGGGGAACCTCCGACGGCTTTCTTGATCATTTCGGCCTCGAATCGCTCGACGACCTTCCCGGCGTCAAGGAATTGGAGGCCGCCGGCCTGCTGGACGCCCGCGCCGCCGCCGGAGCCTATGGAAACCGCGCCGTTGACGGCGATCACATGGTCGATACCGGTCCGGAAGACGAGGTCCAGCTCGACCTGCTGGATGATGAAGAATTGCTGGGGATCGGGGAATAGGCGCTCTATTTCCAAGATAGCGGCTACGGGCCATTGCGGAGGTCCGTTTCTTTTGCGATGATCCGCCGCCGGAGCCGAGGATACGGCCCGCGCGGCGTCAGGGAGTGGTTCGGTATGGGTACTTGGAGTATCGGTCATTGGCTCATCGTTCTCATTATCGTGCTGCTCCTGTTCGGCGCGAACAAGATCCCCAAGCTGATGGGCGACATGGCCAAGGGCGTGAAGGCGTTCAAGCACGGCCTCAAGGACGAGGACGAAGCGGCCGCCCCGGCTCAGCCGGTTTCGTCGGCAGCGCCGTCGCAGGCTCGCGTGACAGAGGGCGAGGCGGCGAAGCCCGCCGCGCAGCACGACACCGCCGCCAAGCCGTGAGCGGCACGGCGGCGCGCGTGATGGTCTTGCACCTGTACTCGCCCGAGTTCCGGGGGTAGCTGGATGTTTGACATCGGCTGGGACGAGATGGCCCTGATCGCGGTGGTCAGCCTGATCGTCATCGGACCCAAGGATCTGCCGGTGGTGTTGCGCCAGATCGGTCGCTGGACGCGCAAGGCGCGCGAGATGGCGGCCGATTTTCAGCACGGCATGGACGAGATGGTGCGCGACTCCGAACTGGATGACATCAAGAAGCAGGTCGCCAAGGTCGCCGAGCCCAATCTTTTGCGCCAGGAGATCGATAAAGCCCTCGATCCTACCGGTGAGATGGCCAAGGCCATGGAGATGCCGGCTTTGGACCTGAACGGCGCCGCCGAGGAGAAGGCTGCGCCTCCCGAGGCCATCGCCGTCGATACGCCGCCGCCGCGGCCGCCGGAACCCTAGGGTCAAAGAATTTGAGCGAGTCCTCCGACGACAAGACCATGCCTTTGCTTGAACATCTGGTCGAGCTGCGTCAGCGGTTGATCTGGTCAGCGCTGGCGTTCCTGCTCGCCTTTGGCTTTTGCTATTATTTTTCCAACGCCATCTATGAATTCCTGCTGGAGCCCTATTCCACGGCGGCCCTGGCCAAGGGCGGCAACCGCCGCCTGATCTTCACCGCGCCGACCGAGGCGTTCTTCACCTTCATGAAGGTGTCGGCCTTTGCCGCTTCGGCCCTGTGCTTCCCGGTCTGGGCCGGCCAGCTATGGGCCTTCATCGCGCCAGGCCTGTACAAGCACGAGCGGCAGGCCTTTCTGCCCTTTCTGATGGCGACGCCGGTCCTGTTCACCGCCGGGGCCTCGCTGGTCTATTTCATCGTCCTGCCCGGCGTGTACACCTATCTGCTGGGTTTTGAAAATCTGGCGCCTTCGGCCGGGCAGCTGCCGATCCAGCTGGAGGCCAAGGTCAACGAGTCGCTGTCGCTGATCATGACCCTGATCATGGCCTTTGGCTTGGCGTTCCAGATGCCGGTCCTGCTGACCCTGCTGGCCCGCGTCGGTCTGGTCACCGCCAAGGGTCTGGCGGAAAAGCGTCGCTTTGCCATTGTTGGAAACTTCGTCTTCGCCGCCGTGGTCACGCCCCCCGATATCGTCAGCCAGTGCTCGCTGGCCATTCCCATGGTCTTTCTTTACGAGCTGTCGATCATCTCGTCGCGTTGGGCCGAGAAGAAGCGGGCCGAGTCCATGGACGAGGACGAGTCCATCAAGGATGAGACGGTGGACGAAACCGATTTCAATACGTAGCCGGAAGTTCTCCCATGCATGACCTGAAGTCCATTCGTGACAACCCGGACGGATTCGACGCCGGCCTGAAGCGCCGTGGCCTCGACCCTCGCGCCGCCGAGATTCTGGCGCTGGATACCCGCCGCCGGACGGCCCAGACCGCGTTTCAGGAATTGCAGGCCCGCCGCAACGAGGCCTCCAAGCAGATCGGCCAGTTGAAGAAGGGTGGCGGCGACGCCTCGGCCCTGATGGATGAGGTCGCCGGCCTGAAGGAGCGGATTCCGGCGGTAGAGGAGGAGGATCGGGCGTTGGGCGTCGAGATCGAGTCCATTTTGGCCTCCATTCCCAACCTGCCCGCCGACGATGTACCCGAAGGCTCCGACGAGAGCGGCAATGTGGAGTTGCGCCAGTGGGGCACCCCCAAGACGTTCGATTTTCCGGCGCTGGACCATGATGCCCTGGGCGCCAGGTCGGGACTGATGGATTTCGACGGCGCGGCCAAGCTGTCCGGCGCTCGGTTCGTGGTGCTGAAGGGGCCGCTGGCCCGGCTGCAACGGGCGCTGGGACAGTTCATGCTGGACCTCCAGACCCTGGAGCACGGCTATACCGAGATCGATCCGCCGCTGATGGTCAAGGATGCCGCCGCGTTCGGCACCGGCCAGCTGCCTAAGTTCGGCGAGGATCTGTTCAAAACCAATACCGGCCACTGGCTGATCCCCACCGCCGAGGTGCCGCTGACCAATCTGCTGGCCGACGAGATCGTCGAGGACAGGCAATTGCCGCTGCGCATGACGGCGTTGACGCCGTGCTTCCGTTCCGAGGCCGGGGCGGCGGGCAAGGATACGCGCGGCATGATCCGCCAGCATCAGTTCCACAAGGTCGAGATGGTATCCATCTCCCACCCCGACCACTCCGACCTGGAGCACTCGCGCATGACCGCCTGTGCCGAGGCGGTGTTGCAGCGCCTGGGGCTGGCCTATCGCGTCATCGTGCTGTGCACCGGCGATATGGGCTTTTCATCGCGCAAGACCTACGACATCGAAGTCTGGCTGCCGGGGCAGGCGCGGTACCGGGAAATTTCGTCCTGCTCCAATTGTGGCGACTTCCAGGCCCGGCGCATGAAGGCTCGCTTCAAGGCCGAGGGCGAGAAGGGCACCCGCTTCGTCCATACCCTCAACGGCTCCGGGCTGGCGGTCGGCCGGACCCTGATCGCGGTGATGGAGAACTACCAGCGCGCCGACGGCTCCATCGAGGTGCCGGAGGTGCTGCGTCCCTATATGGGCGGGCTGGAGGCCATCGGCTGAAATGTTTTCTCCGGTCAGCGACCTCTCGAATTTGCGGATTCTGATTTCCAACGACGATGGCGTCAACGCGCCCGGCATCAAGGTGCTGGAGCGCATCGCGCGCTCGATTTCCAAGGATGTCTGGGTGGTGGCGCCCGAGCAGGAGCAAAGCGCCGCCGGTCACTCGCTGACCATCCGGCGGCCGCTGCGGGTGCGCCAATTGTCGCGGCGGCGCTTTGCCGTCGACGGCACCCCCACCGATGCGGTGTTGCTGGGCGTCAATCTGGTGCTGAAGGGCAAACGGCCGGATCTGGTGCTGTCGGGGATCAACCGGGGTTCGAATCTGGGGGAGGACGTGACCTATTCCGGGACGGTGGCGGCAGCCATGGAGGCCACCATCCTCGGAATTCCCGCCATCGCCCTGTCCCAGTACATTACCCATCCCCATCCGGTGAAATGGGCCACCGCCGAGCATTTCGCCCCCGATATCATCCGTCGCGTCATGGCGGTGGGCTGGGGCCGCAACGTGCTGATGAACGTCAACTTTCCCGATGCGATTCACTCCCATGTCACCGGAATCGAGGTGACCCGCCAGGGCAAGCGCAAGCTGGGCGACAATATCGTCGAGCGCGCCGACCCGCGCGGCGAGCCCTATGTCTGGATCGGCGCCCAGCGGGCCGAGGAGCGTTCGACACCCGGAACCGATATCGAGGCGGTGTGTCGCGGCGCGGTGTCGGTGACGCCGCTGTGCTTCGACCTGACCGACCGCGAGACCATGCGGTCATTGGGCTCTGTATTCCCGTGAATCCAAGAATTATCCGGCTGTTGATGGAGTTGCGACGGATGGGGGTGTCCGACACCCGAACCCTGTCGGCCATCGAACGCATCCCGCGTGAGATGTTCGTCGCCGATCCCTTCCTCGATCAGGCCTACGAGAATACCGCGCTGCCCATCGGCTGCGGCCAGACCGTCAGCCAGCCCCTGGTTGTCGGGTTGATGACCCAGGCGCTGGAAATCGGCGAGCGCATGAAGGTGCTGGAGGTCGGTACCGGGTCGGGCTATCAGGCCGCCGTGCTGTCCCAGCTGTGCCGCCGCCTTTACAGCGTCGAGCGCCACAAGCCGCTGTTGGCCCAGGCGGAAGAGCGGTTCAAGCGGTTGCGTCTGCACAACATCACCTGCCGGCTGGGCGACGGCTCTCGCGGGTGGCCGGAACAGGCGCCGTTCGACCGTATCATGGTGACGGCGGCGGCGCATGATATTCCCCCGGCCCTGGTCGATCAGCTGAAGCCGGACGGCATCATGGTGCTGCCGCTGGGCGACGCCATCGGTATCTGCCAGGAACTGGTCCGCATTACCAAGACCGCCGACGGCATCGACATTCATCCTTTCCTGCCGGTCCGCTTCGTTCCTCTGGTGGAGGGGCTGCCGGAGGAGTAATTGCCCCTTCCGGTGGTCGCGGCTATGGTGTCTTGCATGAGAATCGTCCGACTTCATCTGGTTGCCATGCTGCTTTGCGCCGGGCTGCTGGCTGCCTGCGAGCCCACCTGGAATTCGCGGGTGCCGGTGGGACGCGGCGAGGTGCCGCTTCAGGTGCGGCGGCCCGCCACCGTCACCGTTTATGCCGACGATACCGTCCATTCCATCGCCCGGCGCTATAATCTGCCGGTGCGCGATGTGATCGAGGCCAATAATCTGCAACCGCCTTATCGGCTGGTTCCCGGAACGATGCTGCGTCTGCCGGGCGGCGCTTTGGACTATGTGGTCCAACGGGGAGATACCCTGTTGGTCCTGGCGCGGCGCTTCAAGGTGGATTTCAACACCTTCGCGGCCACCAACAACAAACGGCCGCCCTATGTCTTGCATGTGGGTGAGCGCCTGACTCTGCCGGGGGGCAAGGCGGCATCGACCACCGTCGCGACCTCCCCGGTGCCGCCGGCGGGGGGGACGGGGGCCTTGGTCGTCACCTCTCCCAATGCCGGGGCACAGGCAAAGGCTTTGGGCGCGCCGGCTTCCTCGCCATCGGGGCAGGTGGCGGCATTGCCGCCGGTCTCGCCGCCACCACGGGCCGGCGGCAGCTTTCTATGGCCGCTCAAGGGGGAGATCCTGGCGGAGTTCGGCCCGCTGGCCAATAAGGGCCAGCATAACGACGGCATCAATATCGCGGCCCCCAAGGGCACGCCGGTTCGGGCCGCCGAGAATGGCGTGGTCGCCTATGTGGGCAACGAGTTGAAGGGATTTGGCAATCTGTTGCTGGTCAAGCATGCCGATGGCTGGATGACGGCCTACGCCCATAACGATAAGCTGATGGTCAAGCGCGGCGATCAGGTCCGGCGTGGCCAGACCATCGCCACGGTCGGCTCGTCCGGCAGCGTCACCTCGCCGCAGTTGCACTTTGAAATCCGGCGCGGCACCGAAGCGGTCAATCCTCATGAATACCTGCACGACAATGTCGCGATGGCGGGATTGTTGGATTCCGCGCGTATATTTCCGTATTGACCCGGTCTGGGTAACCCTTCACGTTTATTTGAATAAAAGAAGAACCGTCCGGCATTGATCGGGCGGTCAGGGGAATGGCTGAGGGAGGATGCCCGGTATGGCAAGCGACAATGTGACGGAGACCAAAACCAGGAATCGGCTGAGGTTTCTTCGCCTCGACGATGAGGCGATCAGGGCCATGCAGGGGGCAAAGCCGGTTATCGATGCCGGAATGCCGGCCATTGCCGACGCTTTTTACGCCCATTTGCTGCAATCTCCGGAACTGTCCATCTTGCTGGGGGGCGGGGCCAAGGTCGGTCACCTGAAGAAGACTCAGCAGGAGCATTGGCGCAATCTGTTCTCCGGCCGGTTCGATGAGGATTATTTCGAGCGCGCCGAGCAGATCGGAACCGTTCACGAGCGGATCGGCTTGGACACCAGTTGGTATCTCGGCGGCTATTGCTTTGTGATGGAGCGCCTGATCGGCCTGCTTCACGACAAGTGCGACAAGGCCCGCTTTCCCCAGGTGATGGGGGCGGTGCTTCGGGCCGCCTTCCTCGACATGGATCTTGCCATCGGCACCTATATTGAACGTGGAGAGGCGGGCAAGCTGAAGCGCGAGATGCTGGCCCTGTCCGATTCCATCGATAACGAGGTTTCGGTCACGGTCGGCGATATCGAGACCCAGGTGAAGCGCCTTATCTCCGGCGCGCACGAACTGACGGATGTGGCGACGACGCTGAAATCCATGGCCGAGGCGGTGGCCGAGGCGGTGGCGGTGACCAGTGACAATGTTCAGTCGGTGGCCGGGGCTACCGAAGCCTTGGAAGGGACCTCGCGTCAGATCTCGGCCAAGGTCCACGGCACCTCGCGACTGACCGACGCCGCCCAGCGCAAGATGGAGGAGGCCGGCAGCACCGTCGAGGGATTGAAGGACGCGACGGGCCGTATCCGCGACGTGGTGCGTCTGATCCAGTCCATCGCCGGTCAGACCCGCATGTTGGCGCTGAACGCCACCATCGAGGCGGCCAGGGCCGGAGACGCCGGCAAGGGATTCGCCGTGGTGGCCGATGAGGTCAAGCGGCTGGCCCGGCTGACCGAGGACGGCATTCGCGGAGTCAACAGTCAGGCCCACGCCATCGGTCAGGCGACCGATCAGACCGTCGCCATGGTGGAAGAGGTGACGATGTCCATTCAAGACATCAACACCATCGCCCAGGAGGTCAACCGCGCCAGCGAACAGCAGATCTCCGCCACCACCGATATCAAGGGCAATGCCGATCAGGCCGCGCTTCACACCAGCACGGTGTCCGGTCATGCCCAATCGGTCTTGCAGCAGGCCGAACGCACCGGAGTGACCGCCCAGCGAGTCAACGAGCTGTCGGCGGTGGTGCAGCGCGATGTCAGCGACCTGCAACGCCGGCTTGGCATCATCTTGCGGTCCTCGGCGGCCGGCGATCGGCGCTCGGTTTCCCGTGTCGCGGTCGGTGTGGCGTTCAAGGGCCGCTTGGGCAGTAAGGATATCAGCGGTCACACCGGCGATCTCGCCGGCAAGGGAACCGTCCTGGCCGGACTCAACGATCCGGAGTTGGTTCGCATGTCCGGAACCATCGAGTTCGACGGGATCGGGCCGCTGTCTTGCGATGCGGTCGGGGCCAGTGTTCTGGGGCTGCACCTGCGGTTCAACGACGTCCCCGCTGCCGGGCTGAAAGCCATCAAATCCATCCAGGATCAGGCCCGGACCGAGGAAAAGACCTTTATCGAGATTGTGCGCTCAGTAGCGAATCGGGTTGCCGGCTCGTTCGAGGCGGCGATCAAGGACGGCCAGATCACCGAGACGGATCTGTTCGATACCCATTACGACCCGATCAGCGGGACCGATCCCCAGCAATTCCTGGCCAAGCATACCAGTCTGACCGACAAGGTGGTGCATCAGTTTACCGAATCGGTGCTGGAACAGGAACCGCGCTCCGTCATTTGCTGCGTCGCCGACCGTAACGGCTATATCGCGACCCATAACAAGAAGTACTCTCAGCCCCAGCGTCCGGGCGAGAAGGTCTGGAACATGGGCAATTCCCGGAATCGCCGGATCTTCGACGACCGCGCCGGTCTGGTGGCGGCCCGCAATACCCTGCCGCATTTCGTGCAGACCTACCCCCGCGATATGGGAGGGGGGAATTTCGTGCTGTTGAAGGAATTCGACGCGCCCATCTCCGTTCGGGGACGCCATTGGGGCTGCGTGCGGCTTGCCATCAAGCCGTAGGCGGCCCCGGCTACAGCGCCTTGCCCAATCGCCCGGCCAGATCCTGGATGAACTGCCAGGCGACGCGGCCAGAGCGGGCGCCGCGCGTCATCGCCCATTCGTTGGCGTCGCGGCGCAGCTCCTCGACCCCGATGGGTAGCCCGTAATGGGCGACATAGCCCTCGACGATGGCGAAATAGGTGTCCTGGGCCACATGGTGGAAGCCCAGCCACAGTCCGAAGCGGTCGGAGAGCGAGACCTTCTCCTCGATCGCCTCGCCGGGGTTGATGGCGGTGGACCGTTCGTTGTCGATCATGTCGCGGGCCATCAGATGGCGGCGGTTGGATGTGGCGTAGAACACCACATTGGCCGGCCGGCCCTCGATTCCGCCCTCCAACACGGCTTTCAACGACTTGTAGGCGTCATCTTGCTGGTCAAAGGACAGGTCGTCGCAGAACAGGACAAAGCGACGGCCGCTATCCTTGAGGATACGCAGGCAGCGGGGCAGGGAGGGGATGTCCTCGCGATGAATCTCGACCAGCGCCAGGGAAGCGGGGTGTTCGGAGTTTATGGTGGCGTGGACCGCCTTGACCAGCGAGCTTTTGCCGGTGCCGCGAGCCCCCCATAACAGGGCATTGTTGGCTGGAAGCCCGTCGGCGAACCGTTTGGTGTTGTTCAGCAACTGCTCGCGCTGAAGCTCGATACCCTGCAACAGGCCGATGTCAACTCGGTTGACGTTGGCGATCGGTTCCAATCGGTCGGGGTCGGCGTGCCAGACGAAGGCGTCGGCCACGCCAAGATCGGCATTAGCGGCTGGCTTTGGCGACAGCCGTTCCAGGGCTTCGGCGATACGGTTGAGGGCGTCGAAGGCGTCGGCATAGAGCATGGCGGGGGTTCCAGACGGACAGCGAATTAGCCGGACGAGCCTATCATTTCGTCGCCGGGGAGCAAGTGATTCGCGGAAAGAACCACTTGGCGTTTGCAACATGGCGTTTGACCGCTATATTCCGGCTGCGTTTTGCCAGGTGAACATTCCCTAGGAGACAGTGATGTTCGTGTCGCCCGCTTACGCCCAGGCCGCCGCTTCAGGTGGGGCCATGGGTGCTATCGAACAGTTTCTGCCGCTGGTTCTGATCTTCGTCGTATTTTATTTCCTGCTGATCCGTCCGCAGCAAAAGCGGATGAAACAGCATAAGGAGATGCTGGGCCAGTTGCGCCGAGGCGACCGGGTGGTCACTGCCGGCGGCATCATCGGAACCGTCTACAAGATGGTCAACGATACCGAGGTTGCGGTCGAGATCGCCGAGGGCGTGCGTGTGCGCGTCGTCCGCTCTACCCTCACCGAAGTCCTGTCCAAGACCGAGCCGGTCGCGGGCGCCAAGGACGACAAGCCGGAAGCCGAGACCCCCGCCGGTAAGTGATCGGCGGGATTGTTCGCAACTGAACGAGTACGGGTTGGGTTATGAGCCATTTCCCCATATGGAAAATAGTAGTCGTGGTGGTGACGAGTCTTCTCGGCATCATCTTCGCTGCTCCCAACCTGCTCTCGCGTGAGCAGGCTGATCACCTGCCGTCGTGGCTGCAACCGGTCAGCCTCGGTCTCGACCTTCAGGGCGGCTCGTATCTGCTGCTCGAAGTCGATACCGGCTATGTGGTGCGCGAGCAGCTGACCTCGCTGGTCGAGTCGGTGCGGACCCTGCTCCGTAAGGAGAAGATCAAATATTCCGACCTGGGGGCCAAGGGCGATCAGGTCAGCCTACGCATCATCGAGGCCGCCGATCGCGAGAAGGCGCGGGAAATGCTGCGCAAGCTCGACCCCGATGCCGGGTTGGAAGCCCGCGACGACGGTGCCATGGTGCTGAAGTACTCGGAAGAGGCGGTCAGGCGTCGCAAGCTCTCCGCCGTCGAGCAGTCGCTAGAGATCGTGCGGCGTCGCATCGACGAGTTGGGCACCCGCGAGCCGTCGATCCAGCGTCAGGGCGAGGACCGCGTCGTGGTTCAGCTTCCCGGCGTCAAGGACCCTGACCGTATCAAATCTCTGCTGGGCAAGACCGCGAAGCTGACCTTCCATCTGCTCGACGACACCACCTCGGCGGAAGAGGCTTCCAAGGGGCGGGTTCCCCCCGGTTCCATGCTGCTGCCATCGGCCGAGCGCGAGCACGGCATGCCGGAAGGCTATGTGGTTCGCAAGCGGGTTGATGTCGGCGGCGACATGCTGGTGGATTCCAAGGCGACCTATTCCGATGGCCGTCCGGTGGTGAGCTTCCGCTTCAATGCCGCCGGGGCCAAGAAATTCGGCGACACCACCCGCGAAAGCTCGGGCAAGTTCCTGGCGATCGTGCTGGACGACAAGGTCATCAGCGCGCCGCGCATCAACGAGCCCATTTTGGGTGGATCGGGCATCATTTCGGGTAACTTTACCGTGGCCCAGGCCCAGGACCTGTCGCTGCTGCTGCGCGCCGGCGCGCTGCCGGCCCCGCTTCAGGTGTTGGAAGAGCGCACCGTCGGGCCGGATCTGGGGGCCGATTCCATTCGGGCCGGCACCGTGGCCAGCCTGCTTGGTCTGGCGCTGGTGATCGTGCTGATGATTGCGATCTATGGGACGCTGGGGCTGCTGGCCGACCTGTCGCTGATGTTGAATCTGGTGCTGCTGCTGGCGTCGCTGTCGTTTCTGGGCGCCACCCTAACCCTGCCCGGCATCGCCGGCATCGTGCTCACCATGGGTATGGCGGTGGATGCCAATGTGCTGATCTACGAGCGTATGCGCGAGGAACAGAGGAACGGGCGAACCGTCATGTCGGCCATGCAGGCCGGGTATGACCGCGCCTTCGCCACGATTTTCGACGCCCATGTCACCACCTTGGTGGCGGGCGGGCTGCTATTTCAATTCGGGACAGGCCCGGTTCGCGGATTTGCCGTGACCCTGAGCCTGGGCTTGCTTGCCTCGCTGTTCACCGCCGTGCTGGTCAATCGCATGCTGGTGTTCAGCTGGGTCAGGTGGCGGCGTCTCAAGACGCTGCCGTTGTCGTGAGAGTGGAGCGGATACCATGAGACTGATCGAACGCCTCCTGCCCCACGGCACCACATACGATTTCATCCGTTACCGCCTAGTCGCCTTTGGCATCACCGCCTTTCTAATTGTCGGCTCTCTCGTCTCCATCAGCGTGAAGGGCTTTAATTTCGGCATCGATTTCGCCGGCGGCATTCTGATCGAGGCTCAGGCCACGGGCGCTTCGGCCGATCTGCACGCCATGCGGACCAGCCTGGGCGAGTTGCATCTGGGCGAGGTCAGCCTTCAGGAATTCGGCAATACCGGCCGCGACGTCATGATCCGGGTTCAGCGCCAGGATGGGGCCGAGAAGGCCCAGATGGAGGCGTTGGCCAAGGTCAAGGAGACTCTTGGTTCGGGCTACACCTATCGCCGGGTCGAGATCGTCGGTCCCAAGGTCGGCGGCGAGCTGGTGCGCGATGGCGTGATGGCGGTCGCGCTGTCCTTGTTGGCCATCGCCGTTTACGTCTGGTTCCGCTTTGAATGGCAGTTCGGGGTCGGGGCGCTGGTTTCCACCTTCCACGATGTCATCACCACGTTCGGGCTGTTCTCCATCACGGGGTTGGAGTTCAACCTGACCACCGTGGCCGCCGTCTTGACCATCGCCGGCTATTCGGTGAACGACACCGTGGTGGAATATGACCGGGTGCGCGAGAATCTGCGCAAATACAAGTCCATGTCGCTCTACGACCTCTTGAATCTGGCGGTCAACGAGACCCTGGCGCGGACCATCCTTACCGTCTCGACCGTGTTTGTCACCGTTTTGGCGCTGCTGTTCTTTGGCGGCGAGGTGCTGCGCGGTTTCTCCATCGCCATGCTGTGGGGGCTGATCATCGGCACCTATTCCTCGATCTATGTGGCCATGCCCATGCTGGTTTACTTCAACCTGCGGACTGGCAAGGAGCGGGCGGAGGACGAGCAGGCCGAGGCCGAAGCCAGTCAGGCTCCCTGAAGGTCCGGTCTCGCAAGATGGATGTCACCCCCCTCATTCCCGTCGGTCGGCAGATCATTAAGGGTTATGGCGATCTTGGCTTCACCATCGCCGGGGTGCGGTGGGAAGGATCGGTGCTGGTTTTTTCGGATCGGACCGTGCCGTGGTCGCCCATCAGCCTGGCCGAGGTGACGGAAGAGGCGCTCGATGCGGTGCTGAAGGCGCGGCCGGAGTTGCTGTTGTTGGGATGCGGCCCAATCATGACCCCGGTTCCGGCATCGATCCGCATCGCGTTGCGCAGCGGCGGAATCAAGCTTGAAGTGATGGATACCGGGGCGGCATGCCGGACCTACAACGTGCTGCTGGCCGAGGAACGCTCGGTGGCGGCGGCGTTGATCGCGGTCTGAGCGATGGGGTGCGGCCCGCCTCCGGTTGTGTCACACTGGGAAAATTCCCAGGGGTAACGGGCCGGCAGGATCGGAGGGCAACCGCAATGATGACGACTCAGAAGCTGGAAAACATCCTCGCTCTTCATGCCAAGTGGCTGATGGGCGATAAGGATGGCGTCCGGGCAAGATTCGACCATGCCGATCTCGCCGGGGCCGAATTGCGAGGCCGGGATTTGCGCAGCATTTCCTTCCGTGAAACCGATCTCAGGAATGCCGATCTGCGGCATAGCAATCTTAAGGACTGCAACCTGGGGGGAGCGGATCTGCGTTCGGCCAACCTGGATTGTGCCGTCCTGCACGAGGTCGATCTGTCCCATGCCGATCTTCGCGGGGCCTTTCTCGACGGCGCCGACCTCGACGGCGTCGATATCTGGCGGGCCAATCTGTATGGCGCGGTGATTTCGCCGGAGAAGCTGCACCGGGTTCTCGGCTGTGTTGACCCCAAGAAAGTCTAGGCCTCGCTTGCCGTCACGCCACCCAATCCCAGGACTTCGATGAACAGACTTCTCGCTTTTGCCGTGGTTGCCGTGCTTGGCTTGGTCAACGCCGCCGGCTGGTGCTGGTCCAGTCGGCCGATTCCGGTGGAACTCTCATTCGACGAGCCGTTTCCATCGGTCTCGTTCGCACCGTTCCGGCGTGGACAAAGCCCGATTTCCAAGGTTTACCCGCCGCCAGAGCAGATCGCCGAGGATCTCAAGAGTTTGGTCGGCGTGACCAGGGGCATCCGCACCTATACCAGCCTGGAAGGCATGGGCGTGGTGCCGGAAATGGCCCAAAAGCTGGGGATCGAGGTTACGCATTCGGCCTGGCTGGGGGAGAAGGTCACCGTCAACGACCGCGAAGTGGCGGCCCTGATCAAGGCCGCCAACCAGCATCCCGACGCCATCAAGCGCGTGATCGTCGGCAACGAAGTGCTGCTGCGCCAGGATTTGAAGCCGGAACAACTGATCGCCTATATCCGCAAGGTCAAGGCCGGGGTAAAGCAGCCGGTCTCCTATGCCGATGTCTGGGCGTTCTGGCTGAAATATCCCGAGGTGGCCAAGGAGGTGGATTTCATCACCATCCACATCCTGCCCTATTGGGAGGATGAGCCCATCGGCGTGGATGGCGCCGCCGAGCATATCGTCAAAATTTACCGGATGATGGCCGAGGCGTTTCCCGGCAAGCCGATCCTGATCGGCGAGGCCGGTTGGCCGACTCGTGGGCGTTCGCGCGGGCCGGCGGTGGCCAGCATGGAGAATGGCGCCCGCTTCGTGCGCACCCTGGCGCGGGTCTCCAAGGAAAACGGGTTCGACTACAATGTGGTCGAGGCGTTCGATCAGCCGTGGAAGGCTCTGTTGGAAGGTACGGTCGGCGCCAATTGGGGCGTGGTCGATGCCGAGCGCCGGGTGAAGTTCGTCATGTCGGGGCCGGTCGAGCCCAGCCCGTTCTGGCCATGGCATGCGGCGGCGGCGGTCATTCTGGGCTGTGGCGCCGCGCTGTGGTTCTTGCGCCGGCCCGAGCGTTACAGCCTGAAAGCCGGTTTGGCCGTGGCCGTGCTTGCTCAGTTGGTGGCGGGGTTGGCGGTATGGCAGGCGGTCAATGCCGTGGCCCTGGCCTATAATATTCTCGACGATGTTTGGGCCTATCTGCGCATTGCCGCCCATGCCGGCTTGGCGGTCCTGATCGTCCAGGCGGCGGGGGAGGGGTTTCAGACGGGGGCCGTGCCGAATAAAAGCCGCTGGGGCGAGCGGTTGGCGCCGCTTTACGGCTTTTGCGCCATCGCCATATCGACCCTGCTGCTGGTCAACGGCCGCTACCGCGATATTCCGCCGGTGGAGTTTCTGGTTCCCTGTATCGGCCTGAGCGCCTTTGCCTTGGCGCGCATGGTGGTGCTGGGCAAAGACTGGCGCGAAGCCTTTGCCGTCGGTCGAATGTTCGGCGGCCGGACGCCCGAGGCTTTCGTCCCGGCCAAGGAAATTTGCATCGGCCTGATGCTGTCGGTGGCGGCATCGCCGCTGTCCGAGGCTCTGGCATTGGCGCGAGGTGATGATTTTGTCTTGTCGCACCCCAAATTCTCCGATCAGCTGCCCCTGCTGATCCGCGCCCTGTGGGAGAATCAGGAAATGGTTACCTGGGCCGTCATGGTGGCGGTGATGGTCTTGCCATTCCTGGCAGAGTGGCGGCTGTCCAAGCCTGGACGCGCCTGAGATGCTGACGATTCAGGCGGTCCTGCCGGATACGCTTGGATTTTGTCACAGCCGTTACGGCCCCATGGTGTTTCCCGCCGGGGACGCCTATGTGGGGCGATCGCTTGCCCTGTATCATGAATATTCCGAGGGCGAGGTGGACCTGTTTCGCCAGTTGGTGCGGCTTGGCGACACGGTGGTGGAGGCGGGGGCCAATATTGGCGCCCTGACCTTGCCCCTGGCCCGGTTGGTGGGAGGGGGCGGTCAGGTGCTGGCCTTTGAACCGCAGCGGGCGATTCACGGAATTCTCGTCACCAATCTGACCCTTAACGGTCAGGAGCAGGTGTGGGCCGAGCGGGTCGCGCTGGGGGCCGAGGCCGGTGAGATCCGGGTGCCGCTTTTGCCGCTAAAGGCCGTCACCAATTTCGGCGGCGTATCGTTGGGTGGCGATCTGGGTGAGTCTTGTCCGGTCCGCACCCTGGACTCCTACCGGCTCGACACCCTGCGGCTGATCAAGATCGATGTGGAGGGGGCGGAGGTTGGAGTCATCGCGGGGGCTGCTGCAACCATCCGCCGCCTACGGCCGGCGCTCTATGTGGAAAACGACCGGCTGGAACATTCAAAGACCCTGATCGCGGCCATTTTGGATCTGGGCTATCGCCTGTGGTGGCACACCGTGCCGCTGTTCCGTCCCGGCAACTTTCGCGGCCACGCCGACAATGTCTTTGGTCCGGTGGGATCGAAGAACATGATCTGCTTGCCGGCGGAATGGAACATACGGGTTCCGGGGGGCGTGGAGATTCTCACCCCCGACGCCCCACACCCGTTTTAAGGCAGGGTCATTGCCAGCCGAAAACCGAGATTGGCGTTGTGCAGCGGCTGCTTCAGCGATGCGCGGTACGAGTTGGTGACCGCCATGGGCAGGTTGAGGGCCGATCCTCCCCGCGTCACCCGATAGCATCCCGTCTCCCATTCCTCGGAATGACGCTTGTCGATGGTGGCGAAGAAATTGGCCATGTAGCAGTCGCCGGTCCATTCCCACACATTGCCGTGCATGTCATGCAGGCCGAACGCGTTGGGCTTCAACTGTCCCACCGCATGGGTGACATTGCCGGAGTTCTCGACAAACCAGGCGTATTGACCCAACTGCTTTTCATCCTCGCCGTAGGAGTAGGAGGCGGAGCTGCCGGCCCTGGCGGCGTATTCCCATTCGGCTTCCGTCGGAAGACGGAATGACTTGCCGGTTTTTTGGTTAAGCTTGCGGATGAAGTCCTGGGCCATCTTCCAGTCCACATGCTCCACTGGGTTTTTCAGGCCCTTATTCTCGCTGGGATTAGCGCCCATGATCGCGGTCCATTCGGCCTGGGTCACCTCGTATTTGCCCAACGCATAGGGGCGTTTGATGGTGATGGTCGGGCGCTTGGGAGCGTCGGGTTCAGGATTCTCGAAATCCTTGGGATTTCCCGCCGTGACGGTTCCAGGGGTAATGGCCACCATCTCGGGGCATTGATCGCAAGGACGGAAGCTTTGGCCCGGAGCCGGCTCGGCGGCGGTGGCGACGCCGGACAGCGTCAAGGTGAGGATTCCTGTCGCGGCGGCGATGCGCAGATGTTTCATGATCGTCATCATCGAGGAGTCCTTCCGGTGGAGGTACGCAATGCCGTGTTGAATCTCATCGCATCATACAGGTTTTTTCGCGAAGTCATTATTGACTTTAGTTAACAACGTCATCCGTGTGTAGTATGGGGATGACAAGACACAGCCTCTGGCAGATGGGCTACCACAGGCTATTTTGCAAGCAGTCGGGCGGCCTCGGGGGCGGTGTAGGTGAGGATGGCGTCGGCGCCAGCGCGCTTGAAGGCGGTCAGGCTCTCCAGCATGACTTTGTCCCAATCCAGCCAGCCGTTGAGGGCGGCGGCCTTCATCATGGCGTATTCGCCGGAGACCTGATAGGCGAGGGTCGGGACCGCGAAGGCCTCCTTTACCCGGCGCACGATGTCGAGATAGGGCATCCCCGGCTTGACCATCACCATATCGGCGCCCTCGGACAGGTCCAGCGCCACTTCGCGCAGGGCCTCGTCGGTGTTGGCCGGGTCCATCTGATAGGTCTTCTTGTCGCCGCCCTTCAGCGCCGATTTCGAGCCGACCGCATCACGGAACGGACCATAGAAGGCCGAGGCGTATTTGGCGGCATAGGACAGGATGCGAACCGGTTCGAGGCCGGCCTGATCCAGCGCCAGACGGATGGAGCGGATGCGGCCGTCCATCATGTCGGAGGGTGCGATGATGTCGCAGCCGGCCTCGGCCTGGACTACGGCCTGACGGCACAAGATTTCGACGGTGCGGTCGTTGACCACGTAGTCGTCGATCACCAGGCCGTCGTGACCGTCGCTGTTATAGGGGTCCAGCGCCACGTCGCAGATGATGCCAAGGGACGGAACCGCCGCCCTGACCGCTCGAACCGCGCGGCAGACCAGATTGTTCGGATTGACCGCCTCGGCGGCATCGGGGGTCTTGAGCGCGGCGTCGACCGAGGGAAACACCGCGATAGCGGGAATGCCGAGATCGGCGGCGCACCGCGCTTCCTCCACCAGCAGATCGATGGAGAAGCGGGCGACCCCCGGCATGGACGCAACGTCTTGCCTCACGCCACCGCCTTCGACCACGAAAACCGGCCAGATCAGGTCATCGACCGTTAGTCTGGTTTCGGAAACCAACCGTCGGGACCAGTCGTCCCGGCGGTTGCGACGCATGCGGGTCAGCGGAAATTCGGTGTGAGGAAGAAAGGTTGGCACTTTGTTATGCGGCCTCCAGAGCCTGGGTCAGATCGGCGAGGATGTCGTCGATGTGTTCGATTCCGACCGACAATCTCACATAGCCGGGCGTCACGCCAGTGGCCAGCTGATCCTCTGCCGACAGCTGGGAATGAGTGGTGCTGGCGGGATGGATGGCCAGCGAACGGGCGTCGCCGATATTGGCCACATGATAGAACAGCTTCAGCCCATCGATGAACTTGCGGCCGGCTTCGGCCCCCCCTTTGAGTTCGAAGCCCAGCAGGGCGCCGTAACCGCCCTTGAGGGTCGCATCGGCGCGGCGGCGATGTTCGCCTGTCTGCTGGCTGGGGTGAATCACCGTGGTGACCTTGGGGTGCTTGGCCAGGAACTCGGCCACCGCCAGGGCGTTGCGGCAATGCTCGCGCATGCGGAGCGGCAAGGTCTCCAGCCCCTGCAAGGCCTGGAAGGCGTTGAACGGACTGATCGCCGCGCCGATATCGCGCAGCAGCACGACGCGGGCGCGGATGATATAGGCGATGGGGCCTAGCGGCTTGACCGCCTGGGTCCAGACGGCGCCGTGATAGCTGGGATCGGGCTCGTTCAGCAGCGGAAAGCGTTTGCCCTGCTTTTCCCAGTCGAAAGTGCCGCCATCGACGATGACACCGCCGATCGAGGTGCCATGGCCGCCAATGAACTTGGTGGTGGAATAGACCACCACATGAGCGCCCAGGCTCAGCGGCTTGCATAGGATCGGAGCGGCGGTGTTGTCGACGATCAGCGGCACGCCGGCCGCGTTGGCCAGCTTGGCGACCTCGGCGATGGGGAAAACCTGCAACTTGGGATTGGGCAGGGTTTCGGCATACCAGGCGCGGGTCTTGTCGTCGGTGGCGCGCACGAAGGCCTGCGGATCGGTCGGATCGACAAAGCGGGCCTCGATCCCCATCTGCTTGAAGGTATTGGCGAACAAATTCCAGGTGCCGCCGTAAAGGTCGGTGGAGGTGACGAAGTTATCCCCCGCCTGGGCGACATTCAGGATGGAGAACATGGTTGCCGACTGTCCCGACGACAGCGCCAGGGCGGCGACGCCCCCCTCCAGCGCGGCAAGGCGCTGTTCCAGCACGTCGGTGGTCGGATTCATGATGCGGGTGTAGATGTTGCCGAATTCTTTCAGCGCGAACAGGTTGGCGGCGTGCTCGGTATCGCGGAACTGGTAGGATGTCGTCTGATAAATGGGCACCGCGACCGAGTTGGTGGCGGGGTCGGCGCGATAGCCGGCGTGCAGCACGATGGTTTCGGGATTTGCGCTCGTCACGGTCATGGGCCTCGGGCTCCTGTGGAAGGGTGAGCCGCCGGTGGCGGATCCTGTGCTTGCCTGGAAAACTCACACCGATCTCTTGTGGCGTCAAGCCCGACGCCACGGTCGACGTCGCCGCTTTGCCGGGGTATGTCTTTCGTTCCGGTGACGCTTACCCAAAGGATCGAAGATGGCCGTATCCGGCGAAGTCCTGTTCGAGTTCCGCCGGATCGGCAATGCCGTCAAGGTTTCCGCGTTTCATACCGACACTTTGACCGAGATATCGGTGGTGGGGCCGGCCGGCGCCACCGAGGCCCATCTGAAGATGATGGCGCTTAAACGGCTGGAATACGTCCTGGCGAAGCGGCAAGGCTGAGTTCAGCCGCGGGACGGGGCAAGGCGGAACTCCAGCAGACCGTCCAGTCCCTTCAGGCTTTCGACCAGTACGGAAGGATCGATCGGACTGGCGGCGCGCAGCACCAGTTCGTATTCGAATTTCTTGCCCAGATCGGCAAGGTGAAAGCTCCAGTTCGAGACTCCGTAGCCGTGGTCGGACAAGAGCCGGCCGATGGTCTCGGTGCGGGGCGTCTGTTCAGACGGGAAGGTCAGGGAAAGGTGGAGTTGCTCTTGATGCGGCAGAGCCGATTCGACGCTGCGGACGCCGCTCATCAGTGCGACGGTGATCACCGCCACCGAGATGGCGGCGCCGTAAAAGCCCAGTCCGATGACGATGCCGATCGCCGCCGTCATCCAGATGGATGCCGCCGTGGACAGGCCCCGGATGGAAAAACCGTCCCTCATGATCACGCCCGCGCCAAGAAAGCCGATGCCGGTCAGGATCCCCTGCATGACGCGGGTGGGGTCCGCCGCCGCGGTGTTATGGGCGAGGCCGCCGAACCACATGCTGGGATAGGCGTTTACCACGGTCAGGGCGGTGGATGCGACACAGACCAGGGAGTAGGTGCGGATACCGGCCGCTCGACCATGATACGAGCGTTCGTAACCGATGACGCAGCCGATAGCCAGCGCGCCAAGAAGGTGCAGCATGATCAGTCCATTGGTCGCCAGTTCGTCCAGTGACCAGTAGGAAGTCAGCACATCCATTCATCTCTCCCGACGTCGGAGCGGATAATAAAATAGGCCGGCATTCGCGAATGCCGGCCTTTCAGGAATTGAGCACCAATGGAAATCAGCGGCGACCGCGACGGGTCGGCTTCTCGTCGACCTCGGGAGCTTTGCGGCCCAGGCCGATCTTCTTGGCGAATTCAGAGCGCTGGGCGGCGTAGTTGGGCGCCACCATGGGATAATCCGGGGGAAGCGCCCACTTGGCGCGGTACTCGTCCGGGGTCATGCTGTAGGTTGTGCGCAGATGCCTTTTCAGCATCTTCAGCTTCTTGCCGTCTTCAAGGCAGATAATGTAGTCCGGCGTCACCGATTTTTTGATGGCGATGGCGGGCTTCAGGGCCTCGGACTTTGCCTCCGGCTGGCAGCCTTCCAAGGAGGAAAGCGACGCATAGACCGTGTTGATCAGGTCCGCGAGCTGTGACGTGGCAATGGGGTTCTTGGCAACGTAAGCGGCGACGACGTCGGTAACCATACGCAACAGGTCGTCACGGTTGGTCTTATCGGTGTTTGTATCGCTCATCTGACTGTCCGACCAAGGTTTGTTAGCTGGATTGCATCAATGAATGCATGGCTGATCTTAACTGTCAATTGGAAATTGATTCTGGAGAATAATGAGTTCTTGCTTGTGGCGTGTGACGCAATAATCAGCCAGCCATTGGCGCAGGAAATACCCGGAAGGTCTGTTGTTTTGACGGGGGTTCTATTGGTTTGAAAATGTAATCGTCCGCTGTCCTCGGATTTCGCGCCGAGTGGCGATACCACTGATGCGCCGTCCCCACGAGCTTGTGGCGCATTGGCAAGACGGTCCGACATATGGTATCTAGCGCACTCAATCTTGTGCTGAATTGGGGCGTCCAGTAATGACCGTTCGGACCATTGCCATCGCGTCGGATCACGGCGGCGTCGAATTGAAGGCGCAACTCGTCAAGGATTTGGCCGGCTGGGGCTGGCAGGTGCTGGATCTCGGCACCGATGGACTCGACTCGGTCGACTATCCCGATTTCGCGCTCAAAGTGGCCGAGGCGCTGAAGGCGGGCAAGGCCGGCCGCGCCGTGTTGCTGTGCGGCACCGGCATCGGCATCTCCATCGCCGCCAACCGCCACGTCCATATCCGGGCGGCGCTGGTGCACGACGCCTTTGGCGCCCGTATGTGCCGTCAGCACAACGACGCCAACGTCCTGGTGATGGGGGGGCGCACCGTCGGCCCCGAAATTGCCCGCGATTGCCTCAGGATCTTCCTCGATACCGAGTTCGAGGGAGGGCGCCACGCCCGGCGTGTGGCCAAACTGTCCGAAATTTTCTAGTCCCGACCAGCCTGTTCGAAAGAGAACCGATGACCAGCGCATCCACCGACGCCTTTTTCCGCACCCCGCTTTCCGAGAGTGACCCCGAGATTTTCGGCGCCATCACCAAGGAGCTCAAGCGCCAGCAGGATCAGATCGAGCTGATCGCTTCCGAGAACATCGTGTCGCGCGCGGTGCTCGAAGCCCAGGGATCGGTGCTGACCAACAAGTATGCCGAGGGGTATCCCGGCAAGCGTTACTACGGCGGCTGCGAGTTCGTCGACATCGCCGAAGCACTGGCCATCGAGCGCGCCTGCAAGATTTTCGGCTGCACCTACGCCAATGTGCAGCCCAGTTCGGGGTCGCAGGCCAATCAGGGCGTGTTCATGGCGCTGTTGCAGCCCGGCGACACCATCATGGGCATGTCCCTGGCAGCCGGTGGTCACCTGACCCATGGCGCCGCGCCCAATCAGTCGGGCAAGTGGTTCAAGGCGGTGCAATACGGCGTGCGCCAGCAAGACGCCCAGATCGACTTCGGCGAGGTCGAGGAACTGGCCCGCACCCACAAGCCCAAGCTGATCATCGCCGGCGGTTCGGCCTATCCGCGTGAGATCGACTTTGCGCGCTTCCGCAAGATCGCCGACGAGGTCGGGGCCTTCTTCATGGTCGACATGGCCCATTTCGCCGGTCTGGTGGCGGGGGGGGTCTATCCCAGCCCCATGTCCCACGCCCATGTGGTCACCACCACCACCCACAAGACCCTGCGCGGCCCGCGCGGCGGCATGATCTTGTCCAACGACGCCGATATCGGCAAGAAGATCAATTCGGCGATCTTCCCCGGCATCCAGGGCGGCCCGTTGATGCATGTGATCGCCGGCAAGGCGGTGGCGTTCGGCGAGGCGCTGCGCCCCGAGTTCAAGCTTTACGCCCGCCAAGTGGTCGATAACGCCCGCGTACTGGCCGATACTCTGGTGCGGCGCGGTGTCGACATCGTGTCCGGCGGTACTGATTCCCACCTGATGCTGGTGGATCTGCGCCCCAAGAAGCTGACCGGTAAGGCCGCCGAAGCCAGCCTTGAACATGCCGGCATGACCTGCAACAAGAACGGTATTCCGTTTGATCCGGAAAAGCCTACCATCACCTCTGGCGTGCGTCTCGGCACTCCGGCGGCAACCACGCGCGGCTTCGGCATCGCCGAGTTCAAGAAGGTAGGTGAGCTGATCGGCGACGTGTTGGACGGACTGGTCGCCAATCCCGACGACAATTCGGCGGCCGAAGCCAAGGCCCGCGCCGAGGTCGCCGAGTTGTGCAAGCGGTTCCCGATCTATCAATAGTCGGCAAGAACAGGGGCGGGGGCCGATTGGGCTCCCGCCGATTTTCCGGGGGGAAATCTCATGCGGTGTCCGTTTTGCGGCCACGACGATACCCAGGTGAAGGATTCGCGGCCGACCGAGGATAACTCGGCCATTCGGCGGCGACGCTCCTGCCCGGCCTGTGGATCGCGCTTCACCACTTTCGAGCGGGTTCAGATCCGCGATCTGGTGGTGATCAAGAAGGACGGGGCGCGCTCGCCGTTCGACCGCGAGAAGGTGTTGAAGTCTCTGAAGATCGCCCTGCGCAAGCGTCCGGTGGACGAGGATCAGATGGAGCGGATCGTCAACGGGATCCATCGCCGCCTGGAAAGCATGGGTGAAAACGAGGTTCCGTCCAAGTTTATCGGCGAACTGGTGATGGAGGTCCTGATGGATCTCGACAAGGTCGCCTATGTCCGCTACGCCTCGGTTTACCGAAACTTCCGCGAAGCCAAGGACTTCGAGGAATTCCTGGGGAAGATGGTTGTCCCACGCCACGACTGACCCGTCACAGGTTGAAATCGACCGCTCTCACATGCGGGCCGCGCTGGCTTTGGCGCGCCGCGGACTGGGGACCGTGTGGCCGAATCCGGCGGTGGGATGCGTCATCGTCAAGGATGGCCGTGTCGTGGGGCGGGGCTGGACCCAGCCCGGCGGGCGTCCCCATGCCGAGACCGAGGCCTTGGCCATGGCGGGCAAGGCGGCCAGCGGCTCCACCGCCTATGTCACGTTGGAGCCCTGCGCTCATCACGGCAAGACGGCGCCCTGCGCCGAGGCGCTGATCTCCGCCGGAATCGTCCGGGTGGTCGTGGCGGTTCAAGACCCCGACGCCCGCGTCGCCGGCAAGGGGGTCGAGATGCTGATGCGCGCTGGCGTCAAGGTGGTGGAAGGCGTGCTGGAGGCCGAGGCGGCCGAGATCAACGCCGGTTTCTTCATGCGCGTCACTACCGGCCGGCCGCTGGTGACCCTGAAGCTCGCCAGCACCCTGGATGGGCGCATCGCCACCCATTCGGGCGAGAGCCGCTGGATTACCGGCCCCGCCGCCCGTACGGTCGCCCATATGTTGCGGGCCGAGAATGACGTCATCATGGTAGGCAGCGGAACCGCGTTGTATGACGACCCCGATTTAAGCTGTCGTCTGGCCGGTCTGGCCGAGTGTTCGCCGGTGCGGGTGGTGGTGGATGGACGCCTGCGTTTGCCTTTGACCAGCAGGCTGGTGGCGACCGCCAATGATATCCCAACCTGGGTCTTGACCTTGGAGGGCTGTGACCGCCTCCGCCGCGAGGCTTACGAGGAGGCCGGCGTCGATGTGGTCGAACTTCCGGCCGGCGCCGATGGCGCCATCGACCTGGAAATGGCGCTGGAAGCCCTGGCCGAGAGCGGCGTCACCCGGGTTCTGGTCGAGGGCGGCGCCCATCTGGCGGCCGCCTTGCTGCGCGCCGGTCTGGTGGATCGGCTGATCTGGTTCAGGGCGCCGCGCCTGATGGGCGGCGACGGACTTGCCGCCGCCGTGGCCTTTGGCGTCGATCATCTGGCTCAGACGCCGCGATTCGAACGAATCGACGTCCGTCCGGTCGGTGACGACGTGATGGAACTCTATACACGACTTTAGAAGGACTGATCCTGATGTTCACCGGCATCGTCACCGACCTCGGGGAGGTCCGGCGGGTGATCCGGGGCGAAGGCCGCGAGACCCGCTTCGAGATTTCCAGCCAATACGATTCTTCCACCATCGCGCTGGGCGCGTCCATCGCCCATAACGGGGTTTGCCTGACCGTGGTGGAAACCGGCCCCGGCTGGCACGCCATCGAGGCCTCGGCCGAGACCCTGTCCAAGACCACCCTGGGCCGTTGGGTGGAGGGAAGCCGGATCAATCTGGAACGGGCGCTGAAGGTCGGCGACGAACTGGGCGGGCATATCGTGTCCGGCCATGTGGATGGAATCGCCACAGTGATCGATATCCGTCCAGACAATCAGTCCCATCGCTATACCTTCGAGACGCCGGAGCATCTCGCCCGTTTCGTGGCTCCCAAGGGTTCGGTGGCGTTGGATGGCGTCTCCCTGACCGTCAATGAGGTTGACGGCCGGCGGTTCGGGGTCAATATCATTCCCCATACTCAGTCCGTGACGACATTCGGCGGCTACAGGCCGGGCGATGCCGTGAATATGGAAATCGACATGCTTGCACGCTATGTTGCGCGCCTCTTGGAAAGGGAATAGCCCCGCCGTGTCGGAATATCACCAGTACCTCTCGTCCATCGAGGACATCATCGAAGAGGCCCGCCAGGGCCGCATGTTCATTCTGGTCGATGACGAGGATCGCGAGAACGAGGGCGACCTTGTCATTCCCGCCGAAATGGCCACTTCCGAGGCTGTCAACTTCATGGCCCGGTTCGGCCGAGGCCTGATCTGCCTGACGTTGGCCCGCCCGCGGGTGGAGGAACTGGGGCTCCGTTTGATGAGCGCCGATAACGGCACGCGCATGGAGACCGCCTTCACCGTCTCCATCGAAGCGCGCGAAGGGGTCACCACCGGCATCTCGGCCGCCGACCGCGCGCGCACGGTTCAGGTGGCGATCGACCCCGCCAAGAGCCGCTATGACATCGTCACCCCCGGTCATGTGTTTCCGCTGATCGCCCGCGATGGCGGCGTGCTGGTCCGCGCCGGCCATACCGAGGCGGCGGTGGATATCTCGCGGCTGGCCGGGCTGAATCCGTCGGGCGTGATCTGCGAGATTATGAACGACGACGGGACCATGGCCCGCATGCCGGATCTGGTGGTGTTCGCCAAGGCGCATGGCTTGAAGATGGCCACCATCGCCGATCTGATCGCCTATCGCCGCCGCAACGACAAGCTGGTGGCCCGCGATCTCGAAACCGCGTTCCACTCCAAGTGGGGCGGCGACTGGCGCATGATGGTCTATACCAACACCATCGCCTATGCCGAGCATATCGCCCTGGTCAAGGGCGACCTCGGCGGCGACAAGCCGGTGATGGTCCGGGTCCATGCCGTCAATGTCCTGGACGACGTTCTTGGCGACCAGGGGTCTGGCAAGGCCGGCGAGCTTCATTCCGCCATGGAGATGATCGCGGCGCATGGTTCGGGCGTTATCGTCCTGATCCGCGAGCCGCAGCCGACCAGCCTGTCCGACCGGGTCCGCGCCCAGTTGGAGCGGCGCACACCGGCCCCGGCGTTGCGCGATTACGGTGTTGGCGCGCAGATCCTGCTGGATCTTGGTATCCACGAAATGATTCTACTGTCCAACACCAAGCGTTCCATCATCGGTCTTGACGGTTACGGCCTCAAGGTGGTGGAGCAGCGGCCGATTCCCGTCGGCTGAATAAGGAGAACGATCAATGGCCCGCGTCCTTATCATCGAGGCCCGGTTCTACGACCATATCGCCGACGGATTGCTGGACGGCGCCCGCGAGGTGCTGAACAAGGCCGGCATGGCTCATGATGTCCTGGTGGTTCCCGGGATTTTCGAACTGCCGGCGGCGTTGAAGCTGGTGCTGACCGCCGCCGAACAGGGCAACGAGGCCGCTCGCTACGACGGTTTCATCACCCTTGGCTGCGCCATTCGCGGCGAGTCCGATCATTATCACCACGTCGGTTCCGAGTGCATGCGCGGCATTGCCGACCTGTCCATGGCCTTTGATCTCGCCTTGGGCAACGGTGTGCTGACGGTCCATAACGAGGCGCAGGCCTTGGCCCGCTCGGACCCGGCTCGCAAGAATCTTGGCGGTCAGGCGGCGCGGGCTTGCCTGCGCATGATGGCGGTCAAGCGTGACCTTGGATTGGCGTCATGAGCGTGAATCCCTCCGTCGCCCGCCGGAGCGCCGCTCGTCTGGCGGCGGTTCAGGTCCTCTATCAGATGGAGATGACCGGCGTTTCCGACGAGCAGGCGCTTTCCGACTCCAAGGCTCGCCGGACCGAGGAGCCCCGAGGCCGCATGGCCGAGCCGGATTCGTCGTTGCTGGGCCAGACCGTGCGCGGCGTCACTGCCGAAACGGCGAAGCTTGACCTGCTGGTCGGCGGCGCCCTGACCGGCGATTGGACGGTGGAGCGGCTGGAGGCGGTCCTGCGCGCCATTCTGAGGGCTGGAGCCTGGGAACTGGGCGCGCGGGTCCAGACGCCCACCCGAGTCTGCATCTCGGAATGGGTCGATGTGGCCCACGCCTTTTATTCCGGCCCCGAGCCGGGATTGGTGAATGCGGTTCTCGACCGTCTTGCCCAGATTCTTCGTGTCGAGGAGGTGGGGAAGGGGGGATGAGCGCCATGGCCGGCGGTGACGACGACCCTCCGGATGAGTTCGGCCTCATCGCCGAGTTGTTCGCACCGTTGGCGGCCGGTTATCCCGGCGCCCTCGGCCTGACCGACGATGCCGCCTTCATCGCCGCCGCACCCGGCTTCGATACCGTCGCCACCATGGATGCCATGGTGGCGGGGGTTCATTTCCTGCCCGACGACCCTCCCGATCTGATCGCCCGCAAGCTGGTGCGGGTCAATCTCTCCGATCTGGCCGCCAAGGGTGCGGTTCCGGCGGTGGTGATGCTGGCCGCCGCCTTTCCTTGCGGCACGACGCGGTCGTGGCTTCGGGCTTTCGCCCATGGGCTGAGGCGGGATCTTGATCACTACGGGATTGCTCTGATCGGTGGCGATACGGTTTCGACGCCTGGACCGCTGACCTTGACGCTGACGGCGCTGGGGCAGGTGGCGACGGGCAGGGGACTGTTGCGCTCCGGTGCCCGGCCGGGCCACGATATCTGGGTTTCGGGCAGTATCGGCGACGCCGCCCTTGGGCTGAAAGCCATTCGGGGCGAACTGCCCGGTCTGGCCGATGGCCATCTGGCCGCATTGGCCGATCGCTATCGTCTGCCGTGCCCGAGGACCGGGCTGGGACCGCGATTGATCGGTCTGGCCCTGTCCGGCATGGATATTTCCGATGGCCTTGTTCAGGATTTAGGGCATATCTGCCGCGCCTCCGGGGTGGCGGCGGAGGTCGATGCCGCGGTGGTGCCGCTGTCGGCAGCGGCGGCGGCGGCGGTGAAGGACGATCAATCCCTGCTTGCCCTCGTGCTGACGGGAGGCGATGATTACGAGCTTTTGTTCAGCGCACCGCCCGAAGCCGCCGACGCGATTCTTATCCTGGCGAAGGAGCTTGGGGTTCCGGCGACGCGGATCGGACGTGTGATCGATGGCGGTGGAGCCGATGCGGTAACGGTGCGAGGGGGGGACGGGCAGGTGCTCGCCATCGAACGGGAGGGCTGGCGGCATTTCCGTGGGCCGGATGAT
Source organism: Phaeospirillum sp. (assembly GCA_030651575.1). Lineage (GTDB taxonomy): Bacteria > Pseudomonadota > Alphaproteobacteria > Rhodospirillales > Magnetospirillaceae > Phaeospirillum. The sequence goes on from JAUSFB010000032.1 coordinate 58,335, forward strand.
AAGGGGGCTGGCGGTTGGTCCGACTGATATTCATTGTTATCGCCTTGTTGCTGCTGATCGGCGCGGTGATCGGCGGCCTTTATTTCTGGGGGATCGATCCCCTGGCGAAGCTCGGCATCACCGCGCCCGTCGTCCACAAGGACGAGGCGCCGCCGCCGCCCCCGCCGGCCAGCTATGTGGACTTCGGCATTCTGATCATTCCCGTGATTCAGGATCGTGAGGTCAAGAAGCAGGCCGAAATGATCGTGCGCCTCGAAGTCGAGCCCAAGAACAAGGAAATCGTGGCGAAAAATTTACCCCGTCTCCAGAACGCCTATCTCGGCGACATGATCGGTTTCCTCAGTATTTCGCTGCGCGAAGGTCAGCAGCTCGACGTTCCCGCCATCCGCCGCCGCCTGCTGATGGTGGGGGAAAAGACCCTGGGGCCGGGGTATCTCAAGGATGTCCTGGTCGAGAACGCGGTTCTCAAATAGCCCTACCCCTATGGCCAGGAGGCATCCCAACCCCGGCCCGCCCGAATGGATAGGGGGGAGCCGGCTTGGATCGGACCAGGACTGATAATTGTCATTGGTAGTACCAGAGCGGCTCAATAATTTCTTCATGAGCGAGGTTGCCAGCATTTTATTGCATCACAAGAGTTATTCTGGCAGTTTCTCTGCGCTTCCGTCGTCCTCCACACGCACCAGCAATCCTCGCCGGACGTACTGCGAGATGCGACGCTAAGAAGATTCATCAGGGGACTCGAACCAAATGACCAACCTCTTCGTGATCGCATGTGGCGTTTTGGCGCTGCTGTACGGAGTTTATGCCATCCGATCCGTGATGGCGACTTCGGCCGGTAACGCCCGGATGCAAGAAATTGCCGCCGCGGTTCAAGAAGGCGCAGCCGCCTATCTGAACCGTCAGTATACCGCAATCGCCTATGTGGGCGTTGCCGTCACCATTATCCTGGCCTGGCGTCTTGGTATCTACCAAGCCGTCGGATTCATCATCGGCGCGGTGCTTTCGGGCGCCGCCGGTTATGTCGGCATGAACGTTTCCGTTCGCGCCAACGTCCGCACCGCCGAGGCTGCCCGTTCGGGTGGCATGCAGCAGGCCCTCGACGTGGCCTTCAAGTCGGGCGCCATCACCGGTCTTCTGGTCGTCGGTCTCGGCCTGATCGGCCTCGCCGGCTACTATCTGGTGCTGAAGAACGTCGGCATCTCCTCTCGCGACCTGCTTGAGTCGCTGGTGGCCTTTTCGTTCGGCGCTTCGCTGATCTCCATCTTCGCCCGTCTTGGCGGTGGTATCTTCACCAAGGGCGCCGACGTGGGCGCCGATCTGGTGGGCAAGGTCGAAGTGGGGATCCCCGAGGATGACCCGCGTAACCCGGCCGTCATCGCCGACAACGTCGGCGACAATGTCGGCGATTGCGCCGGTATGGCCGCCGATCTGTTCGAGACCTATGCGGTGACCATCGTCGGTACCATGCTGCTGGGCTCGCTCTTCTTCACCGGCCCCGCCCAGGAGCAGATGATGATGCTGCCGCTGGTCATCTGCGGCGTCTGCATTTTCGCTTCGGTTATCGGCACCTTCTTCGTGAAGCTCGACGCCGGCAACAACATCATGAAGGCGCTGTACAAGGGCGTCATCGTCACGGCCGTTCTGTCGGCCATCCTGATCGCCGGTATCATCAACGTCTACCTGGGTGGCTTCGGCGCCACGTTCCAGGCGGCGGGTCGTGCTATCAGCGGCATGGACATCTTCGTCTGCTCCCTCACCGGTCTGGTCGTTACCGGCCTGCTGGTGTGGATCACCGAGTACTACACCGGCACTGATTATCGTCCGGTCAAGAGCGTGGCTCAGGCCTCGACCACCGGTCACGGCACCAATGTGATCCAGGGTCTGGCGGTTTCCATGGAAGCCACCGCCCTGCCGGTTATCGTGATCTGCGTCGCCATCATCGTCGCCTACAAGATCGCCGGCCTGTTCGGCATCTCGGTGGCGGCGACCACCATGCTGGCCCTGGCCGGCATGATCGTGGCGCTCGACGCCTACGGCCCGGTGACCGACAATGCCGGCGGCATCGCCGAAATGGCGGATCTGCCCAAGGAAGTCCGCAAGGTCACCGACGCGCTCGACGCCGTCGGCAACACCACCAAGGCGGTTACCAAGGGCTATGCCATCGGTTCGGCTGGTTTGGCCTCGCTGGTGTTGTTCGCCGCCTACACCGAAGACCTCAAGCACTTCTTCCCCAAGCTGAACATCACGTTCAGCCTTGAGGATCCCTATGTGGTCATCGGTCTGTTCCTGGGCGGTCTGCTGCCCTACCTGTTCGGCTCCATGGGCATGATGGCCGTCGGCCGTGCCGCTGGCTCCGTCGTGGTCGAGGTTCGTCGTCAGTTCAAGGAAATCCCCGGCATCATGGAAGGCACCGCGAAGCCTGACTATGGTCGTGCCGTGGACATGCTGACTAAGGCCGCGATCAAGGAAATGATCGTTCCCTCCATGCTGCCGGTTCTGTCGCCGGTGGTGCTGTACTTCGTGATCCTGGTGGCTGCCGACCAGAAGGCCGCTTTCACGGCCATGGGCGCGATGCTGATGGGCACCATCGTCACCGGTCTGTTCGTCGCTATCTCGATGACCTCGGGCGGCGGCGCTTGGGACAATGCCAAGAAGTACATCGAGGACGGCCATCATGGTGGCAAGGGTTCCGACGCCCATAAGGCGGCGGTTACCGGCGACACCGTCGGCGACCCTTACAAGGACACTGCCGGTCCGGCCGTCAATCCGATGATCAAGATCATCAACATTGTCGCCATCCTGCTGCTGTCCATGGTTGCAGGGCACTAATCCTCCGCGAGGATGGATACGGAAAAGCCCCGGCCGGGAAACGGCCGGGGCTTTTTCACATGCCTCTGGTGGACCCTACGGGGGCCGTGGAGAGGGCACGCCGCCTCTATGCCATTAACAGCCCCCTCTCGCCGGGCGGCGGACCTCCGTCCGCCTTGGCTCCCGCGCCATGAGGCGCGCGGCCGCGTCCAACGGTCGAATGCTTTGACCGCTGGTGCTCTTCGCATGAATAAAAACAAAGAGGGTCCGGGGGTGCCCCGGATGGGTTTGGGCGATGGCCCGATAGGGCGGTGCTATTACTGCGCGCCGGCCGGTTTTGAGAATTTTCCGACATTGCCCAGCATCTGCTGGAGAATCGTCAGTTCCTTGCCGGCGGTGGGGGTCTCGCGATCGACCGGAGTGACCTGCTTGCCGTCCTGAAGGCCCTTGGTGTCCAGCACTCTGACCATGCCGCCGCGGTCGAACACGACGGTGATGACCTTGCGCTCCAACACGACGGGCTCCAGGAACGCCCTGCGCTCGGTCATGGTCGAAATGTAGTGCCATGTCTCGTCGCCGAAGGGAGAGACGTTGGAGGGAGTCCCCAACAGGCCCTGGACCTCGTCACGGGTGGTCTTGCCGACCTTGACCTGCTCGACCTGTTCGGGCGGAGGCAGGTTGCCGCGGAGTTCGATGACGGGGGCGCAGGCGGAAGTGGCGAAGGCCACCGCGACGGCAAGCAGAGCAAAGCGCATCGGAGTCAGGTTTTTCATTCGCAACGAAGCCGGAGCATTGACGGATACGGCCACCGCGGCCAATGTGTGGGCAGATTGCACCTCGCCCCTTCGTCTTGTCAATGTCATCGCCGTGCTGAAGTCCGTTCCGGCGCCAGGAAGTGTTTATGCCATTTCGCCGTATGCAAGAGCGCCGCCGTCGCGAACAGGGGGCTCACGCCCTCTACACCGCCATTATCGAGCAATCCAGGCTGCCAATTTTTTATATGAAGGCGGCGGTGCCGGACACCTTGGACGGGCGCTTCGATCTGATCGTTCTGCACGCCTTCATGGTGATGCGGCGGCTGGGGCTGGTTTCGGAGGCGCGGGTCGGGGAAGCGCGCGCCCTGTCCCAGGCCCTGTTCGACCTGATGTTCGACGACATGGACCAAAATCTGCGGGAGCTGGGCGTCGGGGATATGTCGGTGGGCAAGAAGGTCAAGCAGATGGCGCAGGCCTTTTATGGCCGGGTCGCCGCCTACGAGGATGGGCTGAATGCCGATGACGCAGCCCTCCGGGAGGCGCTGCTTCGCAATCTTTATGGCACCCTGGGCGCAGCGGTCGCTCCGTCGGTGCTGGCCGCCATGGCGGCCTATCTGCGCCGTCAGGTGACGGAGCTGGTCGGGCAGGATGAGGCGGCGGTATTGGGGGGGCTGGCGGTATTTTCAGGTCTGGAGGAATTTAATGACGCATGAGCAGCTCGTCACCCCGGAGTTTTCGCGGCCCCTCCTGGTTGATCAACTGCCAGCCAAGGTCAGCCGGCACTCCATCGAGGCGGAGCCCGGCGAATGCACGGCCCTGGCCGAGCGGCTCGGCCTGATCGAGGTCAAGTCTCTCAGTGCCAAGGTCGAGGCGCAACCCCTTGCCAGAAGCGGATTTATTCGTGTCAACGGCCGGTTGACGGCTCGCGTGGTTCAGACCTGCGTCGTCACCTTGGTGCCACTTGAGGTCACGGTGGAGGACGCATTCGAGCTGATCTTTGCTCCCCCAGAAGCGATACTGGATGAAGAGGAGGAGATCGAGCTATCATGGGAGCAGCAAGATCCGCCGGACCCGATCATCGACGGCTGTATCGATATCGGGGAAGTGGTGGTCGAGCATCTCGCCCTGGCGCTCGACCCCTTTCCTCGGGCGCCTGACGCGGTGTTTAAGCCACTGCCGGAGGCGCAGGAAGCGGGGGATGGGCGGGTCAATCCCTTCGCGGTGTTGTCGTCGCTTCGGCAAAAAAAGGAGTAGGGGAAAGCATCCCCTTGCTCTGAGCCGTCTTTTTGGCTAATAAACCACCCTTTCCCATCATGGGTCGAAGAGAGTAGATAAAATGGCTGTCCCGAAAAAGAAGACCTCCAAGTCCCGCCGCGACATGCGCCGGTCCCACCACGCCCTGGTCAACGTGGTCGGCGCCGAGTGCCCGAATTGCGGCGAAGTGAAGCTTCCGCATCACGTCTGCGCCTCTTGTGGCCATTACGATGGCCGCGAAGTGGTCGTCCAGGCCGAAGCCTGATTAGCCTGATGCCGTTGCAGGGGAGCACGGGCCGGTGAGCGTTGCCGTCACCATTTCCATCGATGCCATGGGGGGCGATGCTGCCCCCGCCATCGTCGTGGAAGGGGTGCGCATGGCTCATGAGCGCCTGCCCCACGTCAGGTACCTGTTGTTCGGTGATGGCCCCCGGATCGAAGCGCTGCTTGCGCGCTTCCCCGAGATCAAGGGCGTCTGCACCGTCCATCACACCGATGAGGCAATCAGCAACGACGCCAAGCCCAGTCAGGTGTTGCGCACCGGGCGGCGTTCCAGCATGTGGCTGGCAGTCGACGCCGTCCATAAGGGGGAGGCCGCCGGTGTGGTCTCCGCCGGCAATACCGGCGCGCTGATGGCGGTGTCGAAGTTCGTACTGCGCACCTTGCCGGGGATCGATCGGCCGGCCATCGCCGGCATGTTCCCCACCGTCAGGGGCGAGACGCTGATGCTCGACCTTGGCGCCAATGTGGATTGCAACTCCAACAACCTGGTCGAGTTCGCGGTGATGGGCGAGGTTTATGCTCGCGCCGTGCTGGGGCTGGAAAAGCCAAGTATTGGTCTGCTGAATGTCGGGTCCGAGGATATGAAGGGCAATGATGCGGTCAAGGCCGCCGCCGCGGCCTTGCGCGACAGCCACCTGCCCATCAGTTTCTATGGCTTTGTCGAAGGCAACGATATCTGCGGCGGCACCGTCGATGTGGTTGTGACCGATGGTTTCACCGGCAATATCGCGTTGAAGACCGCCGAGGGCACGGTGAAGCTCTACTCCACCTTCCTCAAGGAAGGCTTCAAGAGTTCACTGCTGGCCAAATTCGGTTATCTGTTCGCCCGCCATGCCATCAATAAGGTCCGCATGCGGACCGACCCGCGTCGTTACAATGGCGCCATGTTCCTGGGCCTGAACGGCATTGCGGTGAAGAGCCACGGCGGTACCGACGCCTTTGGCTTCGCCAATGCCATCGGGGTTGCCGTTGAACTGGTCTCCCATGGCTATAACGATCGCATCCGCAAGGAGTTCGACCGCTTGAAACCGGCCGATACCTCTCCGTCTCAACTGGCTGCTGGAACACGGTGATTTGATGATCGCACGTTCTCAGATCATCGGTTGTGGGTCTTATCTTCCCGCACGCTTGGTCACAAACGCCGAATTGGCGGATAAGGTCGACACCACGGACGAGTGGATCGTCGAGCGCAGCGGCATCCGCCAGCGCCATCTTGCCGCCGATGGGGAAGTGACCTCGGACCTCGCCATCGCCGCCGCGACCCGGGCGTTGCAGGCGGCGGGGTTGTCGGGCTCGGCGGTGGACCTCATTATTCTTGCGACCACCACGCCGGATCACACCTTTCCCGCCACCGCCACCAAGGTGCAGCGGGCCATCGGGATGAAGCACGGCTTCGCCTTTGATATTCAGGCCGTGTGTTCGGGTTTCGTCTACGCCCTGTCCATAGCCGACAACTTCATCAAGAGCGGCCAGGTCCAGACCGCCCTGGTGATCGGCGCGGAGACCTTCTCGCGCATTCTCGATTGGACCGACCGCACCACCAGCGTGCTGTTCGGCGACGGGGCGGGGGCGGTTGTCCTGCGCGCCGGTCGCGGCAAGGGGGCGAGTCAGGATCGCGGCATTCTGTCGACCCATCTGCACTCCGATGGAACGCATCACGACCTGCTGTATGTGGATGGTGGTCCGTCCAGCACCCAGACCGTTGGGCATGTGCGCATGGAGGGCCGCGAGGTCTTTCGTCATGCCGTGATCAATCTGGCTTCGGTGGTGGGGGAGGCCCTGACGGCCAATAACCTGAAGGCCGAGGACATCGATTGGGTCGTGCCGCATCAGGCCAATCGTCGGATTATCGAAGGCACCGCCAGAAAGCTTGGCTTCCCCATGGATCGTATGGTGATGACGGTCGAGCGGCATGCCAATACCTCCGCCGCGTCAATCCCGTTGGCGCTGACAGAGGCCGTTGGCGATGGCCGAATCAAGCAAGGCCAGTTGGTGCTGCTTGAGGCCATGGGTGGCGGCTTCACCTGGGGCTCTGCCCTGGTGCGGATGTAGTCCCAGGTCTTACAAAGCTGTTGCAACGCCACGTCGCATCCCTTTGATATTGACGCTTTTCCCTCAAAGGTCTAGGGTCTGTGCCGGCTATGGCTCATCCTTGTGCGTGGGGCGCTATGAGTGAAAAAACCATTACGCGGGCGCAATTGAGTGAGGCCGTCTATCAAGAGGTCGGCTTGTCGCGCAACGAGTCCGCCGACCTGCTGGAAGCGGTGTTGAACGAAATTTCAGAGGCCCTTGGCGCTGGCCAAGCCGTCAAGATTTCGTCCTTCGGCAGTTTCTCGGTCCGATCCAAGGGACAACGCATCGGCCGCAATCCCAAGACCGGCGAGGAAGTTCCGATTCTGCCGCGTCGGGTTCTGGTGTTCCGGCCGTCGCAGCTGCTGAAGAAGCGGATCAACGACGGACGTGGCGTCAAGAAATGAACGGCGAGGACGGTGAGCTTTCCTCGGTCCGGCGCAACGGCAAGTCCGAAGCCGCCTTCAGGACCATCAGCGAAGTCGCCGACGACCTCGACGTTCCCCAGCATGTTCTGCGTTTCTGGGAAGGTAAATTTCCCCAGGTCAAGCCGCTGAAGCGGGGGGGAGGGCGGCGCTATTACCGTCCCGATGACGTGGCGTTGCTGCGTCGTATTCGCGATCTTCTTTATAGCGAAGGCTACACCATCAAGGGTGTGCAGAAGCTGCTGAAGGAAGGTGGAGGCCGTGATGCCGCCGTCCCATCACGGGGGCAGGCCGAGCACGAGCCGGAGCTGATTCTCGAAATTCGAGACCCGGATCCACCGGAACCGGCTGATATCATGGACGCTCCCGAGATTGTTGAATGCGGTGAGGCCCCCATGGAAGAGATCGGAACCGTTCCCGCCAATTTCCCTTCGACGAATGACGAGGCCCGGCTAAAGCCCGGTTTGCGCCGTGAGTTGGAGGCGCTTTTGGCCGAGTTGGAGCATCTTCGGGGATTACTTCAGCCCCGGTGAAGAACGTGGTTGCAAGCCCCCAATTGCCTGACTATAGTGCGCCCCTCTCCCGGCACACCCCGCGCCGGTTCTTCCTCGACCCAGGCCGCCTCGGCGGTCGGGATAAAAGCTTTGGCGGCATAGCCCGCCACACGGTCGGAGCGTAGCGCAGCCCGGTAGCGCATCAGTCTGGGGGACTGGGGGTCGCAGGTTCGAATCCTGTCGCTCCGACCAATATAAGGCCCTGAAACCTAACGGTTTTGGGGCCTTTCCATTTCTGGCGGCTGTTACCCAAAAACGCTCGGGATTACATGGGGATTACAAAACCCCTGACGCTGTAATCCCGACGCCCGCCGCGATCCTCGGGATTACATATGGGGGGAACATGGCCGAACGCGCCTTGTGCCGGTGGCTCTGACGGCCCCCGTAGCCCACTTGATACCGATAGTGCGCCAACCGCGTTTTCCGGGCCGCTGACGGCATGAGCTGGGTAGATCGAAGTACGGCACCTCTCGACTCCCTTCCCGTGCCGCTGTAGCCTCTTCCCTGCCTACCGGTGCGGCTATTTTCACCGAGGCATCGCGATGCCTCCCAAAAGGGAGAAATCCGATGACTCAGTTTGAAAAGCGGCTCGTGTCGAAAAAGGAGCTCAAGAGCGTCTGCGGCATCCCGTACACGCCTCAACACATCGGGCGGCTCGAAGCGGCCGGGAAATTCCCGAAGCGGGTAAACCTGGGGCCGGGTCGGGTCGCATGGGTGATGTCCGAGGTGGATGCGTGGGTGAGCGAGCGTATTGCTGAACGCGATACACCCTCTCACGAGACTTCCTTTTGATGGGGCGAGGGGCGGACGGTGTGCACAACCGTCCGCCCCTTTCATCCGGAACCTTCTCCCGCCACGATGCCGACTTCAAGGGCGGCTGCGATCACCACGTCCCCGATAGACCCGTGAAGCTCATCCGGAAGCGATACAGCGGCTTTCCGCTTTTCACCTCCTTGCGCTACCTCTTGATCCCGATGCTCGCCTATACCGCCTTGGTTGGCTCCGAAATCGTCACCCCATAGGGTAGATCGTCCAATTCCTTCCGCGTCACTGGACGCAAAGGCACGTCGCGGCACCGGAACCAGTTGCACAGGGCAGGCTGTCCAGACTTGGGGACGAAGTAAATTCGCCCGCAGTGCGGGCAGCAGAGAAAATCCGAAAGTGGGACATTCCAACCAGGGGGCATATCAGGCGATCTTGAGGCTTTCCATGGTCACGCCTCCGGCGATCTTCGCCGCGATCCACTTGGGTTGACGGCCACGCCCCGTCCAGGTTTCTGAAGGATTGTCGGGATTGCGGAATTTCGGGGCGACCTGGGCGCGGGCATCGTCCGGGGCTTTGGGCTTGCGGCCCCTTGTGGTGGCAGGGGTACCGAGAATCTCTGCAACGGTAAAGCCCCGGCTTTCGATAAGGGAGAGGGCATCGGCGCGGCAGCTTTCCAACTCCTCCGCCTTCGCCTGTTTGATCTTCTCAGCAAGTTCTTCTTGCTGCTTCAGCAGGTCGGCCAAAGACGGGTTTTTGCCGGTCATGCGTTATCCCCTGTTGATATATAGGCGTGTGTCTGTCAGCCCATATATCAAAATCGCCCCAATAAGCCAAGAGCCGGAAATATGCGAACGTGCCGCATTTAATGCGAACGTCATTTTTAGCTTGATTAAAAAGCTGCCGGCCTTCCGAGAAACGAACTCATGCGAACGACTATACGAACATTCGCAATAAATTCGCATAAAAAAATTTGCATTTCTATATATTGGAGTATAATAACTGGGCTTAAGATGACTTCCGGACAAAGCCCCATCCCTCACGGTTTGGGGCTTTTCCTTTGACTTTTTTTGGAACCGCATATAATGCAGAGCAATTCGTACCGGAAGTCATCTTAAGCAATGGCTAAACCGGGGGGCGCCTATAGGAGCTGATATCTTATAGGGTCAAACGCCGGGAGCTACACGAATTAAAATAATGCTTCCAGAACGATCAGAACTTTCTCGGACACCTCAGTTTACACGGAAAGTTATCAGGGCATTGTGGAAATGGGGAATACCACCCCACCAGATGAAAACTTCACTGGTAAGCCTTGCGAAATGTAAAATCCACTCCAGTAGATCACCGTATAGGCGTATCGAAGACGCTCCACACTGCATAAGAAATTGCATGGGGGGTAGGGGGGATAAAGGAAATTTTGATGGCGAACAACAATCCCTGTTGTTTCCTCGATTTCCGGAAAGCCGAGAAACTAAAACCAACGCTCTACACCGCAAAACTCCTCGATACAGTAGAGTTTTGCGTTTTTATAACATTCGCTGTGTCCGTTAGAAATGCCATGCGGCATTCGAGGTATTTCTAGGAGTGGATATATTTATAATCGATATCTGGGCGGGGTTTTCAGCGGGGTGATCCTGAATATACAAAGGGTAGATATCGAGGTTGTGTTTTTCTTCGCCGTCTGTTTTGCATAAATCCGCGTTGTCGATATAATGAAATTGTAATCTTTAATCTGTTTTCTATGGCAATTATCTCTGTGCGAGTGCCCGATAAGGTGGCGAGGCTTGTAAAGCCGCATTCTGTCGTAAGCTTTAGTGAATTAAAGGAAATCGAGGAGGAGGCTGGATGGGTGAGCTACCCGGTAAATCTTCCTGCTGTGGAGTTTTTGCGGCAGTTGCGCGGTATTATTGACGAAAAATAGCATGGTATCCAGTTGGAAAAAAATAATACGCAAAGAGGATAAGAAAACGCAATTACTGCTTGAAGCCGTCGTATTGCAGATTCTTGCGGGACAAGTCGAGAAATTGGATATAAAACCCCTTGCCGGTCATCCGTGACTATATCGTTGCAGGCTGTGAAAAATGAGGATCATCTATAAATGCGATGGTGATATCGTGGAGATTGTTGCCATTCGGTATCGAGGCGACGTATATAAGGGATATTAGCCCAAAAAGGCCTGCCACGGCTTTTTTTATCTATCCGAATACCTTCCACCAGTGCCTTTTTTGTGGTTCATTGGGGCTCGATAGAAGCCTTATCGCCTCGTTTGCTTTTATGTATTCTCGGGTTAGGTGCTCGCGTTCTGCCTCGGCTTTTTCCGCCCGGGCTTCTGCTTTTGCGAGTTGATCTTTCAAAATGGCTATAATATCGGCGTTCGCATATGGATTCGCATCGTTTCGCATTGGCGTTCGCACTGGTTCGTATTTGTCTTTTTCCTCTTCGTTATGAGGTTCCGGCTTGTTTTTTGGTTTTCCAAATACCTCCTCCAGTGCCACATAGAGTATTTTTATATTGCGTCATTCGTATTGAATATGCGAACGGTCTATAACCCCGCTCGCTATTTTTTTCTCTATTGTGCGCCTGCTGATGCCGAAAAGTTCTACAGCTTCCTTCATGCGAATGTATACGAACATGATTGCGTAATTATGCGAATAAATATGCGAACGAACGCGAACACCCATGCGAAACGATGCGAATAATATGTTGAGTATATTGATAATGGAGAGAAAATCAAAAGATATGCGAACGGATGCGAAACGGTGCGAACGGATGTGCGAACTATTCGCTATTGCTCAAATACCCGCTCCAATACGCCACGCCGCATTTATTCAAAAACATTCGCCTTTGTCCTGTCGGCCAACACCCAATCGCCTCCAAAATCGGCCTTCACGCTGTCCAAGCTGTTGAAGGCCATCAATTGAAAGGCCCGGCTGCCTCGGAAACCCGGCACATCAAGCAAACGATCCATGACGCGAACGGCTGCCTTGGCGTCGCAGAAGATATTCAGGACTCGCCCCGCCGCCTCATGGCCGAAGGCACGGGGATAGGCGTCCATATCGAGAGCTGGGATATGGTTGACGAGTTTTTTCACGATCCGCCCGACATCTGGGAAGCGGTGCAGTTCGAGCGCCACTGCCCGTTTCTTCGTTCCGGTATCGAAGAAGGCCAGCCCGTCGGGGACGATGAAGCGATGGTGCGGAAGATCGACGCGGCACACCGAACGAAGGCGATTGCTTCCCGCCCGGTTCGCCCCGATCTTGTCGAAATAGTGCCGCGTTTCGAGGCACTCGCGCCTTTCGTCGGCAGCAACCCAAGCGTCGAACGCTATGCAGGCGTCGATATACGCGGCCCGATGATCGAAGTCGTTCGCGTATTGAATGCCGCCCACCGGATAGCGGATATCCGCCACCTCCAAGCGATCCATATCCGCCACCAGTTCGGCCCCGTGCTTCGTCAGGGTGTAGACGCGGGGAATCCGCCCCTTGGCCGATTCCGGGGCGAAGTCGTGGAAGGCAATAAGGTTGTCGGTCGGACGCCGGCACAGCCGGGGCAGCACGTCGCTTCGGATATGGCTTTCATTCTTCGCCACGCCCAAGGCGATGAATTGGGCGACGGTGAGATAGCGATAGCGTGCAAGCGCCAACAAAACCCGCTGCTGCGGCACGCTGATGGCGTCAAGCGGACGATCCACGCTCCGCAATTCGCGGCGCTTCCTGGCTCGCTCGTGCAGCTTCTCGCTGTCGGTCTGTGTCATGGTGGGAGGGCTTTGTTAGTCGATAGGAAATTGGGTCTGCGCGGTCCTGGTGTCCGCCGCCGTTACCGATGCCACAGGACGATAGAAGCGGGATGCTTGGTTATCGCGCACCGCCTCCCATGCCTCCGCCGATATGGCCCCCTGGTTCTTGATCCGGTGCGACGGCATCCGCTTGACAACGCCCTTGCGGCTTCCCGCCTTGATATGGAAATACCCGGTTGAGAGGGCTTGCAGCTCGTCCAGGTCGGCGCCGGTTTCGTCGGCGATCTTCTTCAGGGTGAATAGGGCGTTTTTGCCGGTGATCTTCACAGCGGTATTGCCCATAACGGCCTTAAGCAAGTCCGGGCTCATGTCATCGCCTAAAATCTGTTGTGCAAGGGTGAGATGCACTCCGTATTTCCGCGCTTCCTTTAAAAGCACTCCGATACTGGCGGATATATAGTTCTGGCATTCGTCCACGAATACATGCACGGGCACGCGCCTTTCCGCCGGCATACGCCCTTGTTTGAAGGCGAACGCCTTGAGGCGGGCGATGATGAATTTCCCGATCAGGCTCGAAGCCGTTTCCTCGGCATCGCCTCGGCTGAAACGGAAAATCACCACAGCCCGGCGGTTCAATTCGGCTTCGAGGCTGAACGTGCTTTTCCCCTGCGTCATCCCCGAGAAAAGCGGATTGCCTCCCAGCACCTCGAAAAGACGCATCCGCACGCCACGTTTGCTGATATCCATGTTCTTGTCGCGAAACTCGCGCCGGAAAAATTCCCGATACATGGAATCCATCAACACCCGGTCGGCAAACGCCAACCATTCATCGTTTTTTGTATCGTCCAAGAATTCCATAAGGTCGAGAATGCGCGATCCCGGCTTGTAGAGCATCACCGTCAGACAAGCGGAAATCAGCGTCCGCATTTGCGGGGTGAATTCCATCCCTTCCACCAGTTCCGGAAACACCTCGATCAATTGCTTGACGACAATGGAAATGTCTTTGGGATTCCGCTCGTCATCCAGAATATCGAGCGGATTGAATACCGGCATTTTTCCAGGAGATAGGGACGGGTCGATATATACCAGCCGCGCGCCGTCCGAGAGCTCCGGCCAGTGCCCAACCTCTTCGGCAACGTCGCCATGCGGATCTATTAAGACCACGCCCGTTGAGGTGTTGCGGGTGAGGTAATGATAGATTATGGCTTTCAGGGCTTCTGACTTTCCGGAGCCTGCGGCCCCGGTTATGTAGGTGTGCCGCCTGCGATCTTCCTCAGATATGGGAAGCGTCCAAAACCGATCAAAAAAAAAGCTCCGAGCCTCCGGATTCTCCGCACACAGAAAACGTATATACCCCAGGTCAGAGTCTTCGTAATTTTCCTCGAATGTCTCGCGCTCTTTTCGTTTTTTCTCATAGGCGGAAAGTTTGGAATTATATATTTCCCGAAGCCGGGTTTCGATCAGGGCGATGACATAGGGAAGCCTTGCTGGGTCGCGCTCAATGGCGCGGGCCTCGGCATCAATGTAGTCGGCGGAGGGCTTGGCGGGCTTCAGGCCATCGCGAGCCGAAAACGCCTTATGGAAGTCCGCCCATCTGGTCAGCCCCGCGAGTTCGGCAAAGGTGTCCGCCACATCGCGGCCGAACGAGGGCAAGTCGGCAAGCCGGAATTTGCCGATCTCCACATCAAGCCCGTCATCGCCTCCGGCGAGATGCCGGGCAAGCGCCGTTTCCATGGCGTCGGACATCGTTTGCGACAACCCATCCCCCATGCTCTACGACATAATTTGTGACACGGTTTGCGACATTGTATGTGACAACAATGAAAAGTCAAAATTATCCATACTGACAAACGCTTAACCGTCAATTATTCAATTCGCCTCCCTCCTCATTCTCTGTATGTATCGGCACCATCGCCCATCCGTCGCCTCGCTCGTTCCTCGCTTGCCTCCGTCTGGCCGTCAGGTGCCGCCATATCCCTCGAATTCGTCGGGCGGTAGGGCGACGGGGCAGGGCGGAACGGAACACTCCGCACCATCCGCCGCCCTACGGGCGGCCCGTCCAAACGTCGGCCCGATTGTCGCGATAGCCGCCCGGATCATCGCTGGCGATGCGAAGCCATGCGGCTTTACGGTCGTGATGGCGTGATACAGGCCATGGCGCTGCCTATTTTATTGTGGTGACGCTGTCGCCGGATATTCCCGAACGGCTTTCACGACGCTCGTGATGGCTTCCACAATCTTATCAATATCTTTGCTATTGTGTATTTTAGCGGGATCGATCTCAACGCCACAGGTTTTCATAGTCTTTCCAGCAATGTCCGATTTTTCACGGGTGTTATTCGGATCAGTTAGTTTCCATTCATTCATAACCTGTATTATGGAAGCAATTTCCCGTGATCTATTGCCATGAAGCACTTCCAATCGGTCCCGGAGCGTGCGTTTGCCTTCCTCCGAAAGAAATGGTGCCGCATCGTCGGCATATCCCGGAAACATTGGGACGGACACATCCGGTCTGGAAATATCCGTGCTCCTCGCTGGCATTGATGCAGTCGGCCTTGCTGCGCGATGATCGAACCATGGCGTAAACATGAAAACGAATATGGCAATCACTGCGATTATAACGAGCGCTTTAACTTTGGTTATACTCATTGCAATCTGCCATTTCCGATTTTGTTGACGCAATACCAGCCCTTACCCCGTATTTTCCCGTCAGAACACCCCGCGCTGTTTCGCTGTGTCAATCCAGGCGTCAACCTCCTCGGGCGTCGGTGGAGCGGGGTTGCTGCTGGCCCGCTCGATCAAGCACACCGCAAGCCGGGTAACTTCCGAATGGGTGAGTTCCTCGTTGCGAAGACGGCTTTGCAGGCACGCCATGATGATTTCGTGGCTGCGTTCGTTCGAGCGATGGCCTTCCGCCTGTTCGGCAAGATGTTCGGTTATCTTGCCTTGCGCCTTCGCGGCAAGGATGCTGCCGAGGGCATTTGAAAGGGCGTGGTCGCAGTCCTCGCCCCGCTTCAGATACGACGCGGCATGATCGAACGCGAGGCCGTGAGCGCGCTTCGTTATCTCCGTCGTCACCTCGGCATTCGCAAGCCCCACGGCGTTCGAATGGCGGAGCCGTTCGAGGCTCATGGCTCCCCGCTGTTCGATCTCCGCGACGGCCATGCCCGTGCGCGCCTGGATCAAGGCTGTTTCCCGTTCGGCCTCCCGGTCGCGTTCGTTCCGTTCCCGCTCGTATTCGAGCTTCGAGCGCGCAAGCGCCATATCGTCCGAGTGGTGTCGCTCACCCTGGTTGAGCTTCGCGCTTTCGATGTGCATCTTGTCGGAATGCTGCTGCACATTCTGTTGCAGCTTCGCACTGGCCACGTCGGCTTTCAGGGCGAGTTCGTCGGCCCGGTGCTGCCGGTCGTGACGGCCCGCAAAGTCCCCAAGATCGGCGAGGGTGATCGGCAATCGCGCCATGACGTTCCCCTATATGCTCTTGATGAGTTCGACGCGCCGGCGTTCGCGCTCTTCCTCTTCCTGCCGGAGAAGGCGCGCGGTTTCAATGGCGGCATCCTGTTCCTTGATGGCGAGGTTCGCCAGGGCGACACTCTTTTTCAGTTCGATATCGGCCAAGGCTTGAGCTGCCCGGACTTCCTGCCCGGCAGGCGACGCCCAATATGCCTCTTCCCGTTCCGCCTTCAGGCGTTCGGACTCGGCATTCGCGGCAACAAGGGCTCGCCGTTCGCGTTCGGGACGCTCGCGCTCCGCTCGGTTCCGTACTGCCGCCTCCCGATTCCTCCGGATGGCAAAGCGGGCAAGAGCGACAAACGGGCGGATGGGGAAATACACGATTTTCCCGACGGTCGGGACGAGTTGCAGCCCGTCACCGTCGCTTCCGCGAAATGCGATCCAATTGAGGATGCGGAGAACGAAGTACAGAACATATCCACCCGCCACGAACATCAACGTGAACGTGATGAACATTCCGACTCTCCGGCCCTCGAACTCCGCGTCCTGGGAGGCAAAGGCAGCACCGATTGCCGCCAGCAACAGAATGACCCTGAATACTTTCTTGTCGCCCATTCGAACCGTCCGGAGCCAGCATCTTCGTGGAACGCATGCGGAAGCGCCGCGCCCATTTTTCCAATCGCTGAACGATATGACGGGAGGCCGCTTGGCGCAATGCAAGGCACGCCTGCCGACAAATTTTCCCGGACGATATAAATGCGATAATTTGCGAAAATAACTTATTAGGTATATACTAAGCAAGTAATTCACATTTTACCGATGTGACCACTATTTTATTCGATTCATTCAATGTTTATGTGAGATGCAATACAGGAGGCCGGCGATTCCGTTTCGGCTCGAACAAATTCGGCAAAGCCATATGTGCCAGAGTCGGGCGAATCTGTTACCGCCAGAAAAGTTGCTGAATTCGAGGAAAGATGGCGCGGAATGTGCGGAATGCTTTCATCGATAACCGACAAGGGAGTTGAAGCATACAAATCCGCTTCAATGTCCCAGGTCAATGCCGCTCATGAAGTCGATCATTTCATACAGCAAGCTGGCGCAAAGCTCCTTATTTCGGTCGTCGAGCAAACGCATGAAATCGATATAATCAAGACGCTGTGCAATTCAACGACGGCTCCCGAAAATGTGGTCTTGGCGGCTGGCAGGGCCTTTAAGGCGTTGGAAAGAAAAAGGATAGAAGCGCTCGCCTCCGAGGTTGATGCGGAGTTGAGAACAGATCCTTTCCGCTGAATAGAGGCCTTTGTAGGGAGAGCGTATGACCGGACTCTTACCGGCCTCGCGGGCGGAATAAACGGTTCTGCAGTTCGTCTGATGCTTATGAAATACACGAATGACCGAAATTCATCGAATGACTTGAGATCGGCTGCGGAAAAATCCTATTCGTGGGTGATGGAGGATGATTGCCGTAGGAGTTGAATTTAATAATGTTCCATTACAAAAAATTTGCACATTGACAATATGAGCGTCTTCTGTTTAAAGACGGCATGGTTGCCTGACGTATAAGAAACCCCTCGACGGTAATAGAGGGGTTTTTCTTTGAGCGCCAACAGCAGGGGTGTCATAAGCGTACTGCGGATTAAGAAATAAAACGCAGGTACGCCCGCTGACGTATAAGCGGGCGCATGCCCGCGTCGGAGTTATATTCACAAGTGAAACAAAACAACATCGATTTTGCCAAAACGCCATTTCCGCATATGATGTACAAAGTCCAAAGCGACCTTTGTCTTTTTACAACCTCCTCATGAATCTGCACCAACAAAGGCTTTTCGTGGCCTATTACAGGGTTTCGACGGATCGCCAAGGGCGCTCCGGCCTCTGACTGGACGCCCAGCGAGAAGCCGTCTCCAGATACGTCGAAAGGATCGGCGGGACGCTCGCGGGGGAGTTCACGGAGGTGGAGAGCGGCAAACGCGCGGATCGGCCGGAGCTTGCCCGTGCGCTCGATCTCTGCCGCCGGAAAAAGGCCGTCCTGCTGATCGCCAAGCTCGACCGGCTTTCCCGATCCGTGGCCTTCATATCGAACCTCATGGAAAGCCGGGTAGACTTCCTGGCCGTCGATATGCCGGAGGCATCCCGCCTCACGATCCATATCCTTGCCGCCGTCGCCGAGCATGAGCGCGCGATGATTTCCGAGCGCACCAGGGCGGCAATGGCGCAAGCCAAGCTCCGGGGCGTGAAGCTGTGAAATCCCCGCCTCGACAGTGGGGAGGCGGCACAGGCCAACGTCCGGGCGGCGGATGCGTTTGCCTGCAAGGTCTACCCGATCATAGAGGACATGATTGCGGGAGGGCTTTCCCTTCGGGCTATGGCGCGAGAGCTCAACGAGCGGGGAATACGGACGCGAACCGGAAAACATTGGGCGGCGAGCACCGTGCGGAATATTATTCTATCCGGTCTACGATACCGTTAATGTGTTTTGGCGAAATTTGCGCAATATCAAATTAAATGATACTATTGTTATAGTCATAAATTACACTATAACTGTTTAACGTATGGATGGCGAACGAGGCATTGGCGCGGCGCCGGAATTGCATTCAAAAGATTCTGGCAGATACAGACAAATGGTTGATGACTTTGTCGTCAAGTTTTCAGATTTGGACGAACAGTTTATGTACAGCGACCCATCCAAGTGAATGGATTTGGGTCTCCTGATCCAATCCATGAGAGATGAGGTTTCCGGGCTTAATCAGAAAGAAAAACTTTCCTTCTTTGACGTTGCAAAGGACGAGCCATTTTCCGCATGAAGAAATATCGTTATCTGAACTATCGCAGAATCAGAAAGCAATCCATATTTCAAAAAATATATGGTCGAGTCGCTGGATCAAGAAACGGTGCGACTTTATGCCAATTCGCTCTATAGCGGCATCAATGACGAAGCATGGCTTAAACAGCAAATAACAAGGCATTCCCACCCATTAGGGGAGATGGATGATCCGGAGCGTTTTGACAAGATTCCTTTCTGGGAGGAGGGGATTGATCCTAAAACGGGGGAATTCACAAACGATCAGTGGATAACTGGAATGGGGGTGAGTGGAAATTGGCAGGTAAGGATATTGGATAATATAAACGATCCTCAGTATATTGCCGATACCGTACTTGATGAAACAGCAGATGAAATGGTGCGCTTGCTAGGTCTAAAGAAGCTTGCCTCATATAGAGGGCTTTCCGGCTCCGAAGAATTAGCCGAGTCTGGCCTGAATGGGGATGAGTTGTCAGCCAAGGCAGAAGCTTTCCTATCGGGCTTGGCGCAGGGCGACATTGGTATGATTTATCCGGTGCGCGTTGAGGATCAGCCCACACGTTGGAGCGACGGCATGCCACAGCCTTGAGAAAGCGAAAGCTACAACAGCGATGTGATTCGGAAATACGCAAGATTTTTAGCAAGTCGCAACACCTAAGTGTTGCGTTGGCGCTTCGAAGTCGGCGCAGTTTTTGGGCCTATGGTTAATAATCCCCACGCCCTTCATAGTCGCGTGACGGATGGGACGATGCCTTTTCCATGCAGATTGATGAGCAATAGACCCGATCATATTTGTCGTGATGGTGGACGCTATTGCGCCCACCGATAAATTTCGCGCACCAATGACAGCAATATAAAGCTCTGGGATCGTCATTCAGACGGCTTACCGTATCGCCAATGTCACCGGCCGAATCTTCCATCATTATCCGCCTTTACATGCCTTGCGGAACATTTGTTCACGCGTAAGGGTATAATCGGCACCCGCTGTCGATGCGGAAAACCCGCCTGATCCCCATGAATAGACATTACTGCCACCCTTCTGCGTTACCCACGCATAGCCGCCGTCTTTACATGAAGCCTGCCACGTCGTTTCGCCGTTAGCGGATTTTGGCGTTCCGGCAAGCAGCTCGAAATCACCGGAGCGGCTTGCCGCTATTTCCGCAGTTGACGTTCTGGCAGAACGGCATGTGTCAGCCTTGTCGTGGAATGTTATGCACTGAAGGCCCCCGCCCGCATAAAACGTCCCTTCCACCCAACCCTTTCTGCCATGGTTGAAGGTGTAGTAGGCGCGGACTACTGCCATGGAATTATCAGCGTGGCGCGATTTGACCTTTGCGAAAGTCAAGCTGCCGCTGTCATAAGTGTTAAATGCCCAATTCGTCGCGTCATCGGCCACCGCCTTGGAGAGAATGGTTTCGGCCTGCTCACGCTCTTTGGCGGTGCTTTGGTGCCGTGCCGTCTCGCCGAGCGGCACGCCTGAGTCCCATAACCCTTCGTACCGGTCTCCGTCGAGAAATTCCCCCGTACCAGATCCGTGGGGTTTGCTGTTGGCGAATTCCCCAATATATTTTCTCAACCCAAGGGAGTTGCTGTTTGCCCAGACGAAAGTGCCCGTACCGTTTCCCGGCCCATTATTAAATGTGCCTTCGTACCGGTCGCCATTGGCCCAGGTGTAAGTGCCTTTGCCGTTCATTTTTCCAATCTTGAATGTGCCTTCGTACCGGTCGCCATTGGCGGGAGCAAAGACGCCATCGCCATGCGGACGCCCGCCTTGGAACGATCCTTCATATCGTTCCATGACTTGCTTTCCTGCGTTGTATCGCGTCAGCACGCCGGAGCCCTCAACGAAGCCCTCACGGCACCCCCCATTCCAGGCAATGCTTTCGTCTGCCTGTGAATTTGGAAGCACGACGGCACACCCTGTACTTGGATCTGCGATAGCTGCCATGTACAGTTTTTCTCGTGAAAACTCCCCCTGCTCAATATAGTTGTTACCGACCCAACGTCCTTTGTTTGAGTTTTTAGACGAATTGTATTTGTTTCTTGGTGTTGTCAACGTGCCCAAGCCACCACTTTTCTCATCGTTAACAAACGTTCCCACATAGACCACACCGTTAAGGGAAAGAGTGCCGTTTCCCTCTCTTTTATCGTTTCTCCATTCTCCTACGTATTTCTCATCGTCTGCCCAAATGTAGGTTCCGATCCCGTGCTTTTTGCCATCAACGAAATCCCCCCTATACTCGTAGCGCCCCCTCGCGAAACCTTGCCCGTTCGCTAATCCTTTGGCGCATCCGCCGGAATATTCGATCGATATGCCTGGATCGATGACCTTGCATTTTGGGGAACCGCTGGCGGCCTGGTTAACCGTGGCTTTCATTTCATTCATGGTCTGGCAGCCCGAAAGCAACAGCGATCCGGATGCGGCCAAAAGAACCGAAAGCACCGATTTAAGCGAATGAGCGTCCCTCATGGTCTTCGATCCCCCTGAAATGATACTGCGTACCTCGCGCCGCATTCCGAGCCCGTGCGGTACGGGAAGCCCCCGAAATCGTTTTCTTCAATCTTTCGTCATGCCTGCAACCTGATCCAGGTGCCTGCCGGAATCGGCACCGAAGCCCCTATATATCCGTTTTTGCCATTTCCATGGACGGCAATTCCCCTCCCGGTCACGCAATTTTCTTGCTTATCGACCCAACGGCTACCCGCCTTGGCTTCACACCCGATTCCAACCCTGACTAGAACAACGTAATCGCATTCGACGTTACCGTTCGCGCGTTGTTGCTCGCATCCCTCACGACAAGCGTAACTTGTGCGTGGTCATCAACTGGATAGGTTCCGCTGAATGTCAGCGTCGTTGTCCCGATGCCCCCGCTAACGGTAATGCTGCCGCCACCCCCGACAAATCCAAGGCCAGATACGGACGCCACGGGTTCATTGAACGTCATGGTTCGCCCGGCAAAGCCGCCCCCGGAACTACCAGCAGGGAAGAATTCGGAAACTTTCGACGGTGCCGTTGTATCCGCACCAGCCTTGTTGCGTTGGATCTCCGCGTTCTTGTCGCTCGTCGCCTGTCGGCTGAAATCCTGCGTCCGCTTTATTGCCGCCTGCACCTGCTGCGGCTGCAAGCCCGCCGAAGCCGCCGAAAGCTGCATGGTCGGGCCTGTCCCCCGATCATTCGAAGTCGGGCGGCTTACCTCGGCACCTGTCGGCGGCATGAAGCCCATGCGCGCCAAGCCGTTTTCGGCATGGGCTATGCGGTCGGGCACGCCCGCCCCGGCATCCGAGGAGGTGAAGGACAACGGCGCGTGTCCGTCGCTTACGGCAAGGGTGCTGGCGTGCTGGCGGTCGCGGTCGGAAAACAGGTCTGAAACCTTCCACGAGGCAAGAATTTGCTGTTCGTGGTTACTGGTCTGGCGGTAGCTGATCGACACCGGCCCCAACTCTGCGGCGGCGGTCGCGCCGACCACGCCGCGCGTGTCGCCGTCCGCTCCGAACCCCACCAGCCAGTGAACGGGATTTTTGAAATAGTCGGCACCGAGGAAGGCAACGCCCATGCCGCTATTGCCCACCACCACGTTTTGGGTGCTGTCATCGACATGGTTGTAATGGCCGTAGTTCGCACCCACGCCGGCAGAAACCGGCAAATACTGGCCGAACGGCGCGAGCGTGACGGCGCGCAAGGAAAGGTCAACCGCATGGGTGCGCGGCGCTCCCTCGTCGCCCTGCCGCACCATCGGGGCATAGGTATAGGCGAGCGTCCCCGACAGGGCGGAGGTGTTGTCTAGGATGGCCTGCAAGCCTTTCCGCAGCGAGGCGGGGACGCCCGGCTTCACCCATTGCCGGCTGTCGCTCCGCTTGAACCAATTCAGATAGCTGGTGTAGCCCCAAACGTCCGCCCCGCCGGTCGAGAAAGATTGGTTCTCGCGGCTGACGTATTCGCCCACGGTGAAAGATGAAAGCGGGTCAATGCCGGGGGCGATAAACTGGTATTGCCCATAAAACTCGCTGGCGTGCTCATTGGTGAGAAAGCCCCCGCCGATGGCGCGGCGGCGGGCCTCGTCCAACGTCGCGCCGAAGGTCATGCCGCCGCGCGCGTTGTATCGGTTGTCCCACTTGCCATGAACGGCAATATCGGTGCTGTCATAGCCAAGGCTGACGTCCTGGCCACGATCCGCGCCCGTATCGGCATTCTGCCCGAGGTATCCCCAATCGAAGCCGCCCGCGCCCGGTTGACGATATGCCGCCGCGTCGGAGGTGTCGCCAGCGCCCGGCAATACGCTCAAAACAGGGCTTGCCGCAAACCCGGCCCCGGCATTGGCCAACATGGCGAACCCCAACACACCCGCCGGCAATGCACCACGCCAAGACCGTTTCATGCCGCTTCCCCCTCAAGCGAGAGCCATGGCGCCACGGTTAATATCGTCAGCACCCGAACCACTGGCGGTTAGGTATCACGCACCCTCAAGGCGATCAATGACAAATCGTTATTGAGTCAACGACGATAAGTCGTTGGCACGGCGGTTGCGCTTTGCGGGATAACTCCCAAATGGCTCGAATTGGTGAAAAGCTCCGGGAACGGGCACAGGTTCTTGGGTTGTCGGACACAGAGGTTGCCCGGCGCGTAGGCTTGAGTCAGTCACGGTATGCGAATTACGTGCTAGGGAAGCGAGAGCCAGACTTCGGGACACTGGTGAAGATTTGCTTCGTCCTTGGAACGTCTCCGAACTACTTGATCGGGTTCGGCGAGGAGCTTGAAGATAAATCTGTAAGCGGTCAGCTTCGGCGCGAAATCCGCGAGACGCTTATCTCCATGGGGGAGGATGCGCTTCGGACGACCTTGAGCGTGACGGCTGCGCTGGTGGCATCGCAAAATCAGAGATTGGCGATCCTTACGGAAGAAACCGTCCTTCCGGTCTCGTGCGAATACAACCCGACGAAGGGGATACATCGGACGCTTCCGGAAGGTGAGGCCGAAGAAACCCTTTTCCGGCTTTGGATGGGGCCGCGCCGCAAGCGGTTCGCCGACCTCGGCGCGGTCGCGTCCGCAAGCGATCTGCGATCAGAGCGACCCGACATCGCGGAAATTTTCGAGGAATGGAAATTAGGCCTGACCGTCTTCAAGGAGCAGCGAGAGCGCTTTTGGGTCATGGACTGGCACTCGGGAGCACCCGTGGCAGCCGACCGGGAGATTGTAAAGATCGAGCAGGGCGGCGGGGCGTACTGGGTCGAAGTCGATTCCCGCAAGACCGTCACCGGAAGATGGCATATCGTCAACGATACGATGATAGTGATACGTGTTGACGACGTTTCGGCTCGCAAAGACATCTATATTGCTTTCCATCCTGAGGATGGCGAGAAGTACGCTATGGAAGAAATGGCCGACGCTGCCCCGTCATATTTTAGAATTCGGCCAATGAGTGTGCTTATGTGCGATGACGATGCGGAAGAGGACTTCTCTTCTTCGTTCAGAATGATCGAGGATTTCAAGAAAGGCGTTCGCGGATAACCTCTTTGCGGCGGGAAGGTGCCCATTCCTTCGAAAAATTTGGAAAGCTGGCGGCAGCGGATATAATCGGCGGGTTGATTGATAACCCGTGTGCCGACATGACAGAAACGAGCCTTAAAGCCACCATAGAAACCACCGTTGACGGCATATTTGATGCCGTCCTGAAAGCCGGATTTTTGCCGGAGCGGCGTGTACGCCTCCAGGTCGAGTACATCGAGGAGGATGGGGACATGCCTCCGGGGTTCGTCCTTATCGAGAGCGGCGGCAAGCGAACGCTGTCCGGCGTGACGCTCGAAACCATGCCGCAGGCAATCCGGAAGCTCGGGCTTCTGCCCGATCAAGAGTTCTCGATCATAATCGAGGATGACGAGGGCGAAGCTGAATCCGCAGAGAGCGACGATGGCAATGGAAAAAAGAGCCGATTGGAGAAATTACGCGCGCTCAAAGGTTTCGGCGCGAAGCTATACGGCCCGCGAACGGTGGAAGACATAGACGCTCAAGTTCGTGAGTTCCGGGGCGATGAATAGAGGCCGTTTCAGCGCGGCGCAGCCTATGACGTGGTATCCCTGAAGATCGCAGGAACATCGCGGCGACCATCAACAATGCGGGCAATCTCGATGCCATCCGATGCGGCACGATAGAAAATAAGGTAGTTGCCCACAGGAAAGCTGAACATTCCTTTTATGATATTATCTCTGTCTCGACCTATTTGAGGGTACTCGGAAATAAGCTCGCATGTCTTATCAATAAGACGCAACATATTGTCCGCCGCATCTTCATTGTGTGGCCTAATATACGTCCATATTTCGGCCAAATCCTGCTCGGCAAGCGGGGAATATATAAAACTAGGCATTCGTTGCCGTCGATTTCAGTCTTTTGAGCAAGCTTTCAATGTCGAGCGGCTTTCCCTGGCCCGCGTCAAGCTGGTCAAGCCCTGCCTGCACATCGGCCCGCAGCGTTGCCAGCTTTGCCGCATCTTCTGGTGAGAGGCGACGAGCTTCGACGATGTACACATCATCGGCAGTGCCGTCCTCAAACTGAACGGCGAGGCTCCTTGGCAGCTCATTCCCACGTAAAGTTTCAAGTGCGGTATGCGGCATGCTATGTTCCTCCGTGGTCTTCATGTGGGCATTTTGACACCACAGCGCACCACAGGTAACGCTGTTGTGCATGATCGGAGCCATCCCTTGCGATCACGGGCGTCAGTTTACACGCCGCCCCCTGATCTCTCCAGTGTTCTAACGTGGCGTGGCGGGGGCGGGCTCGCCCGTTACGATCACATCACGCCCGCAACCGCACCACGGTCGCAGCTTCCGGGCGTAGGATCGAATCGAGCTTTGACGCCCATCCCTCCAGGGCGTGCCGCTTTTCGCGCAAATAGCCGTGCCGATTGTAAACCGCAGTGATCCCTTCGGCCTTGCCCGGCGAGTGGTTGAGGACGCGGGAGACGACGTGCGGCGGGATATCGTCGCGAGCCATGCCGGAAGCTGCCGTGCGCCGCATATCGTGAAGCGTCCAGCGCAAGAGCGGGGCAGGGGCCTTGCCGGTTTTGCGGGCGATCCCGGCAAGTTCCTTCACGGTCAGGGCGTCAAGTCGCTCCTTGCCGCCGGAAAAGCCGGAAATCGCGGTCTTGCCGGTGGTCGTGAACACATAATCCGACAGCACGGGCGGCCCGCCTTCCGGGAATTCCAGGGCGATGCGGGGCAGGGACTTGAGCAAGCGCACGGCCAGAGGCGAAAGCGGAACCTCATGGAGCCGCCCGCCCTTGTTCTTCGAAGCCGGAATGGTCCAAACGGGGTTTTCGCCGTCGAGGCCGGAAATCTCGCTCCACAACATGTTTGAGCCCTCGTCGCGGCGCTGGGCCGTCACGAGGAGGAATTGCGCGAGGCATCCGAAGGGGTATCCCGTCTCCTCCATGATCGGCCAGAGCGTCCGGATCTCATCATCCGAAAGGATACGATCCCGGCTTGTTTCGCTCCCTCCGGGTTCCCTGATGCCGACACACGGGTTGACGATCAAACGATCCTCGGAGAGGCACCAGTTGAAAAACGCCTTGAGGTTGGCAAGGGTGCGGTTGGCCGCAACCGGGTTCCCGGCTTCCACGATTTCGGCGAGAACTTCCCGGATATCTGCCTTGGTCACGTCAGATAAAGACCTTTCCGGCCAACGCGCTAGAAGAACTTTCTCAAGCGGTCTGCGAGCCTCCAATTGCGAGCGGGGCTTGAGGCGGGAAATGTGGGCTTTCTCGTATCCGGCCACGGCCTTGCGGACGGTGTAAACCTCGATTGACGGCGGAGCGGATGCCTTCATTTCCTCTCCCGCCGCCTTCTCCTCCGAACGCGGGTCTTCCCCCGCCCGGATGCGCGACAGGAGAAGCCCGGCTTGGATGCGCCCCTCCTTCAAGCTCATATGCGGGTAGTTGCCGAGCGTCTTCAGCCAAACCTCTCCCTTCACCCTCGTCATGATGACGAAGGCTTTCACGCCCTTATCCGTAAGCCGGAGGCCGAGCCCGTCCACCCTGCTGTCCCAAAGGTATTTCCGCTTGCCACGGTCGGCGGGCGCTTCATTCTTGAGCCCGATATCCGTAAACTCTTTGCGTTCGGCCTTCCTCGCCATGGCTGACCTTCCTTCCGGGATTACATGGGGATTACAAAACGGGGTGGCGTGGGGGTGTTGCCACTTGTTCAGCCATGTTAATGCCCCTCGGCTGAACATCAAGGAAAATAAGGGTTTGCGAGGATTTTAGGTTCTGGAGTGTTCAGCTATGGGAAGGCCGAAATGCAGCGTTTTCAAGTCTGGGGGACTGGGGGTCGCAGGTTCGAATCCTGTCGCTCCGACCAATATAAGGCCCTGAAACCTAACGGTTTCAGGGCCTTTCCAGTTTCTGTGCCATTTGCCGGAAAATGTTTGGGGTGGCGCCATGCAAAAGGGGTTTGTTTGATGACGCCGAGGTGTTCTACATGTAGCGCGGCGGCTGATTTTGGACAAATCGGCGTTCGTTTCTGGACGGTGCAGGCACGTTCAGCAGCACCCTTTTCCGCCCATGATCAGCACCTCGCCGACCTTCCCTCGGCTTTCGACCTTACGGCTGACCGAGTAGCTGGTCTGGACCGCCTCGATCTCGAAGGCACCGAAGATTTTACGGATCGCTGGGCGGTCGTTTAGCGACAAAATAAACCGACCTTGAATGCCCTCTAACAGGGTAGCCAAACGCTCGAAATCGGCCCGCTCGAACAAGGCCTTGCCGTAATCTCCCTCGCAACCCCAATAGGGTGGGTCGAGGTAGAACAGGGTCTCGGGCCGGTCGTAGCGGGTGATAAACTCGCCATAGGGCAGGCACTCGATCACCACGCCGGAAAGGCGGGTGTGGAGATCCTCCAGCATCGGCCCCAGCTTGGTGATGTCGAACCGGGCTGGGTTGGCCGGCGACACCCCGAAGTTCCGACCCGAGACCTTGCCCCCGAATGCTGTGCGCTGGAGGTAGAGGAATCGGGCGGCCCGCTCCAGATCGGTCAGGGTAGTGGAGTCGGTGGAGATCAAGCGCTCGAATTCCGCCCTGGTGGTGAGCTGGAACCGGATCATCTCCATGAAAGCGACATAATGGCGCTGGAGGATGCGGAAGAAGGTGGCGACCTCGCGGTTTAAGTCATTGATGATCTCTGATTTTGGCGCTGTCTCGCGTCGAAGAAACACCCCGCCCATACCGACGAACGGCTCGGCGTAGATGGTGTGGGGAGTCTCCTCGATCTTGGCGCATACACGTTTGGCCAGATTGCGCTTACCGCCCAGATAGGGAGCAACCGGCCGAACGGGCCGAACAGGGGAGTGGTGATCGGGGGTGATGGTCATGAACCTTGATCCTGTGGCTCTCATGGGGGCTCGGGCGGGGGCTCATGGCCCTCTGGATATTGTTCATGTCCCCGCAGCGGGGGCATTTGATGGAAAGGTGGCCGACGATATCGGCCTCGGCCAGCTTGCGCCGGCAGCTACCGCAAAGGATGGACTCCATGGTGATACATGCCCATAGTCGCCCCGCCCGTGCACCGGGTGCGGGGATGGCCAGATTGCGGCCGGGTTTGGTACATGCGGGCTTATCTCCCGTGGCTCTGGGCGTTGGAGCGCCCATCCCCCCGCCGGTCGGAACCGGTGAGGTGGCTTAAATCAGGTGCCAGCCGGATATGCGGGGCGAGCAGGCGCCGGGCCGGCGACCCGCCCTGAGATGATGTCGCGCAAGGTTTGGCGATACGGAAACCACGCCTGCACATCGGCGGCCGCCCAGGTGGTTTTGCCTTGCGCCACCGCCTCCGTGACGCGCTCAAGCGTAATGCCGCTTTGCAGCAACGCGGCAGAGGCCACGCCGGCATCCCGCTGAGCGTCTGCCGCCGCCCGTTCGGCCGGCGTGAAATCCGGGCGCGGGATCGCATGCCAGACCTGCACTCCGTCGACCACGGACCATGGAGCGCCGGGATCAACGGAGACGCCGCCGCGCGGTTGGCCATCCACCGTGTAGCCGGCGGGAGACTCGTCGGGTCGAGGCGCGGCGACACCAACCCTCAGCGCGGCGATCTCGGCCTTGGGGTAGTCGGCCCCGAAATACGTCCCGTCCACATCGGTGTAGGGCTCGCCGCCAAGCACGCCCACGCCCCGATCGTCATACCAAATGACCATGCCCAAGCTCCTCAGTAAAATGTGATTGTCGCCGAGCCGTTGGCCCCGCCAGCCGCGCCGCCGCCCTGGGTCAGGGTATCGCCCTGGCCCGATCCGCCGCCGCCGCCGCCCTGATCGCCGCCGGCGCCGCCGCCGTAAAGGCCGCCGCCACCGCCGCCACCCCAGCCGCCGTTATTGGCGTTGCCACCCTGACCGGCGGTGCCGGCGGTGCCCGCATTATTGGTGCCGCTGGCGCCACCGGCGCTTTGCGTGCCGCCGATCCCGGAGTTGGCGGCAAGCGAGGTATACCCGCCATTGCCGCCTGCTGGCCCGCCCCCCAACCCGCCTACGGCCGAGGAGCCATAGCTGCCGCCCCCACCGCCGCCAGCCCAGGCCACGAACGACGCACCATCGGTGAGCTTGGTGCCGCCACCGCCACCACCGCCAGGGCCATTCGTGGCGCCCTGGCCGCCGCCGTTATAGCCGCCGGTCAGACCAGAGGCGGTGCCGCCAACCGTGATGGTGAAGGTCTGGCCGCCGGTGACGTATTTAAGGCCCTGGGATCGCCCGCCGGCCCCGCCAAGGCCGCCCGCTCCCGCCCGAGCCAAGCCCCCACCCGCTCCCTTGAGGTCATAGACCATACGGGTTGCCCCGGACGGCACGGTCACCGTCTGAGCGCCGCCGGTAAAGGCGTAATTAATTGTCACGGGGACGAACCCGCCGAGAGCGCCCATGGTCGAATTCAGCATGACTAGGCCGCCACGTTGAATTTGACGGCCACCAGCTTGTAATACGTCCCGTCGAAGTAAAACGTCAGGACATCCTCGGCTCCGGCGGTCCCGGTCAAGCTGACCCCGGCCACGCCCTTGTAGATGGCGTTGTAGGCTAGCGCCCACCCGCCCGCGCCGCCCTGAATGGCGTGCAGCTGGTAAAACGTGCCGGCGACGCCATTGGTGGGAGCCCCAAGGATGCGACTGGCGGTGAGCGTCACCTGGGCCAGCTGGCGGGTCGGCACATCCCAGGCGATAGTGCCGACGTCGACAAGAGTCGCCATGACGCCGGACTGATGCTGCGGCCAGACATTGGCGTTGGCCAGATAGGCGATTCCGGCCGGCACGCCGGCATCGATGTCGACGTACAAGACCCCCGCAGACTTCGCCACGCCGACTCTCACAAGGTCGGGCGCCGCCGTGGCGGTCAGGCCGCCGGCCAGGGCGAGATAGTAGGCCGCGCCGGGGGTCAGGCCGGTCACCAGACCGGCGCGGGTCTCGCCATACAGCACCACCTCGGCGTTGGTGACGTCGGCCAGACCCAGCCCCAGATCATTGGCGCTGCCATCGGCC
Organism: Phaeospirillum sp.; assembly: GCA_030651575.1. GTDB lineage: Bacteria > Pseudomonadota > Alphaproteobacteria > Rhodospirillales > Magnetospirillaceae > Phaeospirillum. The sequence continues at coordinate 88,736 of JAUSFB010000032.1, forward strand.
AGGGCCTTGGCCCAGCGGGTGTTGGCCGCGTCCCACCGGACCGGGTCGCTATCGGCGACGCCGGGCGCGAAGGTCTGGGCGGTGGCGATCAGCGACCGCTGCTTGATCGAGATGGACCCGATGGCGGCGGCGATCAAGGCCTGCACGGCGTCGTAGAGTTGGGTGTGGTTGCCCTTGGCCAGGGCGATCCCGGCAGCCTCGATAAGCCGTGCCAGATTTTCCTGGACGTCGTCGCACCATTCCGGGGTGAAGCGGGTTGACGGGGTCGCGGTCATTGGATTCCCACCGGTAAAGCCCGGCTTTCCCACACCATGCTTAGTCTGGTCGGCGGTAGTGCTGTCGATGCGATGCATCATGCGTCTCCATAGGCGAAGCTGAGAAAAAGATGGCGGGTCATGCGGCGGCGGCGGAACTCGCGGCGCATGACGCATTCGAGCAGGCGGTTGCCCCAGGTCCGCAGCGGCTCGTCGCAGCCGCCGGCGGCGCAGTCCAACTCATGGATGGTTTCGGTGGGGGCATGGATATCGACCGCGTAGCACCATGGCGTGGGCTTTCCGGCCACGACCAGGTCATCTGGATCGAGAGGGGACAAACAGTCGGACTCGCAAGTGGCGGGCCGATGCTCGGTGATGGTGATGGCGTACCTGCAAGCGCCTGGTGCCCAGCACCGAGCGGTAATGCAGATCTTTCTCCTCGATTTCCTCGGCCACCTCCAGATAGGAATCGGCATCGCCATCCTCGGCGGCGTGCAGCACCTGGGCCAGCCGGTAGGGCGTCATGCCCCGCCAAGGATGGTCGGATAGGATCTGGCGCACGCCGGTGATGGACGGTCCAGATTCCTCGACCGCCAGCCGCTTGATGTCGATGGGATTGCCGTATTGGTCGAGGATGGCCATGGTCAATAGGCTCCGTGGCCGAACTGGCCGTTGTCGTCGTCATCGTGATCCGGGGTGTTGGCATTCGGCGCCGGCCGGGCGGATTGATAGGCGTACTCGCCGACTTCGCCGAAGGTCGCGGCATAGAAATTGAGGATGGCCACCGCCGCGTCGGCATGGCGCTTGCCGCCATCGGTGCCCACGGTCCGGACGTCGCGGGGGATCTTGCCGACGCCGCCGACAAGGCGGAACTGATGCAGATCGCCGCGCACGTCGAGATGGGCCGGCAGGTGGATGGTTTTGTCCTCGAACGCGGCCGACAGCTTGGGCGTCATCTCGCGCAACCAGGCGTCGGAGGGCATCAGTTCGGTGATGCGGTCCGGCCCGAACTCCTGGCGAGCCTCCTGGGCCAGCACCATGCCGTTGCCATTGGCATCCAGCACACCGGCCTGGAATCGGCGATGCCGCAGCAGCCAACGGCCGATGAAGACCAGTAGTTGCTTTTGCTGGTCATAGGGGCATTGACGCAGCTCGACGATCAGCGGGACATGGCGGTGCAGGACGTGATCGGTATAGCCCACGGCGTAATCGGCCCGGTCCTGGCGCATGGCAAAGTCACCGCCGATGGCGCAGAGGGCATCGGCGGGAAGCTTCTCCAGCTCACGGACCACATGCTCGGCGATCCACAGATCCATATGGGCGCGGCGCAGTTGCTCGGGCCAGTCGACGAATTCCAAGGCTCCAGCCGGTGGAGGCGGCTCCCATCGCACCAACCGATAATCCTGGCGCTGGGCCGCCTCGATCAGGGCCAGCGGCAGCATGGTGCCGTCACCCTCGCGCGGGACGGCATCCAACTCCTCCCGCATGGCCTCGGTACGGGAACCATAGGACCGGCGAATCTTGGAATACCATGCCGCCTTGTCCTGGGGACTCATGGCGCGGCCGGTGACGGCGCACATACGCTCGTACAGGCCACCGGCGACGGCGTCGTCGAAGGTGGCGCGATGCAGCGACGCCTCCTGAATGCCCGCGCGGATCTCCTTGATCAGGGTGTTGTAGGCATTGGTGTTGCCGTTGTGGGTGCTGATGATGCGGATTTTGCCGCCCCAGATCAGCAGGGCCAGACAAGCCTCGATCACTTTGCCGACATCCTGGTGGAAGGCGGCCTCGTCGATCACCACGATGCCCTGCAGGCCGCGAATGTTGGCGGGCCGGGACGACAGGGCGGAGACGCGATGGCCCGAGGCGAAAGTGATGCGGAAGGCGGCGATCTGGCGGGTCTTGGCCTCACCGCGCTCGTCCACCTCCACGTCCTCGAAGACGAACTCCTCGATGTCCAGCAATTCACCGGCCAGCCGCGAGGCAAATCCGGCGGAGGTGGCCACGAACTCGCGGCCCTTTTCCTTGGTGTCGCCGATATACCAGATATCATCGCCGCCCGCTGATTTGGCGGCCGAGGCGATCAGAGTGTCGTCCCATGCCTCGGCCCAAGTGAAGCCGGTACGGCGCCCCTTTTCGGCGGCCTTAAAGGCTGATTGATCCTCGACCCACCGCTTCTGGTGGTCCATGAGGATGCCCTCGCCCAGCGGGTCGTAGGTGGAAAGCGCCGTGGTACCCCACAGATCATCGATCAGGGATTTAGGCGGCACCCATTTAACGGCCATTTAAGCCATCCCCGCGATGTCGCGCCGCAGTTGGGCAATGCGCTCGGCCGACAAGCCTTTCTCACCAGCCTTGGCGGCGTCCTTAGCTGCGAGATCTAGCTTGCTGGCGGCCCGCTTTGCCATCTCCTTGGCCGTTTCCTCGCGGACCTTCAACACCAGATCCGCATCCTTCTTGCGGGCGCTGGCCAGATGATCGAGAGCCTTGGATAGGTCGTGGATGGTCTTGGGATCGAACGCCACCGCCTCGCCGGTCGCAGCCGCCTCTTCGGCTTTGAGAAACACATCGGTGACCACCGAATGCATCAGCTCGACGTTGAGCTGCATCTGCCGGCTTTCTGGGGCCTTGCCCAATTGACGCACCAGCCCCTCGGACACGGCGCGGGAGCGCTGCAGCCGTTCGGCCAACTTGTCCAGACCCTGGACGTGCCGGTGCAGTCCGGACCGGGACGGCATGGCGGTGGGCGGGATGACGGCGTCGTCGGGAAGATCGTCCAGTTCGGGCGGCAGCATGTCGCGGCGGCCGGCGGCGACATCGTCGAGGAAGGTTTTGATTTGGTCCAGGGTGTAGCGGCGGGAATACCATAACTCCGCCAAGGCCTCCCTGAGGAAGCCCGGCAGGCGGTCGGCCTTGGAGGGCGTCGCCATGCTTAAGCCCGCCAGGGAGAGCGTTCTACCCCGGCAACCTCGACACGACCGTAGGCGGCATCTTCGCCGCGTTCGGTGATAGCCACCACGCGCACGGCGTCGTCGAACCATTCCTCGGTGGTGCAGCCCCGCGCCTTAAGCAGGTCGAGATCCTTGCGGATGTCGTCGCGGGTGGCCTGACCAAAGCCACCCTGGACAGTGGCGCTGGTGATCACCGATTCGTTGGCGGTGGCCCCCAGGGTCACCAGCAAGCGTAGGACGAAGGTACGGCGGCTGGCCGCCACGGTCTCGGCGAACTTGCCCATCAGTTATCTCCATCCAAGGCGCGGCCCATCAGCTGATCGACCGGCTTTTCCACCGCGCCCAACCGGGCGGCGACTTCGCGGATATGGCCGCTCATCCGAATGACGCCCTTGTCCACCGTATGCAGGGTCTCTTTGAGATCCTCGATATCTCGGCGGGTGGGGAGATGCTTGAGTTCGGTGGTGATCTCAGAGAACATCCTCCGCCCCTCGGCAAAATCGGCGGTGATGCCGTCATGGGCTTTGGTGTGGGTCTCCTTGAACGCCTCGAAGGCGTCATGGGTGACGAATTGCTGGCGCATGGACCAAAGCACCCAGGCCAGAATGCACTGGACGATGACCAGCAATATCGGCCACCACGTCAGAAACACGTCCATCATCGCCCCCCCTTGTCCAACTGATGGCCACACGGCCCACACAAAGCGCCAACCTCGGGCTTACCGCCGCAGGCGCGGCAGAAAGCGGGTTCGGGGTCTGGGTCGTAATGGGGTGGCGGAATAATGGTTTGGCTGGACTTCACCCCCGCCCTGGCTAATGAGCGTTGCAGGTGGCGCTCCTGCGCCTCGGTCGCGTCGTCGCCGAAGTCAGTCATGACCGCCTCCGGCAGCCTGTTCATCCCGCAACGCCTTCACTCTCAGGGCGTAGGCATGGCCGAGCTGGGCGTAAGCCCCGCAGGTTTCGGCGCGGTCGGTTTCGGCGAGAAGAAATTCAGCAGCCTCTCCCGATAGCGGGCTTCCGGCGGCGGCATCAGCAGCGCCGGCGGCGGGGCCGGCGGCAACGGAGATGGGGCAGCCACCACCTTTCCCACGGGCTCCGGGGTCGCGCAGCCCGCCAGCGGCTGCAACAGCGCGGCGAGCGGCAGCAGCATCAGCAGCCAAGGCCGTAATCGTCTGGACATGATCAGTCTCCATCTGGTCGCGCTGGGCGATCCACGCCCGCTCCTGGGCCAATACCCTACCGGTTGCGGTGGCCAAGGCCGTGGCGGCGGCGGCGCGCAGATCGGCGACGACCTTGTCGTGCCGCGCCTGGTCATAGCGGTGGACCAACACGCCGGAGATCGCGGCCGACCCCAGGCACGTCACCACCAGGGCGACCACCACGATGTCGATGCCGAAAAAACGGGCGATGGCAGAGATCACAGCCCGGCCTCCAGCATCGCGCGGTAGCGGTGGATGCGCTCCACATAGGTGGTGGTCTCGCGGGCATGGATGCCGGTGACCTGGGGCAGACAAGGGGCAATCCCGGCCCACAACCGGGCGCCGCCGCACAAGCCCTGAGCTTTGACGATATGACCCATGCCCGCGTTGTAGCTGGCCTGGGCCAATTGATTGCGGTCGCCGGCCGCACGTTCAGAGCGCCAGCCCCGGCGCAACTTGGCCATGTAATAGGCCCCTGCCTCAATGGCGATGGCGGCATGTGGGGAGGCGTTGCCCAGCCGCAGTTCGCGGGTGAGGTCGCCCCAGGTGCCCGGCATGATCTGGGCCAGACCGGCGGTGCCCACCGGCGAAACCGCCGAAGGGTCGAGGCGGGATTCTTGATACAGCTGGGCCTTCCAGGCGGCCGGGGCCGGATAATCCGGCCAGTAGGTTTTAACGGCGGAACTGATCTCGGCATCATAGCGGGACGGAATCACGGTGCCGGCGCTGGCGGCCGAGCAGCCCATCAGCATACCCAGCAGCAGGGCCAGACCGACGAAGCGCAGGCCGTAATACAGCGCCAGGGCGATGGGGTCCTTGGCCATCTCCTCCATGCTATCGCCGAAGCTGCGCTTGGCCCGCTGATCGAGGTGAGATGACAGCCAGATGATGCCGATGACGGCGACGATGCCGTAGGCGAGGCGAAGCGCGAAGGCCGTGATGGCAAAATCGTCGAACATGGGAGCCCCTCGGAGTGGTGATTATCCGAGGGTATAAGCCGCGCGCGCGCGCGATAGGACGGACACTTGTCCGGTACTGATGGGATTGTGAGGGATGCCGGTGATATTGACCTGCTCGCGACCGGTATGCAATCGGCCTAGAAGAGGTCGCCCTGATCGGGATCGATCCGCCTTGCGCCGGAGTGGCCATTGCGGTGGCGGCGCACCGTCCGGGAATGGACGCCCGCCGCCCGCGCGGCCTGCCGCGTGCTCTTGCCCTCGGCCAGGGCGTTGCTGATCATCGCCCATGCGCGGGCGCGATTGCCCGATGGCCCCATGGGCATCAGGACATCGCCGCCGCCCAACCGCTCGGCGATGGCCCGCGCAGGCTCCATCCCGACCAAACAGACCAGCCAGTGATCGTCATGCAGATTGTCGGGCAGCGGAATGTAGACCCGTTCTCCGGCTTTCCCTTCTTCGACATTGCGCCCATGGGGGCGCGTGCTACGCTGTTGATCGCGAATTCGTCCCAGGTGGTTGCCCTTGCCGTCGTAACGCTCGGGGTACAGTTGCCAGGGGGTGAGATCGATTTCCCGGGCGATTGCCTCCCGGAGGTGGCTGCTGCCATGACCCGCTGCCGACTGGCAGACGGCCTGATGGCTCACCCCTTCCCGGAAGGCGAACGACCGAAACGACAGGCCCTTGGCTTCGAATAAAGCCTTCACGAACCCCCGCCGCGTTGCGGGGTTTTGTAGGGCGCTTAAGATTGCAGGTGCGATAGACATGACAAGCGTTATAACTCCGTTTCTGGGATCAGACAACACCGATTTCCGATTTCGGTGTTGTTGTCGCGCTGTATTTCTGCGAATTCCAGCTACAGAACTGATATTAAATGGTTATTTTAAAGTCCGAAATCGGAGCGAGGCCTCGAACTCCAGTTCGGGCTTACGGCTATGAACCCCGAAGCGCCTTATGCAGGCTTTCGGACGCGACTCGCTGATCTAGTCGGCGAGGAGGAGCCCTTTGTGTGGGCGCGGAGCGTCGGCATACCGAGCAGCACCTTTGACCGGATGTGGAATGGCGGCTCAATCCCGAAAGCGGAAACGCTGTTGCGGATTTCCGATATTAAGGGTGTGACGCTTGATTGGCTTCTGAAGGGCGTCGGGCCGATGCGCCCTGGTGGTGTCGGCGTCTCACCGCCCGCGCCCAGCAGCGCGGCGGTCGCCATCGACGCCGACCTGTATGGCCAGGTCACCGAGGCGGTTTCGGCGGCTTATAAGGAGTGTGGCTATACCATAACCCTGCGCGGCATCGCTGCCGAAGCCGCCAAGATCGCTGCCGACCTGTCGGAGGATGTCCCGCCCGAGGACCGCCCCGCCGCCATCCGTGGCGCCATCGGCCAACTGCGGCGCCGCCTGCGCGAGGCCCTCGCCAACCCTCATGGGGCTGAGGCAAGCACCCAAAAGGCCTGAGACTTGTATACTATTCCGCGCCGGACGCTTTCACGGTCCCGCCCGCTCCGATATGCGTAGAAACTACTTACTCGACACCACCATCGGCACCCGGCAGAATTCTACGCCTCATCCAAAACCACCCGCCGAAAACACCGCTTCCCCTCAACCCAAATGCAGAATCGCTCATCGAGCACCCCGGGGCCGAAAATTTTTACAAGATGGTCGCGAATGGCGGATTTCTGCTGTTCCCATCCCACCACATCCCGTCCGTTCCAGGCTTATCCCACCATCCTGGTTATCTAAGACTGAGTGCCGGGTTACACTACAACCGGATAGGCTGATTTGAAGGGTATCCCCATGCAGGACACACGACCGTGAGCGCTCCGCCACCGCGTTTGATCGTGGGAATCAGTGGTGCTTCCGGTGTTGCTTACGGCATTCGGATCCTGGAGATGCTTCGGCGTCTCGGCGTCGAGTCCCATCTGGTGATGAGTCGTGCGGCCGAGATCACTCTTTCCCACGAAAGTGATCTGAAGGTTTCGGATGTCCGGGCCTTGGCCAGCCATTGGTACAAGGCCGACGACATCGCCGCCGCTCCGGCTTCGGGGTCGTTTCGGACTATGGGAATGATCGTGGCGCCGTGTTCGATCCGCACCATGAGCGAGGTCGCCAGCGGCGTCACCACCTCGCTGCTGACGCGAGCCGCCGACGTGGCCTTGAAGGAGCGTCGGCGTCTGGTCCTGATGGTGCGTGAGACGCCGCTTCATACCGGACATCTGCGAAGCATGTTGCAACTGTCCGAGATGGGGGCGGTGATTGCGCCGCCGGTTCCCGGTTTCTATGCGCGCCCGAACACCCTGGACGACATGATCGAGCATACCGCCGGGCGGATGCTTGACCTGTTTGGGCTGGATTGCGGCACCATCCGACGCTGGGGCGAGTAAAATGATGCTTCTCGGACTGTGGCAGGCGACGGGTTTCCTGGTGGCGGCCATGCTGATCACCCTGTCGCCCGGCCCGGACAATCTGATGGTGCTGAGCCTGGGAATCTCGCGCGGCCGCCGCCAGGGCATGGTGTTTGGTCTGGGTTGCGCCTTGGGCTGTCTTAGCCACACCATCCTGGCCGCTCTGGGGATCAGCGCCTTGATCGCGGCGTCGGAGTGGGCTTTTCTGGGACTCAAGCTGTGCGGCGGCCTCTATCTGGTCTGGCTGGGCATCCAGGCTGTGCGGAGCACCGGCGGGGTCTCGGTCGCGGCTCAGAATGGCGACGGCTCCGACCGGCTATGGCCGCTATTCGTCAAAGGGCTGGTCGCCAATGCCATTAATCCCAAGGTGGTGTTGTTCTTTCTCGCCTTCTTGCCCCAATTCGTCGATGCCGGCCGGGGGGATGTGGCGTGGCAGACCGCCCAATTGGGGGGGCTGTTCACCCTTCAGGCGGTGATCTTGTTTGGAACCATCGGCTATTTTTCCGGTCTGGTCGGACAGGGACTCAACCGTGCGCCGGGGGCCGGTCGCTGGCTGGACCGCGTTGCCGGCGGCGTGTTCATCGCACTGGGGGTCAAGCTGATCGCCTGGTCATAGCGACCGACCGGCGGGCTTTCCTCGCATGGCGGGGCCAGCTATCCATGGCGGTGGGAGGCGGCTTGTGAGCGTTCTTGGCGGCAATTCGATCTTTAATAAGGGGATCGGTTCCAGGCTATTGCTGGCGATCGTGCTGTTCAGCTCGATCATTACCTTGGCCCTGACTGTTTTTCAGCTTTACCTGGAGTATCGGGACGAGGTTGAAAATATTCAGGCGCGTTTCAATGAAGTCGAGCGGAGTTACCTTGCCAGTCTGGGAGGAGCCCTGTGGAGTCTGGATGTCGATCAGATACAGCTTTTGATCGAAGGAATCCGGCATCTGCCCGATATGCAATATCTTGAGGTGCGAGAGGTCGGCCGAGTCCGAAAGCGCCAAGTCGGAATTTCAGTCGGGGAGCGTGGCGTCGGTCCGATCCTCAGTCGTGAATACCCGATTCTCTACGCTGAGATCCGGGACCGGGAGGCGCCGCAGCTGATCGGGGCGCTTTATGTGGAAGCCACCCTGTCCGGGGTCTATGGGCGGCTGACCGAGCGGGCCATGAGCATCCTGATCACCCAGGGGGTGAAAACGTTCCTGGTTTCGGCCTTCACTTTGTTCATCGTTCATCGCCTGGTCACCCGCCACCTGATCGCCATCAGCGGATTCCTGCGCGGCTATACCCTGGGAGCGGGAGCCGTGGCGCTTCGGCTGTCGCGGCGGCCGCCTTCGCGGGCCGATGAACTGGACGATATGACGGCGGCTTTGAACGTCATGTCCACCGGTTTGGTGGACAGCGTCCATGACCGCGAGCAAACCCTGCGCGAGTTGAGGCGTCAGGAGGCGGCGCTGGACCGGGCCTATCGTCACTTCACCACCCATGAGACGGCCGCCAAACTGGCCCACGAGATCAAGCAGCCGCTCGCCTGCCTGACGACCTACACCCAAGGCCTGCAATCCATGGTCCTGCGCGGCGAGGTCAATCCCGAGGAGTTGCCGCAATTGGTGGACCGCATGGTGCGCGAGGTGCAGCGGGTCCGTGAGATTATCGCCATCAGCCAGTCGCAGATCGAGCATTCCGTCGGCGCGTCCGAGTCGCTATCCGTCGGCGACCTGCTCCGCGACGTCATCCCGCTTCTTTACCAGATTTGCGATGACCATGGCGTCGCGGTCCGGGTGGAAGGGGACGATCTGGAGGTTTTCATCCTGGGGAACCGCGTTTCGTTGCAGCAGGTGCTGGTCAATCTGGTCCGCAACGCCTGCGAGGCTATGACGTCGCAGCCGGAGGCGGGGCGGCGGTTGAGGCTCTCGGTCCTTGAGGGGAAGGGCAAGGTCGCGTTCACGATTCATGACAGCGGCCCTGGCTTTCCCGCCGCCATTCTTCAGACTGGCCACGCCCTGTTCGCCTCGGCCAAGCGGACGGGGAGCGGGTTCGGTTTGCCGATCGTCACCGCAATCCTCGCCACTCATGGAGGAAGGCTTGAAATCTCCAATGACGAAGATGGGGGGGGGCGGGTAGTATGCTCGTTACCGAAGGCATGAGACGAGAAAATGCTCCCAGAACGTAGGTTTTCAGTAGCACTTGTCGATGACGATTCGGGGTTTAGGGAAGCCCTTCAATGGTTGCTGACTTCCGTTGGTTATGATGTGCGGTGCTTTGGCGATGCGGCCTCTTTTGTCGGTCAGCATGACGTGGACGCGTGCGGCTGTTCCTTGATCGATCTTCGGCTGGGCAGCGATAGCGGGATCGAGGCGCTGAAGACGTCGCGGCGTCAGGGGCATGACGCGCCGGTCATCATGATCTCGGCCTATGGCGATATTCCAACCGCCGTGCGGGCGGTTCAGTTGGGTGCGTTCGGTTTTATCGAAAAGCCCATCGACAATGACAAGCTGTTGAGCGTCGTTGCGGACGCCTGCCGCCACCATGTGGAAATCCGCCGCCAGCATGGCCGGGCCATCGACGCTTTGCGGAAGTTCAATCGCCTGACGGATCGGGAGGCCGATGTCTACTGGCTGTTGGTGGGGGGGGCCGCGACCAAGGAACTGGCGGCGAAACTCAACATCAGCACACGAACCGCGGAAACTCATCGGGGGCGGGTGTTCGACAAGTTCGAGGCCCGCGGCCTTGATGATATTGTCCAAGCCGCGTTTCATCTCAGGCTTTTGGTGGATTCGTCTTTGTGATCGTGGGGCGTAGCGCATGCGTCACCACTTTTTGTCTGTAGGCAAAATTCAGCAACCTTAAAACGCGAGCATTCTTAGCCGCATTCTGTTGTTGAAGCATCTCGTCTCGCCATATTAGTAACCTTCCGGTGGTCGGAGTGCGTAGTTTCTACGCATCTTCTTCTGTCAGGCCAAGTGCTAGGGTTCACCAACTTGCTGTTCCAGGAGGTTGGTAATGACCCTTGAGCTATGCGCTGCTACACCCAAGAGTATCTCGAAGGTCGGGCCGGAGATTGCTCAGCCCAACCCCATCGATACGCATGTGGGGGAGCGCATTCGTCTTCGCCGGTTGCGGCTGGGGATGACGCAGACTGAATTGGGGCGGGCTATCGGCCTGACCTTGCAGCAGGTGCAGAAATACGAGCGCGGCATCAATCGGGTCAGCAGTTCGCGCCTGTTCGATCTGTCGGGCGCTCTTCAAGTCTCGGTCGGATATTTCTTTGACGAGATTCCCGACGGTGAGTCTTTGGCCGAGCCGGTTGTGGTGATTCAGGACGGCCCGATCTCGGAGGACGAGGATCTGACCTCGCGCTACGAGACCAAGCTGCTGGTTCGCGCCTATTACGGTATCAGCGATCCGGCGTTGCGTGCCCAGGTGTGCGAATTGGCCAAGGCGCTGGCCCCCTCGGTTTAGCGGTTCGGGCTGCAAGGCCTTGGATCACCCGAGGCTTTCCAGCGACAATACCCCTTTCAACAGGTCTTCCACCATCTGACGGCTGATGTCGCGGGTGATGAAGACGATTCGTGTCCGGTGATCGGAATCGGGCCAGCCGGGCAGGGGGACCGGCGGGTGAAACACGTGCTGGACGCCATGGATAGCCAGCGGATATTCGGATTCGCGCGCGTTGACGATCCCCTTGATGCGCAGCAGATTCTCGCCCTTGGACGAGATCATCAACTCCAGGGCAAAGCCCAGGGCCGTCCAGGATACCGGGGCGGAAGCGGTAAAGACGAAGGCCTGGATATGGGCGTCGTGCCGGTTCGGATCATGATGATGATGGTGCCCGTTCTGTGCCGCCTGATGGGCCAGATAGGCTTCCTCGTTCAGCCAGCGGGCCACGTCGGGAACCTTGGACTCCTTGTTGAACAGACCGGCGTCCAGGATCTCGGCGGGATTCACCCGTCCCATGGCGGCCGGGATGATCGGGGCCGCGGGGTTCAGGCCGCGCAGGCGGGCTCGCAGCATTTCCACTCGGGTCGGATCGGCGATGTCGGCCTTGGTCAGGACCAGACGGTCGGCCACCGCGACCTGCTTGACCGCCTCGACCTGGGCGTCGAGGGTGCGTTCTCCGTTGACGGCGTCGATGGTGGCCACGATGCCGTCCAGCTTGTAGCGGCTGGAAATCAGCGGATCGGTCATCAAGGTGTGGATGATGGGGGCGGGGTCGGCCAACCCGGTGGTTTCGATCACCACCCGGCCGAATTCCGGCACCTCACCCTTGACCCGCTTCAGGAACAGGTCGCGCATTCCTTCGACCAGATCCCCCCGCACGGTGCAGCACAGGCAGCCGGATTGCAGCAAGACCACATCCTCGGCGATTTTTCGCACCAGCAGGTGGTCGATTCCCACCGCACCGAATTCGTTGATCAGCACGGCGGTGTCGGACAGGTCGGGTTGGGCCAGCAGATGATTGAGCAAGGTGGTCTTGCCGCTGCCCAAAAAGCCGGTCAGGACGGTGACGGGGATCAGGCTCATTTCTTGTACAGTTCCTCGGGCGAGATCTTGACCTTTTCCACCTCGGCCAGTCCTTCCGGCCGGGCGGCGGTGTAAAAGCAGGTGCGCCGTCCGGTGTGGCAGGCGACGCCGTCCTGATCGACCTTCAGCAATATGGTGTCACCGTCGCAGTCGATCAGGAAATCGATCAGCCGCTGCTGCTGGCCCGAGGTCTCGCCCTTGCGCCATAGTCCCTTGCGGGAGCGCGACCAGTAGCAGACCCTGCCGGTGGTCAGGGTCTCGATCACCGCGTCGCGGTTCATCCAGGCCATCATCAGGACTTCGCCGGTGTCGTGTTGCTGGGCGATGGCCGGGACCAGGCCGTCGGCGTTGAAGCAGAGGAGGCCGAGCGCGGCGGAAGGATCGGTGGTGGTCATGATGAAACCCTTACAGGATGCGACTCATGGGTATAGAGCATCGCTCAATGGCCAAGGCAATCGAAGAGTGAGTCGCCAAGGCCGGTCATGAGAGTGAAATAGGCGTCGGGACCGGCTGGAACCAGGGTTCCTTCGGGATCGAGTTGACCGACCCGCGCGCCAGAGGCCTCGGCCAGGGTCTGGACGGTGGGGCTGGTGATGCGGGGCTCGCGGAAGACGCATTTCGCCCCGGAACTCTTGATCCGATCGCGCAGCGCGGCCAGCCGTTTGGCGCTGGGGGGGCGCTCGGGGTCGACGGTGATGGCTCCGGCTGGGTTCAGGCCATAGCGCATCTCGAAATAATGATGGGCATCGTGAAACACCACATAGGGCTTGTCGGCCAGCGGCGTCAGTTTGGCGGTTAACGCCTTGTCCAGGGTCGCCAGCTTTTGGCGGGTTTCGGCGGCATTGGCGTCGTAGACGGTGGCATGGGCTGGGTCGAGACTCTTCAGCCGCGCCGCCACGGCATCCACCAGCCGGCCGGCATTGTCGGGATCGAGCCAGAAATGGCCATCGATGTCGTCGGCCTCGTCCTTGTGATCGTGGGCCTCCCACACGCCGCCTTCACGGGTGGGAAGGGTTTTTATGCCGGCGATCGCCTGCATGGCCAGTCCTTCCCTGGCCTTGGCTACCGGGCGCACCAACCAGGTCTCGAAATCCTTGCCGACCCACACTACGAGGCGGGCGCCTTCCAGGGCGCGCATGTCTGACGGCTTCATGGCGTAGCCGTGGGGGGAGTTGGCGCCCGAGACGATCAGCCCCGGCTCCGCTACGCCCTTCATCACGGCCGCGACCAGCCCGTGCAGCGGTTTGATGCTGACCAGGACGGCGGGGGGGGCATCGGCCAAGGCCGGAGCGGTGTTTAGCAGTCCAAGCAGGGTGGCGGCGAGGAGGGGCTTTCGCATTGGTCTGCTCCATGCGATGATCAGGATTGACGATACGTTATAATATAACAAGACGCGGAAACCAAGCATGGCCTTTCCTGTTCCCCAGCACGATCACCTCATCTGTATCCACGGGGCGCTCGAAGCGGCCGAGGCTGCGTGCCGACAGAAGGGGGCTCGCCTGACCGAAATCCGGCGGCGGGTGCTGGAACTGGTATGGGAGAGCCATCAGCCGGTCGGGGCCTACGCTTTGCTGGAGACTCTGGCGCGGGAGGGGCGTTCCGCCGCTCCGCCCACGGTTTACCGGGCGCTGGAGTTCCTGCAACGGCATGGGTTGGTCCATCGCATTGCGTTGTTGAATGCTTTTACCGGATGTTCGAGGCCGGGCCACCCCCATGCCGGCAAGTTTCTGCTTTGCGCCGGTTGCGGCATGGCGGCGGAGTTGGAGGACGAAGATATCGACCGCGCCGTGAACGAGGCCGCCGACCGGCTTGGCTTCACGGTATCGCGTCAGACCATCGAGGTCGAAGGGGTGTGCCCCAGTTGCCGGGGTAGGGAGGCTGTACGATGACGGCGGCTCCCCTGGTCCGGGTCGCCGATGTGTCCGTGGCGTTTCGCGGTCATACTGTGCTCGATGGCGTCAACCTGATAGTTGACGCCGGGCGCATTGTCACCGTGGTGGGGCCGAATGGCGCGGGAAAGTCGACTCTGCTTCGGGTGGCGGTGGGGCTTCTCGGGCCGGATCGCGGCACCGTGGCGTTGGGCGCCAAGGCGGTGGGGTATGTGCCCCAGAAGCTTGCCGTCGAGCGGATTCTACCGCTGTCGGTTCGCCGGTTTCTCGCCATGGCGGTTCAAGGCCCGGTGGGCCACCGTCAGTTGGAGGATGCCTTGGAGACGGTCGGCGCCGGCCATGTCCTGGGGCGTCAGGTGGCGGATCTGTCCGGCGGCGAGATGCAACGGGTCTTGCTGGCTCGGGCCTTGCTGCGGCGGCCCGATCTGCTGGTGCTGGACGAGCCGGTGGGGGGGGTGGACATGGCGGGCCAGGCCGAACTCTACGACCTCATCGCCGCACTGGCCCATCGCGACGGGGTTGGCGTGCTGATGGTTTCGCACGATCTGCACGTGGTCATGGCCGCCACCGATGAAGTGGTCTGTCTGAACCGCCATGTCTGTTGTGCCGGTCACCCCGAGGCGGTCAGCCGCCATCCCGAGTATCTCGCCCTGTTCGGACCTCGGGTGGCTGGCAGTCTGGCCATCTATACCCATGCCCACGATCATGGGCATCTGGCCGATGGCAGCGTGTTGCCGCTCGATCCGGAGTCCGCGGGCCATCGGCACGGACCGGAGTGCCGCCATGGATGAGTTCCTCATGCGCGCCCTGCTGGCGGGGCTGGGGCTGGCGACCGTCACCGGGCCGCTGGGCTGTTTCGTGGTCTGGCGGCGGATGGCCTATTTCGGCGATGCGCTCGCCCATACCGCGCTGCTGGGCATCGTCGTCGGGCTGCTGTTCGGGGTGGCCCCCCTGTGGGGCGTGGTGGTGGTTTGCGTCATCGTCGCCTTGATGTTGGGAGGAATGCGCAGGGATGGACGATTGGCCTCGGACAGCCTGCTTGGCATCCTTGCCCATGGTTCGCTGGCCCTGGGCCTTGTGCTTCTGTCAACCATGGAGCGGGTGCGGGTTGACATGATGGGGTGGCTGTTCGGCGATATCCTGGCGGTATCATGGAGCGATGCGATCCTGGTCTGGGTGGGGGCCGGTTTCGTGTTGGCTCTGCTGGCGGCGCATTGGCGTTGTCTGGTGGCCATGGCGGTGGACGAAGATCTGGCGCGGGTGGAGGGGCATAACGTCGGCCGCGCCCGTATCGTCCTTATGCTGCTGGTGGCGCTATCCGTGGCGGTGGCCATGAAAGTGGTTGGCGTCATGCTGATCACCGCCATGCTGGTGATTCCGGCGGCCAGCGCCCGGCGCGTCGCCCGGACCCCGGAACAGATGGCCGTTGCCGCCTCGGTGGCGGGAGGGCTGGCGGTGATCGCCGGATTGGCGGGGAGCTGGCGCTATGATACCCCTTCCGGCCCCAGTATCGTGGCGGCGGCCGTCGCCTTGTTCGTGCTATCGCGACTTGTACCCGGCGGACGCTCGTGAGCGGCTTGCCCATGAGCGCCGGTAATGCCAATATCGCCAAATCATGTGAGCTGGTGGGCGCGAAGTAGCAGATGACTGACGCAGCACGTAGAGCGAAATTCGAGAGTAAGGTTGCCGAGTTGCTGGCCGTTACTTCCGGCCTGACCGTCACCCATATCTTTATGTTGCGACGCATGACCATGGCCGACCCGGAAACCAAGTCCTGGGCCAGTGACCGGGAACTGGGCGTAGTGTTCGATACGATCCTTGATCGGGCGGTGGCCGCGATCGAGGTGGAAGAGTTGGGCTCTGCCGCCGACAGTCAGTTTGACACGCTGTTGCCCCTCGGCGACGAAGATGTTCGCGACAAGGAACGCTGGCAGCTTTTCGATGTCGCCAAGAAATATTTGTCCAAGCGCAAGAAGGTCGATGTCGTGGCGGAAGCGGTCCCGCCGCCATTGAATGACGATGACGGTGAAGAGCCGGTCCAGTTCAGCAATTTCAAGCAGCTGTTCGACGAGACGATCGCTCGCTATACCCGGCGGTCGTTGTTGTCGTTGGTGGTCAGCTCGAATCACGCCACGTTGCGCCCGCATATTCCGGTCCCCTTCATCGTCGCCCCTGGTTTCGCCGTTTGTTACGAGAAGCTGCTGCGTAAATTCGTTCTGCCCGATATCAGGGCCACCAAGCGAATCACGGAACTGGCGAAAAGCCGGACCTGGGACGCCAGCGGCAGCAATCGGCTGATCGGCATGGTCCAGGCGGGGGGGGCCGGCAACGCCATTCTCGATACTTGGGATGCCCGTTGGGCCGCCTATAACTCGGAGGGCATCGGCGCCAAACACCACAAGAAGGATGAGGATCCTTGGGAGGTGTTTGTCGAGGCCGCCAAGATCGGCGGTTACACTCCGCCCCATGTGGCGGATATCCCCCTCCTGCATTCGGTGATCCGTTGGGAGCCCGAATCGCTGTCCGAGGCCTGGCGTGAGTTGATGCTGCTCTATCAACAGGAATTCCACGCCAAGAATCGGCACGAACAAGCCCGCGAGGGCGCCGTGCGCGATTGTATCGTCCGCTATATCCGCGATCTGCCCAAGCGAGCCGGCGATATGGTGGCGATCAAGGCGTTCTTTGAGCTGCCGAAATGTGACCGCATGTTTTTGCGCAAGCTGATGCATTCGGTCGGTGGCACCGATACCGAGCGCCGGCGGGTAGCCCCTGGACTGGTTCATTTCTTCAACAATCTGCCCATGTGATCCGCTCTGGACTTTAGTATTGGTTTTATTCAAGACAGTTGCTGCGCTTGTGGTCCCTCTCGGGTAGGCTTTCGTTTGGGTATCTTTTGCGGGAAGCGCGGTGGATGGCGGTTTTGAGACGAGAAACGTGGATGGGGCGGCGCGTGTGGCCCTTGATCCCGTTTGTTGCCGCCAGCTTGATTTCCGCCCTTGCCGCCCTTGCCCTGACCGAGGTCTACCAATTGCAGGTCAGGCATCGTCAGGAAGCGGCGCGCGTCGACGTGGTTGCCCATCTCGGCGCTGTCCGGGGGCTGTTGGAGGGGGCGTTGACCGCTCCGCTTTTGGTGACGCGCGGTCTTGTCGCGAACATCATCCAGCACGGCGACGTTTCAGACGCCAACTTTGCCGGAACCGCCGCCATCGTGCTGATGGACTATCCCAGCATCCGCAACTTGACCCTGGCGCGGGGAACGGTGATCGCCGCAGTCTATCCGCTGACCGCCAATCAAGCTGTTCTCGGCGTTGATTATCGCAGTCGGGCGGATCAGTGGGCGACGGTGGAACGGGCGATTCAGTCGCGCCGGCCGGTGGTGGCCGGGCCGGTGAACCTGATTCAGGGCGGGTCCGCCCTGATCGGGCGAGTTCCCATCTTCTTGCCCGCCAAGAAAGGGGGCGATCCAAGTCTGTTCGGATTGCTGAGTGTTGTGATCGATATTCCCAGCATATTTGCGTCTGCGGGAATCTCGCAAGATGACGTGCCCATTGCCGTAGCCATTCGAGGCCATGACGGTCTGGGGCGGGCCGGCGGGATGGTCTGGGGGGATGAGGCCATCTTTGACCGCGACGCGGTGGAGATGGATGTCACTCTTCCGGATGGCACATGGCGTCTGGCTGCGACCCCAAGGGACGGGTGGGAGGTCACCAACGGCGAATTGCGGGTGACGCGGCTATTGGGTGGAGCCTTATGGCTGTTCGTGGCCTTCGCATCGTTTGGCACCGCGTTTTACGCCATGTCACTGCGGTGCGCCCGTGGACGGATTGCCGAAAGCGAGGAGCGGTACCGCGCCTTGGTGGAGACGGCGCCCATGGCGGTTTGCGTTCACCGCGACGGCAGGATCATCTTTGCCAATACCGAGGCGCACCGCATGGTCGGCGCGCCCGATGCCGATGGTCTTGTCGGTGCGAATGTCCTTGATCTGGTTCATCCCGAGAGCAAGGCCCTGGCGGAAGAGCGCATCTCCTCGGTCATGGCCGAGGGGGGAAAGAGTCCCGTGGCGGCGTATGATTGCGTCACTCTGGACGGGCGGATCATCAATGCCGATGTGGCATCCACCCGGGTGATGCTGGACGGTCGGCCGGCGGTGTTGTCGCTTATTCACGATGTCACCTTACAGCACCGGGCCGCGGCCGAGCGCGAGCGGCTGGTTCTCAGCCTGCAACGCTCGAACGAGGATCTCCAGCAATTCGCCTATATCGCCAGCCACGATTTGCAAGAACCGCTGCGCAATGTCGCCAGCTATGTTCAATTGTTGGCGCGGCGCTATCGGGGCCGGCTTGATCACGATGCCGATGAATTCATCGGTTATGCCGTCGGAGGCGCCCGACGGATGCAGGAAATGATCACGGATCTTCTTGAATATTCGCGAATTCAGGAAGAGGGCGATGCCGGCGGAACGACCGACAGCCGCAAGGTGGTCGAGCGGGTTCTGTCGGACCTCGCGATCGTGATCGATGAAAGTGGGGCATTGGTGGAGGTGGACCAACTGCCGATGATCTGTTGCCGCGAGCATGAACTGGGCCGTATCTTCTTGAATCTGATCGGCAACGCCATCAAGTACCGCCGACCCGACATCATTCCGAGGGTGAGGATTTCCGCCCATTGGGATGATCGGTTCTGGACGTTCTCGGTGACCGATAACGGTATCGGCATCGCTCCGGAATACTATGAACAGATCTTTTCGTTATTTACACGCCTGCATCCGCGCAGTTCCTTTGGCGGAACTGGGATCGGTCTGGCCATCTGCCGTAAGCTGATTCAGCATAACGGAGGCCGGATCTGGGTCGAGGCCGGGGAGGGGCAGGGCTCCCGCTTCCGCTTTACCCTGCCGGCTGCGCGGTAACCTCGCCAACCTCATCCATCGCGGGGGGAAGATCCGAAGGCTCCTTCGGCGCTTCGTTTCGCGTTTCGGCCGTTTCCTCCGGGGCGGGGAGGTCTTCCTGACGCTCCATTCCGCCGCCGAGCGCCTTGTACAGCGCGACGACGGCGCTTAGACGCCCAAAGCGTGATTGCACATTGGCGTCCTCGGCCTGGAAGCGGGTACGCTGGGTCTCCAGCACGTTGAGATAGTCGACCATACCCAGGCGGAAGGCTTCCGAACTCAGCTGGTAGGCGTCAAGCGAGGCATTGAGAACCTCGGTCTGCGCCACTTCCAACTCGCCTTCAAGCCGCACCGCCGCCAATGCGTCTTCCACATCGCGCAGGCTGTTCAGCACGGTCTGCTGGTAGGCTTCGACCAGTTCGGCGAATTTCGCCCTACTATAGGCAATATCGGCCTCGGTCTTGCCGTTGTCGAAAATGGTGGTGGCGACGGAGGCGGCGAGGGTGAAATAGATGCTGCCGGGCGATGTCAGAGTGTCGAACAACTGACTGGCCCAGCCCCGGTCGCCGGTCAGCGAGAACGACGGCAGCATCTTGGCCCGCGCGACCCCGATATTGGCGTTGGCGGCAACCAGATTGGCCTCGGCCTTCTTGATATCGGGACGGCGCAGCAGCAGGTCCGAGGGCAGCCCCGGCCCCACTTCCGGGATCTTCAACTCGGAAAGCGACTTGCCGGTCAGGCTCAATGCGCCGGGAGCTCGCCCCAACAGGGCGGCGATCTTGTTGAAGGAGCGTTCGCGCAACAGCACGATCGGCGGAATCGAGGCCTCGCCCTGGGCCAGGACATTGCGTTGCTGCGCCAGTTCCAACTGCGAACTTTCGCCCAGGCGGACCCGCTCGCGCACGGCGGCGTGCATGGTCTTCATATTGGCGATGTTCTGAAGCGCCACCGACTCGCGGTCGACACTCTGGAGATATTGGATATAGGCGCCGACCAGATCCGAGACCATGGTGATGGCCAGGGTTTCCCGGTCATGGACATTGGCCAGGGTCGTCGCCAGCGCCGAGGCTTCCGAAGCGCGAATTTTGCCCCACAGGTCCAGTTCATAGCTGGCCGAGAAGCCAACGGAAGACAGGCGATGGGTCCGGTTGGTTCCCGAACCGAGGATGGCGCCTTGGCCGCCGGTGGGGGAGTCGACGCTACGCTTGGCGTTCAGGGTCACGCTGGGCAGCATCGCCGATCCGGCCGACCCGGCCAGGGCCTCCGCCTGGGCGATCCGCTGGGTGGCGGCCTTGATATCGTGGTTGTTGGCCAGCGCCTCTTCCACCAGGGCATCCATCTCGACCGAGTCGAACGACTTCCACCACAGGGACAGGGGACGCGGAATCTCGGGCGAAGGATCGGGCAGCGGATTGCGGTAAGTGCCGGGAAGATCTTGCTGGGGACGCTCGTAATCGGGGGTCAGATTGCAGGCGGACGGCAGCGTGGTTGCGATGGCCAGCAATGCCCATCGTCCCATACGCCCGGTCAGGCCGTAATTTATTGCTTTGCCCATTTGCTTCCCATGGTCGCAAGCCTTACGGCCCCTGGGATTGTTCCTAACACAACTGTGGGAACGCAGGAAGTGTCCTAACGTCGTGTCGGGATGTCGTGGCAGATCGCCTTGGCGACGTTGGAGACCCGGCATTCGGTGGTGACGTCCCACACCCGGATGATCAGAAACGTCGCCTTGTCGCGGTAGTCGAGGATCAGATTTTGGAATGACGAGGTCACCAGGATCGGTTTTTGGGTGATCTGGCGGAACACCAGCAGGGGGCAGCCCTTGGCCCGCTCACAGACCGCTACCGATTCCAGGCTGATCAGGGTGGTGGCGTCGCTGCGGGCGACCTTGGCGAAAATCGGCCGGCCGGCGGCCTTGGCCTTGGCGTAAAGCTCGGGAGCGGCGTGTTCCGCCGCATTGATCTCCGCCGTGGTCGGTTCGGAACCGAAATCGGCAAAAATCCGCCGGCCGACGATCGTTTCGGCATCGGCCGCGAAGGGAGCGAGGATCAGGGCCGCGAGCAGCCATGGGCGCAGAAACACAAAGCATCCCCTTCAGGTCGGACATATGATCATCTCATGTGCCATGTTCCGGCGCGAGTGTTAGGTTCTCGCCTTCATAACATCGAGGTTTCGCCTTGCTTCGTTCGTTGTCGCGTGTGGGGATCGACGCCTTTCTGATCGGTCTGGTATCCATGGTGGCCTTGGCCTGGATGGTTCCCGGCCTGGGGCGTAGCGGCGGTGTCTTGCTGATGGACCAGATCACCGGCTATGGCGTGGCGCTGGTGTTCCTGCTGTATGGCCTGACCCTGCCGCCAGAGCGGCTTCGGGCCGGAATGCTGAACTGGCGGCTTCACACCTTGGTGCAGGCTTCCACCTTCCTGCTGTTCCCCCTCGCGATCTGGGGTGTCGCGGCGGCGCTGGCGGGGCGGGTTCACCCCGATCTGCTGCTGGGATTCTTTTTCCTGGCGTCGCTGCCTTCCACCATTTCGTCCTCGGTCGCCATGACGTCCATCGCCAGGGGCAATGTGGCTGGGGCGATCTTCAACGCTACCCTGTCCAGCCTGATCGGGGTGGTGCTGACGCCGCTCTGGGTGAACTGGTATCTGTCGGCCAGTGGCGGCTCGCTGGATCTGGGGTGGGTGCTGACCAAGATTGTTCTGCTGGTCTTGCTGCCCATCGTCCTCGGCCAGATCTTGCGGCCCTGGCTGCGGGGGTGGGTCGAGCGCAATATCCGGTGGCTCAAGACGCTGGACCGCTTCGTCATCTTGCTGATCGTGTTCAACTCGTTCAGCGACTCGGTCGCCGGGGGAGTCTGGGCCGAGCATGGCGGCGACACGCTGGCGGTGGTGGCGGGCGGCGCGCTGGTGCTGTTCTTCACGGTGTTCGGGCTGCTGACCCTGATCTGCCGCTGGCTGGGCTTCTCGCGGGAGGACGCTATCGCCGGGGTCTTCTGCGGAACCAAGAAATCCCTGGCTACCGGCGTTCCCATGGCCAAGATCATGTTCGGCGCCAGCCCGGTGTTGGGCATGGTGATCGCGCCGACCATCCTTTACCACCTTATCCAGCTGATTGCCGCCAGCGTTATCGCCCGGAGGTATCAGGGGCGCGCCTGAGCGAGCGTCACTGCTTTTTTTGCGCCGGCAGGAAGGCGGCTCCGACCACGGCGGTGGCGGCGATGGCGGTCGCCATGGCGAAGCTGCCGGAAAAACTCCCCCAGGCATCGGCCATGCGCCCGGCCAGGGCGGGGCCGATGATCTGGCCGATGGCGAAGGCGACGGTGATGGTCCCGAAGGCCGAGGCCGCCTGCTCTGGCCCCAGATAGTCGCCCACCGCCGCCGCCATAATCGAAGGGATGGCCCACAGCGCCAGCCCGAACAGCAAGATGGAGGCATAAAGGAAGGGTTCGGGCAGGGGCAGCGCCACCAGGAGGTAGGCGGTGGCCTGGAAGGAAAACACGATCATCATCCCCTTGCCCCGGCCGATACGGTCGGACAGGCCGCCGAACACCGGCCCCGAGGCCAGCGACAACAGGCCGATCGCCGACCAGAACCAGCCGGCGGTGGATTCGGGAAAACCACGCTCCTGCACCAGGGTGGTGACGATGAAGGTGGCGTAGATGACGTAAGTGAAGCCGAACGCGGCATAGAGCGCCCCGAGATGGGCCAGGATTTTGCGTCGTGACACAGTGGGGGCGTCGGCGCATGGGGCGTGGTCCGGCGTTTCCGTCGGGCTTATTCCCGTTACGGGCTCCAGCCCCAGTTCGGAGGGATGGTTGCGCAGCACCGCCCAGTCGAGCATCGCCGCCAGCAGTACGATTCCGCCGATCGCCAGCCAGGACAGCCGCCAGCCCTCGGCTCCTTGCGAGGCGTTGATGGCCGGTACCAGGATGCCGCTGACCGCGATGGCGGCGCCGGCTCCGATCACCACGAAACCGGCGGCCCGGCCGCGCACGCGGCGGCCGAACCAGTGGGCGATCAGCCCCATGACCGGTACGTTGGCGGCGCCGCTGCCATAACCGGTCAGCACATAGAAGGCCAGGACCTGGGCGAAGCCCTCGGCCCGCGAGACCAGCATCATCGACAGCCCAACCAGGGCCAGCCCCATGACGATGGTCCGCCGCGCCCCGAGCCGGGCGACCATGCGGCCGCCCAGCGCCACGGCAGCCATGTAGCCGATGAAATTTCCGGTGGAAATCCAGCCCATCTCGCTCCGGCTGAGCGGCAGCGCCTGGCCCATGGACGGCAGCAGCATGCCCAGCGCGAAGCGGCCCATCCCCAGACAGGCGAAGGTTGTGACCGCGCCGGCCATCACGATTGCCCAGCCGTAGTGAAACGGCAGGCGACCGGCAAGGCCGGGGGCGGGCGGCGTGGCCATTGTTGTTGCTCCCAACATTTCGCCAGAGCTTTGCACGGGGCGTATCGTCCTGCCAAGCGGCATTGAGCTTCTCCAGACCGCTTCCACTTGCTAGGTTGATGGGGGGGAACCAGCCAGTGGCTCGCCGGTAGACAGAGGATGATCTTTTATGACCGCCCATGATTTCGACCTGATCACGCTTGGCGCCGGCTCTGGCGGGGTGCGGGCCAGCCGGCTTGCGGCCCAGGCCGGTCGTCGGGTAGCGGTGGTCGAGGAAAGTCGGGTCGGCGGCACCTGTGTCATGCGCGGTTGCGTGCCCAAGAAGCTGTTGGTCTATGGCGCGCATTTCGCCGAGGATTTGACCGACTCCTTCGGCTATGGCTGGAGCATCGAGGGGCTCGATTTCGATTGGGCTCGGCTGGTCGCGGCCAAGAATGCCGAGTTGAACCGGTTGGAGGGGGTCTATAACCGTATTCTGCGCGATAATGGCGTGACGGTGATCGAGGGGCGCGGCCGGCTGGCCGATGCCCATACCGTCATGGTCGCAGGTGAGGCTTATACCGCCGACACCATCCTGATCGCCACCGGCGGCCGGCCGTCGCTGCCCGATGTTCCCGGTATCGAGCATGTGGTCACCTCCAACGAGGCGCTCGACCTGATGCAGCTGCCCGAGCGTATGGTGATTGTCGGCGGCGGTTATATCGCCGTTGAATTCGCCGGTATCTTTAATGCGCTGGGGGTCAAGGTTATCCAGGTGTTGCGCGGCGACACCGTATTGCGCGGCTTTGATCAAGACGTCCGGGCCGCCCTGGCCGAGGAGATGGTCAAGAAGGGGGTTGATCTGCGCTGCGAGACGGTGGTTCGCTCCATCGAGCGCGCCGGGCGGTCGTATAGCGTGCGGTTATCGGGCGACGAGACCATCGAGACCGACCTTATTCTCTATGCCACTGGCCGCTCGCCCAACAGCGCCGGCCTGGGGCTGGAGAGCGCCGGGGTCGCGGTCGACGCGAATGGCGCCATCGTGGTGGACGAGTATTCCCGGACTTCCGTCGAGCATATTTGGGCGGTGGGCGACGTCACCGACCGGGTTAACCTCACTCCGGTGGCCATCGGTGAGGCCATGGCTTTCGTCAAGACCGCCCTTCAGGGGCTTCCCACCGCCATGGCCTATGACAACATTCCATCGGCGGTGTTCAGTCAGCCCCCCATTGGCACGGTCGGTCTGACCGAGGCGGAGGCCCGGCAGCGGCATGGCTGCATCGACGTCTACCTGTCGCGCTTCAAGCCCATGCGTAATATTCTGGCTGGCCGCGACGAGCGCACCATGATGAAGCTGATCGTCGAGCGGTCCAGCGATCGGGTGCTGGGGGTCCATATGGTGGGGCCGGACTCGCCAGAAATCCTCCAGGGCTTTGCCGTCGCCCTGAAATGCGGCGCCACCAAGGCCCAGTTCGACGCCACGGTGGGTATCCATCCCTCCGCCGCCGAGGAACTGGTCACCATGCGCGACAAGCGGTCATGATCGATTACGACTTTCCCCTGTGGCGGCCGCCGTCGGAGGGCGACAACCTGATCATCCAGGCGACGCTGGGTTGCCGCTATAACCAGTGCAGCTTCTGCTCCATGTATAAGGCCAAGACCTATCGGGCGCGGCCGCTGGATGACGTCTTCGCCGACATGGAAACGGCGGCGCGCGAATGGCCCGAGGCGTATCGGGTGTTTCTGGCCGACGGGGACGCCTATTGCCTGCCGACCGAAACCCTGGTGGCGCTCTGCGACCGCCTGGCCTCGGTCTTTCCCAGGCTTCAGCGGGTGTCGGCCTACGCCACCCCGTTCGACATCTTGAAGAAAACCCCGGAAGAGATCGCGCTGTTGAAGTCCAAGCGGTTGGGGCTGGTCTATCTGGGCATCGAGTCGGGCTCGGACGTCATGCTCAAGCGTATCGCCAAGGGCTCCAGCCAGCAGATGGCGGCCGCGCTGACGCGGGCGCGCGGTGCCGGGCTCAAGGTCTCGGCCACGGTGATCCTGGGCTTGGGCGGCAAGCGGGACTGGCAGGAACACATCGACGCCACCGCCGATTTGGTCAATCGGGCGCCGCCGGTCTACCTCTCCACCTTGCAACTGGGTCTGGAGAACGAGGTGGCGCCGCGCTTTTTCGAGCGGTTCGGCGATGGATTCGAGTGGCAGGACGACCGGGACGTGCTGGTGGAACTGCGCCGGCTGATCGAACGTCTGGACCCGCCCCATCCGGTGATTTTCCGTTCCAACCATGCCAGCAACACTCTGGCGTTGGCCGGCAATCTGCCGCGCGATCGCGACAAACTGCTGATGCAGTTGGATGGGGCCATAACCGGTCAGGTACGGCTGCGCCCCCGTTGGATTCGAGGGCTGTAGCTGCCCTCGGGGCGAGGCCATCGATACGGCCCCACCCCGAGGAAGCTGCGAAGGATCAAACTTTCCCGATACGCTTGGCGGCCGCCAGCAGCATGGCGTCGCCGCCGCGCGGGCCGATCAGCGACAGGCCCAGCGGCAAGCCGTCGACCTTGCACAGCGGCAGGCTGATCTGCGGGCAACCGGCCATGCCGGCGATGGTGGTCAAGCTGACCATGCGCGAGCGGATGTCCCACAACACCGAACGTTGGCTGTGAACCGGCGGCGCGGTGACCGGAGTGGTCGGCAGCACCAGCACCGCATTGCCGGCCAGGGCCTCGGCGATCCAGCGTTTGGCGCGCAGGCGAAAGCCGCGAGCCGCAGAAAGGGTGCGGTTGGCGACGCGGGAGCCGCGCAGGAAGTTGTCGGCGACCTCGAAGCCAAAGCGGGGATTCGAGCGATTGATCCAGTCGCCGAAGGTTTCCCAGGCTTCGCGGCCCTGGATGGCGTTCTGGTGCTCGACCCAATCGGCCAGCGGGACCGGAGAAATCCGGGTGCCGCGCACTACCGGGGCCACCGCGTCCTGAATGCGGGGCAGCAGGGCTTCGATGGCGGCGGCGACGGCGGGGTCGGAGGCTTCCAGGGCGTCTTCCAGCACCACCGCCCTGGCCGGCCGGATTTCCTTGATCTTCTTGCGCAGCAGAACCTCGGCCATCCTGGCCAGCATCTCGGCGTCGTCGGCCATCATGCCGACGGTGTCGAAGGTGTTGGATTGGCTGAGAACGCCGTCCATGGAGATCTCGCCCAAAGTGGGGCGCAGGCCGTAGATGCCACAGAATGAGGCGGGGACGCGGGTCGAGCCGGCGGTGTCGGTCCCCAGCGCCAGATTGCACAGGCCGCCGGCCACCGCCGCCGCCGAGCCGCTGGACGAGCCGCCCGGCACATGACCGGGAGCGCGCGGGTTTTCTGGCGTGCCGTAATGGGCGTTGTCGCCGAAGATGCCGCGGGTCAGTTCGTCGGTATGCGTCTTGCCGACCAGACGCGCGCCGGATTCCAGCAAGGTGGCGACGGCCCAGGCGGTGTGCTTGGCCGGTTCGGCAAGGCGGCGCCAGTCGGGGTTGCCGGCCCCGGTGACATAGCCGGCCACGTCAAAGACGTCCTTGGCGGCAAAGGTCAGGCCGGTCAGTGGGCCGGTCTTGGCGCCATCGATATAGACATCGCCGCCCAGGGCGAAAGCATTCAACGGATCATGCATGACGGGGTGCCCTCACGAGATAGCGATACCGTTTGGCGCGCGAAGATCGAGCCAAGTCGCATCGAAGACGACGAAGGGCAAAATAACCACAACCAATGAGCCGGTCCAGCGGAATGGGAGGAGGGGCTATTCCGCCGCGGAGTTCTCGTCGGCGGTCTTGAGGTGGTCCTTGAAATATTTGATCCGTCTTGCCGCATCAATGGCGGGTGGGGCGAAGAAATAGCCCTGAGCGTAATCAATGCCCACATCCTTGAGAACCGCCATCATGTGGCTGTCCTCGACACATTCGGCGATGCTGGTCATGCCGAGATCGTGGGTCAGGCTGGTCAGGGCGCGCAGCACCGAGCGCCCGCGTTTCTCCCGCGCCTCCAGGATGTAGGACGAGTCGATCTTGACGAAGTCCACCGGCAGGATCTTCAAGATATCGAATGCCGAGCCGCCGGAACCGAAATCGTCGAGCGACAGGCGTACCCCCAGCCGCTTGATTCGAGCCAGCAGGCGGCGGGCCTCGTCCAAGTTGTAGATCCGGGCCGCATCGGTGATTTCCAGCACCAGGCGCGACAGCATCGGCTTGTTCAATTCCAAGATCTTGAGCAGCGCGTGATAAAACGCCGGATTGCCCAGCGACGTGCCAGACACATTCACGGCGATGCTGGCCAGCGAGGAAATATCCGTGGCCGCCTTCATGGTCGCCAACGCCTTTTTGACCGCGATCAGGTCGAACTCGCCGATCACGCCCATATCGGTTGCGAAAGGAATGATCTGGGCCGGGTTGAAATAGCCCTTGTCGTGGGATATGCGGCCGAATGCCTCATAGGCCAGGATGCCGCCGGTATGAATATTGACCATGGGCTGGTAGAGGAAGATGAGGCGATCTCCCTTGATCATTTTGCGGAAGTTGCGCACCCGGACCAAATTGTCTTCCACCGCCACCTTGGCGCCCTCGGCCAGCGACTTGATTTTGAAGTTGACGCCGTCCTTGGCGAAGCCGTTGATGATGAAGGTCAGCGCCTTGCCGATATCGTCTTCCGACAGCGATTTGTCGTCCATCTCCAGCGTCGCAGTGTGTATTTTGAGTTTGGCGTCCTTGATCTTGCCGCCGAACTGCCGGATCGTTTCCGCCACCTTCTGCTGGACGTCGGCGGCGCTGAAATTGTTGTCGTGAACGATGCCAAAAGCGCGGCCGTGCAGCGCCGCCGCCGAGGACTGACGCACCGAGCATTCTTCCAGGATGTGGTGGACAGTGGAGAAGAAGCTTTGCAGGGTCGCCGGCTCGCAGGCGCCGAAATTGGATGCCGACAGATCGAAGAGGGTCAGGCTGTACTCCTCCCCCATGCGGTTGGCCTCGTTCAGGCGTTGCTGCACCATCTCGACAAAGCGGATACGCGGGTCGGTGGGGGCGGTGGAGTTCTCGCCTTCTGTCTCGGCCAATGGCGAGAGCCGGGATAGAACCAGATGATATCCCTTGGGAAACTGAGGCAGCTTGATGCCGGCCATGCGCATGCGCGACATGGCGCCGCTTGTTCCGACCATGGTCAGGGGAGTGTGATCGAGGCGTCCGGTATTATGCAGGCGCTGAATTGATTCGGTGAACTTCTTGCGATCCCGAATGGCGACGAAATCGGCAAGGGGCTTGCCCAGCAGATCGCTGTCGGCGATGCCGTACAGCGCCTCGCCGGCGCCGGCTGAATAGGTGATCACGTCGGCGTCATCCATTTCGATGAGAAGGTCGGCACCGGCAAAGGCGAACGCAATGAAGCGGTCCCGCTGCTGTTTTAGTTTTTCAACAAGTGAGTGCTCACCATTCACCATGGTTCTGATAGCCCTCTCCCCCTAATCCCGTTTCCAGGATGAAATTCCCCAGTCCAAAGTTACAAAACGACATGTTTGGTTTCAAGCTTATTACACTTGACCAGACTCGCCCCATACGGAAGGGAGGGGATTCAATCAGTAAATCGGTACGAAAATGCGTATTTTTTTGTGGCGTAAGCCGTTGCTCTCGGGTTAAATAGGCTCTTAGATAAGCTATGCGGCGAGATAAGCCGTGAGCTGCTTCTGGGAGGAACATAAAGATGCGTAACCTCGTTAAATTGGGGGTGGTGACTGTTGTCGCCGCCGGAGTCTGCGCGGTGGCCGGTGTCGCCAGCGCCGCGGAGCCGATCAAGATCGGCGCCTTTCTGTCCGCGACCGGACCTGCGTCATTTCTCGGCGAGCCCGAGAAGAAGACCCTCGAAATGTATGTGGCGAAGCTGAACAAGGACGGTGGCGTTCTTGGTCGTAAGGTCGAGCTGGTCGTCTATGACGACGGCGGCGCCGGCGACAAGGCCTCCACCTTCGCCAAGCGTTTGATCGAGAGTGACAAGGTTGACCTGATCATCGGCGGCAGCACCACCGGCACCACCATGGCGGCGATCCCGCTGATCGAACGGGCGCAGATTCCGTTTATCTCGCTGGCTGGCGCGGTCGTGATCGTCGAGCCCGTGAAGAAGTGGGTCTTCAAGACCCCCCACACCGACCGCATGGCGGCCGAGAAGGTCTTTTCGGATATGAAGAAGAAGGGCATCAGCAAGATCGCCCTGATTTCCGAGGATGCCGGCTTTGGCAAGTCCGGTCATGACCAGTCGGTGGCCGTGGTCAAGAATTACGGAATCGAGATCGTCGCCGACGAGGTTTACTCCCCGAAGGATCCCGACGTCACCGCTCAGCTGACCAAGATCAAGAATGCCCCTGGCGTCCAGGCGGTCTTCAATTTCGGCTTCGGCCAGGGTCCGGCCATCGTCACCAAGAACTACAAGCAGCTCAGCATGCCCATGCCGCTGTACCAGTCCCACGGCGTGGCCTCCAAGGACTATATCCGGCTTGCCGGCGAGGCCTCCGAGGGCGTGCGCCTGCCGGCCGCCGGTCTGGTGGTTCCCGACCAGTTGGCGGCGACCGATCCGCAAAAGCCGGTCGTCACCGCCTTCAAGAAGGAATACGAGGCCGCCTTCAAGTCGGACGTTTCGACCTTCGCCGGTCATGCCTATGACGGCCTTCAGATCGCCCTGGTCGCCATCGCGCGCGCCGGTTCGGTCGATAAGGCCAAGGTGCGCGACGAGATCGAGAAGACGTCGGGCTATGTCGGCACCGGCGGTTTGGTGTCCATGTCGCCCACCGATCACATGGGCCTGTCGCCCGCGGCCTTCCATATGGTGGAAATCCGCAAGGGCGACTGGGTTCTGAGCGACTGATCCAGCGAGCTTTCGGCGGCCCGTTATCGCGGGCCGCCGGTCAGTCTCATCAAGGGCCGGGGGAATCATGTTCGCCGCATTTCTACAATATCTGTTCTCGGGGCTGACCTCCGGCGCCATCTATGCGCTGGCCGGTCTGGGCTTCGCCATCATCTATAACTCCAGCCAAGTGATTAACTTTGCCCAGGGCGAGTTCATCATGATCGGCGGCATGTCATCGGCCACCTTGGTGGCGTCCGGTGTTCCCATGCCGCTGGCAATCTCGCTCGCCATGCTGATTTCCATGGCGGCCGGTATCGCCTTGGAGAAGTTCGCCATCGAGCCGGCGCGTAATTCGGATGTGGTGACGATCATCATCATCACCATCGGCGCCTCGATTTTCATGCGCGGAGCGGCGCAGCTGATTTGGGACAAGGAGTTCCACTCGCTGCCGGCCTTCTCGGGCGAAAGCCCAATCGCCGTCATGGGCGCGACCTTGATGCCGCAAAGCCTGTGGGTGTTTGCCGTGTCGGGCGTGGTGATCGTGGCGTTGTGGTGGTTCTTCAACCGGACCATGTTCGGCAAGGCCATGCTTGGCACCTCGCATAATCGACTGGCGGCCCAGTTGGTGGGCGTCGGCGTCAAGAAAGTGCTGCTGGCCAGCTTTGCCCTGTCGGCCCTGTTGGGGGCGGTGGGCGGCATCGTGGTCACGCCGATCACCTTCACCAATTACGAAGCCGGCATCATGTTGGGGCTCAAGGGCTTCAGCGCGGCGGTGCTGGGGGGATTGGGCAATGGCGGCGGCGCCATCGTCGGCGGGCTGATCGTGGGGATCGCCGAGGCGCTGGCCTCCGGCTATCTGTCTTCCGCCTACAAGGACGCCATCGCCTTCGTGATCATTCTCTTCGTGCTGTTCTTCATGCCCAATGGCCTGTTTGGCAAACGCGGCACGGATCGGGTGTAGAAAATCATGAATATCAAGACCGCACGGACTGGAGGGTTGGCGTTGCTGGCGATTATTATCGCCTCGGCGCCGCTGGGCTTCTCCAATACTTATTTCTACGATGTCGGCGTCAACGCCATGTTCAACGCCATCGTCTGCGTCGGCCTGAACCTTCTGATCGGCTATGCCGGTCAGATCAGCCTGGGCCATGCCGGCTTTTTCGCCCTTGGCGCCTATGGCTCGGCGATCCTGACCGTTACCTACGGCGTCCCGCCCATCGTGGCGATGCTGCTGTCGGCGGCGGTGGTGGGGCTGCTGGCCTTCGTGGTCGGGCGTCCCATTCTCAAGCTGAAGGGCCATTATCTGGCCATGGCGACCTTGGGGATCGGCATCATCATCCATATCGTGTTGAAGACCGAATCCAAGATCACCGGCGGTCCCGATGGCATGTCGCTGGATAATTTCAGCATGCTGGGTTTCACCATCATGGGTGACCGCATGTGGTACTGGGTGTCGGGCGTGCTGTTGGTCCTGACCGTATGGCTGGCGCTCAACCTGATCGATTCTCCGGTCGGTCGCGCCCTGCGCGCGGTGCACGGTTCCGAGGTCGGGGCCGAGGTGGTCGGCGTCGATACGTCCAGCTACAAGGTGTTGGTGTTCGTGGTCTCCGCCGTGTTCGCCTCCATCGTCGGCAGCCTGTTCGCCCATAAGAACGGCTTCATCACCCCGGATATCGGCAGCTTCTTCCATTCGGTCGAGTTGGTGACCATGGTGGTGCTGGGCGGCATGGCCTCCATCTTCGGCGCCTTGATCGGTGCGGTGATCCTGACCCTGTTGCCGCAGATCCTGGCGGCGGTAGAGCAGTATGAGGCCATGATCCTGGGCGCCATCATGATGGGAACCATGATCTTCATGCCCAAGGGCCTGTTGCCAAGCATCGTTTCATCGGTCAAGCGGCTGGGAGGCGGACGATGAGTCTTCTCAAGGTCGAAAGCCTGTCCAAGGAATTCGGCGGCGTTCATGCCGTCGAGAACCTGACCTTCTCGGTCGAGGCGGGACACATCCACTCGATCATCGGCCCCAACGGCGCCGGCAAGACCACCTTGTTCAACCTGATCACCGGCGTCTATACGCCAAGCTCGGGCAGGGTGCTGTTCCAAGATCGTCTGGTTTCGGGCATGAAGCCCTATGAACTGGCGGCCATGGGCATGAGCCGGACCTTCCAGAACCTTCAGATCTTCTTTAACATGAAGGCGATAGAGAATGTCATGGTCGGCAGCCACCTCCACCTCGACCGGCGTTTCCTGCCGTCACTGCTCCGACTGCCCACGGTGACGCGCAAGGACCGCGAATGCCGCGCCAGTTGTGCCGGGCTGATGGAATTCGTGGGCTTGAACAAGTATCTCGACGCCGATGCCGCCTCCATGCCCTATGGCGCGCTGAAGCGACTTGAGATTGCCCGCGCCCTGGCGGCCAAGCCCAAGATTTTGTTGCTGGACGAGCCGGCGGCGGGTCTTAACGCCACTGAAAGTCGCGAAATCGACGAAGTTATCAAACGCGTCGCCGCATCCGGCATCACCGTGGTGCTGGTGGAGCACGACATGAAGATGGTGATGGGGATTTCCGACCAGATCACTGCGCTGGATTACGGCCGCAAGCTGGCGGAAGGCACGCCGGCCGAAGTGCGGGAAAATCCCGATGTGGTCAACGCCTATCTGGGAGCACATGCGTGATGGCGACGCTTCTCGAAATCTCTGGGTTGACCAGTCATTACGGCCGCATCCAGGCGCTGAAGGGGATCGACGTCACGGTGGCCGAGGGCGAGCTGGTTGCTCTGGTCGGCGCCAACGGCGCCGGCAAGACCACCTTGCTGCGTTGCATCTCCGGCGTTCAATCGGTGACCAGCGGATCGATCTCGTTCGCGGGGCAGGATATTACCAAGATGCCGCCCGAGCACCGGGTCGGTCTTGGCATCAGCCAGTCGCCGGAAGGCCGTCAGGTGTTCGGCCCCATGTCGGTGGAGGACAATCTGCGCTTGGGGGCCTATCGCCGCCACGGTCCCAGCATCAAGGCCGATCTGGATCGCATGTATGAGATGTTCCCGATCCTGTATAAAAAGCGGGAACTGCCGGCCGGCACTTTGTCGGGTGGTCAGCAGCAGATGCTGGCCATCGCGCGGGCGTTGATGGCCAATCCGCGCGTACTGCTGCTGGACGAGCCCAGCATGGGGCTGGCGCCGTTGCTGGTGGCTGAAATTTTCCGCACCATCGTGGCCTTGAAGGAAGCCGGCACCACCATTTTCCTGGTGGAGCAGAACGCCTATGCCGCCTTGGCCATCGCCGACCGCGGCTATGTGCTGGAGACCGGCTCGGTGGTTCTAAACGATATCGGTTCGAATCTGTTGGCCAACGACAAGGTCAAGGAAGCCTATCTGGGCCTGTAGCCGGGCTCGACTTCCGGATATCAGGAACTCCGCTCTTCCCATGATAGGGGGGAGCGGAGTTTCTTTTTGCCTGTCCGCCCGATTCCCAACCGTTTCGAGACCGATGCGATGGGAATGAAAAGCCCCGCCGGCCGGGCGCTCACGCTTGGCTTTCGTGCCACGTGGCGCGGCGGGCTTCGCCCCTGCCTTCTCACCATCGAACTGAAAGGTCAGTTCGATGGCTCGGCGGTATTCTTCGATTACTTGCGGGCCTTGCGGGCCGCGTAGCGGGCGTCGCGGGCGGCCTTTTGCTGTTCGGCCAGCGCGACCAGCGCGGCGGCGGCCTCGACTTCGGCGGCCTCGCGGGCGGCTTGCTCGGCGAGGGTCTCCGCCTCGGCGGCGGCACGGGCGGCCTCGATGGCGTCCTGCGCCGCCTTGCGGTCGGCGGCGATTTGCGCCTTGATGGCATTCTTCTCGGCGTTGCGAAGGGCATCACGCTCGGCCTGGGCGGCGGAGGCGGCCCGACGGATGGCCTGTTGCTTCAGGTACGCCGGATCGTTGACGTCCACCTTATTGGCCCGAAACTTTTCCAGCAGTGCCTTCTTGGCGGCGGCCGCCGTATTCATCCGCTCGCCAAGACCGCCAACGGCCTTGGACTCGCTCCGCTTATCAACCTTTTGCATACGTACTCCATAATCGATGAGACCGGCTGAGGCGGCGCGTTGGGACTGTTCCCACCGTCATTCCGCCACACCTGCCGTCGTCTATAGGGTGGGCATAGAGCGACGGCATCGGGCAAGCAAAATAAGGGGCCGACCGCTTCTGGTCAGCCCCTTTTCGCATGTTCGGGTGTTTTTACGACGAGTGAACGCCACCGCGCAGGATCCGGATATAGTTGACCCGGTCGAAAGCGCCGAGATCGCTGGTGGCTCCACGGCTCATACGGCCGCGGATATCGGACAGCTTCCCGACCTCTCGGGCGTTGAGATCGGCGACCATCCCATCGTGGAGGGTCTTCATATAGCCGACGCCGTGGCGCATGAGAGCGGATGTGGTCATGACCACATCCGCCCCGACGAACAGATACTTGATCACCTCGGCGGCGGTCTGGACGCCGGAACTGGCGGCGATGGAGCCCTTGATCTTGCCGGCCAGGGCGGCGATCCACAGCAGTGGCAGCCGGATTTCACCCTTGTGGCTCAACTTCAGATCGCGCAGCAAGGAGAGTTCTTCCAGGTCGATATCGGGCTGATAGAAGCGGTTGAACAGAACAAAGCCGTCGGCGCCAGCCTGATCCAGGGTCTTCACCATATGGCCGGGCGAGCTGAAATAGGGGCTGAGTTTCATGGAAACCGGAAGCGAAACGGCCTGTTTGACCGCCTTCAGGATGTCCAGATACAGGGCTTCGACCTCCGCCCCGCTTTGGCTTATATCGGTCGGCAGGAAATAGATGTTGAGTTCGATGGCCTGGGCGCCGGCCTGTTCGATCTGCTTGGCGTAATCGGTCCATCCGGTGCGGGTGGTGCCGTTCAGGCTGGCGATCACCGGCATGTCCACGGCCGCACGGGCGCGCCGGATCAGATCGAGGTAGTTCTTGGGGCCGACATTCTCCGACATATGGGCCGGGAAGTAGGAGAAGGCCTCGGAGTTGCCCTCCGCCACTAGGCGCTCCATCTCGTCGATCTCGTTTTCGATGTCTTCCTGGAAGATGGAGGGCAGCACGATGGCCGCCGCGCCAAAATCCTCAAGCTTGCGGACATTGCCCAGATCAAGTCCCAGTGGCGAGGCAGAGACCACCAGGGGATTCTTGAGATCAAGGCCAAGATAGCGAGTGGACAGGTCCATGGGACGATCCTTGAGATTGCCGGGCGTTATATAAGGCTATCCTGGCCTGCGCCGACAGGCAAGCCGCCCCGCGTCGACAGAGGGGCGCTTAACCGTTATCTTTCGCCTCGTGATCCTCCTTATAGCGGAATTCCGATGACCAAGGCCTCCTTCCGGCATTTATGGCTTGCCCTGTCTCCCCATGGCTTTGGCCATGCCGCCATGACCGCGCCGGTGGTCAACGAGCTGCGCCGCCGTCGTCCCGGACTGCGTTTGACCATTCAGACCGGGGTTCCCAGGGCTTTTCTTGAAACCCGCTACGGCACCGATTTCACCTATGTGGGTGAGATTCCGGATTTTGGCCTGCGCATGCGCTCGTCCACCGAAATCGATCTCGACGCCTCGGCCCGGGGCTATGCCGAGCTGCATGCCGATTGGCCGGCGGTGGTGGAGCGTGAAGCCCAAAGGTTGCTGGCGGCGGCTCCCGATCTGGTGCTGGCTAATGTTCCTTATGTCACCATCGCCGCCGCCGCCCGGGCCGGCATTCCGGTGGTGGCTTTGAGTTCACTGCAATGGGCGGATATTTATCGTCATTACCTGGGGGATCGGCCGGAGGCTGCCCGGGTCGGGGCAGAGATGGCCGAGGCTTACAATAGGGCGGCGGCCTTTTTGCGGGTGACTCCGGCCATGGCGATGCCGAGCATTGAAAATCTGGTCGAGATTGGCCCTGTCGGCACATGCGGCACGGACAGGAAAGGCGAATTATGGGCCGCCTTGGGAGTGGAGGAGGGGACGCATATCGGGTTGATCGCTTTTGGCGGGATCGATCACGCCCTCGACTTCCGGGGCTGGCCGGTCCTGCCTGGGTGGCTGTGGCTGAGTTCCTTGGAGCTTCCCGCCGGCCGCCTCGATTTCCGGCCATGGACCTGCGCCGGCCTGTCTTTTTCAGATGTTTTGGCCTCGGCGGATGTCGTCGTCACCAAGCCGGGATATGGCACCTTTGTCGAAGCGGCCATGGCCGGCGTCTCCGTTCTTTATGTCGCCCGTCCGGATTGGCCCGAATGCCCGCCGCTCGACGATTGGCTTTGCCGCCATACGAGGGCCTTGCCGGTGGATATCGAGACCTTACTTGGCTCTGGCCTCGAATTACAACTGCACAAGTTGTTTTCCCTGCAAAAACCGCCGGTTGCTCTGCCTTGCGGTAATGATCAGGGGGCATTCGCGCTGGAACGGATGCTGGATGAAATACATCAATCTGCGAAAGAAGTTGAATCCCGGTGAATTTGTCACGACGGGGTATCGAAATCCATTTATGGAATCATTATGTATGTGTCATCGGATGGTCGTGCCGTAGTGCCTGACAATCCCAGACTCCTCCGGCTCGTTCTCCTCTTCCGGTGGAAGTCGACACAGACTTTGGTGGGGCTGTCCCGGTCGCGACGGGACAAGCCCCACTTTTCTTGTTTCGGGCGTACGAAGGGAAAAAGAGGTGAGTCACAGTCTGATCTATGTCACCGCATCCAACCGTGATGAAGCCCTGAAACTGGCGCGTTCCCTGGTGGAATCGCGGCTGGTGGCCTGCGCTAACGTGTTGGATGGCGCAACCTCGCTCTATTGGTGGGAGGGCAAGGTCCAGGAGGAATCCGAGGCGGTGATGATCTGCAAGACCCGTCGGGAGTTGGTCGGGCAGGTGGTCGCCAGGGTCGGAGAGCTTCACTCCTATGCGTGCCCCTGCGTCGTTGCCCTGCCGATCGCCGCCGGTAATCCGGCCTTTCTCGACTGGATCACGGCGGAGACGGTTTCCCCCTAGCGCGGCAGCCAGACCGAGGCCATGGCCTGAGCGGCGATGCCTTCCTTGCGGCCGGTGAAGCCCAGGCCCTCGGTGGTGGTGGCCTTGACGCTGACCCGATCCTGGCTGATTCCCAGAATCTCCGCCACCCGTGCCGCCATGGCGGCGCGGTGGGGGCCGACCTTGGGCCGTTCGCAGACGATGGTGACGTCCACATTGACGATGCGGCCGCCCTTGGCGGTGACCAGCGAGCCGGCATGAGCAAGGAACAGGTGCGAAGCCGCCCCTTTCCATTTGGCGTCGGAGGGGGGGAAATGGTGGCCGATATCGCCGGCGGCGATCGCCCCCAGGATGGCGTCGGTCAGGGCGTGTAGGGCCACGTCCGCGTCGGAATGGCCCTTGAGCTTACTGTTATGGGGAACCAGGACGCCGCAGAGCCAGCAACCGTCTCCCTCCTCGAAGCAATGCACGTCGTAGCCGCTGGCGGTGCGGGTCTCGCCGGCTCCCGCGAATAGAAAGCGGGCGCGGGCCAGATCGGCGGCGGTGGTGATCTTGAAATTGTCCTCGTCGCCCTTGACCAGGACGACGGGCAGACCGGCCCGCTCGGCCACGGCGGCGTCGTCGGTCAGTTCCTCGCCGATCACGGCCTGATGCGCGGTCAGGATGTCGGCATAGCGGAAGGCCTGCGGCGTCTGGGCGCGGTAGAGGGTGCTGCGATCGACGGTGTCGGCGACAAAACCATCGGCGCCGCGCTTCAAGGTGTCGGCAACCGGAACCACCGGCAGGGCGGCGGGGTGGCGGTCCAGCGCCGCGATGGCCCGGCCGATGGTTCCGGCATCGACGAAGGGGCGGGCGCCGTCGTGAATCAACACGTTGGACGGGTTGAGATCCTTCAGACTTTCCAGTCCGAGGCGGACGCTGTCCTGACGGCTGGCCCCGCCCGGAACGGGGTCAAGGATGGCGAGGCCCTCGGCGGCGATGTCGTAGAGTTGGCGGTCGTCGGGGTGAATCACCGCCCGGACCGCGTCAATCTCGGGATTGGTGGCGAAGGCGGCCAGGGTATGACGCAAGATCATGCGGCCGGCCAGGTCGTGGTACTGCTTGGGCAGATCGCCGCCGAACCTGCGGCCGCGCCCTGCCGCAACCACCAATACCACCGTTCTAGCCATGGTCATCCTCCGATCCAAAGAGCGGCAAGCCTAAGCGGCATGAAGTTCAACCTCAACCTCTTTGCGTCGCGGCAAAGGATGGTATAGTCGCTTCATGTCTTCCGTC
This sequence comes from Phaeospirillum sp., assembly GCA_030651575.1. Classification (GTDB taxonomy): domain Bacteria; phylum Pseudomonadota; class Alphaproteobacteria; order Rhodospirillales; family Magnetospirillaceae; genus Phaeospirillum. The sequence continues at coordinate 127,261 of JAUSFB010000032.1, forward strand.
GCTCTCAACATATTCGCCCTCGTGGCGCTGCTTCCGGCGGCGCTGGTGCCTCTTCGCGCCGGCGCGGGCAAGGATTTGCCGTTCTGGGGCTTTGCCACCCTGGCGGTGGCCGGGCCGGCCGTCTGGGTCATGTGGCTGATGAGCGAGGCATGGCAGACCAGCCTGTCCGCCGCGCTGTGGGTCAGCATCGCCGCCAGCGCGGCGCTGTTCGCGGCATTGGCGGCCGCGACCGTTCAGTCCTGGCGGCTGGCGCCGTTACTGATGCCGTTTCTGGCCGCCCTTGGCCTGCTGGCGTCGCTGGTGCATGGGGTCGAGGCGCCGCGCCCCCTGACCGGCGGCGCGCCGGCCGCTTGGCTTGACCTGCATATTATTGTTTCGGTGCTGACCTATTCCCTGCTGACCCTGGCGGCGGTGGCCTCGCTGGCGGCGTTCCTGCAGGAGCGTTCGCTGAGGCGCAAGCACCCGACCCGCCTGACGCGCATGCTGCCCAGCGTGGTCGATGGCGAGCGGCTGGCGGGCCGTCTGCTGCTGGCCAGCGAAGTGGTGTTGGGGCTTGGCCTGATGACCGGCATGGCGACCCAGTATTTCGAAAGCGGCTCGTTGCTGATGCTCCAGCACAAGACCTTGCTGTCGCTGCTGGCCTTTGGTCTGATCGGACTGCTGTTGATCGGTCACCGGGTCTGCGGCGTGCGTGGCCGGATCGCCGCCCGCGTCGTGCTGGTATCGTATTTGCTGCTGACCCTGGCCTATCCCGGCGTGAAGTTCGTCACCCAGGTGCTGCTTTCCTAGGCTTGCCGGTTTTAAGCGTTGCGCCCGATGGGGTCTGCATAATAAATAAGCACCCATGTGTACGAAGATACGTCAAACCGTCAAAATCGGCTCGGTCACCCTTGATAATGGGGTGATCCTGGCTCCCATGGCCGGCGTCACCGACATGCCGACCCGTCGTCTGGTCAAGCGCATGGGGGCCGGGCTGGTGGTGTCCGAGATGATCGCCAGTCAGGCGATGATCCGCCAAAACCGTCAGACCATGCAGATGGCGGCTCATACTCCCGAGGAATTCCCCATGTCGGTGCAACTGGCCGGCTGCGAGCCCGAGGTGATGGCCGAGGCCGCCAGACTCAACCAGGATCTGGGCGCCGCCATCATCGACATCAACATGGGCTGCCCGGTCAAAAAAGTGGCGCTGAAGGGGGAGGCCGGCTCGGCCCTGATGCGCAATGAAAATCTGGCGGCTCGCATCATGACGGCGGTGGTCAAGGCGGTGGATATCCCCGTGACCCTGAAGATGCGCACGGGCTGGGATCAGACCAGCCGCAACGCCCCCAGTCTGGCGCGCGTCGCCGAGGAGTGCGGTATTCAGATGGTGACCGTCCATGGCCGGACCCGCAGCCAGATGTATACCGGCGCGTCCGACTGGTCCTTCATCGGCGAGGTCAAGCGGGCGGTTTCCATTCCGGTGATCGGTAATGGCGACGTGGAAAGCATCGACGACGCCCAACGCATGCTGGAGATGTCGGGCGCCGATGGGGTGATGATCGGGCGAGGCACCTATGGCCGGCCCTGGCTGCCGGGGCAGGTGGCCCACTTCCTGGCGACCGGCGAGCGGCGGCCCGACCCGACCCTGGCCGAGCAGTTCGACATCTTGCTGGAGCATTACGAGGCCATGCTGCTCCATTACGGAGCCGTGACGGGGGTCCGGATCGCCCGCAAGCATATGGCTTGGTATTCCAAGGGGCTGCCGGGATCGGCGGAGTTCCGCGCCGAGATCAACCGCTTGGCCGACGCCTCGGCGGTCCGTGACGCGGTCGTCGCGTTCTACGCCCCGCTGGTGCAAAGGAATGCCGCCTGATGGCCGGCCCCGCCAAGCATAATCCGAGCGGTGCCGGGATCGATCCCGCCATGGTCCTGGGGGCTTTGGGGGCAGCGGTGCTGGCGGTGGATTCAGATAACGTCGTCCGCTATGCCAATGGCGGCGCCGAGGAGTTGTTTTCGTGCGGGGCGAGCTATCTGTGCGGCCATCCGCTCATCGACTTCCTGCCCCCCGATTCCCAGGTGCTGGCCCTGCTGGAGCAGGCGCGTAACGGGGCCATTTCGGTGGCCGAGCATGGCATTGCCCTCGACACCCCCAGAACTGGCCATCGCATCGTCACCGTTCAGGTCTCTCCCATCATCGAAATTCCGGGTTCGGTGGTGCTCAGCCTGTACGAGTTGTCCATCGCCCAAAGGATCGGCGCCCAGCTGACCAGCCGCCATGCCGCCCGCTCGGTGACCGCCATGGCGTCGATTCTGGCCCATGAGGTCAAAAATCCGCTGTCCGGCATCCGGGGGGCCGCCCAATTGCTGGAGCAGAACGCCAGCGAAGATGACTGCGTCCTCACCCAGCTGATCTGTGACGAGACCGATCGCATCGTCGCCCTGGTCGATCGGATGGAAGCATTCTCCGACATGCCCAACGTGGTGCGCCAAGCGGTCAATATCCATCAGGTGCTGGAGCATGTGCGGCGGATCGCCCAGGCCGGTTTCGCCCGAAATATCCGTCTGGTCGAGCATTACGATCCTTCATTACCGCCGGTTCTGGGCGACCGCGACCAGTTGATCCAGGTATTTCTCAACCTGATCAAGAACGCCGCCGAGGCGGTGCCGGAGGAGGGGGGCGAGATCACCCTGTCCACCAGTTACCAGCACGGCGTCCGGCTGGCCTTGCCGGGCAGTGAAGTCCGGCGGCATCTGCCGCTGGTGGTCAGCATCGCCGATAACGGCCCTGGAATCCCGGACGATCTGCGACCCGATCTGTTCGACGCCTTCGTCACCACCAAGACCTCTGGAACCGGGTTGGGATTGGCGCTGGTGGCAAAGATCGTGGGCGACCACGGCGGAGTGATCGAGTTCGACAGCGTGCCCAGGCGGACGATCTTCCGGGTAATGCTGCCGATGGTCCAAGATGGGGACGTCCAGTGACTACCATGACCACCACCGCCACCATCTTGGTGGCTGACGATGATCGCGGCATCCGCACAGTGCTGTCCCAGGCCTTGGGGCGCGCCGGCTACGACGTCCGGACCACCGGCAACGCTTCCACCTTGTGGCGCTGGGTCTCGGAAGGAGACGGCGATCTGGTGATCACCGATGTGGTCATGCCGGATGAAAGCGGGCTTGACCTGCTGCCGCGGATCAAGAAGATCCGCCCTGATCTGCGCATCATCGTCATGAGCGCCCAGAACACCCTGTTGACCGCCGTCAAGGCCACCCAGCGCGGGGCCTTCGAGTATCTGCCCAAGCCGTTCGACATCAAGGAGCTGGTCAACGTCGTCAATCGCGCCCTGTCGACTCCGCGCGCGGCTCCGGCCGAGACGGCTCCGGGGGATGACGAGGAAAAGCTGCCGCTGATCGGCCGGTCATCGGCCATGCAGGAGATCTATCGGACCCTGGCCCGCCTGATGGGGACCGACCTGACGGTCATGATCACCGGCGAGTCGGGGACAGGCAAGGAACTGGTGGCTCGCGCCCTGCACGATTACGGCAAGCGCCGCAACAGTCCCTTCGTCGCCATCAACATGGCGGCCATCCCGCGCGAGCTGATCGAAAGCGAGCTGTTCGGTCATGAGAAGGGCGCCTTCACCGGCGCGACCCAGCGCACCGCCGGCCGGTTCGAGCAGGCCGAGGGCGGAACCCTGTTCCTCGATGAGATCGGCGATATGCCGCCCGAGGCCCAGACCCGGCTGTTGCGGGTGCTGCAAGAAGGCGAGTACACCGCCGTCGGCGGCCGCACTCCCATCCGCGCCAATGTCCGCATCGTCGCCGCCACTCATCGCGACCTGACCCAGCTGATCCGCCAGGGCCTGTTCCGCGAGGATCTGTTCTACCGCCTGAACGTGGTGCCGATCCGCCTGCCGCCGCTGCGCGAGCGGGCGGAGGATATCGCCGAGCTGGTGCGGCACTTCCTGGCCCTGGCCAGTTCCGAGGGGCTGCCCTCCAAGACCATCGACGCCCAGGCCATGGAACGGCTGAAAAAGCATCGCTGGCCGGGCAATGTGCGTGAGTTGGAGAATCTGGTCCGTCGTCTGGCCGCCTTGTATTCCGAGGAAGTCATCGGCATCGAGGTGATCGAGTCCGAGTTGGTGGGCGGCGCTCCCATGGCCGATTCCATCGGCGCCGGCGTCGAGGGCGAGGGGCTTTCGGCCACGGTGGAGCGCCATCTGCGCGATTATTTCGGCAATCACGGCGATGGCCTGCCGCCCGCCGGAGTCTATGACCGGGTACTGCGCGAGGTGGAAAAGCCGCTGGTGACCATCGCCTTGGAGGCCACCCGCAACAATCAGATCAAGGCCGCCCAACTGCTGGGACTCAATCGCAACACGCTGCGCAAGAAGATCAAGGATCTCGACATCCAGATCAGTCGCGGCCTGAAGTAGGACGCCGATCATGGCGAACGGCGCCGGTCGAAACGGGCTGTGGGGTGGCAAGGCCGGTCTGGCGGGGCGTCTGGCCTATGGTCTGACCGTCGTGGCGGTCCCCTCGGTGATCGCCACCGTCTGGGCCATGGCCGTCGCCGGGACCAAGGGCCTTGATACCCGCACTGTATTATCGCTGCTGGTGCTGGACGGCGTCTTGCTGCTGGCGCTGGGGGCTGTGGTCGGATTCCAGGTGCTGGCGGTGTTGCGGGCGCGGCGTCAGGGGTCGTCCGGCTCCAAGCTGCATCTGCGCTTCATTATGCTGTTCGCGCTGGTGGCGGTGACGCCATCGGTGTTGATGTCGGTGGGTTCGGCAACCTTCTTTCGTTACGGTGTCGAAAGCTGGTTTTCGGACCGGGTCCGCACCGCATTGCAGGCTTCGCTGGAGGTGGCCCATGCCTATCTGGAGGAGCATAAGCAGATCATCGGCGGCGATGCCCTGGCCATGGCCAATGATATCAACCGCGAGGGGGCCATGCTGCTGCGCGCCCCCCAGGCCTTCACTCAGTTCATCGCCACGCAGGCCGCTATCCGTGGTTTGACCGAGGCGGTGGTGTTCGACAGCCGAGGCGCCATTCTGGCCCGGTCCGGTCTGATCTTCGCCACCGAAGCCAGCATCGACCAGATCCCCAGTTGGGCGTTCGACAAGGCGCGGGCCGGCGATGTGGCGGTTCTGACCAGTGGCGGCGACGACCGGGTCCGGGCGTTGGTGATGCTGCCGGGGCTGTTCGGCGACACCTATCTGTTCGTCGGTCGGTTCGTCGATCCCAAGGTGATCGGCCATATGCAGCAAACCTCGGAGGCGGTGGCGCAGTACGAACGGCTGGAGGGGCGGCGGTCGGGGCTGGAGACCGCTTTTTCCCTGGTCTTCGCCGTGGTGGCGCTGCTCTTGGTGCTGGCTTCCATCTGGGTGGGGCTGACCATGGCGACGCGGTTGGCTACGCCCATCGCCCGGCTAATCGATGCCGCCGAGCGGGTGCGGTCGGGCGATCTCGACGCCCGCGTCGCCGAGGATGCCGCTGACGAGGTCGGAGTCCTCAGCCGCGCCTTCAATCGCATGACCCATCAGTTGTTCGAACAGCGTCACGAGTTGATGGAAGCCAACCGCGAACTGGACGAGCGCCGCCGGTTCACCGAGACGGTCCTGGCCGGTGTTTCGGCCGGCGTCATCGGCCTGGATCGGGGGGGGCGGATCCATCTGCCCAATCGCTCCGCCAGCGAGTTGGTCGGCCGCGCCCTGGAGGACTCGGTCGGACAGGATCTGCGCGAGGTTCTGCCCGAATTGACCGACACCTTGGATGAAGTCGTCCGTCGTCCCGACAAGCTGGTCCAGCACGAAGTCCGCCTGACCACCCCCGGCGGGCGCTCCCGCATCCTACTGGTTCGGGTTGCCGCCGAGCACCTGGAAGGTGAGACCATCGGCTATGTCGTCACCTTCGACGATATCACCGAGTTGGTCTCGGCCCAGCGCAAGGCCGCCTGGGCGGATGTGGCGCGGCGAATCGCCCATGAGATCAAGAATCCCCTGACCCCGATCCAGCTTTCGGCGGAGCGGCTTAAACGCAAGTATCTCAAAGAGATACATAGCGATCCTGAGACATACGTTGCGCTGATCGAAACGATTATCCGTCAAGTCGGCGATATCGGGCGCATGGTTGACGAGTTCTCGTCCTTCGCCCGTATGCCGGCGCCGCAGATGAAGCCGGACGATCTGGCCGATATCTGCCGTCAGGCGCTGTTCTTGCAGCGGACCGGCGCGCCGGAGGTCGAGTTCGTCAGCAAGCTGCCCGACCACAAGGTTCCGATCGTCTGCGACGGGCGGCTGATCGGGCAGGCTTTGACCAATCTGCTGAAGAACGCCCTGGAGGCGGTGCAGGGCCGCGAGGAGCCGGATGCGTCTCGCGGCCGGATCACCTTGACCCTGTCGCCCGATCCCGACCGTCTGGTGATCGAAGTGGCGGATAACGGCAAGGGGTTGCCGAAGGAAAACCGCGAGCGTCTGACCGAGCCCTATGTGACGACGCGGGTCAAGGGGACCGGATTAGGGCTTGCCATCGTCAAGAAGATCATGGAAGACCATGGGGGTGATCTGTATCTTGAGGATGTGCCAGAGGGGGGCGCGAGGGTGGGGTTGATTTTCCCCATTGCCGAGCCGCCGCTTATCCCCACATCCCCCGACGTAACGGTATCCCATGGCGCATGACATCCTGATCGTCGATGACGAGGGCGATATTCGCGCACTCATCGCCGGTATTCTTGAAGACGAAGGCCATAGCACCCGCACGGCCAGCAATTCCGACGAGGCGTTGGAGGGGATTCGCGCCCGAAGGCCCAACCTGATCATCCAAGATATCTGGTTGCAGGGCTCGCGCCTCGACGGGTTGGGCGTGCTGGATGCGGTCAAGCTCGACCACCCCGAGGTGCCGGTGGTGATGATTTCGGGCCATGGCACCATCGAGACCGCCGTTCAGGCCATCAAACAGGGCGCCTACGACTTCATCGAAAAGCCATTCAAGGCCGACCGTCTGCTGCTGGTGGTTGATCGCGCCATCGAGGCCGCAAGGCTCCGGCGTGAGAATGAGGAACTGCGCCTGCGGACCGGCTCGGTCGGCGACCTGATCGGCTCATCCTCGGCGGTGATGCAGGTGCGCCAAGCCATTGACCGGGTGGCTCCCACCAACTCCCGCGTTCTGGTGACGGGTCCGGCCGGGTCCGGCAAGGAAGTGGCGGTTCGCCTGATTCACGCCCGGTCGCGTCGGGCCGATGGGCCGTTCGTGGTGATCAATTGCGCCGCCATGCATCCCGACCGCATGGAGATCGAGCTGTTCGGAACCGAACACGGCATGGATGGCCCCGATACGGCCCGCAAGATCGGCACGTTCGAGCAAGCCCATGGTGGAACCCTGCTGTTGGACGAGGTCGCCGACATGCCGCTGGAGACCCAGGGCAAGATCGTGCGCGTGCTTCAAGACCAGATGTTCGAACGGGTCGGCGGCGGCAAGAAGGTCGAGGTCGATGTTCGCGTCATCGCCAGCACCAATCGCGATCTTCAGACCGAGATGGTGGCCGGGCATTTCCGCGAGGATCTGTATTACCGCCTGAATGTGGTGCCGGTGAAAATGCCATCCTTGCGGGATCGTAAGGAAGACATCCCGGCTTTATCGCGCCAGTTCATGCAGATTTCGGCCAATATGGCGGGGGTCCAGCCGCGCCCGATTTCCGAAGACGCCCTGGCGGCGCTTCAGGCCTATGACTGGCCTGGCAATGTGCGCCAACTCAGGAATGTGGTCGACTGGCTCTTGATCATGGCCCCGGGAGACCCGCGCGAGCCGATCCGCGCCGATATGCTGCCCAGCGAAATCGGGGCTATCACCCCGGCCGTCTTGCGCTGGGACAAGTCCAGCGAGATCATGACCTTGCCGCTGCGCGAGGCGCGCGAGTTGTTCGAACGCGAATATCTGTTGGCGCAGGTCAACCGATTCTCTGGCAACATCTCCCGCACCGCCACGTTTGTGGGCATGGAACGCTCGGCGCTACATCGCAAGCTCAAGCTGCTGGGCGTCAACACCGACGAGAAGGCGCGCTAGGATGAAGGTCATAGTCTGCGGTGCCGGCCAGGTCGGCTTCAACATCGCCCATTATCTTGCCGGCGAGAACAACGACGTCACCGTCATCGATCAGCGTCCCGACCTGATCCGCAAGGTCAGCGATACCCTGGACGTGCAGGTGGTGCTGGGCTTCGCCTCCCATCCGCTGGTGCTGGAACAGGCGGGGGCCGCCGACGCCGACATGCTGATCGCCGTCACCGCCGCCGACGAGGTCAACATGGTGGCCTGTCAGGTGGCGCACTCCCTGTTCAACGTGCCCACCAAGATCGCCCGCGTGCGTAGTCAAAGCTACCTGCAACCGATCTGGGCAAACCTGTTCTCGCGCGAGCACCTGCCCATCGACGTCATCATCAGCCCGGAGATCGAGGTTGCGCGCGCCATCACCCGGCGGTTGCAGGTTCCCGGCGCGCTGGACGTTATTCCGCTGGCCAATGACAAGGTGCGCCTGATCGGGGTGCGCTGTACCGAGGCCTGCCCCCTGATCAACACGCCGCTTCGTCAGCTGACGGTTCTGTTTCCCGATCTGGCCATCGTTATCATCGGCATCGTCCGCGACGGCAAGGCCATCGTTCCCTCCAGCGACGACCAGATGCTGGAAGGCGATGAGGTTTATTTCGTGGTCGATACCAGCCATGTGGACCGCGCCTTATCGGCCTTCGGGCGCGAGGACAAGGAAGCGCGGCGCATCGTCATCTTTGGTGGCGGCAATATCGGGCTGTTCCTGGCGCAGCAGCTGGAGGAGGCGCATCCCGGCACTTCCATCAAGGTGATCGAGGCCAACAAGGAACGGGCCGAGTTCGTCGCCAAGACCCTGAACCGTACCGTGGTGCTGCACGGCGACGTGCTGGCCCCGGAAATTCTTGAAGAGGCCTCGGTCAGCGCCGCCGAGGCGGTGGTGGCGGTGACCAATGACGACGAGACCAATATCCTGGCGGGGTTGCTGGCCAAGCGTTACGGCTGTCGCCGCACCATGACCCTGATCAACAAGACCACCTACAGCGCCCTGATCGGGCCGCTGGGGATCGACGTGGTGATTTCCCCACGAGCCATCACGGTCTCGAATATCCTTCAGCATGTGCGGCGCGGGCGTATTCATGCCGTCCATTCCCTGCACGAGGGATTCGGCGAATTGATCGAGGCTGATGCCCTGGAAACCTCCAGTCTGGTGGGCAAACCCCTGCGCGACGTCAAGCTTCCGGCCGGCGTCCTGCTGGGCGCGGTAGTCCATAACGGTCAGGTGATTTCCCCGCGTGGCAGCACGGTGGTGCAGGCGGGGGATCGGGTGATCCTGTTCGCCACCGCCGGTGCGGTCAAGAAGGTGGAAAAGATGTTTTCGGTCCGGCTGGAATACTTTTAACCGAGCGCGCCACGGATGTGGGCGCCCAACGACAGAGACAACAAACAGCCATAGGTCATCGTTGTGATCATTTCTCCTTTGTCTCGTCCCCGCGCCGTGATCTTTGACTGGGATAACACCTTGGTGGACTCGTGGGTATGCATCCAGGAATCCTATAACACGACGTTTCGTTATTTCGGCATGCCGGAATGGAGCCTGGACGAGACCCAGGACCGCGTCGCCGCCTCCATGCGCGATTCCTTTCCCACCATGTTCGGCGAACGTTGGCCAGAGGCGAGGGACGTTTTCACCGCCAGCTTTGAAGCCATTCATATGGAGCATCTGCGGCCGTTGCCCGGCGCCGCCGAGATGCTGGGCAGCCTGCGCGACGCCGGGCTGGTCCTGGCCGTGGTCAGCAACAAGCGCGGTTCATTCCTGCGCAAGGAAGCCGACATCATGGGGTGGAGTCCGTTCTTCGCGCATCTGATCGGCGCCGATGACGCCGTGGCCGATAAGCCCGATGCCGCGCCGGTCCATCTTGCCTTGGCCAGCACGGGGGTTTCACCCGGTCCCGAGGTTTGGTTTGTCGGAGATTCTCCCATTGATATGCATTGTGCCGTCAACTCGGGCTGTGTCCCGGTTCTGATGCGGCCCCACCCCCCGTATGACGGTGAGTTCGCCCATGCGCCGGTCCGGTATTTATCGGGTTGTGGCGATTTGGCGGATCTTGTCCGAGAACTATAGGTTCCCATCTGTAGCGAATGGTGATAACGAAATGGGTTCGACGGGGAGGGCCACTGGCCCCTCTCCCATACCCATAATAAGAACGGATCTTATCTATGTCCGCGGAAAAGTCACAAAATGTGCAGGATGTGTTTCTCAACTTCATCCGCAAGAACAAGACTTCGGTCACCATTTTCCTGGTCAATGGCGTCAAGTTGCAGGGAATCGTAACTTGGTTTGATAATTTCTCGGTTCTTCTGCGCCGGGACGGCCATACCCAGCTGGTGTACAAGCACGCCATCTCCACGATCATGCCGTCCACGCCAATCTCGCTGTTCGAGCCGCCGATCAAGGAAAACGGCGAAGAGTAAGTGGCGAACGGACAGCCCGACTCCCCGACACCCTCGCGCCAGCGCGCCATGGTCATTCACCCCGCCTTCAAGGCGGGGGAGGCCATGCGCCTGCCCGAGGCCCGTCTGGCCGAGGCGGTTGGGCTGGCCCAGGCCATCGACCTTCTGATCGTCGCCGCCGAAGCGGTGAATGTTGCCAAGAAACGGCCGGCCACCCTGTTGGGCAAGGGCGCGGTCGAGCGTCTGGCCATGGAGATCGAAGACAAGGACGTCGCACTGGCGGTGGTGGATGGCCACCTTTCGCCGGTTCAGCAACGAAACCTGGAACGGGCCTGGGGCTGCAAGGTCATCGACCGAACCGGCCTGATCCTGGAGATTTTCGGGGCGAGGGCGCGAACCCGTGAAGGATCGTTGCAGGTGGAACTGGCGGCGCTCAGTTATCAGCGCTCGCGGCTGGTTCGGTCCTGGACCCATCTGGAGCGTCAGCGGGGCGGCTTTGGCTTTCTGGGCGGTCCTGGCGAAACCCAGATCGAGGCCGACCGTCGCCTGATCGGGGATCGGATCACCAAGCTTGAACGCGAGCTTGAGGACGTCAAGCGCACCCGCGACCTGCACCGCAAGGCCCGTCGCCGGGTACCTTATCCCATCGTGGCCCTGGTGGGTTACACCAATGCCGGCAAGTCCAGCCTGTTCAACACCATCACCCGCGCCGAGGTGGAGGTGAAGGACATGCTGTTCGCCACCTTGGATCCGACCATGCGGACCCTGGCGCTGCCATCGGGGCGCAAGATCATCTTGTCGGATACGGTCGGATTCGTTTCGGACCTGCCGCACGAACTGGTCGCCGCCTTCCGCGCCACCCTGGAAGAGGTGCTGGAGGCCGACGTGGTGGTGCATGTGCGCGATATCTCCCATCCGGATACCGAGGCCCAGGCCGTCGACGTGGAAACCGTATTGCGGGAGTTGGGATTGGCCGAGGTGGTCGATCGCGGTCTGGTCGAAGCCCTGAACAAGATCGACCTGCTGGATGAGGGTCGCCGCGCCGAAATCTTGAATCAGGCCAAGCGCCGTCCCGATACACTGGCGTTGTCCGCCTTGACCGGCGAGGGGGTGGGCGATCTGCTGGCCGAGTTGGATCGCCGGCTTGGCTCTGGCCGCGAAGTTATCGACGTGTCCTTGTCGCTGGCCGATGGCGCATCCATTTCCTGGCTGTATCGTCATGGTGAAGTGGTGGCCCGGCGCGACGACGAGTTGCACGCCTTTTTGCGGGTCCGGCTCGACCCCGCCGATATCAAGCGGTTCCAGCAGCGTCAAGCCGATGGGAGAGGTGTTTCGTGAGCGCAATGATCGATCCCGTCATCGTCGCCCGCATCATCCGCGAGACCGCGGAGGACGAGATTCTGCCGCGCTTCGGCCATTTGGCTGCTGGCCAGATCCGCGAGAAAAAGCCGGGTCAGATGGTGACCGAGGCCGATGTGGAGGCCGAAAAGGTTCTGTCGCGCCGCTTGCTCGATCTGTTGCCGGGCTCCAAGGTGGTGGGGGAGGAGGCGGTCGATGCCGACCCGACCCTGCTGCGGAATCTGGAGGGGGCGGGGGCCGTCTGGGTGATCGATCCGGTGGACGGCACCAGCAACTTCGCCAAGACCAATCCCCGGTTCGCCGTGATCCTCGCCCTGGTGGTCGATGGCGTCACCCGCGCGGGATGGATTCATGACCCGGTGACCGACCGCATGGTGGTGGCGGAGAAGGGGGAGGGGGCTTGGCTGGCGGATCAACGCCTGTCGGTCTTGCCCGATGGCCCGCTCGACATGCTTAACGGTTCGGTCAAGCGGTCGGGTCGGCTTGCCTCGCTGGTGGCCCAGGTCGGCCGCCGGGGCAGCGCCGCCCACGATTATATCGATCTCGTCACGGGCGTTCTCCACTTTGCCCATTTCAAGAAGCTGATGCCGTGGGACCACGCCGCAGGGGTGCTGATCCATGCCGAGGCGGGGGGATTCTCCCAACTGCTCAATGGCAGGGCCTACCAGCCCAGATCCTGCGACGCCGCCCTTTTGCTGGCCCCGACCGAAGGATGCTGGCGGTCGCTCAAGCCGCTGGTGGAGTAGGGCGCTGGTGTTTCACAGGGATGCCGCAGGGCTTCCGTGAAACACCGCAATACATTGAATATAAACACTTAATCAAAATTGTGTGCGAGACGCTGAGGATTTTATGCCTAGCCTTCGCGGTGAATTGTCAGCCCCGTCGGGGCCTGACAGACCGGCATCATCTCGATCCGGTTGATGTTCACATGGGCCGGAGCCGAGGCCGCCCAGTACACGGGGGCTGAGTAGCAGCGGAACAGAAAACCTAGGTAAGAGCCTGGGGTTGAAATACGGTGCCGAAACTGGTCGGTTCAGTCATTATCTTCGGACAGGCTTGCAGGGCTGCGTAGCGGTCGGAGTTCCCCGCGGGCGACCATCTCAGGTAAGGTGAAGGCGTACCGGCCGAGCATATTTATGTGCTCATGCACAAGCGGCGACAGGCGCGCTAGGTCCTCATCGCGAACGTCGAACCCTTCTGCCCGCAATTGGTCGATGGCCGCGTCCATATAGATCGTGTTCCACAGGATAATGGCATTGACGACAAGTCCAAGCGCACCGAGTTGGTCCTCCTGGCCCTCGCGGTAGCGTTGCCGCAGTTCACCCCGCTTGCCGTGAAAGACAACACGGGCAAGCTGATGTCTGCCCTCACCCCGGTTGAGTTGGGTGAGGATGCGACGGCGATAGGCTTCATCATCAATGTAGGCCAGCAGGTAGAGTGTCTTGACGATGCGGCCGAGTTCTTCCAGTGCCCGCGCCAGCCGCGTCGGTCGGTCTTTCGTCTGGAGGGTCCGTATCAGCCCACCGGCTTGCACAAGGCCCAACTTGAGCGAACCCGCCAAGCGCAGCATGTCATCCCAATTCTCGGTGATGATCGCCGTCTTCGCTTTGTGCGCGGCGAGCTTGTTGAGCGGGCCGTAATCAGCGGCAGGATCGACACGCCAGAACCGAGAGCCACCGATGTCCGCGATTCGTGGGCTGAATTGGTAGCCAAGCAGCCAGAAGATGGCGAAGATTACGTCGGTGTAAGCGCCGGTGTCGGTCATGATCTCGGTCGGCTCCAACTCCGTTTCCTGTTCCAGCACGACGCTGAGCAACACGAGGCTGTCCCGCAAGGTGCCCGGCACGGTGATGGCGTGCAGGCCGGTGAACTGGTCGGAGACGAGATTGTAGTAGGTGACGCCGCGCTCGGAGCCGAAATATTTTGGATTGGGGCCGGCATGGATGGTCCGCACAGGCACGATGAAGCGGAGCCCATCCGCCGAGGCGACGTCGCCACCACCCCACCGGTGCGCAAGGCCGATGCTATTCTGAGCCGAGACGAGTTGGGCATTCGCCAGGGTCAGTGTTTCCGCGCGAAGATAGTTCTGCCGGACCCAGCTCATCCGCGGCCGTCTCAGCGACGGATTATCCAGACGTACCAGCGGTTCCAGTCCGGTGTTGCACGCCTCGGCCAACAGGACGGCGCACACCGTCGTCGGCAAGTCCCGCGCACGTGAGTCTGATTCGCTGGCGTGCGTGAATGCGCTGGCGAACCCTGTTCGAGCGTCGATCTCCAGCAGCAACTCGGGCAAATCGACGCGCGGCACCCCCGGCAACAGCACCTTGTGCATGACCAGCCATACCGTCGCCTGATCGAAGAGGACGCTTGGCCGGTCTGTCCCGGTCCAGCAAAGCGCGTATAGCCAGCGAATGAGCCGCCATTGCGCGGAGACGTCCGAGAAATCACGATAGCCATACCGTTCCCGGATTTCGAGAGGGTGTCGCCAACGCCATTGGCTCGCCCTATACGCTTCGAGTGTTCCCTCAATTGGAGTGTTGAGTTGGGTGCTGAGGAAGCTCACCACGCATGATGGCACATTGCATGGATCTTCTACGAATGTTCCAAGAAATCGCACCGTGCCAAGTTGAACTGCGCAGCCAAGTCGCATATGGGCACCGCGATGCGTCAGAACGAATGCACGATCCGTGTCGTCGAGGTGGAAAAAGCGGGCCAACTGCTCGGCCGATACATCGGTCGGAAACCGCCCGTATTGCCTTTCTTGCTCCGGTGAGAGAAAATTGACCGGCATCAGATTTGTCCGATGACGGTATCGATCACATCTCTTGTCGCGACTATCATGTTCCACATTCTCGAAGTACCACCGCTGCGGCGGCGCACCAGACGCGGGCCAGCAGGCTCTGGCGCTGCCCGTCTATGCTGATATCGCCACACAATGATGCCGGCGCCTTCTCCCTCGGCTTGGTGGTGACGATTGCCGTCGATAAGGGCTGACTGAAGCTGACCTGACGGTCCACCGCGATCAGTTGATCGGCACCACCGCATACCCCTGCGCCTGATAGCCAATCAGCGACACCCAGGTATTCCCAACGACGTGGTAGTTCGGCTTGATGCTGGCGTTGTCGACGCCGAACAGGCGGTTGGCGATCGAGCACACCTCGATGCGGATTCCGGGGCGCTTGGCGAGGTCGTCGAGCACGTCGTTGATCTTGTCGACGGCGGCACCGGTTTCCAGCGGCAGGTCGTCGCGGTTGGCGCGGACGTATTTCACCGGCACGCCGTGGATCGCCAGCACCATCTCGGGCTTCACGTTCTGGCGGGCGAGGTCGTCGTAGGTCTCCCGCACCACCGACAGGAACAGCGCCAGGGACTCCGGGTTGGCCATGCTGATGTCCCAGACCACCCTGCCGGTCTTCACTCCCTTGAGGGCGGCGGCGTCGCTGGGTTTGTCAGCGGCATGGACTGGGGCGGCGGCAAACATGACCAGCGCCGCCACGACGAGAATCAGTCTCTTCATGGTGTCTTCCCTCCCATAAGCGGGGGCTGTGGCGCCCCTCTGGAAATCGTCAGTGCGTCGCCGCTTCCACCGGCAGCCCGGCTGCTCGCCATTCCGGGAAGCCGTCCTCCATGCGTCGGGCGGTACGGCCCTGCTCGCGCAGGGCTGCGACCGCCTCATAGGCCAGCACGCAATAGGGGCCTCGGCAATAGGCAACCACCTCGGTGCCTTCGGGCAGTTCGCCCAGGCGCCGCTTCAGATCCTTGACCGGGATGTTGACGCTGCCCGGCAGGTGGCCCGCCGCGTATTCCTCGGGCGGGCGGACATCGACGATGGTGACCAGACCAGCCTTCATGCGCGCCACCAGATCGTCGCGCGACACCGCTTCCAGCGCGTCCTTCTCGTGGAAGTAGCCGCGCACTAGGCGGTCGACTTCGGCGACGTGGCGCTCGGCGGTGTGGCGCAGCGAGGCCAGCAGGGCGAGAACGTCGTCGTCCGACAGGCGGTAGAGGACGTGCGGCCCGCTCTTGCGCGATACCACCAGACCGACCCGGCGCAACACTTGAAGATGCTGAGAGGTGTTGGCGACCGACAGGCCGGTGGCGGTGGCCAGACTTTCGACACCGCGTTCGCCCTGGGCCATCAGTTCGAGGAGGTCGAGGCGGTGCGCGCTCGACAGCGCCTTGGCCACGGCGGCGAACTGCTCCAGCATCGCCAGCTTGGGGCTAACCCTAGTTGACACGGCCGCTCCTTCCAAAATTCAATTAAACACTTTAATAAGCTCACGCCCGCCTGGGGTCAACCTCGGGGGTAACGGGAATCAGGGGAGACACGTCATGAAAAAATTGTTGCCGGCCGTCGCCGTGTTGGCTTCGCACCAGGGCGCCCAGGCCGAGGACAAGGCGGTGCAGATCAAGCGAGACGGCCTCGGGCTCAACGGCAATCTGTCGCTGGCGAGCGGCAAGACGGTCAAGGACGGGGTGATGTTGCTGGCGCCCATGGCCTATGACGAGAAGGCCGAGCGCGATACCTATCAGGCCAAGTACGGCAAGCCCACGGCCGAGGCGGTCAAGCCGCTGGCCGACGGCAAGCCGGTGAAGTTGGTCACCATCCCCAACGCCGACCACTTCTTTCTCGACCTCGCCGCTGACGATGCGGCCGACGCCATCAAGGGATTCCTCGTCGAATAGGTTTCAGCCTGTTGACGCACCGGCCTGAACCCTCTAACGTTCAAGAAATCGATTGAATAATAGAAGGTGGTGCCCATGTCGCCGCTTGCCATCGTGGCCGGACTTGCCACCGGCCTCATGTTGGGTCTGTTCGGGAGTGGGGGGTCGATCGTCACCCTGCCAGCCCTGATTTATCTGCTTGGCGTCGAGACCAAGCCCGCCATCGCCATGAGCCTGGGCATCGTGGGCGTCACCGCCGCGATTTCCGCCGTCACCCATTGGCGGCGCGGCAACATCAACGTGCCGGTGGCGGCGGTGTTCGGGCTGTTCGGGGCGGCGGGCACCTACGGCGGCGCCCGCCTCGGCGTGATGACGCCGGAACTGGTTCAGTTGCTGCTGTTCGCGGCGATCATGTACGCCGCGTCATGGCGGATGTTCCGGCCCAGTGCGGTGGTGCCGAAGACCGACATGCTGGTGCGTATGGATTGCTCTGGCGCCGCGACCATGGTGTGCTTCGATGCCTCCCGCGTCGGCCACATTGCCATTCACGGCATCGTTGTCGGCGTCTTGACCGGGATGGTGGGCGTTGGTGGCGGCTTTCTGATCGTGCCCGCCTTGGTGCTACTGTCGGGCCTGCCGATGAAGCAGGCGGTCGGCACCTCGCTGGTCATCGTCTCGGCCAAGTCCTTCGCCGGGTTCGCCGGATACATGGGTGCCATCGCCATCGACTATTCGCTGATGGCGACCTTCACCGGCATCGCCGTGGCCGGAAGCTTCCTGGGATCGGCGGTGTCCAAGCGGATGTCGGCCGAGGGCCTGAAGAAAGGCTTCGCCATCTTTCTGGTGGTGGTGGCGACCTACATCGTGTTCCGCGAGACGATGGGAGGCTGAGCCATGAAGATCACCATCGTTTCCAAGGACCCGCCCGGCGGTCGCTGCACTCTCTACAGGCGTTATGCCGAGGTGATCGCCGAAGGCTGCGGCGCCGAGGTCGAGACCGTTTTTCCGACAGCGGGGAGCGCGGTCGAGCCGCCCGCCCTGCTGGTGGACGGGAGCGTCATCGCCCCGGCCGACGGCCTGATTCTTTCACCGATGGACGTCCATCTCGGCCTTGCCGGGGCGGGCTGTCCCGACCTGTCGACCTCTCTGGAAGCGGCCGAAGCCCGCTTCATGGACGAGTGCGGCGCTTAACCGTCAGCGAGGCTTGAATGAACGAGAACAGACGTATGATCGCCAATGTGGGGGTGTTAGCGCTGGCGCAAGCCCTTCTGCTGACCACGGTGGTGGGCGGCATGGCCGTCAGCGCACTGGCGGGGCGGACCTTGGTGGCCGATCCGGCGCTTGCCACCATGCCGGTAGCGGCGCTGCTGGTCGGGCCGTTCCTGACCTCCTGGCCCGCCTCCATGTTCATGGAAAGGTTCGGACGGCGGTCAGGTTTCATCCTGGGCGCATGCCTTGCCGTCATCGGCGGCGTCTTGGCGGCCTTCGGAATCGCGGAACGCGATTTCTGGCTGTTCACGGCCGGGCATCTGTTCATCGGGGCCTTCCAGGGATTCGGCAATTACTATCGGTTCGCCGCCATGGAGGCCGCGAATGACCAATTCCGCCATCGGGCGATGTCGTGGGTGATCGCGGCGGGCGTGGTCGCCGCCTTCGCCGGTCCCGCATTGGCCCATGCCACCCGCCCCCTCGGTCCCGTCGAGTTCCTGGGCACTTACGCGGCCATGGCTGTCCTCGGCATCCTGTCGGCCGGGATCGTCAGCCGCCTGAGCCTGAAGCGTCCGCATGTGACCCTCGCCAACGCGGCCAGCGCCCGGCCGCTCAGGAGCATCGTTGCGAGCTACCCGGTTATCGCCGCCGTGGCGACGGGATCGATCGGCTACGCGGTGATGATCCTGGCCATGACCGCGACCCCGCTGGCGATGTCCGATTGTGGGCTGGGCATGGAGCTATCGCGCTCGGTCATCCAATGGCATGTCCTGGGGATGTTCGCGCCCTCCTTCTTCACCGGCCGGGTGATCCAGAAGTTCGGCGCTCCCCGCGTGGCGATGGCCGGGCTTTTCCTGCTGACGGGGCATATCCTGGTCGCCGTTTCCGGCTCGGAGATGCTGCAGTTCACCTCGGCCCTGGTCCTTCTTGGAATCGGCTGGAACTTCACATTCCTCGGCGGGACGGCGATGCTGGCGCAGACCCATAATCCGGCGGAGCGGGCCAAGGTCCAGGCGATCAACGAATTCATGGTGTTCGGTTTCTCCGCCTTCGCGTCGCTGTCGGCGGGTTGGCTCCTCACCCATGTCGGCTGGGCCACTCTCAACCTGATCCTGCTGGTGCCGTTGGCCGTGGTCGCCTTGATCCTGCTGCCCTCGGTTGCGCCGCTTCGCTGCCCGATGATGCGTTCGGCCCCGCAGGAAGGCCGCTAATTAAATTCAAAAGGAATAACCCAATGAACATTCTCATCATCCTCAACGACCCGCCCTATGGCACAGAACGCAGCTACAACGGCCTGCGCCTCGCCCATTCGCTCAAGAAGAACGCCACTGAAGCCGGGATCACAATCTTCCTGATGGCTGACGCGGTGCTGTGCGCGAAGGCCGGGCAGAAAACTCCCGAAGGGTTCTACAATATCGAGAAGATGGTGCGCCGGGTCGTCAGCGGCGGCGGGCGGGTGCTGTTGTGCGGCACCTGCATGGACGCAAGGGGCATCGCCGAGACCGAACTCACCGAAGGGGCCGTCCGCAGCACCATGGATGTCCTGGCGGCGGCCACCCTGGAGGCAGACAAGGTGATGGTGTTTTGACCCCTGCCGCCATTGGTCCCGGTCGCTACGCCTCCTGGCGCACCACTCGGCTCGGCTGCATCACCGAAAGGCTGGAGTACGACCTGTTGTTTGGCATGCTTGGGCCGCTGACGGGGCGGCGGGTGTTGGACATCGGCTGCGGTGATGGCGTCTTGACCACCAGGCTGGCGGCGGGCGGGGCCATCGTCACCGGCATCGATTCCGACCCGGAAATGGTGGCCGCCGCTGCGGCGACGGTATCCTCGGCCACGATCATGGTGGCCGAGGCGGAACGCCTTCCCTTCGCCGACGGCAGCTTCGACATGGTGGTGGCGAACACCGTCCTCTGTCTCGTGGATGATCGCCGCGCCGCCCTCGCCGAAGCCGTCCGGGTCCTGCGGCCGGACGGTAGCATGGTGCTCGGTGAACTTGGCCGCTGGAGCCTGTGGGCGGCCAAGCGGCGGATCAAGGGGATGCTCGGGTCTCGGCTTTGGCATCATAGCCACTTCTCCGACGCTCGCTCTCTGACGGCTGAACTTGCCGAGGCCGGGCTGACGATTGGCGTGGTCCGGGGCGCCGTGTTCTATCCACCTGTCAAATGGGTGGCACGGCTGATGGCGCCCATCGATTCCGGCCTCGGCCGATACACCACCATCGGCGCGGCCTATCTCGCCGCCGCCGCCACCAAACCCGAGGGACATCAATGACCACTGAAGATCCCATCTATCTCGACTTCAACGCCACCACGCCCATCGACCTGGAAGTGGTCGAGGCGATGCTGCCTTTCTTACGCACCCATTTCGGTAACCCGTCCAGCGGCCACATCTACGGCCATCGGGCGCGGGAGGCCATCGAGCACGCCCGCGCCCAGGTCGCTGCGCTGATCGGCGCGCGGCCTTCGGAGATTGTCTTCACCGGCAGCGGCACCGAGGCCAACAACATGGCGTTGCGCGGTGCTGCCTGCGCTCACGACCGGGGCGGCCGGATGGCCTGCTCGGCCATCGAGCACCCCGCCGTTGCCAAGCCCTGCCAGTTCCTTGGGCTTCGCGGCTGGGCCATCGCCACCATCCCAGTCGATGAAACGGGCTTGGTCGACATGCAGGCGGCGGATGCCGCCATCCGTCACGGCACGGTGATGGTGTCGGTGATGCACTCCAACAACGAAATCGGCACCATCCAGCCGATCCGCGCCCTGGCGGATTTGGCCCATTCCCGTGGTGCCCTGATGCATACCGATGCTGCCCAATCCGTCGGCAAGGTGTCGGTGAACGTCAACGACCTCGGCGTGGACGCCCTGACCATCGTTGGCCACAAGCTCTACGCCCCCAAGGGAATCGGCGCCCTCTACATCCGCAAGGGTGCCGCCATCGCTCCCACCAGCTTTGGTGGCGGCCAGGAAGGCGGCATGCGCCCCGGTACGGAGAATGTCGCGCTGATCGTCGCCCTGGGGGCCGCCTGCGGGATCGCACGCCGCAATCTGGCTGAGGACGAGCCTCGGCTGCGGACGCTGCGTGATCGCCTGTGGTCGCGGCTTCAGGCAGATATCCCCGGCATCCGCCTCAACGGCCACCCTGAGTGGCGCCTGCCCAACACCCTGAACGTCAGCTTCCCCGGCGTGCGGGGCAATGCCGTCCTGACCGCCGCGCCCAACCTCGCGGCCTCGACCGGCTCGGCTTGCCACGAAGGGGAGGAGGCGCCGTCTTCGGTTCTCACCGAGATGGGGTGCTGCCACGAAAGAGCCTTGGGCGCCGTCCGCCTGTCGGTCGGTCGGACGACCATGATCGCAGAAGTGGATTCCGTTGTGGCCGATTTGGTGAAGGCGTGGCAGCACGTTCGGGCGCGCACCGCGAACGGGGGGAAATGATCGTGCAGGACACGCTTTACCGACGCCTGGAGCAGTTGGGCATTCAGATCACTGCCCCCGCACCCTATCCCATTCATCGGAGTGTCGAGGAAGGCAAGCTGCTACGTGGCGACATGGCCGGAACCTTCACCAAGAACCTTCTCCTGAAGGACAAGAAGGGGCGCCTCTTCATGGTCGTGGCCCATGAGGACCGCCCCATCGACCTCAAGACACTCCATCAGCGCATCGGCGCCAGCGGGCGGGTCGGCTTTGCCGCTGCGGATCAGATGACCGGTCTGCTGGGTGTCCAGCCCGGAGCCTTGACGCCCTTTGCCGTCATGAACGATCACGATGGATTGGTCGCCGTTGTTCTCGATGCGGATCTCAGCAGCGCCGAGCAACTGAATTTCCATCCCATGGTCCAGACTCTCAGTGTCGGGATTTCCGGCAAAGACCTTGTAAGGTACATCGCATCTTGCGGGCGACCGCCGCATATTGTCGATCTCGCTGGCGCCGCCATCCCATCGGAAACGGGCGAATGATGAATATCCCACCAATCCTGGACCTCAAGGACGCCGCCGCGCCCTCCGTGTTTCAGCCCGCCAACCTGCTGCGCGAGGCCCGTCGCCAGCGCGGCCTCGGCCATGCCGAGGTGCCCGCGATCTGTTTGCTCGATCCCGATGGCGACATGGTGCGCTATCTCAAGCGCACCGGTCGGGCCGAGCCGGTCGAGCACTGGGCCTGCTACCACACCGAGATGTGGCGGTTCGAGTGGGAGGGTATCGAGATCGGCGTTGTCGGCTGCGCCGTCGGCGCCTCTTTCGCGGTGCTGCTGGCCGAACAGATGTTCGCCAGCGGCTGCCGCTTCCTGATCAGCGTCACCTCATCGGGCCAGATAACGCCAGTCGGCGAGGGGCCGTATTTCATCCTGATCGACCGGGCGCTGCGGGACGAGGGCACCAGTTACCACTATCTGCCGCCGTCGCGCTTCGCCGAGGCCGACCCGGCGGTGCTGGCCCGCTTGGCGCCGCTGGTCGGCACCGCGCCGGTCACCGTCCACCGGGGCGCCAGTTGGACCACCGACGCCCCCTACCGCGAGACCGAGGAGGCCATCGCCGCCCATCGTGCGGTAGGCATCCTGGCCGTCGAGATGGAAGCGGCGGCGCTCTATGCCTTCTCCCGCGCCCGTGGCTGCCCCGTCGCCTGCTTCGCCCATGTCACCAACACCATGGCCCAGACCGAGGGTGATTTCGAGAAGGGAGAGGCTGATGGCGCCCTGGATGCTCTTGCCTTAATCGCGGCGGCAGCCAAAGCATGGCTCTGATTACGCCACGCTCCAATAGGGGGGGGCACCTAACGAAAGTGCATTCTTTGTACGCCAAAGTCGCACGAAGCAAGAACATCACCGCGCATGTCCCTGACTCTCTCGACTGTTCAGCGATAATCCCAGATCAATGTCCCCTTGGCCGGATGTTCCGCACCTCGACGCCCAATATGTCAGCCAGCGGCTCCCAGGCAGCCTCGGCGGTCAGGGCCGGCAGCCTCAACGCCCGTGCGGTGGCCAGACAACAGCGGTCACCCAGCGACAGGCCAGCCGAACGGGTGCTCGGACGCAACTGGCCAGCTTTGGCGGCGATCTCCACATCCAGCGGCACGACCTCTACGCCGAAAGACAGGGCGATGGCCTTGGCACGTTCCAGGGGAACACCTCGTTCGGCCAGCTTGCCGATGACCTCGGCTAGATTGACCGCAGAGATGACGCACTCGACCACTGCGTCAGCGACAATCTCTTGCCCCGGCTCTCGATGAATTAGCGCCAACAAGGCGGAGGCGTCGAGGACGACCTTACTCATGGGCTGCTTCGTGCCGACGGTCGGCTGATAATTCGTCCACGAGATCGACGTCGTCGGAAATATATCGCCTAACTTCGTCCTGGACTCGGGCAATGACATTGCGCAGCGGCTCAAGATGGATTGTTCCGCTCTCATCTACTGTCATGACGAAACCGCCGCCTTTTTCCATACCGAGATTGGCACGAATTTGAGACGGGACAACAATTCGCCCGTTAGCTGCCATAGTGACGTGATGCTCATTCATGCCAGAACCTCTTCACGTGTCGCTTACAGAATATGGCACATATAGCGCTGAGCTTCAATGAGACGCCATGACAGTCGCAATTATATCGGATTTTGTGATATAAAATCCGCTAACGGTCATTAGGCGGTTTTATAGATTGGGGTTTTTCGGTGCGCTGCGTCTCTTACTACAGGGTATCGACTGTGAAACAGGGCCGTTCCGGCCTGGGTCTCGAAGCCCAGCAGGCGGCGGTACGCGACCATCTACGTCGCCATGATGGAGAATCGATTGCCGATTACGTCGAGGTCGAGTCCGGTAAAAAGAACGATCGGCCCCAGCTCGCAGCCGCCATGACACATTGCCGACGGACCGGGGCGACGCTGGTGATCGCTAAGCTCGACCGCTTGGCGCGCAACGTCGCGTTCATCGCGAATCTGATGGAAGCGAGCGGGGTTGAATTCGTCGCAGTGGACATGCCGCTGGCCAGCCGGTTCACCTTACATATTCTGGCGGCGGTGGCGGAGCACGAAGCTCGCATGATTTCCGAACGCACCAAGGTCGCGCTGGCGGCGACCAAGGCCCGGGGGACGAAGCTAGGCTGCCCGCTGGGTGCGGCGCACTTGCGGCCATACGGAAACTCCGCGGCCATCGCTGCGATAAAGGAAGGAGCCTCCCGTCGGCGGACGGAGTTCCTCGCGGTGATCAAGGAGATCCAAGAAGACGGCTTCACAACCTTCGCCGCAATCGCCGACGAATTGAACCATCGTGGCATCAGGACGGCGAGAGGCAGACGCTGGCATCCGATGACGGTGCGGTTGGTTTTGCTGAGGGTGTGAGCACTCTGGTGACCCAGTAAGCCATGGAAATCAGCCATTTTTATCGCGCCTATTTCCTTACCTAGGTTTTCTGTTCCGCTGCTACTCAGACCCCTACACCGCCTCGACGATATCCTCGGCGGTCTGAGCCGACTCCAGTCCCAGGGCGAGAGCAGAAGCTCCACTTCGCGAAATTCCGCCGGCAGGGCTTCGACAAAGGCGGTAACGGCGGCGTGAACCAGTTCGGCCTTCAGGGCCTCCAGCCGGTCGGCGCGGCGGCCGCAAACGACCAGCCGGGTTCCCTCGGCGGCGAAGCGTCGGGCGATGGCGATGCGCCGAAACCGGCGGTGGCGCCGGTCACCAGGACGATACGGTTGTTCCAGGCGGCGGCTATTACTCGACGGATTCCGAGACGCGGGGGGCGAGGGGACGGTTGGGGTCGTTGTCGCGCAGCATGACAAGGTGGGGCATGGCCGACAGGGGGTTCTCGATCTTCCAGATATAGACCTTGGCGGCACCGAACGGGCGAACCTCGGTGGCGTTGTGTTCCAGCACATTGCCGTCAGTGGTGATGCGGAACTCGCCTTCCATGTTGAGCCCCATTTCAGCCAGAATCTGGGCGTCGGAAGGTTTCATGGAGTTGGCGTGGATGGCGATGACTCCGTTCTCCTTGGAACGCATGGCGAGCAGGCGGGCGTCGCGGCGGAGCAGGGCGATCAGCTGAACATAGCCGAGGCGGCCGGCACGCTCGTATTCAACGGCAAAGCGGCCCTTGCCGCGCGACTCCATCTTGCGGATCGCGACGTCGCGGATAAGATCCTTGCGGATATTGTCGAGCTTATCCTTCTCATTCTCCAGGGTGACCTTGCCCTTGCGGTAATCGTCGAGAATGGGAGCCCATAACAGATCGCCCTTGAAGGTCAGGGAATAGTCGCCATAGCGCGACAGGCGCAGTTCGCTTTTGAACTTGTCGGGGATGTAGCACGACGACAGCAGCAGGAGCGCCGCCAGGACGCCGAGACGTTTTGCCCATTCAGCGATCACCAGACCCTCCTGACTTCTCCAGGCCCTTGGCAGCCTGCCACAGAGCTTCCATTTCGTCGAGGGACGCGGCTTCGGGCGAGCGGCCGGCGGCTTTCAGTTCGGCCTCGATATGACGGAAGCGGCGCTCGAACTTGCCATTGGCCCGTTTCAAGGCCCGCTCCGGGTCAACCTCCAGCTTGCGGGCCAGATTGACGCAGACGAACAGCAGGTCGCCCATCTCGTCCTCTAGTCGGTCATGGGGGGCCTCGATGGCGATTTCGTGGGCGATTTCACCGGCCTCCTCGGCCAGTTTGTCGAGAATCGCGGCCGGCTTGTCCCAGTCGAACCCGACCCTGGCGGCGCGGCGTTGCAGCTTTAGCGCCCGCGTCATGGGGGGCAGGGTTCGCGCTACCCCCGCCAGGACGCCGGCATCGTCGGTTCCGGCCTTGGCGGCGCGCTCTCGGGCTTTGGTCTCTTCCCATGCCACGGTCTGGCCGGCGCTGTCGCGTCCGTCGGCGGCGACGAAGACATGGGGGTGGCGGTGGATCATCTTGTCGGCGATGCCCTGGGCGATGGCGTCAAAGTCAAAGCCACCCTGCTCCTTGGACATCTGGGCGTAGAACACCACCTGGAACAACAGGTCGCCCAACTCGTCCCTCAGCGCCGTCATGTCGCCATGGTCAATGGCGTCCGCGACCTCATAGGCTTCCTCGATGGTATAGGGCGCGATGGTGGCGAAGGTCTGTTCGCGGTCCCATGGGCAGCCGCCATCGGGGTCGCGCAGTTTGGCCATAATATCAAGTAGGCGATTTATCTGGCTGAAATCGTTCATGCTTCCGGCTTTGCCTCGGCGGCGAAGTCGGCCCCCTTGCCCCAGGGATCATCCACCATCAGCCGGGGGCTCGATTCGCGGTAGGTGGCGGTGATCTGCTCGTAGGGCACGTCGGTGAAGCTGCCGCGCTCGCGGACATACTCCATATGCCGGCGATCCTGGACATCGTAGGGATGGAACACGGAATCCGTCCGCCCGCCCCATTCCAGGGGGTGGACGCCGAATTTCTCGCAGAGTTTCAGGTTGAAGGCCGGCGTGGATTTGATCCAGCGGTCGTCCAGCCAGATTTCGGCGAAGGCGTGCCAGCACAGCACGTCGCCACCGTTGACCTCCAGCAGTTTCGGGGTCGCCAGATGATTGCGCACATCGGCGAAGCCTATGCGGGCCGGCAGTCCCACGGCGCGGGCGCAGGCGGTCAGCAGCGCCGCCTTGGGGACGCAAAATCCGCTGCCCTTGACCAGGACATCCTTGGCCGAATAGGTCTCTGGGATATTGAAGCGGACATAGGGGTCATAGAGAACTCCGTCCCGCACGGCGTAATACAGCCTGACCGCCGTGTCGCGGGCGTCGTCGGCGCCGGTTGCGGCCTGTCGGGCGAAGGCGACGATAACGGGGTCGTCGGACTGGATGAAGCGGGCCGGGGCGAGGGTCGCGGGGTCGATGGTCATCATGCTGCCGAGTTGTGGTGAACCCAAGGCCGACAGCATAAAGGCTGCGCCGCCCATGCCCCATAGAAAAAAGCGGCCCCCTTGCGAGGGCCGCCTTTCGTATGAATATTGGCGTCGTCAGCCCAGATTGGCCTCGACGAAATCCCAATTGACCAGATTGTCGAGGAAGCACTGGACGAAGTCGGGACGGCGGTTCTGCCAATCCAGGTAATAGGCGTGCTCCCACACGTCGACGGTCAGCAGCGCCTTTTGACCATGGGCCAAGGGCAGGTCGGCATTGGCGGTTTTAGTGATCTTCAGCTTGTCGCCATCCAGGACCAGCCAAGCCCAGCCGGACCCGAACTGGGTGACGGCCGCATTCTTGAAGTCTTCCTTGAACTTGTCGAAGCCGCCGAGATCCGCCTCGATCTTGGCCAGCAGCTTGGCGCCGGGCTTGCCGCCGCCACCCTTCTTCAGGCAATTCCAAAAGAAGGTGTGGTTCCACACCTGGGCGGCATTGTTGAAGATTCCCTGCTTGGCCGGCAGATCGGCGGCGGCGATCTTGATCACCTCTTCCAACGACTTGGCGGCCAGTTCGCCATCCTTGGTCAGGTTATTGAGGTTGGTCACATAGGCGGCGTGATGCTTGCCATGATGAAACTCGAAGGTGCGAGCCGAGATGTGGGGCTCTAGCGCGTCACTGGCGAAGGGCAGCGGGGGAAGCTCGAAGGCCATGGGTCACCTCATGTAGAGTCAAAGGGTTCTGGACAGGTTTGGAAAATGTCTAAACGATGCACAGAAGATATGTATTTGTCCGGCGGTTGTGAAGCCCTATTGCTCGAATACCAGATCTGCCCGATTGGTCACCAGCCGGGCGGCGGCCAATCCACTGGAAATCGCAGCCTCGATGGTACACGGCCACGGCGATTCGATCCAGTCGCCGGCAAGAAACAGATTGGGATTGGCGGTCCTGGGGCCGGGACGGTTGGCGATGGTGGTCTGGTCATGGGCCAGGGTGGCGCGGCGCTCCTTCATGATGCGGGCCAAGGGGACCGGCGCGGGCGCAAGGCCGATGGCGCGCGAGGCTTCATCCCACAGCAGGGCGGCGATCTCGTCATTGGGGCGATCCGCCAGGGCGTCGGCGGCGGAGACGGTGACCGACAGCACGTCGCCCCGCGCGAACAGCCAGTGCCCGGCGGCATTGACCAGTCCGAGGAAGTGAGACTTTCCCGGCAGGGCCACGGGATAGTCCAGGCGGAAATGAGCATTGACGATGGGCCGGGTCTGCATCTCGGGCGATCCCGTTGGCAACACGGCCGACAGGACCCAGGGCGGTAGCGCCAGGATGACCTTGTCGTCGGGCGTCAGCGGGACGATGGCGGTATCGAAGGTCAGGGCCTCGGCCGTGACGCTCAACAGGCGACGGCGGAAATGAACCTCGGCGCCGAAGCTGCCCAAGGTCGCCAGGGCGGGGGCCACCAGGGCGGCCGACAGTCCCAAGGGGAAGGTCCAGGGAATCAGGGCTTTGGTTCCGCCCAGCAGCGCCCGGCGCATGGTCCAGGCGAACATCCGGGCCGAAGCGTCCGCCGGCGCGGTATTCATGATCGCTTCGCACATGGGCTGCCACAGCCGGGTAAACGAGCGGCTGCGGCCAAGGCGGCTGGCGACGGTCTCGCTCCGCCGTATCCAGGGCAGGCCCAGGGCGGACAAAATCTCGCCGATTCCGGCGGGAAGGCGCTTTGGGGTCACCATCCAGCGGGCGCCGGTGGTCAGATCGACAAAGGGGAAACAGGGCTCGGCCGCCACCATCGCCTCGATCCCGCCGGTGGCCTGGGCATAGGCCAGGGTGGTCCGGTTGGCCCCCAGCACCAGATGACTGCCGTTATCGATGATGCGGTCGAGTTTCTCGTCGCGAAACGAGCGGCAGCGGCCGCCGGCATGGCCGGCCGCTTCGTGTACCGCCACGCGGGTTCCGGCCTTGGCGGCGGCGACCGCGGCTGCGAGACCGGCGAGCCCGGCCCCGACGATGTGGAGGGTTCCAGTCACGGTCGGATCACGCCGTCAGGCCATGAAAGACGCCGGAGATGAAAACCCCGGCGGTGTCGAGCTTGCTCAGTTTCACCCGCTCGGCCAGCGGGTCGCCGGTCCGCAGCCGCTTGGCCAGCGCCTCGGCCACCCGGACCGTGATGGAGGTCTGAAGCCGCAGGCGGGTGTTCTTGATCATGGCGGGCAGGGGGCGGGCCAGGGCGATCAACCCGTCGGTAGCGTCCAGCATACGGTCGAGGACGGCACGCAATTCCGGCGGCGAGGCCTTTTCTTCCAGCACCTGAACCGTCAGGCCGGCGGCTTGCATCCAGTCGCGCGGCAGGTAGACCCGCTTCAGCTCGGCATAGTCCTTGGCGCAATCCTGAAGATGGTTGAGAACCTGCAAGGCGGCGCACAGGGCGTCTCCGGGGCCGAAAGTGTCGTGAGATTCGCCATGAAGGTCGAGCAGAAAGCGTCCCACCGGCGCCGCCGAATAGCGGCAATAGGTCATGAGGTCGCCCCAGTCCTCGCAATAGTCCCGGACGGAGTCGCGGCGAAAGGCCTGCAACAGTTCGGCAGCGTGCTCGATCAGGGCCGGGTCGGCGTTCACTGCCTCGCGATAGGTGATGGCCAGCGCCGTCGCGGGCGTATTTTCACGGCCCCGCAACCCGGCCTCCAGCGCATCCAGGCCAGCAAGCTTTTCCTCGGGCGTCAGCACCGGGGAATCGCCGATATCATCGGCATGACGGGCGAAATGGTAGTAGGCCATGATGGTGGCGCGCTTTGACGCCTCCAGCAGCAGGGAGGCGACCGGAAAATTCTCCTGGGTCGCGGTCTTGCTGGCGGCGGGTAGTGCTGCGGCGACGGCGCGGGACAAAGCGGCTCCTGGCGTTGGTGCATCGGTTCGGAAGAGCTATATATGCCACGTCCCTCCCTGGAGAAACAGAACCTTCATGGCCTCCATGCCCGACTTGTCCCCCGCCGCCCGCCTGGCGCGCGACTTTGACCGCGAACGTTTCATAACCGCACTGTTCGCCCCGCCGGAGCGGCGCGAGGCGCTGATGCTGCTTTACGCATTTAACGTGGAAGTCGCGCGGGTGCGTGAAAGCGTGCATGAGCCCATGGCCGGGATGATCCGCCTGCAATGGTGGCGCGATACCATTGGGGCGGCCCATGACGGGCGGCCGCTGGACCACCATCCCATCGCCGGGCCATTGGGCGAATTGATCCGCCGGCACGAACTGCCGGTGGGGATGTTCGAGCGGCTGCTGGCGGCGCGGGAGCAGGATCTGGAGGTGGGCGGCCCTGCCGACCTTGCCGCCGCCGAAACCTATGCCGCCGATACGTCCTCGACCCTGACCGCCCTGGCCTTGGCGGTGCTGGGAGAGGATGGGGAGGAGGAGCTTGCCGCCGGCCACCATGTGGGGATTGCCTGGGCGCTGGTCGGGCAGGTTCGCGCTCTGGGTTTTCATCTGTCAATTGGTCGGTTGACGTTGCCCGAGGCCGTTTTGGCCGAAGCCGGAACCACCGGGGAACTGGTCCTGGCCGGCAAGGCCCCGCGTCAGGCCTTGATCCAGGCGGCGAAAGCCATGGCGCATTGTGCCAAGACTCACCTCGGGATCGCCCGGCGGATTCGTGTCGGCCGCAGGGCGTTGCCGGCCTTGTTGCCTGCGGTGCTGGCGGATGGACATCTGAAAGTGTTGGAGCGGGCGGGGTGGGATCCGTTCGATGGGCGGGTTTCCGTGCCCAGGCCGCAGCCGCTGCGACTGGCCTGGGCCAATTTCCGGGGGAAATTCTAAATTGCCCTGTCTGTTTCTTAATCGAAACAATAACGATGCGACATCGCAACAATGAAGTTGCGCTATCGCAACGTTTACTTCTGGTGGCGCGGGGCTTCGGTTATTTGGTGCTGGAACCTATAATGGGCCACCACTGGTTTGATAGTGCCAGGACCGTCGTCAGTTGTCCAGCCCTGCCAGCAATTCCGGATCGCCACCCGACGCGGCGGTGTTGATGCTGCGGCAGACTTCGACGGCGTAGCGCGGCAGAGTGTGAGGGCCGCCAGCCTTTGGGCCGGTACCCGACAGGCCCAGTCCCCCGAACGGTTGCGAGCCGACCACCGCGCCGATCATGGAGCGGTTGACATAGACATTTCCCACCCTGACCCGTTCGGAAATGTGGTGGATGGTGGCGTCGATCCGGCTGTGAATCCCCAGGGTCAGGCCGAATCCGGTGGCATTGACCGCGTGGATCACCTGGTCGAGTCGTGACGGTTCCCAGGCGATCACATGCAAGATGGGGCCGAACACTTCACGGTCCAGCATCATCATATCGGCCACTTCATACGCCCTCGGGGCGAAGAACAGGCCGGTCGAGGGGCATCGCGCCCGCGCCACCAGACGACCGCAGTCATCAAGGCGCCGGGCATGGGCCGTCAGCATGGCGAGGGCTTCGGCATCGATTACTGGCCCGATATCGGTGGTCAGCAGGCCGGGGTCTCCGACCGTCAATTCATCGACCGCCCCGGACAGCATGGGTTCAAGCTTGGCCCAGGCCTGACGCTGGATGAACAGAACCCGCAGGGCGGAACAGCGTTGGCCGGCAGAGCGGAAGGCGCTGTCGATGACGTCGCTCAGCACCTGTTCGGGCTGGGCGGAGGAATCCACGATCATGGCGTTGATGCCGCCCGTCTCGGCAATCAAGGGCACGATGGAGCCGTTCCTGGCCGCCAACCGGCGATGGATGGCGCGCGCGGTCCCGGTCGAGCCGGTGAAGGCCACGCCGGCGATGGCGGGGTGGGCGACCAGCGCTTCCCCAGTATGGGAGCCGCCCGGCATCAGGTGCAAGACGTCCGGGGGAATGCCGGCCAGATGCAGCAGGCGGACCGCCTCGGCCGCCATGCGGGGGGTCTGTTCGGCGGGCTTGGCCATTACGGCATTGCCGGCAGCCAGGGCCGCCGCGACTTGCCCGGTGAAGATCGCCAGCGGGAAGTTCCATGGCGAGATACAGGCAAAGATGCCCCTACCGTGGAGAGACAATTCGTTACGCTCTCCCACCGGTCCAGGCAGGAGGGTGGGAGAGGAAAAATGCGCCCGTGCCTCGGCGGCGTAGAAGCGCAGGAAGTCCACCGCCTCCCTGACCTCGGCCAATGCATCCGGGATGGTCTTGCCGGCCTCGCGGATGGCCAGACGCATCAGATCGGGCCGGAAATCCTCGAACAGGTCGGCGGCCCGCTCCAGCAATCCGGCCCGCCGGTCTCCCCCCGCCGCGTCCCAGGCGGGAAACGCCTCGACGGCCCGCGTCATCGCCGCCGCGAGGTCGGCATGGGCGGGCTCGGCCATGGGTCGCCGCTCCGCCGTATCCAGCAGGGTGTCCAATTCGGTCAGCACCCGTGGATTGGAAAGATCCAGCCCGGTGGAGTTCTTCCGCGGCGCGAACAGGGCATGGGGCAGGGGAATGTGCGAGGGCTTGGCCGCAGCCGAGAGGGGGTCCGAGACCAGTTGCTCCACCGGCAGCGACGCGTCGGCCATGCGGTTGACGAACGAGGTGTTGGCGCCATTCTCCAGCAGACGGCGCACCAGATAGGGCAGCAATTCCCGATGGCTTCCCACCGGGGCATAGGTCCGGCACGGGCTATGGGCGACGACCTGCTGGTACAGTGTCTCGCCCATGCCGTGCAGACGCTGGAACTCCCAGTCGGTTCTGTCGCCGGCCAATTCCCGCACCGCTGCCATCGTGTGGGCGTTGTGGGTGGCGAATTGGGGAAAAACGGCGTTGCCGGCCGCCAGCAGTTCGGCGGCGCAGGCGAGGTAGGAGATATCTGTGGCGGATTTCCGGGTAAAGACCGGAAAGTCTTCCAGGCCCCGCTCCTGGGCGAGCTTGATTTCGCTATCCCAGTATGCCCCCTTGACCAGACGGACCAGCAGGCGACGCTTGTTCCGACGCGCCAGACGGATCAGCCAGCCGATCAGGGGCTTGGCCCGCTTCTGATAGGCTTGTACCGCCAGCCCGAATCCATCCCAACCGGCCAGCCCTGGATCGGCCAGGGTTGCCGCGATCACGTCCAGCGAGAGATCCAGCCGGTCGGCTTCCTCGGCATCCACCGTTAACCCGATATTGACGGATTTGGCGAGGCGGCAAAGTGTGATCAGGCGGGGCGTCAGTTCATCGAGAATCCGGTGACGCTGACTCATCTCATAACGAGGATGCAGCGCCGACAGCTTGATCGAGATGCCGGGACCATGGACCGGGCCGCGCCCGGCCGATGCTTCTCCGACCATGCTGATGGCGTTGGAATAGGCTTCGAGATAGGCCCGAGCGGCGGCCCCGGTGCGGGCGGCCTCGCCCAGCATGTCGTAGGAATGGCGGTAGCCCCTGGCCTCCCAACTGCGAGAGCAGTTCAGCGCCTCGACGATGGTGGTGCCCATGACGAATTGGCGGCCAAGAATGCCCATGGCGGCGATCAGAGCCCGACGCGCCACCGCTTCGCCCAGGCGTTCGATCAGGCCGTGGGCCTCGTCTTGATGCAGCAACCGGCCGCCCAGCATCAGCGCCCAGCTGGAGGCGTTGACGAAGGCGGAGGGGCTGTGGCCAAGATGATCTTCCCAATGGGCCGAGCCGATCTTGTCGCGGATCAGGCGGTCCATCGTCACGGTGTCGGGAATGCGCAGCAGCGCCTCGGCTAGGCACATCAACACGACGCCCTCACGGGTGGCAAGCCCGTATTCCGCCAGGAAGGCGTCGAGGTCGGCGAGATGGTGCCGCCCGCTCCGGGCGCCCTCCACCAGGGCTGTCGCCTCTGCGGTGATCCGATCCCGCTGAAGCGTGGATAGCGGAATGCCGGTGGCCAGTCCGCCGACCATCGCCGATTCTTCGATCACGGGCATCGGGTGGAAGGATGCGCGGCTTGGATCGAACCGGGGAGGGCCGGAGAAGATCATGGTTGATCCTTGATCGGTTCTCAGCGCGCCTTGCAGCTATTGAAGCCGAACAAGGTATAGGCCGGGCACCAGCCGATGGCGGCGGTCAAAAGCGGAATTACGCCCAGCCAGCCCCACGGAGGGATGACATGGGTCGCGGCGAGCACGATCAGCACAAGGCCGATGACGATCCGGGCGATACGATCGATGCCGCCGACATTTTTGTTCATGAAACGAGATCTCCTTGGATGTCGGCGAATTTCTAAACCACTTCCACATGACAAGACAGGTTCAACTCACCGGCGGTGTTGGCGATGGTGGCAAGGCAGGCTTCGACCCGATTGGGGATCGAGACCGAAAATCGGGTGACGTAGACGCCTTGCTCGGGCACCCGTTGGGCGTCCATGCGTACGATATTGGCCTGAAATTCGCCAAACACCTCGGACAGTCGCGCGACCAGACCGGGCCGGTCCCCCCCGGAGACCACCACCCGGTGGGTGATGCGCCCAAGCGGGCCATGCGCGGCGTCCAGTTCGAACGGACGCACCGAAATACTGGCGCCGGCCAGGACCGAAAGAGCGGCAAGGCCGGCCTCGACCTCGGCCGGCGACAGGTCGGGAGGAATCTCGCACACGGACGTGAACTCCGCTCCGCTGCCGAGCATGGCAAAGCTGCTGTCCCCCAGATTCGCCCCGACGTCGAACAACCGGCCGGCAATGGCTGCGATCAGGCCGGTGCGGTCGGAACAGAAGACGGAAATCAGGACGGTGGACATGGTTGCCTCGCTTGGCTAGAAGGGTTGGAACCCATCATGCGGCAGGTTCGGTCATTTGTTAACCCCGAGACGCAAGGCTTAGCCCCTCGACATGAAGCATCGGCCGGCAGTTCTGTTAATGGCGATCGCGACGGCGGCGGGTGTTGTCGCCGGGGTATCCTGGTGGCGGGGCAGGACCGGGCGCGTCGACGTCTCCGACGCAGCCCAGGTGGAGCAGGGCCGGGGTCTCTACGGCGTTCATTGCGCAAAGTGTCACGGGGCGGATTTGCAGGGTGAACCAGACTGGCAGACCCGCAAGCCCAACGGCGAATTGCCGGCCCCTCCGCACGATGCCAGCGGTCACACTTGGCACCATGGCGACGAGCAGCTGTTTTCCCTGATCAAGCACGGCATGGCGCGATTCGCGCCGCCGGGTTACAAGACCGCCATGCCGTCCTATGTGGGGGTCTTGAGCGATTCCGAGATCCGGGCGGTTCTGGCCTATATCGAGTCCACTTGGCCCGCGGAGATCATGGACCGCCGCGCCACCGTGGAAAAACGCTGACCTTTTCCGGGAATTGGGTCAGGCGAACAGCGACAGAATCGACCCGGTGCCCAGGCTGGAGAACTGATTCGCGGCCGGGGTGTTGTATTTGAGGAGGTTCTGGGCCGTCGCCTCCTTGGCGCCGATTTGTCCAGAGATATCGACATCGAAGAAATAGGCCTTGCCGCTTCGGATGAATTCGGCCGCCTGCTGCAGCGCAGGGGTATCGTCACCGACGTCCGGGTAAGGGGGAGTCTTCAGGAAGGCCGGCGTAATATTTTCCGGGCTGTTTTCCTTCGCGGTGATGATGCTCGTGATCGGATCCATCTCAAGGTAATATGGGACGCCGCTCTTTGCGAAGTTGTTCGCTTCGAGTTCCCAATCCTTGAGCGCGGTGCCCTCGGAGATCGTCATGGGAATGCTTTGAATCGCGGCCCCCAGAACCCGCTGCTGAGTTATGGAGAGCTTCTGCAACTCCGGATCGGCAGCCTGATCCAGGACTTGGAGGTCGCCCTTTGCGTCGAGCGAGATCTTGAACGGGCGATTGGTCTGCATATAAAGCAGGCCCTGCTGTTCCCAGTTATTGCTGGTTGTCGTCTGGGCAGGCGCCGCATTATTAAAGACAAGGTATAGGTCGTACGACGCACCCTCCAGCTTTTTCAGCCAGCTTTCATTGGTCGTGTTGGCCTGAATTTTTTGGGCCATCAGCGATGCGTCATCGTTAAGCTGAAGAATACGCTCTTGGAGTTCCGAATTGAAGTTGCTGAGGCTGTCCTCAGCCTGAAGGTTGGCCTGCACGGCTCCCGTCGAGCTATCAATGGAAACAATGACCGGCCGGCCCTTTGCCATGGCATATCCGGCGACCTGTTCCCACTCCTCGGTTGGGGTATAGGTGCCTTCCTGAATGCCGGTCAAGCGCAGGGCGGCATTGTTGTATATCTGGTTCTTGCTATTGCTGATCTTCTGCTCTTGCAGAATGAAGTCGACACTTTTAGTGGTGCCGCCATTTCCCGCCAGCGCGCCAAACAGAGCGGATTCCGCGCCGCCGCCATTGGTGCCCGCGAGGGAGCTGAACAACTCGTTCGAGTCGCCACCCATCTGCTGCATGAGTGCGTAGGCGCCTCGCGCCGATGCATTATACGAGATCGAGTTAACCATGACGTGAACCTCTTCTGATGGTTCAAGACCACAACTGATTCTGTTGTTATCGTCTTTCCTCGCGGCATGGATCGACGCGTACACGACGTCATCGACTCACACCCATCTTCCCGAATGATACCATATCTTGCCGGTGGCATGCAAAGCCGTCCATGCCCATTAAATATCGGTTTTTTTGATTAAGGCCGGGTTAAGGGGGCTGGGGTCGGCGCACGTCACCCAAGCTGATTCGTAATGTTAGAAACAATCAGTAGCGAAATGAATATCAAGTATTTTTCAATTGTGATTGGGGTGTCTCCCTTGAGGGCGGGCGGGGGTTGCGCGCGTTGCTCACCGGATGATTATTATGTTAGAATATCGTATTGGTCGACGGGGGCTTGACAGGAGAGGGCTATGGATACCGTCAGTCTCTCCGGGGTGTCGGCGGTTTCTTCGGGTAGTCAGTCGTTGCAAACGACCAGCGCCGTCGGTAAGGCGGCGTCTTCGGCGGTCGAGACCGAAGATACGTCGGATTCGACCGTTTTCTACTCAAGCCCCGTTATCAGCTTTGATACCACCACGGGTGCGCTCGTTTGGAAATTCCGCGACTCCACGACGGGCAATGTCTTGTATCAGTCCCCCAGCCGGACGACCTTGCTGTATGAGCGGTCGCAGCGTTTGGCCGAGGAGCAAGGGGGCAAGGCCGACGGGCAGGGCCAAATCGGCCGCAATGTCTCCGTTTATGGCTGAATGGCGGCGGGTGTTCCGGCGTTTTCTCGCGATCTCCTTATTATCTTCCGGGGCAGTTTGCATGAGGCGTTTGACGCCTCGGCGCGCGGCTGTATATTAGAATATTGGAATTTTGAGGAGGGTCGCATGCCCGAGATCATGGTGAACGGTTCCCCCGTCCAGGTAAGCGAGGCTGGATGGCTGGATGATATCAGTCAGTGGAACGAAGCCATCGCCGAAGCCATCGCCGTTCAGGAGGGGGTTCAACTGACCCCGGAGCATTGGGATGTGATCCGGGAGGTTCGCGCCTATTTCGATGAATACGGCGCGGTCCCCGAGCAGCGGGTCTTGATGAAACTGATGAAGGAGAAGTTTGGCGCCGACCGTAGCGGCCAGACTTATCTTTATCAGTTGTTCCCTCATGGAGTGCTGAAGCAAGGCAACAAGATCGCCGGCTTGCCGCGTCCCAAGGGCTGTAGCTGATCATAAAAAAGCCCCCCGCTCTTTTGGAGCGGGGGGCCCTTCATATACTAAGGTTCTCAGAGAACCTTGATATTGACGGCGGAGGTCTTGCCCTTCTTAGGGTCGCGCTCCTCGTCGAACGACACCTTCTGGCCGTCCTGAAGGCCATTGAGGCCGGCACGCTCGACCGCCGAGATGTGCACAAAGACGTCCGGACCACCGTTATCGGGGGCGATGAAGCCGTAACCCTTGGTGGAATTGAACCATTTCACGGAACCGTTAGCCATTTTTTAGAGTCTCCAACGAACTTACGCGGCTAGTTTATGACGGCGACAGCGTTTTGGGCAAGTGTCCATGGTGAGGATGGCGCAGGAAACTGATTCAAGCCCCGATCGATTGACAAGCCGTGCCGCCGACAGCACTGTCAACATTGCGTTGACGGAGGTGTCATGGACCTGTTCGAACAACTGAGCGAAGGGCGGCAGGATAAGGCGTTGGATCGTCTGCTATCCATGCTGGCCCTGTTCGAGGCCGACAGCGAGATCGAACAGGATCTGGCGCTGGAACGGGTCGTCGCCTATTGCGAACGCGAATGGGGCGGCTATGCCGCCGGCCTGGATGCCCTGGCCCATCGGATGGAGCTCCGGTCCGGCGATGCCGTTGCCGCCGCCGTGCAATCTCTGCGACTTCGGGAAGAAGGGGCCGAACCCGGCGCCATGATTCAATCCATTCGGCTGCGTCGGCGCCGCGACCGTGGTCGCCTTGGCGAGCGTGAAGCCATCATTACTCGATATGGCGGCGAGGATGCCGTCACGACCCCGACCGCGTTCGAAATAATTTTCATCGCAGCGACAGCTTATCTGGCGGAGGAGGGGCCGCAGGGTGATCCGTTCGGACCGCTTTCCGGCTGGCACCTGGCGTGGCACGATTTGCCTGACGCGTTGCGCGTTGCGGTCTCCACGGCTTACCCCTTGCCCGAGACGGTAGCCGCCGCCCGTGACGAATGCCTGAAATGGGAAGAACGCCTGCACCACCTGGAAGTGGTCTTCGACTGCGCCGGAGCCGGGACGCTGCCGAC
Organism: Phaeospirillum sp.; assembly: GCA_030651575.1. Taxonomy (GTDB): domain Bacteria; phylum Pseudomonadota; class Alphaproteobacteria; order Rhodospirillales; family Magnetospirillaceae; genus Phaeospirillum. Next base: position 165,416 of record JAUSFB010000032.1, read on the forward strand.
CGCCTGCGCTGCCCGGCGCCGGGTGGTCGAGGACCTGTGGCGCAAGGGTCTGAGGGCCGCCGGCCTCGACGACGTTTCCGCCCGTCTCGATTATTGGGCCGGTCGGGGAGGGGATGACGGCGCCGGCTATGCCGTCTTGCGCGACGACCTGGGAGCCATCTCGGCCGGTTTTGCGGCCATCGCTCCGGCCGAAACCACCAAGGACCGGGCGCGGCGGCTGAAATCCGAGCATCCCGAATGGTCGTTGGCGAGGATCGGCAAGGCCCTGGGCATTTCACGCCAGGCGGTCCACAAGCACCTCAAGGGATTCTCCCCATCGGCATGATCGGTTGGCGGGCCTGGATTTGGTCTGTATGGTTGGGGCCTGAATCCATCGAGCAGGAAAGAATATGCGTCGTATCGCCAGCCTTATCGCCGCCGCTGGGGCCGTCATGGTCGCGACGCCGGCCCGTGCCCAGTTCATGGATATCCTGACCGCTCCCAAGACGCTGATCGAGCGGGCGGTGGAGGCCCGTTCGGTGTCCGACATCGCCAAGGACAACGCCATCGTGGTCAAGGTCAACGCCGCCATGGCCAGACAGGGCGCCATCAAGGCCTCGACCGAGATTTATGAGCAGAGGCTGCTGGTGACCGGGCTGTTCGACGACAGGGCCACCCACGACGCCTTTCAAAGAGATGTGAAGGCCGTCGAAGGGGTCAGGAAGCTGTATTGGCATGTGACCTATCTGGCAGAGAACGATCCCCGGCGCGAGACCCTGCCCAGTTGGAGCGATACGCTGGCGATCGCCGCCAAGGCCCAGCTCCGCCTGACCAAGGCTGCCGGCGGCAAATATGTCAATTTCCGGGTGACCGGTGATTCCTACGGCAATCTCTATGTCATCGGCCGCGCCTATACCAAGGAAGAGGCCGCCGACATCGTCGCCGCCCTCAGGGAGGGCGATGGCGTCAAGAAGGTTGTCAGCACCATCGAAATAAGGCCGTAGAATAATGGCTCAACGTTTACCACGTCATGTTATCGGGGCTATCAGCGTCGCCATCGGATTTGTTGGTGGAATCGCCCTGTTGTTGATTCTGCCCCAGAAATTCGGCGTCGCTCCAAAACTGACCGGGTTCATCGCGCTGGCGGTCTGGATCGCCTCGACCTGGGTCTTCTGGACCGGAGGAAGCGAGCCCAAGAAACCGCCGGAAGAGGGTGGCTGACCGTCATGCGTCATCACGCATGGACTGCTGCCATGCCTGGCGTCTTCGTGCTGTTGTGGAGTACGGGCTTCATCGGCGCCAAGTTCGGGCTTCCCTATGTGGAGCCCTTTACCTTCCTGGTGCTGCGCTTTGTCGTGGTCATCGCCGTGCTGGCGGCGGTGATTTTGGTCACCAAGGCGACATGGCCGCGCGACCCCCGTCTGATCGGGCATCTGATGGTTTCGGGCATCCTGGTTCACGCCATCTATCTGGGGGGCGTGTTCGGGGCCATTCGCCATGGCGTTCCCGCCGGTCTGGTGGCGCTGGTGGCGGGTTTACAGCCGCTTTTAACCGCCACCGTGGTCGGCCCCTTGTTAGGTGAGCGGGTCGGGGGGCGGCAGTGGGTCGGGTTCGGCCTTGGCCTCATCGGGGTCGCCATGGTGCTGTCGACCCGATTGACGGGGGTCAGCTTCGATGGATTCGGCTGGGATGGAATGAGCTTTGCCGTGGCGGCCTTGTTGGCCATCACCGGCGGCACGCTGTATCAGAAACGTTTTTGCACCGGAATGGATTTGCGAAGCGGGACCTTGGTTCAATATGTGGCGGCCTTGGTGGTTTCCGCCCCGCTGGCCTTGGCGTTCGAGACCATGGAAATCCAGTGGACGCTTCCCTTTGTCCTGGCCCTGATATGGCTGGTGGTGGTGCTGTCGCTTGGCGCGATCAGCCTGCTGATGACGTTGATCCGCATGGGAGAAGCGGCAAAGGTCGCCAGTTTTTTTTATCTGGTGCCTCCGGTGACGGCGGTTCTGGCCTTTGTCTTGTTTGACGAGGCATTGACCCCGCTGGCCCTGGCCGGTATGGCGGCGACGGCGGTCGGAGTGGCGTTGGTGGTCAAAAAAGCCTAGGATGCGCCTTCACTTCGGCAGGGTATTGCGCAGTCAGACTGCAACTTCACTTGCAAAGCCCGACGCAAGGGGGTATGTACCCGGCCATTAATCCGCACGCGGGATCGCGGCGGCGACATAGCTTTTGTCGCTCGTTCGCTCCGGTGCCGGGGATGACCCGGCTACTCCCGCGGAGGTCCAACCGGAGAAGCAAAGGACTTTCCGATGGCTCTGCCCAATTTTACCATGCGTCAGCTCGTTGAAGCCGGCGTTCATTTCGGCCACAACACCCGCCGCTGGAATCCGAAGATGTCGTCGTACCTCTTCGGCATCCGCAATGGCATTCACATCATCGACCTCCAGCAGAGCGTGCCCATGTTGCACCGCGCCATGCAGGCGGTTCGCGACGTGACCGCTGGTGGCGGCCGTGTTCTGTTCGTCGGCACCAAGCATCAGGCGTCGAGCATCGTCGCCGACGGCGCGCGTCGTTGCGGCCAGTACTTCGTCAACCATCGTTGGCTCGGCGGCATGCTGACCAACTGGAAGACCATTTCGCAGTCGATCAAGCGCCTGCGCGAACTGGACGAGCAGCTGACCACCGGCGTGCTCGGCGGCCTGACCAAGAAGGAGCAGCTGGTGCTGCAGCGCGAGCGCGACAAGCTTGAGCGCGCGCTGGGCGGCATCAAGGAGATGGGCGGTCTGCCCGACATCTTGTTCATCATCGACACCAACAAGGAACAGCTGGCGGTTCAGGAAGCCAACAAGCTGGGCATCCCCGTGGTGGCGGTTATCGATTCCAACTCTGATCCGGCAGGCATCACCTATCCGATCCCCGGTAATGACGACGCCATCCGCGCCATCCAGACCTATTGCGATCTGATGGCCGGCGCGGTGCTTGACGGCATTCAGGCCGAGATCACCCGTGGTGGCGGCGATGTCGGCGCCAGCGTCGAGGCTCCGGTTCAGCTGATCCCCGAGGTCGAGGCCGAGGTGGTTGCCGCTGCCGAGGCTCCCGCCCAGTCGGCGTAGGCCGTTTTGTTGCATGCGAATGGCGGCGACATCCGTTCGCCGCCATTCGTTTGAGGATTTGTTCGTTTTCCGAGGCTCAACGAGAGCCTTTGTCGAGAGAGGAAGACCCATGGCCGAAATTACCGCTTCGTTGGTCAAGGAACTGCGCGAGAAGACCGGCGCCGGCATGATGGATTGCAAGAAGGCGCTGGGCGAGACCGCCGGCGACGTCGAGGCCGCTATCGACTGGCTGCGCACCAAGGGCCTCGCCGCCGCCGCCAAGAAGGCTGGTCGTGTCGCCGCCGAAGGTCTGGTCGGCATGGCGACTTCCGGCACCAAGGGCGTCGCCGTCGAGGTGAATGCCGAGACCGATTTCGTTGCCCGTAACGACCAGTTCCAGGGCTTCGTGTCCGCCGTCGCCGCCGTGGCGCTCGACAAGGGCGTCGAGTTGGAGACCATCAAGGCCGCGGCTTGTCCCGGTGCCGGCAAGTCGGTCTCCGAGCAGCTGACCGCCTTGATCGCTACCATCGGCGAGAACATGAATCTCCGCCGGGCCGTGTGCCTGGATGTTCCCCATGGCGTGGTTGCTTCCTACATGCACTCCTCCGTCGCGCCCGGTCTGGGCAAGATCGGTTGCATGGTGGCCCTGGAGTCCACGGGTGATCAGGCTCGTCTGGCCGAGCTGGGCAAGCAGATCGCCATGCATGTGGCGGCCGCCAACCCGCAGTTCCTCGACCCCAGCGCCGTGGACAATGCCGCGCTGGAGCGCGAGCGGGCCGTGCTGACCGAACAGGCTCAGGCTTCGGGCAAGCCGCCCGCCGTCATCGAGAAGATGGTCGAAGGCCGCATCCGCAAATACTACGAGGAAGTCTGCCTGTCCGAGCAGATCTTCGTCATCGATCAGGAGAGCAAGATCTCCAAGGTTCTCGAAACCGTCGGCAAGGAAATCGGCGCGCCGATCAAGCTGGCCGGTTTTGTCCGCTTCGCCCTGGGCGAGGGGATCGAGAAGGAAGAGAAGGACTTCGCCGCCGAGGTTGCCGCCCAGCTCGGGCGCTGATTTACCACCGCGACCGGGCCGCTTCAGTCATGGAGCGGCCCGGATGCCCCACAAGGGGCGCGACAGGCGGTGGGAATGGTGTATGATCTCCGCCGCTCGGGCCGTGAAACTGCGGCCCCTGGATCACCAGACCCGAGGGAGACCATGGCCAGCGACGCCAAATTCCGCCGCGTTCTCCTCAAGATTTCCGGCGAAGGCCTGATGGGGACCCGTGAATACGGGCTCGATCCTGAGACTGTTGAACGCATCGCCCGCGAAGTACAATCGGTCCGAGACCTTGGGGTCGAGGTCTGCGTTGTTATCGGCGGCGGCAATATCTTTCGTGGCGTCTCCGGCGCATCCAACGGGATGGAGCGGGCGGCGGCCGACAACATGGGGATGCTCGCCACCGTCATCAACGCTCTTTCGGTCCAGAACGCCCTGGAACGGATCGGCTGCGAGACGCGTGTCCAGTCCGCCATCGTCATGCCCACGGTCTGCGAGGCCTTCATCCGTCGCCGCGCCATCCGCCATCTGGAAAAGGGCAGGGTAGTGATTTTCGCCGCCGGGACCGGCAACCCCTTCTTCACCACCGATACCGCCGCCGCGCTGCGCGCCGTTGAAATGGGCTGTGACGCGCTGTTGAAGGCGACTCAGGTGGACGGCGTCTATACCGCCGACCCGAAGAAGGTCAAGGACGCCGTGCGTTTCGACCGCCTGACCTTCAACGACGTTCTGGCCCGCGATCTTGCCGTGATGGACACTTCGGCCATCGCTCTTTGCCGTGAGAACCGGGTTCCCATCGTGGTGTTCGATCTGCATCGTCCCGGTGCCTTTGCCGAGGTGGTGTCCGGTCTTGGGCTCTTCACCATAATCGCGAACGAATAAGAAAAGGGGGAGTTATCGTGTCCGCTCCGACCAGCTGGAACGACCTCAAGAAGGATGTCGGCCGTCGCATGGACAGTGCCGTCGAGGTTCTTAAGAAGGAATTCTCCGGCCTGCGTTCTGGCCGCGCCTCCACCAATCTGCTCGATCCGGTGGTGGTCGAGGCCTATGGCCAGACCATGCCGCTGTCGCAATGTGGCACAGTCGGTGTTCCCGAACCCCGCATGTTGACCGTTCAGGTCTGGGACAAGACGCAGGTCAAGGCGGTTGAAAAGGCGATTCGCGACGCCGGCCTGGGCCTCAATCCCCAGACCGACGGCCAGTTGGTGCGGGTGCCGATTCCGTCGCTGAACGAAGAGCGCCGCAAGGAGCTTCAAAAGATCGCCGGCAAGTATTCCGAACACGCCCGCATTTCCGTCCGGAACGTCCGCCGCGATGGCATGGACAATCTGAAGAAGATGGAAAAGGACGGCCATATCTCGGAAGACGAGCACAAAAAGTACGAAAAAGAGATACAGTCGCTCACCGACGACATCATCAAGAAGATCGATGATCATCTCGCCCATAAAGAAAAAGAAATCATGCAGGTTTAGTGGCTATCATGGAACCCGCTCCGTCCAACGCCGACCCATTGCCGCCACCGGCCCATATCGCCATCATCATGGATGGCAATGGGCGCTGGGCGAAGGCGCGCGGACTTCCCCGCACCGCCGGGCACAAGCGGGGAGCGGAGTCCGTGCGGCGGACCGTCGAGGCGGCCCGCGAGATGGGGGTTTCCTATCTGACCCTGTATGGTTTTTCGTCGGAGAACTGGAAGAGGCCGGCCGGCGAGGTTGCGGATCTGATGGGGCTGTTGCGGCTCTATCTCCGCAAGGAAATCAATACGCTCCACAAGAATGGCATTCGCCTCAAGGTGATCGGCGACCGCAAGCGCCTTGGGCCGGATATCACCCGGCTGATCGAGGATGCCGAGTCCAAGACCGCCGGCAACACCTCCCTGACCCTGGTGCTGGCCCTGTCTTACGGCGGGCGTCAGGAGTTGGTGGAAGCGGCGCGGCGGATCGCCCGCGATGTTGCCGAGGGGAAGCTTTCCCTCGACGCCATCGACGAGGAGATGCTGGCTGGCCAGCTGTTCACCACGGGAATCCCCGATCCCGATCTGATCATCCGAACCAGTGGAGAACAGCGGATCAGTAATTTCCTGCTGTGGCAGGGCGCCTATGCCGAACTGGTTTTCATCGAGACCCTGTGGCCGGAATTCGGGCGCAAGGAACTCGAAGACGCCATTCGCGATTTTCACGGCCGCGAGCGCCGCTACGGCGCCACAAGGTGACCCGGGAGTGCTGAAAACCCGAGCCATTTCCGCCATTGTCATGGCCCCGCCGGCCTTATTGGCCGCCTGGGCCGGTGGCTATGCCTTCGCCGCCCTTGTGGCGGTGGCGGCGGCGCTGATGTGCTGGGAATGGTCCCGGATCACGTTGGGTGGTTTTGACCTCGCCGGGCGGGTGTCGGCGGCCGGTTGCTTTATCGGTGTCCTGGTTACGGTGGTTCATCCGCCTTTGGCCGTCGCCATCGTTATCGCCGGCACCGTCATTTCGGTCATCGTCGTCGGCCCGATCGAACCCCGGCGGCTGTGGGCCGGCCTTGGCGGCGTCTATGTCGGTTTGCCTTGCGTCGCGCTGGTGTGGTTGCGTGATGATCCCAGCCTGGGAAGCGCCGTGGTGTGGTGGCTGCTTCTCGTGGTTTGGGCCACCGATATCGGAGCTTATGCCTTTGGGCGCTTGATCGGGGGGCCGCTGCTGCTGCCAGTGGTCAGTCCCAAGAAGACCTGGGCCGGCTTGCTCGGCGGCATGATTTGCGCCGCGCTAGCCGGGTTGGCGGTAGCCCGGATGTTCGATCTTGCCGATAGCGGCGCGATCGCCCTGGCCAGCGCCATCGGCGCGGTGGTGGCCCAGGCCGGAGACCTGTTCGAATCCTGGGTCAAGCGCCGCTGGGGCGTCAAGGATTCAAGCGGCATCATCCCCGGTCATGGCGGCGTGCTGGACCGGGTCGATGGCTTGCTTTCCGCGGCATTGACGGTTGCGGTTCTGACTTTGGTCAGTGGCCGCCCGGTGTTGATTTGGTAGTAAAGGGATCGCCATGAGCGCAAGACGGGGTGTCACCATTCTGGGCTCGACCGGGTCCATTGGCTGCAACACGGTCGAACTGGTCGAAGCACGTCCCGATCTCTACCGGGTCGAGGCGCTTGTCGCCAATTCACGGGTCGATATTCTGGTCGATCAGGCCAAGCGCCTGAAGGCCAAGCTGGCGGTCGTGGCGGACGAGGCGGCCTATCCCGCACTGAAGGAAGCCTTGGCCGGCAGTGGGATCGAGGCCGCCGCCGGGGCCAAGGCGGTGGTCGCCGCCGCCGAACTGCCCGCCGACTGGGTGATGGCTGCCATCGTCGGGGCCGCCGGTCTGGCGCCGACTCTCGCCGCGGTTCGTCGGGGAGCGGTGGTCGGTCTGGCCAACAAGGAATGTCTTGTCTGTGCCGGCCAGCTGATGATGGCCGAGGTTCAAAAACATAAGGCCACCCTGTTGCCGGTGGATTCCGAGCATTCGGCCATCTTCCAGGTTTTCGACTTTGACCAGCATGACAAGATCGAAAAAATCATCCTGACCGCGTCCGGTGGGCCGTTCCGCACCAAAAGCCGGGAGTTCATGGCCGATGTGACGCCGGAACAGGCGGTCGCCCATCCCAATTGGTCCATGGGGGCCAAGATTTCGGTGGATTCCGCTTCCATGTTCAACAAGGGGTTGGAGTTGATCGAGGCCCATCACCTGTTCGATATGCCGGAAGACCAGATCGATATCGTCGTTCACCCGCAGTCGGTGATTCACAGCCTTGTCGCCTATGTGGATGGTTCGGTCCTGGCGCAGATGGGATCTCCCGACATGCGCACCCCCATCGCCTATGCGCTGGGATGGCCGAAGCGAATCAGTGCGCCGGTGCCGAAACTTGATTTGGCGGCCATCGCCACCCTGACTTTCGAGCCGCCCGACGCCTTGCGGTTTCCGTCGCTGCGTCTGGCCCGCTCGGCTCTGCGCGCCGGCGGTTCGGCCGCGGCGGTGATGAATGCCGCCAACGAGGTCGCCGTCGCGGCCTTTTTGGGCCGTCGCATCTCCTTTCTGGATATCGCCGAGGTGGTCGAGCGGACCATCGAGGGGGTCGAGCATTGTAATCTCGACTCTATTGACGATGTTCTTGCCCAGGACCAGGCGGCGCGTCAGTTCGCGTCCGCCGTGGTCGGGCGTACGTCCTGAGTCCGGAGCACCATGGAACTCTCCTCCCTATTGAATAGCGTGATCCACGGCGTCTGGTACTACGTGGTGATCTTCTTGTTGATTCTGACCATCGTGGTGTTCATCCACGAAATGGGGCATTTCCTGGTGGCCCGTTGGAACGGGATCAAAGTCGATGTTTTTTCCATCGGCTTTGGGCCGGAGGTCTGGGGGTGGACCGACGTCAAGACCGGGACAAGGTGGCGGATCAGCCTGATTCCGCTGGGAGGGTATGTGAAGTTCTTCGGCGACGCCGATGCTTCCTCAACCACCAGCGACGAGCGAGTCATGAGCGACGAGGAAAAGGCGGTCGCCTTTCAGCACAAGCGTGTCGGCCAACGCGCCGCCGTGGTGTTTGCCGGCCCGGCCGCCAATTTCGTGTTCGCCATTCTCGGTCTGGCCGGGATGTTCATGGTGCTGGGACAACCGGTAACCGAACCGGTTATCGGCAGCGTTCATTCCGGGACCGCGGCCGAGACGGCGGGGCTGAAGGCCGGCGACCGTATCATCGCCATCAATGGGCGGGCGGTCGTACGTTTCCAGGATATCCAGCGCATCGTCCGGTTGGAGATCGAGCGTCCGCTGGAGCTTTCCATCCAGCGCGGCGACGAAACCCTGGCCATCTCGGCTCAGCCGCGGGTAATTCAGCGCAAGGGCGTCCTGGGCGACATGGAGAAGGTGCCGGTACTTGGCATCACCGCCAATCAGGCCAGCACCCGGATCATCACGCACGGCCCGGGCTCCGCCCTGGTGGAAGCCCTGCGCGAAACCGAGGGCATGATCCGTTCGACCTTCATCGGCATTGGGCAGATGGTCAACGGGACCCGTGATACCGATGAATTGGGAGGGCCGATCAGAATAGCCAAAGGGGCCGCCGAGGCTGCCCAGGTCGGATTGTCCAGCGTAGTCTTCTACACAATTTTGTTGTCACTGAATCTGGGTCTGATCAATCTTTTCCCAATCCCGGTTCTCGACGGCGGTCATCTTCTCTTCTATGCTTTCGAAGCGCTCCTTGGCCGCCCTCTGGGAGAGAGAGCCCAAGAATATGGTTTCCGAGTCGGGCTGTTTCTGGTATTGGCCTTAATGGTATTCGCCACCAGGAACGACATTGTCGCGTTGCCGGTTTGGGAAGTGGTGAAACAGCTGTTTTCGTGACCCGAGTCCGCGAATCGGCACTGCGGACTCGAAGGGGGGCCTCGATGCGTTTCGTGCAGTGTACCGGTATTCTCATGGGCGCCACGTTGTTGTTTGGCGCGGCGGCTGGGGTCGCCCCCGCCCACGCCCAAGATGGCGGTCGCTTGCAGACCATCGTGATTCAGGGCACCCAGCGTATCGAGGTCGAGACCGTCAAGTCTTACATGGCGATCACGGAGGGCGATCTCTACGATGCCGATCGTGTCAACCGCTCGCTTAAGGCGCTGTTCAACACCGGTTTGTTCGCCGATGTGGCCATTCGCCGCGAAGGAAGCGAACTGGTGGTCAGGGTGGTTGAAAATCCGATCATCAACCGCATCGCCTTCGAGGGGAACAAGCGCCTCAAGGACGAGCAGCTGACGTCCGAAGTCCAACTGCGGTCGCGGACCGTCTATACCCGAACCAAGGTTCAGGCCGACGTCAAGCGTATCCTTGAGCTTTACCGCCGCAGCGGCCGTTTCGCCGCCACGGTCGAGCCCAAGCTGATCCAGTTGGAACAAAATCGCGTCGATCTGGTCTATGAGATCAGCGAGGGGCAGCCAACCTATGTGCGGCGTATTTCATTCGTAGGAAACAAGCGCTATGACGAGGATCGTCTGCGCCAGATCCTTCAGACCAAGGAGGAGCGGTGGTACCGCTTCCTTTCATCCGACGACACCTATGATCCCGACCGGGTCACCTATGACCGGGAATTGATGCGTCGCTTTTATCTCAAGCGCGGCTTTGCCGATTTCCGGGTTGCGTCCGCCATCGCGGAACTGACCCCCAATCGCGAAGGCTTCTTCATCACCTACACCATCGATGAAGGCGATCGCTATAAGTTCGGCAAGTCCACCGTCAACGCCACCATCAAGGACCTTAAGGCGGAGGATCTTCAGCCTCTGGTCGTGAGCGAGGAGGGTGACTGGTATAACGCCGATCAGGTCGAAGATATCGTCCAAAAGCTTACGGACGCCGTCGGGACCAAGGGATTCGCCTTTGTCGATGTGCGCCCCCAGGTCAATCGCAACCGCGAAACCAAGACGATCGACGTCTCCTATGACGTCCAGGAAGGCCCGCGCGTTTTTGTCGAGCGCATCGACATCACCGGCAATGTGCGGACCCTGGACAAGGTGATTCGCCGTGAATTCCGCCTGATCGAAGGCGACGCGTTCAATTCCGCCAAGCTGCGTCGGTCGCGCCAGCGTTTGAAGGATCTTAATTTCTTCGAGAAGGCCGAGGTGACCAACATCCCGTCGGAGACCGCTCCCGACCGCACGATCATCAAGGTCGATGTTCAGGAGAAATCCACTGGAGAACTGACCTTCGGCGTCGGCTGGTCGAGCCAGATCGGCCCGATGATCGAAGCCTCGCTCCGCGAACGCAATTTGCTGGGACGTGGTCAGGACGTGAAGCTATCGGGGATGCTGGGCCTACGGCGGACCTCGATCGAGTTCTCCTTTACCGAGCCCTACTTCCTGGAGCGCGATATTGCCGCCGGCTTTGACATCTTTGCCGTCGATCGCAAGTTGCAGCAGCAGAGTTCTTACAACGCCAACACGCTTGGCGGCGATATTCGCGTCGGTTACCAGATCACCGAGCCGTTGCGCCAGGACTGGAGATACACGCTCAAGCAGGACACTGTTAAAGGCGTCAACAGTTCATCGCCCTATGTCCTTGATCAGATTGGCGCGCATGTGACGTCATCGATCATGCAGATGGTCACCTATGACCTGCGCGATAGCAGAATCGAGCCGACCGAAGGCTACTTCATCCGGGGAAGTACCGAATTCGCCGGCCTTGGCGGCGACACCCGCTATCTCCGTGGGGTCGCGAACGGTGGTCAATACTTTACCCTGATGGATCAAGTTATCCTTGGCCTTACCGGGAGTGGTACGTACATCTATGGTTTGGGCGAGCGGGTCCGGATTACGGACCGCGTATATGCTGGCGGCGATAACCTGCGCGGTTTCGCCACCGGCGGCGTCAGCCCCCGCGACAAGAATACGGGTGACGCCATCGGTGGCGTCTGGATGACGACGGGATCGGCCCAAGTCAAGTTCCCCATTGGACTGCCCGAGGAATTCGGGGTGTTGGGCGAGGCCTTTACCGATGTCGGCACGGTTGGTCCCACGGACGTCGCCAATCTCGGCGGTGTCGATCAGTCCAGTTCGCTCCGCGCGGCGGTGGGCTTCGGCGTGTCCTGGAAATCTCCCATGGGGCCGATCGCGGTCGATCTTGGTTTCCCCATCATGAAGGAATCCTTCGACAAGACGGAGATGTTCAAGTTCAACTTTGGCACCAAGTTCTGATGCCAAGGCCTGATGTGCCCACCCGCCATATGAAGGCCCCGGTGATTGGTTGCGATCACCGGGATTTGGCCGAAGTCATCAGGGCGTGACGTTGCAGTCTTGGCCAGAACCACGGATCGGTGAGGACCATCTTTAAAATGATTACCCGATTCGGAATGCGGGCAGCGACGACCGCGGTTACTTTCGTGGCGGCCCTGTTCTGGGCCGCGCCGGCCCCTGCCCAGAAGCAGGGGCCGGCCCCGGTTGTCATTATCATTGTCGATGTTCAGATGGCCCAGCGCGAGTCGCTGGCCGGCAAGGCGCTGATCGCCCAGCGGGACAAGTTTCAGCAGAGCTTTCAAAGCGACTTCAATTCCACGCGTCAGCAGTTGCAGGCCAGTGATCAGGAACTTGCCCGGCAAAAGGCGGCGATCCCCCAGGATGCTTATGATCAAAAGGCCAAGGCGCTGGAGCAGCAGGTCATCGCTTTTCAACGTCGAACCCAAGTTGCCGTCAGGGCGCTGGAGAAATCGACCGAAGTGGCCTCTGCCGAAATGATGAACGCCATTCTCAACATCACCGGCGAGATCGCCAACGAGATGGGGGCGAATCTTGTTCTTCCCAAGCAGCAAGTGGTGCTGCACGAGCCGCGCATGGATGTAACCCCCATGGTGATCGAGCGACTCAATCGCAGGGTGCCAACCGTTAATTTCCCCGTTCCCGTTGTTGACGATTCCCCCGCTTCCGCCGCGTCCTCCGCCGCAACCAAATCCGGTAAGAAATAACACCATGGCCGATCCCAGGTTTTTTACGGTCGCTGGACCGTTCACGCTGGCTGCACTGACGGAGCTGTCGGGCGCCAAGTTGTCCACCGCTGGCGATGCCGCCAGGCTGTTCCGCGATGTCTCTCCGCTGGAGACGGCTGGAGCCGACAACGTTTCATTTCTCGACAATAAAAAGTATGTGGCGGCATTCCAGGCGAGCAAGGCGGGGTTATGCGTCGTCGCGCCAGAAATGGCGGATAAGGCTCCGGATGGTATGATATTGCTGCTGGCCGCCGACCCGTACCGGGCCTATGCCCGCATCGCTCAGGCATTCTATCCAATCGCCTCTCCCGAGGCTTGGGTGGCGCCGACGGCATGGGTTGATCCCTCCGCCAAGATCGGCGATGGTTGCCGGATCGAGCCGGGCGCGGTGATCTGGGCCAATGCCGAGATCGGCGCCCGATGCCGGATCGGCGCCAATGCGGTGATCGGCGACGGCGTGGTGATCGGCGACGATTCCGTGATCGGGGCCACCGCCACCGTGTCTCATGCCCTCCTGGGGCGCAAGGTGACGATCTATCCCGGCGCGCGGATCGGGCAGGATGGGTTTGGCTTCGCCATGGGGCCGGAAGGGCACCTTAAGGTTCCGCAGTTGGGTCGCGTGATCATCGGCAACGGTGTCGAGATCGGGGCCAATGCCACCATCGACCGAGGCGCCGGACCTGACACCGTCATTGGCGATGGCTGCATGATAGACAACCTGGTCCAGATTGGGCACAACGTCCAACTTGGGCGTGGATGTGTGATTGTGGCCCAGGTCGGCATTTCGGGATCGACCCGCATGGGGGATTTCGTCGCGGCTGGTGGGCAGGCAGGAATTACCGGCCACCTCAAAATCGGTTCCGGCGCGCGGATCGCGGCTCAGTCCGGCGTGATGCGTGACATCGGCCCGGGGGAGACCGTGGGAGGGGCGCCAGCGGTCCCCATGGCGGATTGGCTGCGTCAAAGCGCCATTCTTGGTAAGATGGCGCGTAAGAAATCTTAATCTGTTCGGGTTCCAAAAGGGCCGGGCAAGGGTTGTATCGACAGGGCAGGACGACACATGGACACCACCGTCAACGACCAGGGTAAGGTCATCGACATCAGCCGGATCATCGAGATGATCCCGCATCGCTATCCGTTCCTTATGGTGGATCGGGTTATCAATGTCGTAGCCAACGAAAGCGCCGTCGGCATCAAGAACGTCACGATCAACGAACCGTTCTTTCAAGGCCACTTTCCCTCGCGGCCGGTTTTTCCGGGAGTGCTGATCATCGAGGCCATGGCGCAGACCGCCGCGGTTCTGGTGGTGGAGACGCTGGGGCAATCGGCCGAGGGAAAGCTGGTCTACTTCATGAGCGTCGAGAACTGCCGCTTTCGCAAGCCGGTCGGACCGGGCGATCAGTTGCACATCCATGTCGTCAAGGAACGTAGCCGCGGCAATGTCTGGAAGTTCCGGGGCGAAGCCAAGGTCGGTGAGACGCTGGTGGCCGAAGCGACCTATGCCGCGATGATTCTGGACGAATAGGGCGCAATGACAAACATCCATCCCACCGCGATTATCGACGCCAAGGCCGAGATTGCCGCTTCGGCGCTGATCGGTCCTTACTGTGTCGTCGGCCCTGATGTCCAACTCGGCGATTCCGTCGAGTTGGTCTCTCATGTGGCCGTGGCCGGACGTACCAAGATCGGTGCCGGCACCCGTATCTTTCCCTTCGCTTCCATCGGACATCGGCCGCAGGACTTGAAATTCCGCGGGGAGCCATCGACGCTGGAGATCGGCCAGAACAACCAGATTCGTGAGCATGTGACCATGAATCCGGGAACCGAGGGCGGCGGCATGGTCACCCGGGTGGGCAATGACTGCCTGTTCATGGCCAGCGCCCATGTGGCGCATGACTGCATTTTGGGCGACAACGTCATCATGGCCAACAACGCCACCTTGGCCGGGCACGTGACGGTTGGCGAGTTCGCCTTTCTGGGCGGGCTGTCGGCGGTGCACCAGTTCGTGCGAATCGGCCGCCACGCCATGATCGGCGGCATGTCGGGTGTCGAGGCCGATGTCATTCCATTCGGCACGGTGATCGGCAATCGTGCCTGCCTCAACGGCCTTAATATCGTCGGATTGAAGCGGCGGGGGTTCTCGCGCGATGACATCCACACTCTTCGCAACGCCTACCGCCTGCTGTTTGCCCCGGAGGGCACGCTGCAGGAACGTCTGTCCGATGTGGAGGAGCAATTTAAGGGGAATGACGTGGTGATGGAGATCGTCGCCTTCATCCGCTCTGATTCGTCGCGCTCTCTCAGCACGCCCAAATTCAGTGGCGATGCGACCTAAGCTTGGTATCGTGGCGGGAGGAGGCGAGTTTCCTGGGCTCGTCGCCGCCGCTTGTCGGGCCGAGGGGCGCGAGTTTCATATCCTGGCGTTGAACGGTCACGCCGACCCGGTGGTGATCGGCGACGCACCGGCCGATTGGATTCGCCTGGGCGAGGCCGGGACCGGCTTCGAGAGATTGCGTCGGGCCGGCGTCGTCGAAGTGCTGATGATCGGGCCGGTGCGCCGCCCATCGCTCAGTGAACTCGCCCCCGATTTCCGGACCGCCAAATTCTTTGCCAAAGTCGGGTTTAAAGCCTTGGGAGATGATGGCTTGCTGCGGGCGGTGGTGAGGGAATTGGAGCATGAGGGCTTTCGGGTGGTGGGGGTCGACGAGGTTCTGTCCGATTGTCTGGCTGTGTCGGGCCTTTACGGAACCATCGCCCCCGACCCCCAGGCCGAAGCCGATATCGCCCGTGGGATCGAGGTTGCCCGGGGGCTTGGCGCCCTGGATGTCGGGCAGGCGGTGGTGGTCCAGCAGGGCATCGTTCTCGGAGTCGAGGCGATCGAGGGAACTGACCAACTGCTGCGCCGCTGCGGCGCCCTGGCCCGTGACGGACTTGGTGGAGTCTTGGTGAAAGTCAGGAAACCGGGGCAGGATCGTCGGGTCGATCTACCGACCATCGGTTCCGTAACGGTGCGCGAGGCCGCGGCCGCCGGCCTGCGCGGGATTGCGGTGGAAGCCGGCGGAGCCCTGGTTCTTGGCCGCGATGCGGTGACGGCGGAGGCGGACCGCCTGGGCCTCTTCATTCGTGGCGTCGAGATCGCCCCATGAACGCGAGCGAGGGGCCACTGATCTACATAATTGCCGGGGAGCCTTCGGGCGACTTGCTCGGTGGCCGTTTGATGGCGGCCTTGAAGGCTGGCGCCAATGGAGCAGTTCGCTTCGCCGGCATCGGCGGCGAGACCATGCGGGCCGAAGGGCTGCACAGCCTGTTTCCCATGACAGAGTTGTCGGTGATGGGGTTGGTCGAGGTTTTGCCCCGCCTTCCCAACATCCTGCGCCGGATAAAACTTACCCTTTCCGATATCGAAACGAAGCGCCCGGATGCGGTTCTGACCATTGACTCCTGGGGCTTCACCGGGCGGATTCACGGCGGACTGAAGAAGCGGGGATCGACGATTCCCCGTATTCACTATGTTGCCCCCATGGTTTGGGCCTGGAAGTCGGGACGAACCAAGACCCTGGCGCGAGTGCTGGACCTGTTGCTGACCCTGTTGCCGAACGAGCCGGAATGGTTCGAGAAGGAGGGGCTTCGCTCCGTTCATGTCGGGCATCCGGTGATCGAGGGGGGGGCGGGACGGGGGGATGGGCCAGGATTCCGCACCCGTCACGGAATTTCAGCCGAGGCGAAGGTTGTTTGCGTCCTCCCCGGCAGCCGTCATTCCGAAACCGCCAAGCTGTTGCCTCCCTTCGCCGCTACCCTGGCGATCCTGGCGTGCCGGCATCCCGACCTGATCGCGGTGGTACCGACCGTGGAAACCGTGGCCGAGGAGGTTGCCGCCGCCGCGCGGTTCTGGCCATTGCCGACCATAGTCATCCGGGGGGCGGCCGAAAAGCATGACGCCTTTGCCGCCTGCGATGTGGCCTTGGCCGCCTCGGGAACGGTCGCATTGGAACTGGCCATGGCCGGCTTGCCGGCCGTGATCACCTACAAGGTCTCGAAGCTGTCGGCTTTTGTCGCCACCCGTTTCCTGGGCCTCAGCCTGAAATTCGTCACCCTGGTCAATATCTTGGTTGACGAGCCGGTGATGCCGGAACTGTTGCAAGACCGCTGCCGGCCGGATGCTCTGGCCGAGGCGGTCGATCACCTGCTGGGCGATCCTGCCGCCCGCGAGGCCCAGAGATCGGGGGCGCGCCGCGCCCTGGCCAAGCTGGGATTGGGAGGGCGCAGCCCAAGCGCCCGAGCTGCGGAGACAGTCTTGGACTTTATCGGAGAAAAACGATGACCTCACCCGACTGGCGTTTTCTTCATACCATGATCCGGGTTGGTGATTTGGACCGTTCCATCGACTTTTACACCCGGCTGCTGGGAATGAAGTTGCTTCGTCGTCAGGACTTCCCCGAGGGACGGTTTACCCTGGCCTTCGTCGGTTATGGCGCGGAAACCGATCATACCGTGGTCGAACTGACCCATAATTGGGACACCGCCTCCTACGATCTGGGGACGGGGTTTGGTCACTTGGCGCTTGGTGTGGCCGATATCCATGGGGCCTGCGGGAAACTGGCGGAGGAGGGGGCCAAGATCGTACGCGCTCCCGCGCCGATGAAACACGGATCTACCATCATCGCCTTCATCGAAGACCCCGATGGATATCGTATTGAGCTTATAGAAAAACCTTGATTTATTAAGGTTTGTGCTGCCGGGTGAATGGGTTCTAGGTTCGGCTGCCTTCAGTTTATAATTTCTGAATAAGTGGATTGGCATGGCAATATCAGGGATTATCATAGGTAATATCACCTTGGTGATTTTTGTATTATCTGGAGCGATTTATTTATCTCTCTGTCTCCGTCAAGTTCTGTCCTTTCGCGAATTATGCTCTGTCGCCGATTCCGAATTTCTTCCTGCCCTATCGATCGTGAAACCGCTTTGCGGCGACGAGCCAAGGCTTTACGAGTGCCTGCGTTCGTTCTGTGATCAGGACTATCCCGATTATCAGGTGGTGTTCGGGGTTCGTGATTCCAACGATCCCGCCGTCGCCGTGGTTGCGCGCCTGAAGGCCGAGTTTCCACAGCGTGATATCGCGCTGGTGTGCGATGCCCGTATCCACGGTGCGAATCTTAAGATCAGCAACGTCATGAATATCATGCCGGCGTGTCGGCATGACTTCCTGCTGGTTTCCGATAGCGATGTCGAAGTCGGCCAGGATTGCCTGCGCGCCGTCGTCGCCGCCATGGCCGAGCCCAAGGTTGGGGCCGTCTCTTGCATTTACAAAGGGGCGCCGACCCAGGGCTGGGTTTCGGTTCTCGGGGCGCTCAACATCAACACCTGGATCGTGCCGTCGGTTCTGCTCGATCGTGCGTTGAACGGGATTGACGCCTGCCTGGGGCCGGTGTTGCTCCTGCGGCGAACCGCGCTGGGCGACATCGGCGGGTTTCCGGCTGTTGCCAATTATCTGGCCGAAGATCATGAAATCGGTGAGATGTTGAATCGCGCCGGCTGGGATGTTCGCCTCAGCGCCTATACCGTGGACACCATGGTCAATGAGGTCGGTCTTGGCGCCTTGTTCCGGCATGAGGTTCGGTGGGCGCATACCGTGCGTTCTGTCCGTCCATCCGATCATTTTCTGTCGTTGGTAACCTGCTCGCTAC
Organism: Phaeospirillum sp.; assembly: GCA_030651575.1. GTDB lineage: Bacteria > Pseudomonadota > Alphaproteobacteria > Rhodospirillales > Magnetospirillaceae > Phaeospirillum. Next base: position 183,683 of record JAUSFB010000032.1, read on the forward strand.
CGCTATTGCTGGTCCTGTTGGCCATGACCCCCACATGGTGGGGCGGGGGGCTGGTTGGGGGGTATCTGGTGTTACGGCTATGGCTGGATCGTGCGGTCAGCGCCCGGTTTACTCTTACCCGCCGCACATCCATGTGGCTGGCCCCGATTCGCGAATGCCTGTGTTTCGCGGTCTGGCTTTACAGCACCTTCAGCCGGGCCGTGGTCTGGCGCGGTCAGCCGTTCAAGCTGTTGAGCGGCGGGCGTCTGGTGCCCCTATAACCCTATGGAGCCTCGGCACGCAGGGACTCGACCGCGTGCAACCATGGGACCAGCGCCTCGCGGGCGCGGACCGAATAGAGCTTCTTACGGTCGCGTCCCTTGACCCGTCGGCCATTGTCGTCACGCTCGGGCGGTGGCGGAAACAGGCCGAAATTGATATTCATCGGCTGGTAGGTCTCGGCATTGGCCCCGCCGGTGACATGCGCCAGCAAGGCACCCAACGCGGTCAGCGGTGGCGGTGGCGGCAGGTCGCGGCCCAGAATATCGGCGGCGGTGAATAACCCGGCCAACAGACCGATGGCGGCGCTTTCCACATAGCCCTCGCACCCCGTTACCTGACCGGCGAGGCGCAGACGCGGCTGGGCCTTCAGGCGGAGGAAGCCGTCGAGAACCCTGGGACCATTGACGAAGGTGTTGCGATGCAGGCCGCCAAGGCGGGCGAACTCGGCCTGCTCCAGTCCCGGAATCGAACGGAAGATGCGGGCCTGTTCGCCATGGCGCAGCTTGGTCTGAAAGCCGACGAGGTTGTAAAGCGTACCCAGCGCATTGTCTTGGCGCAATTGCACCACCGCGAACGATTTGGGGCCGTTGGGGTCGGTCAGCCCCACCGGCTTCATCGGGCCATAGGCCAGGGTGTCGCGTCCGCGCGCCGCCATAACTTCGATGGGCAGGCATCCCTCGAAATAGGGGGTATCTTTTTCCCAGTCGTGGAAATCAACCTTGTCGGCGGCGATCAGTCCATCGATGAAGGCGTAATACTGGTCCTTGGTCAGGGGGCAGTTGATGTAGTCCGAGCCGGTTCCCTTGTCATAGCGCGACTGGAACCAAGCCTTGGAGAAGTCGACGCTCTCCTTGGTTACGATGGGAGCGATGGCATCGAAAAAGGCCAGCGATTCTTCGCCGGTCAGGCCGCGCAGCCCCTCGGCCATGGCGGGGGAGGTCAGGGGGCCGGTGGCGATGATCGCGTTGTCCCACTCGGCAGGCGGCAGGCCGGCCACTTCCTCCCGCTGGATGGCGACCCGCGGATGGCCGGAAAGAGCGGACTGGACGGCTTGGGAAAAGCCGTCCCTGTCCACCGCCAGGGCGCCGCCGGCCGGCACCTTATGGGCATCGGCCATGGTCAGGATCAGGGAGCCGGCCTTGCGCATCTCTTCGTGCAGCAGGCCGACGGCATTGTAGTCGGCGTCATCGGAGCGTAACGAGTTGGAACAGACCAGTTCGGCCAGCCCATCGGTCTGATGGGCCGCCGTGGTCCGGACCGGACGCATTTCGTGGAGGATGACGGAGAGTCCGGCGTTTGCGAGCTGCCATGCGGATTCCGACCCGGCCAGCCCGCCGCCGATCACATGAACGGTTCGAGTCATAGGGGTGACATAAACTGTCCGATCAAGCCTGTCCAGAGGAAGGCTCTCATTATGACGCCGCCAGTTGGGTGAGGAAGGCGGCCGAGCTGCTGACCGTCGGGGTGATCGACGACGTCCCGGTCACGGCCTTGCCGCGCAGGCCGTCGACCTTGGCGGGGCTGGACTTGTCGGGCATGTCCATGGGACCGAATGCGTAGCTGGCGAAGGCGCTTGCGGTGCCGGTCTTTTCCGGGCGGGTGGAGTGGCTGGCCGCCTCGTCCTTGCGGTTCAGCAGGAGAGTCTTGGATACACTGCTCAGGGCTTGCATGTTCGTTCTCCGAGGGAGATGGGCTGACGGATCATATGCATGCCATGTGCCACGGGCATATGGGCGGAAAGCCGCCGTTTTCCCGCCCGGAGACCCGGCAAAACCTGCCGCGTGGTCATCCGTGGAAGGACATTCCTTCCTGGGCCGCAATAGGGTATAAGCACGCCGCCACTACCCCTTAGGATGGGAAAGAGACCCCCCATGTCCAAGATCTATTATGTCGTCGGTGGAGAATACGCCGATACGTCGTTCTCCATCATCGCTCCCGGCCACTCCGAGGAACGCTTTGGCCCATTCGGGGAGCATGAAGCCCATATCTGCTGGCGCGCCCTTACCGGCAAGACCGTCGATAACGCGATGGTCCGCTATTTCATCCGCTCCAACGAAGAAGCTTCCAGTGATACCTGGTATGTGATCGGCGGCGAATACGCCGATACCGGTTTCCAGACCATTGCTCCGGGTAAAAAGAAAGACATTCTGGGGCCGTATAATCGGCAGGACGCGCTGAACAAGTGGCGCGAATTGACCGGCAAGACGGTGGACAGCGCGCTCACCCGCTATGATCTGTGCACCAAGGAAGAATTGGCGCGTCGGGATCTTTAAGCATCGGCGGCTGGCAATGGCCGGGAAATCGCGCTATTGCCTTGCGTCGAACTCATTGTGAGCGGGAGGGAATTCGTGTCGCATTATCCCAATAAGTACCATGCCTTCATCTGCGCCCAGCGCCGCCCCGACGGGCATCCGCGCGGTTGCTGTTCCAGCAAGGGCGGCGGGCAGCCGTTGTTCGAGCGTCTGGTCGGCAAGATGAGCGAAAAGAACCTGTGGGAAGCCGGAATCAGCGTCGCTTCATCCAGCTGCCTCGGCTTTTGCAAGTTCGGGCCGCTGATGGTCGTCTATCCTCAGGGCGTTTGGTACAAGGTCGAGACCGTGGAAGACATCGACGAGATCGTCGAGTCCCACTTCGTCAACGACAAGCCGGTCGAGCGTTTGATCGTTACGCCTGGAAAATGATCTTCTTCGCGGCCTGATCCGGCCAAAGACAACCCTGGGCTCCGCACTGTTTTTCGAGCGTGGAGCCCAGGAGCCGGATCAGTCGGTACGCTGGATCAGGTGGAAACCGAACGGGGTTTCCACCACGCCGCTGACCTCGCCCGAAGTCAGGGCGAAGGCCGCCACTTCGAATTCGGGGACCATGGCGCCGGCCGGGAAGAAGCCCAGATCGCCGCCCTCCTCGGAAGAGGGGCAATCGGAATACTGCCGCGCCATCTGGCCGAAATCGGCGCCTTCCTTGATTTCCGCCAGGACTTCGGTGATGGCGGAAAGGGCTTCGTCCTTGGAACGGGTGGCCTGGGACCGCATGGACCCCTTGTACATCAACAAGATATGGGCGGCGCGAATCTGAGAGGACATGGGAAACTCCACAGGGTAAGACTGGCGGCACTGTAGCGTTATCGCCGTGGCTTTGCCAGTTCATGGATAAGGATGGCGGCGGTGGCCGCCACATTCAGCGACTGCACCCGTCCCGAACCGGGAATGGTGGCGATGTCGTCGCAAGCGGCCAGGGTGGCGGGGCTGAGGCCCTCTTCCTCGTTGCCCAGAATCATGGCGATCGGTTTGCCGGGAGCCGCCAGGACTTCGGTCAACGGCCGGCCCGCCCCCAGGGCGGTTCCGACGATCCGATAGGAATCGCGCAGGCGCCTGAGCCCGGCGACCAGCCTTGGCGCCCGAATCACCTCGATCCATTCCAGCCCGCCCTCGGATACCCGAAAGGAGGCCTCGGACGGGGCTGCCTGTCCGGGGTGATCGGAAATCACCAGCCGCTCCAGTCCGAAAAAGGCCATGGTTCGGGCGATGGCCCCCAGATTATGGGGATTGCCGATACCGTCGAGAATCAGCAGCGGCGCGCCGGACTTGGCCCACAGCTTGGCCTCGGCCGGATCGAACAAGGCGATCGGCTTGGGTTTGGCCACCACGACGATGCCGCCATGCAGTTGGGTGCCGGCGATCTTGGTCAACTCGTCGGTGGGCACCAGCCGGTAGGGCTTGTGCTGCTGGGCCATCAGGCTGCAAAATCCGCCGATCAGCGGCTTCATGCGGTCGTCGTAGAATAGTCGTTCGGCGCGGCGGGGATCATGCTCGAACAGCGCCTTGACGGCGGGGAGGCCGGTGATCCGTTCGCTGTCGTCCCTGGGCCGTGCGTGCGGGGCGGTGGGCTTCTTGTGCGGAGCGGGCGGTCGTGCCATGACAGGGCCTTGTTGCAGATGGAGACAGTGTTGTGCCCCGACTGATCCTGTTCAACAAGCCTTATGACGTTCTGACCCAATTCACCGACCGCGAAGGCGGTCGGTCCACCCTCAGGCATTACATCGACGCGCCCGGGGTTTATGCCGCCGGACGGTTGGATCGGGATTCGGAAGGCCTGCTGGTGCTGACGGATTCCGGGGCATTGATCAAGCGGATCAGCGACCCCCGCCACAAGCTGCCCAAGACCTACTGGGTCCAGGTGGAGGGAGTGCCGACCGAGGCGGCGCTGGGGCGCCTGCGCCAGGGCGTGGTCCTCAACGACGGCCCAACCTTGCCGGCCGGCGCGCGACTGATGGCCGAGCCTGCCGGGTTATGGCCGCGCGATCCTCCGATCCGCTTCCGCGCCGCCATTCCTACTTCCTGGATCGAGCTTAGTCTGCGTGAGGGCCGTAACCGGCAGGTTCGCCGCATGACCGCCGCGGTGGGTTATCCGACCCTAAGGCTGATCCGCTGGGCGGTGGGGGAATGGAGTCTGGACGGCCTTTGCCCCGGCCAGTGGCGGGAGGCGGGGATAAACGATCACCCAGGAAAGAAGCGGTAGAGGACTAGCGGGCAGTCTCCCAGGTCACTTCGGCCCGGCGATTGCGCTGTTCCTTGACGTTGTTCTTGGTGGGAACCGCCAGCTTTTCCTTGCCGAAACCGACGACTTCGACGGAAACGCCCTCGACCCCAAGCTTCTTCAGCTGATCGGCGACGGCCTTGGCGCGCCGTTCGGACAGGGATTTGTTATAGGGCTTGCCGCCGACCGTATCGGTGAAGCCATGGATGCGGATCACCATCGGCTTTGCCGCCTTCAGCGCCGGTGCGGCGTCGTAAAGTGTCTGCATGGCCGAGGCGTTGATCTCGGCCTTGTTGTAATCGAAGGGAATCACCAATGGCTGAGCCGGGGCCGGAGCCTCCACCGTCGCGGGGACCGCGGGAGGCTTCAACTTGGGCTCGGTGGCAAGGAAGGTGGTCTTGCAGCCGGGGTCTTTCTCACGCTCCCACTCTTCCTCGATCCAGCAATCGAGCGAAACCTGAGCCTTGGCGGCTTCGACCGGAACCCGCTCGCGGGCGCCCTTGTCGAAATCGTCCATCAATGCCGCCCGAGCCTGCTGGAGTACGGGGGCCGCCTCGACGGGAACGTCCCAATCGGCGGGATTTTCCGGCGGCACCACTTCGCCGGTGGCGGCGCGTTCCGCCTTGCGGGCATAGACCACCGCATGACGCCATTCGTATTCGTCGATGGCCTCGTGGCGGGTGGCCTCCTTGTATTCCTCGAACAAGGCCTTGGTGAAGGGCGTGCCGACAACCGGGCTGGGAGCTGCCATGACGTCTTGAACCTCCGCCACCTGGAACGGTGTGGCGCAGGCGGAGACGGTGGCAAGGGCTACCAGGGCGGTCAGAACGCGGACGATCTTCATGGTCGGGTCTCGTCAGGCTATGGATGCGCCAATGCCATAGCGGCTTCAGCAACACTCCAATCTTGCAAGAGTAGACTCAATTGTCCAGGAAAAATCATATAGTCCCTGATGGAGGACTCAAGTAAGCGGTTTCACATGTGTTGTAGTAAGGCAGAAAACAATTAATTCTCTGTCTTAACAGTGCCGAATCGAGGTTAAGAAAAATACATTTGAAACAATGCGTTATCGCCTATTGCTGGGATGCCTTCCCAGGATGGCGGAGAGGTATTGACCAGTGTAGCTTTCCGAACAGGCCGCTACGTCTTCTGGAGTGCCCTCGGAAACGATACGGCCACCGCCGTCACCGCCTTCCGGTCCAAGGTCGATAATCCAATCGGCGGTCTTGATGACCTCCAGATTATGCTCGATCACCAAAATGGTGTTGCCGGTCTCGACCAGGGCCTGGATGACCTCCAGCAGCTTGCGGACATCCTCAAAATGCAGGCCGGTGGTGGGTTCGTCCAAGATGTAGAGGGTGCGGCCGGTGGCGCGGCGCGACAGTTCCTTGGCCAGCTTGACCCGTTGGGCCTCGCCGCCGGACAAGGTGGTGGCCTGCTGGCCGAGATGGATGTAGTCCAGCCCCACCCGTTGCAGGGTGATCATCTTGTCGCGGATGCTGGGGACCGCCTTGAAAAAGTCGGCGGCCTCCTCGACGGTCATGTCGAGAACGTCGGCTATGTTCTTGCCACGAAACGTTATTTCCAGAGTTTCGCGATTGTAGCGTTTGCCCTTGCAGACATCACACTGGACGTAGACATCGGGCAGGAAGTGCATCTCGATCTTGATGACGCCGTCGCCCTGGCAGGCCTCGCAGCGCCCGCCCTTGACGTTGAACGAGAAGCGGCCGGGCTTGTAGCCGCGAATTTTGGACTCCGGCAACTCGGTGAACCAGTCGCGGATCGGGGTGAAGGCGCCGGTATAGGTGGCGGGGTTCGAGCGCGGCGTGCGGCCGATGGGGCTTTGGTCGATATCGATGATCTTGTCGAGATGCTCGATACCGTCGATGCGGTCGAATGGTTCCGGCTGCTCGCGCGAGCCCATCAGACGCCGCGCCAGCGCCTTGTACAGGGTTTCGATCACCAGGGTGGACTTGCCGCCACCCGAGACGCCGGTGACGCAGGTCAGCGTTCCCAGGGGAATATGGACGCTGACATCCTTGAGGTTATTGCCGCGCGCGCCCACCAGCGACAGCTTGGCTCCACTGCCCCGCCGCCGCTGGGACGGAACCGGTATCTGATCCAGACCGACCAGATACCGGCCGGTGGAACTGGCGGGATTGGCCATCACCTCCGTCGGGGTGCCTTGGGCCACCACCTCGCCGCCATGGATGCCGGCGCCCGGCCCCATGTCGATCAGGTAATCGGCGGAACGGATGGCGTCCTCGTCGTGTTCGACCACGATCACGGTATTGCCGATGTCGCGCAGGCGCTTCAAGGTGGCCAGCAGGCGGTCGTTGTCGCGTTGATGCAAGCCGATGGAGGGTTCGTCCAGGACGTAGAGCACCCCCGTCAGGCCCGAGCCGATCTGGCTGGCCAGCCGGATACGCTGGCTTTCGCCGCCCGACAGCGAGCCGGAGCCGCGCGACAGGGTCAGGTAATCGAGACCCACATCCACCAGAAAGCCCAGCCGGTCGTTGATTTCGCGCAGGATCCGCCGCGCGATCTCCTTGTCCTTGGGCTTCAGGTGCTGATCCAACTCGCCGAACCAGTCCCGCGCCTTGATGATGGAGACATCCGCGGCTTCGGTGATGTGCAGGCCCCGCAGCTTGACCGCCAGCGCCTCGGGCTTGAGGCGGGCGCCGCCGCAGGACTCGCACGGCGCGGTGCCCTGGAAGCGCGACAGTTCCTCGCGCACCCAAGACGAATCGGTTTCGTGGAAGCGCCGGCTCATATTGGGGATGACGCCCTCGAACGATTTCTCGGTGTGATAGCCACGAAAGCCGTCTTCGTAGGCGATGCGGATTTCCTCGTTGCCCGAGCCGTTCAAAATCACGTCGCGCGCCTTGTCGGGAAGGCTTTTCCACGGCGCTTCCAGGCTGAAACGATAATGCTCGGCCAGGCCCTGGAGAGTCTGGGTGTAGTATTGCGAGGTGGACCCCGCCCAGGGGGCTATAGCGCCGTCACGCAAGCAAAGCTCTGGGTTCGGGATGACCAGTTCGGGATCGAAATAAAGTTTCACCCCCAATCCGTCGCAGGTGGGGCAGGCGCCGAACGGGTTGTTGAACGAAAACAGCCGGGGCTCGATTTCCTCGATAGTGAAGCCGGAAACCGGGCAGGCGAACTTGGCGGAGAACACGGTGCGTTCGCCATTCCCGGCATTTTCGGCGATGCACAGGCCGTCGGCGAGCCCCAGGGCGATTTCGATGGAATCGGCCAGACGGTTGCCGAGGCCGGGCTTTATCACCAGCCGGTCGACCACCACCTCGATATCGTGCTTTTTCTTCTTGTCGAGGGTCGGAACCTCGTCGATCTCGTACAGGACGCCGTCCACCTTGACCCGCTGGAACCCCTTCTTCTGCAAATCGAGAAGGTCCTTGCGGTACTCGCCCTTGCGGCCGCGCACATAGGGCGCCAGCAGATAGAGGCGGGTTCCTTCCGCCATCAGTTCGATCCGGTCGACCATCTGACTGACCGTCTGGCTTTCGATCGGCAGGCCGGTGGCGGGCGAGTGGGGGACGCCCACCCGCGCCCATAACAGGCGCATATAGTCATAGATTTCGGTGACGGTGCCGACGGTGGAGCGTGGATTTTTGGATGTGGTCTTCTGCTCGATGGAAATGGCGGGAGACAGGCCCTCGATGCTTTCCACATCGGGCTTTTGCATCAGTTCCAGGAATTGCCTTGCATAGGCCGACAGCGATTCCACGTATCGGCGCTGCCCCTCGGCATAGATGGTGTCGAAGGCCAGGGACGACTTGCCCGAGCCCGACAGGCCGGTGATCACCACCAACTGGTCGCGTGGAATATCGATATCGATATTTTTCAGATTGTGTTCGCGAGCGCCACGCACCCGGATAAAGCCACTCATGATTTTTCATCCCTTATCGCCGGGCGCCGTTTCCGGCGGCCTGGCTTTCGCTGCGCGAGTGGCGGCCTCCGGGCGGAACCCGCTTGTCGGAACTACCGTGTCAGGCGGCGGATGTTAGAGATATTCGAGGCTGGGATACAAGGGTTACGCCTGCATGGCCTCGATGCCGTCGCTGACGGGCTCGGCATGGACCACCACCCGTGAGACACCGTGGACGCTGTCGCGGAGTCGGTGTTCGAGCCGGACGGTGGCCTGATGCACCAAACCGATCGGGGTCAGATCGGGAAACAGGCAATGAAACGAGACATAGAGCCCGTCTTCACGCTCCTGTGCTTCCAGGTGGTGTACGGATTCCACCAATCCATCCTCGGCGGCGGCGCGGGCGACGGCTTTTCCAACCTCGGCCAGGCGGTCGCCGGTTGGGGGGGCGCCGGAAAAAACGGTGGCCCGGCGGGGATCCATATGGGTGTCGATGGTCACCTCGGCGCTCAGTTCGGCGGTCAGGGCGGCTTCCAGCTCGGTGGCGACGGCGTGGGCGGCGACGATGGTCAGGGTTTCATCGACCTCGATGTCGAAGCTGAGATGAGGATGCCCCCCGACGGCGGCAACCCCCACATTGTGGACCGAAAGGCCTCGAGCGGCGGCCAGCACCCGCACGGTCTCGGCGATGCTCTCGTCGTCGAGGGTCAGCGGCTCGGCGATGACGACGGGCTGAACTTCGGGCAGTTCGGCCGCCAGACGGGTTATTACCGCCCGGCGTAGCGCCTCGACCTGCCCCAGGTGCAAGGTGCGGCCGACCTTGATCACCACTTCGGCGAAGACGATGGGGCCGGCGGGGCGGGCGCGGACCAACTCGACACGGGCAATGCCAGAGACCGAGGCCGCGACCTCTTCGATCCGTTCGGCGATTCCCTGGGGTGCGGCATCCACCAGGACATCGATGGTCCGGGTGCCAAGGCGCCAGCCCGCCAGAATGACGAAGCAAGCCACCCCCAGCGCCGCGACCGCATCGCCCTTCGGCCAGCCTAGCCAGACCAGCCCCAGGCCCACCAGCACGGCGGAGGAACTGAGAATATCGGACGAGAAGTGCAGGGCGTCGGCTTCCAGCGCCTGACTGCCGGTTTCCTTGGCGACCTTGGACAAGGCTCGTGAGCGACCGATATCGATCAGGATCGATACGACGATCACCGCCACCGACCACCAGGAGCTTTCGACCTCAACCGTCTCTGCCGTCAATCGGCCGATGGCTTCCTTGATGATCCATGCGGCGGTGATGAACAGCAGGCCGGTTTCGATCAGGGCGGAAACGCTTTCGACCTTGCCGTGGCCATAGGGATGACGCTCATCCGCCGGCTGGTCGCCGATCCGGACCGCGAACCAAGTCAGAATCGCTGCCCCCATATCCAGCAGGGAATGGGCAGCCTCGGACAATACGCCAAGGCTGCCGGTCATCAACCCGACCACCAGTTTCATGACGGTCATGACGGCACTGGCAAAGACCGAGGAAAGGGCGACGCTTTGCTTGCGGTCAGTCGACATAGTGGCGGCTCCGTGGGGAAAATCCGCTTCACACCTACAGGATCGCAAACCTGTGGAAAAGATATATTATAGCTGCAATATGAATGGGTTGTGAGGTCTTTTGTGAGTTGCATTCGCATTCGTGAACAAGCTGCTTGATCCGGTTGCCGGGGGCGGCTATGGTCCGGCCGTCATTGGGGAGTAGCCGCCCTCGGGTTCAGAGGGGAGCGCGTCAACATACTTGGGCCTTCGTGTCCATGGCGCATTCGGGAGAACGGCATTTGTGCCGTTCGGACTTGGCGAGACCATTGGACTTGGCGTCTCTCGACTGCGGGGTCGGGCGGGACGGTCAAGCCATTGGTTCATTCGCTCGGCCCCCGGAACTCATATCCATGGAAGCGCTTCTGATTTCCCTCGCCGTGGTCGCCGCCGCTGAAATCGGCGACAAGACCCAATTGCTTGCCCTGCTGCTGGCCGCCAAGTTTCGTAAGCCCGTGCCGGTAATCGCCGGAATCGTCGTCGCTACTTTGCTTAATCACGGTATCGCCGCCGGTATCGGCGTCGCGGTGGCGGAATGGCTGGGCGGTGAGATGCTGCGCTGGATTATCGGAGTATCGTTTATCGGAATGGCTGCCTGGACCCTGGTTCCCGATAAGATGGATGAGGAACCCAGGATGTGGGAGCGGGCAGGGCCGTTCATCGCCACGGCGGTCTCGTTCTTCCTGGTGGAGATCGGTGACAAGACCCAGGTGGCGACGGTGGCGCTGGGGGCTCGCTTTGGCGATCTGGTTTACGTTACCGCCGGAACAACCCTGGGAATGCTGATCGCCGATGTGCCTGCGGTGTTCGTCGGTGGCGCCATGGCCGAAAGGCTTCCGCTCAAGCTGATCCGAACCATTGCCGCCGCCCTGTTTGCCATCCTCGGCGTCCTGGCCTTGGCCGATGTGTTCTGAATAGAAAAAACGGCCGGAGCATTGGGCTCCGGCCGCATTCATAACATTGTTCCAATCACGAAACGATCAGAACGGGATTTCATCGTCCATATCGGCTGGCGGTTCCCAGCCTTGGTTGCCGCCACCGCCGCCACCGCCGTTCTGACGACCGCCGCCACCGCTCGGAGCGTTGCCGCCGCCATAACCACCACCACCACCGCCGCCACCGCCATAACTACTGCCGCCGCCGCCACCTTCGCGGCCGCCCAGCAGGGTCAGTTCACCCTTGAACTTTCCGATCACGATCTCGGTGGAATATTTCTCGGCCCCGCTCTGGTCGGTCCATTTGCGGGTCTGCAAGGCACCCTCCACATAGACGGAGGAACCCTTCTTCAAGTAACGCTCGGCGATATCGGCCAGATTCGGGTTGAAGATGACAACACGATGCCACTCGGTCTTTTCCTTGCGTTCGCCGGTGGCGCGATCCTTCCAGCTTTCGGACGTGGCGATATTGAGGTTGACGATCTTCGAGCCGTCCTGCGAGGTGCGGACCTCTGGATCGCGCCCCAGATTGCCGAGAAGAATGACCTTGTTGACACTGCCGGCCATGGCGCGTTCGCTCCCCTTGGAAAATTGAGGGCCGGATCGTACTTCAAGCTGTCAGCGGTAGGAAGAGGCTTCGCGAACACGATCGGATTCGGAGCATGACGATGGCGCCAGCCCGCCGCAAACATCATCATCGCTTCACGATACCCTCGCGGTTGTCGCACTGCACGATATCTGGTAGCGTGCGCCACCGTGGCAGTCTAGCCACCGTAATTTTTGGCCGGTTCACGACGCCGGCCTTTCTCGGGAACCGACGGGAAGATTTTGTTGACCACGCCGACTGCGTCGCCGCAATTCGATATCACTCCGGTTACCATCGAAGACGAGATGAAGCGCTCTTATCTCGATTACGCCATGAGCGTGATCGTGAGCCGGGCACTCCCCGACGTCCGAGACGGTTTGAAGCCGGTGCATCGCCGTATCCTCTTCGCCATGAAAGAGGCCGGCTACGACTATAACAAGCCGTTCCGAAAATCGGCGCGCATCGTCGGCGACGTCATGGGTAAGTATCACCCCCATGGCGATTCCTCGATCTATGACGCTATGGTCAGGATGGCGCAGAACTTCTCCATGCGCCTGATGCTGATCGATGGACAGGGCAATTTCGGCTCCATGGACGGCGACCCGCCGGCGGCCATGCGCTATACAGAGGCGCGCCTAGCGCGCTCGGGCCATGCGCTGATCGAAGATATCGACAAGGACACCGTCGATTTTCAGGCCAATTACGACGAGTCGACTCACGAGCCGGTCGTCTTGCCGGCCCGTTTCCCCAATCTGCTGGTCAATGGCGCCGGCGGCATCGCGGTCGGCATGGCCACCAATATCCCGCCCCATAATCTGGGCGAGGTGATCGACGCCTGCTGCGCCTATATCGACGATCCCGACGTGACGCCCGAGCGTTTGATGGAGTTGGTTCCCGGTCCGGACTTCCCGACCGGCGGCACCATTCTCGGCCGCTCCGGCATTCGCGCCGCCCAGCTCACCGGGCGCGGCTCGGTGGTGATGCGCGGCCGCGTTCATATCGAGGACATCCGCAAGGACCGCGAAGCCATCGTGGTCACCGAGATTCCCTATCAGGTCAACAAGTCGCGTATGCTTGAGCAAATCGCCGAGCTGGTCCGCGACAAGAAGGTCGAGGGTATCTCGGACCTGCGCGACGAGTCCGATCGCGACGGCGTGCGGGTGGTCATCGAGATCAAGCGTGACGCCATCGCCGATGTGGTGCTGGCGCAGCTCTACAAGTTCACGCCGCTTCAGACCAGCTTTGGCGTCAACAGTCTGGCCCTTAACGGCGGCCGGCCGATGATGATGACCCTGCGCGACATCATCAAGGCCTTTATCGCCTTCCGCGAGGAAGTGATCACCCGCCGGACCATCTTCGAACTGGGCAAGGCCCGCGACCGTGCCCATATCCTGGCCGGCCTGGCCATTGCCGTGGCCAATATCGACGAGGTCATCCGCCTGATCCGCGCCGCGCCCGACCCCGTCACCGCCCGCGAGCAGCTGATGGGCCGCGAATGGCCGGTCGGCGATGTGGGGCCGCTGATCCAGCTGATCGACGAGCCGGGACGCGGCATCACCGACGGCAAATACTCGCTGTCGGAATTGCAGGCCAAGGCCATCCTCGACCTGCGTCTGCACCGCCTGACCGGGCTGGAGCGGGACAAGATCGGCGACGAACTGCGTGAGATCGGCCGTCAGATCGTGGAGTTCCTGGAAATCCTGTCGTCACGTCCCCGCCTGTTCGAGGTGATGCGGGCCGAGCTGCTGGAAATCCGCGAGCAATTCGCCACCCCTCGGCGAACCACCATCGAGGAAAATGAATTCGAAGCCGATATCGAGGATCTGATCGCCCGCGAGGACATGGTGGTGACGGTGACCAACACCGGCTACATCAAGCGGGTGCCGCTGTCGGCCTATCGCGCCCAAAAGCGCGGCGGCAAGGGCCGCTCGGGCATGAATATCAAGGACGACGACTTTCTCAGCCAGGTGTTCGTCGTCAATACCCATACGCCGGTCCTGTTCTTCTCGTCCGCCGGCATCGCCTATAAGCTGAAGGTCTACCGCCTGCCGCTGGGCATGCCCCAGGCGCGGGGCAAGGCCTTGGTCAATATCCTGCCGCTGGATGAGGGGGAGACCATCTCCACCATCATGCCGCTGCCCGAGGATGAGACCAGCTGGGGCAACCTGCATGTGGTGTTCACCACCTCCAACGGCGATGTGCGGCGCAATCTGCTGTCCGACTTCACCGAGGTGCGCGCCAATGGCAAGATCGCCATGAAGCTGGGCGAGGGTGAACGCCTGATCGCGGTCCAGACCTGTTGGGAGACCGACGACATGCTGTTGGCCACCCGCCTGGGCAAGGCCATCCGCTTCCCGGTTCCCGAGGTTCGGGTGTTCAAGGGGCGCGACTCCACCGGCGTGCGCGGCATCCGCCTCGTCGACGGCGACGAGGTGATCTCCATGTCCATCGTCCGCCACGTGACCTTCGACAGCGAGACCCGCGACTCCTATCTGCGCGGCGACCTGCCGGCGGAGCAGTCCGAGAAGATGGCGCTAGAGGAGCAATACGTGCTGACCGTGACCGAAAACGGTTTCGGCAAACGGACTTCGGCCTATGAATACCGCATCACCGGCCGTGGCGGCCAGGGCATCGCCAATATCGATATGACCGACAAGACCGGCCCGGTGGTGGCGTCGTTCCCGGTCAACCACGAAGACGACATCATGCTGGTCAGCGACGGCGGCAAGTTGATTCGCATGCCGGTCGACGATATCCGCATTGTTGGCCGCCGGACCCAGGGCGTGACGCTGCTGCGCACCGCCGAGGGTGAGCGCGTGGTCTCGGCGGCACGGTTGTGCGACATCGCCGGGTCGTCCGACGACGGCGACGAGATCGACGAGGATCTGGAAACCCCCGATACCATGGCGGGAGGAGAGGATGTCTAAGCGGGTCGGACTTTACCCCGGCACATTCGACCCCGTGACCAATGGTCACCTCGATATCGTTTCGCGCGCGGCACGATTGGTCGATCACCTGATCGTCGCGGTGGCGGTCAATGCCGGTAAGGGGCCGCTGTTCACCCTGGAAGAGCGGGTGACCATGGCCAAGGCCGAGACCGCCGCCATCGCCGACGCCCTGGGCGTCAGCATCGAGGTTCGGCCGTTCTCGACCCTGCTGGTGAATTTTTCCAAGGATTGCGGGGCCAATCTGATCGTGCGCGGGCTTCGCGCCGTCTCGGATTTCGAATACGAGTTCCAGATGGCCGGCATGAACGCCAGAATTTCGCCCGACATCGAAACCATGTTCCTGATGGCTTCGGAGCGAAGCCAGTTTATCTCATCGCGCTTCGTCAAGGAAATTGGGCGCTTGGGTGGGGATATCTCCCAGTTCGTCAGCCCTCGGGTCAAGACGAGACTGGATGAAAAGTTCGGCTTCTGACAAGCCGATCCAAGGGCAATGGAGGACCGCGTGGACGCTGAGAATACTCTTTATCTGGACCTTAAGGATGGCCGCGTGGTGATCGAGCTGCGCCCCGACCTTGCTCCCAACCATGTCGCCCGCATCAAGGAGCTGGCACGTGAGAAATTCTATGATGGTCTCAAGTTCCATCGGGTGATCGACGGCTTCATGGCCCAGACCGGCTGTCCCAAGGGTACCGGAACCGGTGGATCGGGCACCAATCTCAAGGCCGAGTTCTCCAAGGAAAAGCATGTGCGCGGCACCTGCTCCATGGCTCGCGCCGCCAGCCCCGACAGCGCCGATTCCCAGTTCTTCATCGTCTTCGCTCCGGCGTCCCACCTGGACGGCAAATACACCGTCTGGGGCAAGGTCACCGAGGGCATGGAGCATGTGGACGCCATCAAGAAGGGGGGAGGGGGCAATGGCAGCGTTTCCTCGCCCGATTCCATCATTAGCCTGCGCGTCGCTGCGGATTCCGAGGACTGACATCACATGACGACCTTTCTGAAGCGTATGGCATTTGCCGTGGCGGCCCTGATCGTGGCGACCACGGCGCAACCGGTCGCCGCCGCGGCTCCCGACGATACCCTGGTGCTGGAATTGGCGACTGGTCAGGTGATGATCGAACTGCGTTCCGATCTGGCGCCCAAGCACGTTGCCCGAATCAAGGAACTGGTGCGCAAGGGCTTTTATGACGGCACCCCCTTCCATCGGGTGATCGCCGGCTTTATGGCTCAGGGTGGCGACCCCACCGGCACCGGTACCGGCGGCTCGGGCACCAAGCTTCGCGCCGAGTTCTCCGGCGAGCCCTTCGTGCGCGGCGTGGTGGGAATGGCGCGCTCCGCCAGCCCCGACAGCGCCGATTCCCAGTTCTTCATCATGTTGGGTTCGGCTCCCAGCCTTGACGGCAAGTATACCATCGTCGGCAAGGTGATCGAAGGCATGGAAAGCGTCGACCGGATCAAGAAGGGCGATTCTTCGGACAATGGTGCGGTTTCCAAGCCGGATAAGTTGGTCCGGGCGCAAATCCTGACCGATATTAAAAAATAGCTGTTTCGTTCCGTTGACGAGAGGCGTTCTCCTGCCTATGGTGATCGCCCTTTCGAGAGGGCCCGTAGCTCAGTTGGTAGAGCAAGCGACTTTTAATCGAGAGGTCCCGGGTTCGAGTCCCGGCGGGCCCACCAAATCCTCTCAAAGAAAAAGGGGTTGACCTGTTCTGGTCAACCCCTTTTTCTTTAGCTTCAACCGCCATGTCACCGGGTAGAGAGTGTCCCTCTCACCAAGAGACTTTTCTACGTCGGCCGCATGTATAAGACCGCCTTCGCAGGCACCGGTTGGACTGCTTCAGGACGAATGCTCGACGGCAATCGACAGGGCGTCGAACCATCACTCCTTCTCGCCCGTCGAGATCATGGTCTCGGCGGTGGGGGCGTCAAGGAGGCGCCAGCCGTCCGGGCCAAAGGCCTCCAGCGGCTGAAAGCGCGTCTTGTAGGACATCTTGCGACTTTCGGCGATCCAATAGCCGAGGTAAAGGTGAGGCAGTTTGAGGCTGCGCGCTTCGTCGATCAGCCACAGAACCACATAAGTCCCAAGACTGTGATTGGCCAGATCGGGTTCGAAGAAGCTATAGACCGCCGACAGACCGTCGCCGATGCAGTCGGCCAAGCAGACGGCGGTCAAGGTGCCGTCGGGTTGGCGGAACTCCACCAGGAAGGTGTCGACCGGGCTGTCTTCGACCATGGAGCGGTAGTCGTAAAATCCCATCAACGCCATATCGCCGCCGGCGTGACGCGATTCCTGATAGCGGGCGAACAGGCGGAACTGCTCGGCGGTGGCCCGAGCCGGAACCTTATGCGCCACCAACTCCGCGTTGACCCGAGCGATCTTGCGCATAGTGCGGGTCAGGCCGAACTGCTCGACGATGATCCGCACGGGAACGCAGGCGTTGCAGCCGGGGCAGGCGGGGGTATACGCGATGGAGTGGCTCCGGCGAAAACCAGCCCGTGACAACGATTCGTGAAGAATATCTGCATCGGCGCCGTTCAGTTCGGTGACAATCTTGCGCTCAAGCCGCCCCGAGACATACGGGCACGGAAGCGGCGCCGTCGTGAAGAAGAAGTGGGGGCGCTTCAGCGGAAAGTGGTCCATCACGTCAGACTCTGTCACTACGAATGGGGCGGCACTACGGGTGGGGGAACACGACGCGTGCCGCTATGATATAGGAACCCGAGGCGCTTCGCGCCAGACCAGGATCAGTTTCCGGGGCCACCCCACTGGACAGGATCATTCACCACCACCGTTCCGGCAAGAAAATCATGCAAGGTGCGACGTCTGGGGTTGAACAGCGCCACCAATAGTATCAGCGTGCAGGTGATGGCGACGGAGCCATAAAAGCCGACAGTCTGGATCATTGCCTGTAACAGGGTCGGCCGTCCACCATCTTGACCGGCTCCAGGAGCCACCGACATGACTTTGATGCCGGCGACACGCATCCCCAGCGTCGCGGAGCGGGGGCCGGCAATGGTCAATGTGTGATAGAGAAT
The DNA here is from genome assembly GCA_030651575.1 of Phaeospirillum sp. Lineage (GTDB taxonomy): Bacteria > Pseudomonadota > Alphaproteobacteria > Rhodospirillales > Magnetospirillaceae > Phaeospirillum. Next base: position 201,449 of record JAUSFB010000032.1, read on the forward strand.
CGGCACCAGCCCGATCAGGACCATCAGAATAGGCCATAACAGGCCAAGGGTCAGGGCGCCGAGGATCACGCTGGCGACGAACATCATGCCCGTCAGCAATCCCACCACCACGATATCCAGGATATAGGCATAGACCCGACGGATCGTGATGCCGAGATAATAGCGGGGGTGGCCCCAGGGATCCCCCCATTCGGGGATGTTTTCGATGGTGGTGACGCTTTGCCGCATCAGTTTTTCGCGGCCGGTGTTGTCGATGTTCGATTTATCGGTACGGCAAGCGGCGAGTTGGTTGGGCCGAGATCGTTTTCACGCAGCAAAATGATGCTGATGCGCCGGTTGCGCAGGCCCTTTGGGTCGCCCTTATCGAGGGGGTCCTGATCGGCCCGGCCGACGACCCGGTCAACCCGGTTTTCCGGAACACCCGAGGCGATCAGGGCGCGGCGGCTGGCCAGGGCGCGGTCGGCGGACAGTTCCCAGTTGGTGTAGCCCGACGGATCCTTGAACGGAATGGCGTCGGTATGGCCGGAAATGGCGATGCGGTTGTCGGGAAGTTGACGGATCACGCGGGCGACCAGATCCAGCATGGCCCGGGTATGGCCAAAGGGGGCGCTGGAGCCCGACGGGAACATGGCGAGGCCTTCCTGATCGGTGATCTGAATCCGCAGGCCCTCGGGGGTGTTGTCCACCAGCATGCTGCCCTGGAACTGCTTCAGTTCGGGGATGCCCTTGACGGCGCCTTCGAGGATATCCTTGGCCTTGTCGAATTTCTGTTGTTCGCGTTGAGCCTGGGCTTCCTTGAAGTCCTGCTCGCTCATGCCGGACTTGTCCTTACCTTCCTTATCCTTGCCTTCGTCCTTGCCATCCTTGCCGGCTTTACCCTCGGCATCGCTGTCGGAGGGGAATTCCTTGGAGCCGGTCAGGTCCTCGCCACCGGGACCGATGGAGGTCGGGGGCAGATGCTGCACCAGGGACGGCGACGAGGTGTTGGATGTCTGGGCACCTTCGCCGATCACCTTGCCGCCCAACACGCCACCGGCGCCCGATGCGCTCTTGGAGGCCATGGTGGGGGCGAAGTAGTTGGAAACGCCGGTCAGCTGCTCCTCGGTCACCGCGTTCAGCAGCCACAGCAGCAGGAAGAACGCCATCATGGCGGTCACGAAGTCGGCATAGGCAACTTTCCAAGCACCACCATGATGGCCACCGGCCACCTTCTTGATGCGCTTGATGATGATTTGGTTGCCGCCTTCGGCCATGGCTGCTTATACCTTTTCCCGGATCAATCCGGCGGCAGGTTGGTCACGGTCTCTTCCAGTTCCTGGAAGGTCGGTCGCAACTCGTCTGGCAGAATCTTGCGGGCGAACTCGATGGAAACCTGGGGGGCGTATCCCTGCATGTGCCCCAGCAATCCCGCCTTGATGGCCAAAAAGTAGTAGTGGTCCGAATCAAAGCACATCTGCATGTTGCGCGAAATCGGGGCGATGAAGCCATAGGAGAGCAGCACGCCGGTGAAGGTTCCCACCAGCGCCGCGCCGATCAGATGGCCCAGCACTTCCGGCGGCTCGGTGATTGAGCCCATGGTGTGAATGACGCCCAGCACCGCCGCGACGATCCCCAGCGCCGGCATGGCGTCCGACATCAGCGCCACGGCGTGCGAAATCTCGTGATAGACCTTGTGATGGGCTTCCAGCTCGCCATCGATGATGGATTCAAGCTCGTGGGCATTGCTGGTTCCCAGCGTCAGCAGCCGCAGGTAGTCGCAGAGGAATGTGCGGGTATGGTGATCGCTGGTGAACTTGGGGAACTTGCCGAACAACGGGCTTTCATCCGGCTTTTCCACATGGCTTTCCAGCGCCAGATCGCCTTTGGTCTTGGCCAGCTTGAAGACGGCGTAGAGCATGGACAACATCTCGATGTAGTCATCCTTGCTGTGGTGCGCCCCCTTAAACACCAAGCCGAGATTGGCGATAATGCCGACGATGGTCGACTTTGGATTGCCGATCAGCACCGACCCGATCGCCGCGCCGATAATGATGATGAACTCGAAGGGCTGCCACAACACTCCCAGATGACCGCCCGGCGCCGCATAGCCGCCGATCACGGAAACGATAATTACGACAAACCCTATAATTGCGAACATTCGTTTCCCCTGCTCCGTCGGCCCGGATGGGACGAACAGATCATCTCCGTGATCCGGAGGATGCTATAATTCCTCGCTGCTGTCGCGAGTCAACTGCGTTGCGGCGATGAAAAAATTGGATTTGTTTCTGACCGTCACGTCCTTATGCAAGGAGGCATTTGACCTGGAGCGGCGAACCACCTTAATCTTTCCCCTCCGACAATAATCATATCGAGCCCCTCCATGTCCCTGGACTCCCGTTCATTTCGTAAAGCGCTGGGTTGCTTCGCCTCGGGAGTCACGGTGATCACCGCCTTGAATCCGGAAACCAAGGCTCCGGTCGGCGTGACCGTCAGCTCCTTTTCGTCGCTGTCGCTTGATCCGCCACTGGTGATGTTCTGCCTGGGCAATAAGACGTCCTCGATTGGGGCCTTTAAGGACTTTGGTCATTTTGTCGTCAACATTCTGTCCGAGACCCAGCGCGACCTGTCCATCCGCTTTGCCAGCCGGACCGAGAATAAGTGGGCGGGCGTGGCCTGGGAGCAGTGGAACAGCGGCGCTCCGATTCTGCCCAACTGTCTGACCAACCTGGAATGTTCCCTGGAGCGGATCGTCGATGGCGGCGATCACCAGATCTTTATCGGCCGGGTCGAGAAGATAAAGCACCAGGAGGGCGGCAGCCCCTTGATCTATTTCCGGGGCAGCTATCTCGAACTCGGTCCACCGTCCTCTCTGACCGATCTGACCTGAGCCTTTCCGGTTATCTTCCGTGTTCCAGGATCAGGGCCGTCCTGGCGGTGCCTTGCGTCGGCCAGATCAGCCGGTTGTCGCGCCACGCCTCGATCATATCGGAGTAATGGCGTGACAGCGGATGGCCGGATTGACCGGTGGCGATGACGAAACGACTATTGGCAAGGTTGCCGAGGTCGAATACCGCCCGAAGGCCCGGCCCATGGGTCTGGGTGAAGCTGGTGGCCTTGGCGTCAGGGCGGTAGGTGCCGCGTGCGATGGTGAATTCATCGCCGTCGCTGGGGATTTCCAGGTTGGCGAAGTGCTTCAGCACGGGAACCTTGCCAAGGATGGCACTGTCGAATCCGGCCTGATGCGCCGCTCCCCATGTCCATTTGCCCATATCCGGTCCCCAGGTTTCGGACAGATCCTTGACCGCGAGATCAAGGCTGCGTTCGATCTGGTCCTCGCAGCTTTCGGGCTCCGGAGTGGAAATGTCGTCGCACCAGTGACGCCGCCGGGTCAAAATCTCGACCAGGGTCTGGGCGCGTGGCGAGCCCAGAGAGTCGAACCGCTCCTTGAGTTCGTCGGCGAGAATGACGCGATTAAGACGGTTGAACCAGGCGGCGAAGATCAGGGGCTCCGGCCGGGTGTGGTCGGCGCGGCCGTTCCACTCCGCCACCAGATGGGCGGCGTCGCGCGATGGCTTGGATTTGAAGTCGAGGCCGGTCAGAAGATCCTTCAACTCGACCGCCTGCAATGACAGTGCGTCACCCTGGATTGCCGACATATCGGCCAGGGTCAACGGCTTCTTCGCTTCCAGAAGGTCGCGAATGCGTTGGGCGCGGTAGCCATCCGACCATGTGGCGGTGATCAGATGGGGGTATTTATCGGGGGTAACCTTGTTGTTGGCGTTGACCAGCACGCCGGAGCGGGGATTATAGCTTTGCGGCATCTTGGCGAAGGGAACCCAGCCGGTCCAGTCGCCTTCTCCGGTCCATCCCCGCGCAGGCGTCATGCCATTGCCGGCTTTCCGGATGGGAACCAGTCCGGCGGTGTAAAAGCCGATATTGCCGGAGGAATCGGCGTAGCCGAGATTCAGCACCGGCGCCTGAAGGTCCTTCACGGCGGCGACAAACCCGGTCCAGTCCGCGGCCAGGTTGAGCCGGTGCAGCGCCTGCATGCCAAGGTCGCCCTCGGTCAGCAGGGATGAGGCAAAGGCCACCACTTCCCCCGGGCCGGCCACGTCCTTGGCGATCAGATCGGAAAGGATGGGGCCATGACGGCTTTCACGCACGGTCATGGTGACGTCGGCGGCATCCTTGACCCGGATGACTTCGTCGCGGTTTAAAAAGGGCTTCGCCCCGCCCGGGGCCTTGTAGGCATCGGTTCCGACCAGCTTTTCGACGAACAGGTCGATAGTGTCGGCCTGGGTCGCGGTGATTCCCCAGGCGATCCGGCGGTTATGGGCAACGATGTGGAAGGGAACGCCGGGAACCGTCGCGCCGCTGAGCGTCAGCCCCGGGGCTTCGATCTCGGCCAGATACCACAAGACGGGGGCGCGGAGAGCCAGATGAGGGTCGTTGGCCAGCATGGGTTTGCCGGTATCGGTGCGCGAGCCGCCGACAACCCAGATATTGGAGGCCGGCATGGGCGAGGCGGCGGTCGGTTGGGCGTCCAGCAGGGCTCGTCCGCCATCGGGCGACAGCGTTACCGGGGCATCTTGCGGATAGCCCGGAAACAGCTCCTGCACCCGCTTCGGGTCCAGGCTGCGCCCTAACTGTCCCCTCAGCACGTCGTCATGCCAATTCCCGGCCAGTTGCAGGGCCATCATCTTCTGCCAGACCATGGAATCGGCGGCTTTCCAGGGTTCTGGCCTAAAGCCCAGCGCAATATATTCCAGCGGCAGCCGATAGCGGTTGTTCGCGATCCAGGCGTTGACGCCCTCGGCATAGGCGGTCAGCGCCGAGCGGGAGGCTTCGTCGAGCTTGGGAAAGGCGCGTTCGGCCAGACCATAAATCCCCAGGGTCCGCATGAACCGGTCATTGGCCAGTCCGGGCTCGCCGACGATTTCGGCCAGACGTCCGGCGCCGGCGCGGCGCTGCAACTCCATCTGCCACATCCGGTCTTGGGCATGGGTCCATCCCAGGGCGAAATAGGCGTCGGTCGGCGAGCGGGCCGTGATGCGCGGTACCCCCAGCGAATCGCGGGAGATGGAGGCACCCTGGCGGATTCCGGACAGTACGATGGTGCCGTCAACGCGCGGCAGGTTGCTCATCAGCACGACCCAGGCCACCGAGACGGTCAACAGGACAATCAACAAGACGGTGTTGATAATCTTGGTCGCCCGCCCCATCTCGTGACCGATAAGGGGGGGATCGGGTTGTTCGGCGGCGGCATTCCCGTTTGACAAGATTCTGTCTCCGTCCGCGTTCCGGCGGGATAGGGAAGTCCTACCCCGGACCCGTCACGTCTGTAAAGCGCCCATCGGCTTTGGATCGCCCCGGATGCCGTGGTATAGCTCTATCCGCATCATTTTAGGAGCGAGGACGCTTATGATCGGGAAGCTCAACCATGTCGCCATCGCCGTGCCGGATCTCGAAGCCGCCACCGCCCTTTATCGCGATACCCTGGGAGCCAAGGTTTCCGCACCGCTGGCCCAGCCGGCCCATGGCGTGACCGTGGTGTTCGTCGAACTGCCCAACACCAAGGTTGAGCTGCTGCACCCGCTGGGAGAGAAATCGACCATCGCTGGCTTCCTGGAGAAGAACCCTTCCGGCGGCATTCACCATATCTGCTACGAAGTCGAGGATATCCTGGCGGCCCGCGATCAGCTCAAGGCCAGGGGCGCCCGCGTCCTGGGCGACGGAGAGCCCCGGATCGGCGCCCATGGCAAGCCGGTTCTGTTCCTGCACCCCAAGGACTTCGCCGGCACCTTGGTGGAACTGGAACAGGCCTAGTTGAAGGGAAGGGGCCGGATGGCCCCGCCCGGCGACCGAGGGTGATATCATGAGCTGGTACTGCGACTCCGCGCCGGACCACCCCGTTCACGGGCCATACCATGATCGGGAGTACGGCTTTCCGCTTGATGACGAGCGGGGGCTGTTCGAGCGCCTGAGCCTGGAAATCTTTCAGGCCGGGCTGTCTTGGTTGATCGTGCTGAAAAAGAGACCGGCCCTGGTGGCGGCGTTCGAGGGTTTCGATTCCGCCCTGGTCGCTGGGTATGGCGCGGCCGAGGTGGCGCGGCTGATGGCCGATGCCGGTATCATCCGCAATCGCCGCAAGATCCTGGCGGTAATCGAGAATGCCAAGCGCCTGAGGGCGATCCAGGACAGCCATGGCTCGTTCGCCGCCTGGATCAAGGCCCACCACCCCCTGACCAAGACCGACTGGGTCAAGCTGTTCAAGACCAGCTTCGTCTTCATGGGGGGCGAGGTGGTCAACGAATTCCTGATGAGCATCGGCTATCTTCCCGGCGCTCACCGGGAGAGCTGTCCGGTCTTCCCGCTGATCGGGTCGCAGAACCCGCCCTGGATGTCGGTAGGGGCGGGGTTTTACGGATAATTAAAAAGCAAATGGCAAGATCAGAAATCTGATCTTGCCATCCCTGCGTCTCTTCACCGGTCGCGGATAAGGCGCCCGACTACTTCCTCCCGAAACTCAAGCCGCTTTTTTTGCGTCCGGTCGTCGGATATGTTGCTCGTTCTCCGAGCTTGGATGGCAATTTACGTAATTCCGTTCCGCTCGTCACCCCTTTTTTGCGTTAAAGTTTTATAAAATGGGGGTGCCGCGAAACTCTGGGATTCGTGGGCGCATCCCCAAGGCTCAAGGAGAAGTCCCATGGTCCGGATGCTTAGTGTCGGAGTCGCTTGTCTGTGCTGCCTGGGGGGCGCCCCCGCCGTGGCGCAACAGGCCAATGGTGCTCCCATGGTTATTACCATCACCAAGACCGACTGCTCGCGGCTAATCCAGCATCAGCCGGCCCCGGACGTGGCGTATAAGCCGGGAGTGGATGTTCGGGGTAAGCCGGTGGCGTCGGCCGACGCGGATCCCTCCCGCGCCGAATTCGCCAGGAAGGTATTGCCCGAGGTGCTGGAGTTTCCCATCACCATCAATCCCATGAATTACGGGGCGCGCAAATCGGCCTACAAGTCCAAGGCGACCACCGAAGCGGCCATCGCCGCCGGCGGCGGCACCGCCACGGCGGCCCAAAGCCAAGCCTTGGCCACCGCCGAAGGCAAGCTGGCCGGCTATTCCGCCAAGGGACTGGACAACACCACCACCTCGGTGGGCGTGGTCAAATACGATATGAGCAAGGGAAGCTTCACCTTCAACGGCGAGCCCCTGGTGTCCGACGATCAGCGCAAACTGGCCGAGGCCTGTGCCAAACAAGGCGTGCGTTAGGCGTTCGTGACAGGCTGGAAAATACGGGCTAAAGTCCGGCCCCGATTTCCGTTGCCGTTTCGAGGACAGCCATGCGTCTTACCGCCTTTTTCCTGCCGACCCTGAAGGAAACCCCTTCGGAGGCCCAGATTGCTTCGCACCGCCTGATGCTGCGGGCGGGAATGGTCCGTCAGTCGGCCGCCGGCATCTATTCATGGCTGCCGCTGGGCCTGAAGGTGCTGCGCAAGATTGAACGAATCGTGCGGGAAGAGCAGGACGCCGCCGGGGCTCAGGAACTGCTGATGCCGACTATCCAGTCGGCGGATATCTGGCGTGAAAGCGGCCGCTATGACGCCTATGGCAAGGAAATGCTGCGGTTCATCGACCGCCATGACCGCGAGATGCTGTACGGCCCCACCAATGAGGAGCTGATCACCCAGCTGTTCCGCGACAATGTGCGGTCCTATCGCGACCTGCCCAAGATCCTTTATCACATCCAGTGGAAGTTCCGTGACGAGGTGAGGCCCCGATTCGGCATCATGCGCGGGCGCGAGTTCCTGATGAAGGACAGTTACTCTTTCGACCTTGATTTCGAAGGCGCTAAAAGGTCTTACGAGGCGATGTTCACTGCCTACCTCAAGACCTTCAAGCGCATGGGCCTGACCGCCATTCCCATGCAGGCCGATTCGGGCGCCATCGGCGGCAACCTGACCCACGAGTTCCACGTCCTGGCCGAAACCGGTGAAAGCGGCGTGTTCTACGATGCCGCCTATGACGAACTGGCGGCCAAGGGCGAGATCGATCTGGAGGCGCTCAACCGCCTCTATGCCGCCACCGATGAAAAGCATGTGCCGGGCGGCCCAAACGTGCCGCCGCCCGAGCGCCTGCGCGAGGCCCGCGGTATCGAGGTCGGCCACATCTTTTATTTCGGCACCAAATATTCCAAAGCCATGAACGCCCAGGTTCAGGGCAAGAACGGCGAGCCGGTCTTCCCCGAGATGGGCTCCTACGGCATCGGCGTCTCCCGCCTTGTCGGCGCCATAATCGAGGCCTATCACGATGATCGCGGCATCAAATGGCCGGAGGCGGTCGCACCGTTCAAGGTCGGCCTCATCAATTTGAAAGTTGGCGACGCCACCTGCGACACGGTTTGCGACGATATCTACGCCAAGCTGGTGGCCGCAGGGGTCGAGGTGCTGTACGACGACCGCGACGACCGTGCCGGCGTTAAATTCGCCGACATGGATCTGATCGGCCTGCCTTGGCAGTTGGTGGCCGGTCCTAAGGGCCTCGCCCAAGGGATTGTCGAACTTAAGAGCCGCACCACCGGCGAGAAGCACGAAATGTCGGTCGAATCGGCGCTGGCGCGTCTTATTGGGTAGGTAGACCTCATGATCTTCGACGCGTTCGAGCGAATGGTGGCGTTCCGTTATTTAAGGGCGCGTCGCAAGGAGGGCTTCATCTCGGTGATCGCCGGCTTTTCGCTGGCCGGCATCGGGCTGGGGGTGGCGACCCTGATCGTGGTGATGGCGGTGATGAACGGCTTTCGCCACGAATTGCTGGGCCGCATCCTCGGCATCAACGGTCATATCGGCGTCTACGGCAACAATGGCCCCATGACCGGGTTCGATCCGCTGGCGGCGTCTATCCGGGGGCTACCCGGTGTCACCAAGGTGATTCCCACCGTGGAGGGGCAGGTCTTCGCCACGTCCAACAACGGCGGAACCGGCGCCATCGTGCGCGGCGTGCGGGCCGAGGATCTGCTGACCCGGCAGATCTTCCAGAAAAATTTCCGGGGCCGGCCGGAGGAGTTCGTCGGCGATGACGCGGTGGTGATCGGGTATCGGCTGGCGGAGAAGCTGGGCCTCAAGATCGGCGACACCGTGTCGCTGATCTCGCCCAAGGGCAACGCCACCGCCTTTGGCACTGTGCCGCGCATGCGCGGCTATCGGGTGGCGGGAACCTTCAATGTCGGCATGTTCGAGTATGATTCCGGCTTTGTCTTCATGCCCATGGCGGCGGCTCAGACCTATTTCCGCCTGCCCGAGGCCATCACCCAGATCGAGGTGTTCGTCGAGAATCCCGACATGGTCCCCGAGACCCGCAAGGCCATCAACGACCTGACCGGCGGTAATGCCCGGATCTATGACTGGCAACAGGCCAACGCCAACTTTTTCAACGCTATCCAGGTCGAACGCAACGTCATGTTCCTGATCCTGACGCTGATCATCCTGGTGGCGGCGTTCAACATCATCTCCAGCCTGATCATGCTGGTGAAAGACAAGGGCCGCGACATCGCCATCTTGCGCACCATGGGAGCGACGCGCGGCATGATACTGCGCATCTTCTTCCTGGCGGGGGCTTCGGTGGGGGTGGTCGGCACCCTGTGCGGCACCCTGCTGGGGGTATGGTTCGCCACCCATATCGAGGCGATCCGCCAGTTCATCCAGATGATCGTCGGCCGCGAGCTGTTCGCAGCCGAGATCTATTTCCTGACCCAGTTGCCGGCGCGGGTCGAAACCGGCGAAGTGGTGACCGTGGTCCTGATGGCGCTGGGCCTGTCCTTCGCCGCCACCATCTATCCGTCGTGGCGGGCCGCCAATCTCGATCCGGTGGAGGCCCTGCGCTATGAGTAACGCCAATACCGACGGCTTGCAGCTTGAACAGGTCCGGCGCAGTTTCCGCCAGGGCAAGGAGAGCCTGGACGTCCTGCGTGGTGCCGATATGTCGGTTCGGGGCGGCGAGATCGTCGCCTTGGTCGGACCGTCCGGCGCCGGCAAATCGACCCTGCTGCACATCGCCGGCTTGCTGGAAAAGCCGGATTCCGGCGAGGTCCGCCTTGCCGGAGAGGCCGCCGGCCGGTTGAGTGAACGCGAACGGACCCGCCTGCGGCGGCTGCATCTGGGTTTCGTCTACCAGTACCACCATCTTTTGCCGGAATTCTCGGCGGTGGAGAACGTGGTGCTGCCGCAGATGATCGCCGGAATCGGCAAGTCCAAGGCCAAGACCCGCGCCATGGAGTTACTGGACCGCATGGGCCTGTCCGAGCGGGCAGAGCATCGTCCCGGCCAATTGTCGGGCGGCGAGCAACAGCGTGTCGCCATCTGCCGCGCCCTGGCCAATTCCCCCCGCGTCCTGCTGGCCGACGAACCAACCGGCAATCTCGACCCCCATACCGCCGAAGGGGTGTTCGATGAGTTGATCAAGCTGGTGCGCGGCACCGGCGTCGCCGCCCTGATCGCCACCCATAACCCGGATCTGGCGCGGCGGATGGATCGCATCATCCGCCTCCAGGATGGTCTGTTGGTGGAGGGATAGGGAGCCCTGCGCGCTCCGACTAGGGACAAGTTTCCAGATTTGAGCTACTGTCCGCCTTATGCCGAGCCACGCCGATTTCATCCATCTCCGCGTCCACACCGCCTATTCCTTGGCGGAAGGGGCCATCAAACTCAAAGAGCTGATCAAGCTGTGCGAGAAGGCGGCCATGCCGGCGGTGGGAATCGCCGATACCGGCAATCTGTTCGGAGCCCTGGAGTTCTCGGTCTCTTGCGCCGATGCCGGAATACAGCCCATCGTCGGCTGTCAGGTCGCGATCCGGCGCGAGGACGGCCCACCTTCCAAGGACGGCCGGCGGCCGGAGCCGGATTCCCTGGTGCTGCTGTGCCAAAACGAAGCCGGCTACCTCAACCTGCTCAAGCTGGTGTCCAAGGCCTTCCTGGAGACCGATGCCGGCGAAACGCCGCAGATCACGCTGCACGACATCGAGACCCGCTCGGACGGTCTGATCGTGTTGACCGGCGGCCCGGCGGGACCGGTGGGACGATTGCTGGCGGACGGGCAGGCGGATAAGGCCGAAATCGTGCTGATCCGGTTGGCCCAGGCCTTCGCCGGGCGGACCTATGTGGAGTTGATGCGCCACCAGTTGGAGGTCGAGGACCGGATCGAGCCGGCGCTGATCGATCTGGCCTACAAGCACGACCTGCCGCTGGTCGCCACCAACGAGCCGTTCTTCGCCGACCGGGGCATGTACGAAGCCCACGACGCTCTGATCTGCATCGCGTCCGGCTCTTACGTCTCCCAGGACGAGCGCCGCCGCCTGACGCCAGAGCATTATTTCAAATCCCCGGCCGAGATGCGCGAGTTGTTCGCCGACCTGCCGGAGGCCTGCGACAACACCCTGGTGATCGCCCGGCGCTGCGCCTATATGGCGGCCAAGCGCAAACCGATTCTGCCGCCGTTCCGCATGGACGGTCTGACAGAGGCCGAAGTGCTGCGCAAGATGACCCTGGAGGGGCTGGAAAAGCGGCTGTGGAAGCATATCTTCAAGCCCGGCATGACCGATGACGAGCGCGAACACGCCGCCAAGCCTTATCGCGAACGGATCGATTTCGAGCTGAACGTCATCGAGCAGATGGGCTTTCCCGGCTACTTTCTGATCGTGTCCGACTTCATCCAGTGGTCCAAGTCCCACGATATTCCGGTGGGACCGGGCCGTGGTTCGGGCGCCGGGTCCGCGGTGGCCTGGGCGCTGACCATCACCGATCTCGACCCGTTGCGCTGGGGGCTGCTATTCGAGCGCTTCCTTAATCCCGAACGCGTCTCCATGCCCGACTTCGATATCGACTTTTGTCAGGACCGCCGGGAAGAGACCATCCGCTATGTTCAAGACCGCTATGGCTACGGCCAGGTGGCGCAGATCATCACCTTCGGAAAGCTTCAGGCCCGCGCGGTGTTGCGCGATGTCGGCCGCGTATTGCAGATGCCCTACGGTCAGGTCGACCGCTTGTGCAAGATGGTGCCCAACAATCCGGCCAAGCCGACGACGCTGGAGCAGGCGCTGGAGACAGAGCCGCTGCTGAAGGAGATGAAGGAGCGCGACGAAGCGGTCAGTCATCTCCTCGATCTGGCCATGAAACTGGAGGGCCTCTACCGCCACGCCTCGACCCATGCCGCCGGCGTGGTGATCGGCGACCGGCCGCTGGACGAGTTGGTTCCGCTGTACCGCGATCCGCGCTCGGACATGCCGGTGACCCAGTTCAACATGAAGTGGGTCGAGCCAGCCGGTCTGGTGAAGTTCGACTTCCTCGGCCTCAAGACCCTGACGGTGATGATCACCGCCGTCAAACTCATCAAGAAGATCAAGGGGATCGACATCGACCTGTCGGCCATTCCCCTGGACGACACCAAATCCTACGAGCTGCTGTCGCGCGGCGATGCCGCCGGGGTGTTCCAGTTGGAAAGCTCGGGCATGCGCGACGTGCTGCGCAAGATGGGACCCAACCGGCTGGAGGATCTGATCGCGGTGGTGGCCTTGTACCGCCCCGGTCCCATGGACCAGATCCCGCGCTACATCGCCTGTAAACACGGCAAGGAAGAGCCGGATTACATGCATCCGCTGCTGGAACCGATCCTGAAGGAGACCTTCGGGATCATGGTCTATCAGGAGCAGGTGATGCAGATCGCCCAGGTGCTGTCCGGCTATAGCCTGGGCGGCGCCGACCTGTTGCGCCGCGCCATGGGCAAGAAGGACAAGGACGAGATGGATCGTCAGCGCAAGTCCTTCGTCGATGGCTCTGTGGCGCGTGGCGTCGATGGCGAGCAGGCCTCCATGATCTTCGACAAGGTGGCCAAGTTCGCCGAATACGGCTTCAACAAGTCGCACGCCGCCGCCTACGCCTTGATCGCCTATCAGACAGCATGGTTGAAGGCCAATCATCCCGCCGAGTTCATGGCCGCCACCATGACCTATGAAAAGGGCAATACCGACAAGCTGAATTCCTTCCGCCAGGAGCTGGACCGGCTGGGAATCAAGCTGTTGCCGCCCGATATCAATGCGTCCAGACCCGAATTCACAGTAGAGGTGCTGCCCGATGGCGCCCATTCCGTGCGTTACGCCCTGGCGGCGCTGAAGAATGTGGGTGAGGCAGCCATGACATCACTGGTCGAGGAGCGGGAACGGGGCGGACGCTTCAAGGATATGGGCGACTTCGCCGCCCGCATGGACGCGCGCGTGCTTAACCGCCGTCAGTTGGAAAACATGATCAAGGCCGGCGTATTCGATTCGGTGGATAAGAATCGGGGGCGGCTGTTCAAGAATGCCGACACGGTTACCCGTTATGCCGCTCAGGCGGCCGGAGATCGCGCCTCCAGCCAGCTGAGTTTGCTGGGCGGCTCCAACGCGCCGACCCTAAAGCTGGAAAACGCCCCCGATTGGTCGCCGCACGAGAAGCTTAACCACGAATTCGATGCCGTGGGTTTTTACCTGTCGGCCCACCCGCTTGACGCTTACGCCAAGAGCATGAAGCGGCTCAATGTCCTGAAAATTGCGGAACTGCCGCGCCATCTTCAGGCCGGCGGCAAGGGAAGGGTGAAACTGGCCGGGTCACTGATGTCCAAGCAGGAACGGGTATCGGCCAAGGGCTCACGCTACGCCTTCTTGCAATTCTCGGATGCCTCGGGGATGTTCGAGGTGACTTGCTTTTCCGAAATTCTGGCGGTGTCGCGGGACTTGCTCGATGCCGGCGGGCCGCTGCTGATCACCGTGGACGCCAAGCTGGAGGAAGAGCAACTGCGCCTGACCTGCCAGCACATCGCTTCGCTGGATCAAGAAGCCGCCAAGGCCGCCGCCGGAATCCGGGTTATCATCGAGTCCGACAGCCCGATCCAAGATCTACATGGTTTGATCAGCGGGGAGGCGAGGGGGCGCAATCGTATCGCCATCGTCGCCCGGATCGGCGGGCGCGAGGTCGAGTTGGGCCTGGGCCAGAAAAACGCCATCGCCATCACCCCGAAATTCATGAGCGCCCTGCGCTCGATTCCCGGCATCGCCGAGGTCGAGGAGATTTAGCCCTCGTCGCGAGGTGAGCCAATTTAGAAGCGCGTTCTTAATGCATATTCCTCGCAACAATCACCGATCCAATAGTTCCGGCATCGTCCAGCGATCCGCAGATATCGGAAATAATCAGATCAACATCAATGAGACATGATTTCTGCGCCGCGATTAACTTTGAAAAGAAATCAGTATTAAACTTCTGTTCAGAAACAACCCTTCGAACAAGTGACTGTAGATCCGTGTTTTCCGGCTGGATCTGAAACCCAATGGGCTCACAAAACACACACGTCACCGCACCCTCGATGGAACTGATCGATTCAAAAAAACTAAATGGAAACGGTTGGACAAACATCGCTGACCACGATGTAAACATTAGTATATTGCTGAATTCAGAAATGTGAGAAAAATCAGGATTATTAAAATCAAATGGTACGGATGCAATGTTCATTGCTGGCTCAAGCTTTGAAAGCCTGTTGCACATATCCCTACCAGAAGTCGTTGGCTCCGCAGCGATGTACCTTGCTTCAGATGGGCCTCCATTCAGATATATATCAAATAATTGCTTTCCATATCCAGATCCAAGCTCGATTATACAATCTCTATTTTTTGAGAAGTCGGCAAGCATCAAAGACATTGAAAAATTATGGTATTTAGATAGCACAATCTCCTTGCCAAAGCTGATTGAATGAACTCGCTTCATTAAGCTGTCGATGGCATCATCAGTAACACTAGAAAGTTCATTGCCTTCATCTGCTTTATTGCCACTTGCCGCCGCCTCAAACAGGCGCAGAGCCCTGTGCAGATTTTTTTCTTCATTAAGTATCTTATCAAATAACAGCGCCCTTGATGCCCAGCTTTTCTCATAAAAACTGATCCACGCATCGTCTGCATCTTCCATTTTATCCCCCCGCCCTGAAAGCCTCATGATTTGATGCATGAAGGAGGCGGTGAAGGCAAGCAACAGCAGCCGGATGGGGGCGGCCGGCACGGATAAATCAGCATCAAGGATCATCGTTCGGATCATGTTCCCCATTCGCGGACCAGCACCACCAGGGTGTCTGCCCCGCTGTTCGCCGAATAGGTGGGGTTGATCGTCGAAGCGGTCTGGTGATGCTGACAGCGTGGAACTGCATCGATGACGGGTGTTCGGACTGACCCAGGGAGCCGACAGCTAGTCGATGTGTTGGTGTCCCGATTGCGGCGAAAATTCTCGGATTCGAATTTCACCGTTCCCATCAAGTCGGTGCGTAATGTCGGCTATGTTCTTCCCAAGCCCGCCACCATGGTCGGCAGCGCCAAGGAATACGTTGACTCCTGCCCCGCAGGAATGAATTGCGGCAAGCTTGCGTCGGAATGGACTTGACGATCTCGTGGCATAATTGGCGGATGGGGTAGGATTCGAACCCACGGAGGCTTGCGCCCCTCCGGTTTTCAAGACCGGTGCAATAGACCACTCTGCCACCCATCCCGCCGTATGAATCACTGAACCAACACCGAAGTTCCCGGCGAATGTCCGATGACGTGGCAGATTTACCCCACCATGAACGGCTGTGCAATGGGGCAGGTGGCGTCAGATCGTCTCGCATGTCGCCAGTCCGTCAGGCGTGCCTAGCTTCCAGGGCCTGCTGGACCGCCCGTTCAACCAGGGCCTTGGGGGCGGTGAAGAGTGTGAAGCCGTGGAACGCGAGAATCATACTGACCGCGTAGGCGAGGTCGAGAGGAATCGTATTGGTTTGCATGAGACTTCTCCTCAAGCACACTGGCGAGCTTTCAGCCCATGCGGACATTATCGCGCAGGATGGTAAAGAAGTGGTTTCCCACCAATATTTAGAATCCCACCGCCCTTGAGTCGACGTTGTCGGCTCGCCATGCTACATCCTGGCCCCCATGAGCCAATCAGAACACATACGGGCGCTGATCCTGCCTTTCGAAAGGGATCTGCTGCCCCTGCCGGAGCGTTGTTTTCTCATTCGGGCCGAGGCCTCCGAGGTGTTGGACCACGAGTGGCGCGCCCGGCTGGTCTGCGAACAAAGCTTCAAGCCAGCGGCCGACCGGCTGCGCAAGGCAGGATTCCAGGTGGTCGACCGCCTGACCGGCGAGTTTCCCGCCGGGTTGTGTCTGCTGACCAAGCACAAGGCGGAAAATCGGGCCAATATCGCCCGCGCATGGTCCCTGCTGGCGCCCGGCGGTCTGCTGGTATGCAGCGGCGCCAATGCGTTGGGGGCGGGAAGCATCGAACGGGAGGTCGAGCGCACCTTCAGCCTCGACGGCCATCTGTCCAAGCACCAGGCCCGGACCTTCTGGCTGACTCGCCCCATCGACGATGCCGCCCCCCCACCGGCCATCCTGACGGATTGGCTGACGGCGGGCGGACCGCAACCGGTGGGGGACAGCGGCTTTGTCGCCCGTGCCGGCTGCTTCAGCACGGATCACGTCGATACGGGGTCTCGGATTCTGGCGGAGTGCTTCCCCGACGGGATCGCCGGCCGGGTGGCCGATCTCGGGGCCGGCTGGGGCTATCTTGGTATCCGTCTGCTGGAGCATTTTCCGGCCATCACCGGCTTGGACCTCTTCGAGGCGGAAGCGCTGGCGCTGGCCGACGCCAAAACCAATGTCGAGACCCTGACGCCGCAAGCCGCCGGACTTGTCCGCTATCACTGGCGCGACGTCTGCGCCGGCCTGCCCGAGGTCTCGCCTCCCGATGTGCTGCCCTATGACTGGATCATCAGCAATCCGCCTTTCCATGACGGCCGCCGCGCCGACCCGGCCATTGGTCAGGCTTTCATCACCAGCGCCTGGAAAGCCATTCGCCGTCGGGGCAAGTTCTTGCTGGTCGCCAACCAGAATCTCCCCTACGAGGCGGAATTACGGCGGCGCTTTCGCATTGTCGAACAGATCCGGGTGGACGAAGGCTTCAAAGTCTATCTCTCCACAAACCGCCATGATCGGTGAGACGCCATGAGACTGGTCCGCCTCATCGCCAATCTGGGCTATGCCAGCCAGAAGGAAGTCCGCGGCATGATCCGCGACGGCCGCCTGACCTCGGCGGATGGCGCGATCCTGACCGCCGAGTCCCGGCCGGATCATACCCAGATCAGACTGGACGGCGAAGGGCTGGACCCGGCCCCCGGCATGGTCTTGATGCTGCACAAGCCGTTTGGCTACACCTGCTCGACCTCCGATCCCGGTCGGGTGATCTACGAGTTGCTGCCCGAGCGTTTTGGTCGCCGCAATCCGGTGTTGGCTCCGGTGGGGCGGCTTGACCGCGACAGCACCGGACTATTGTTGATGACCGATGACGGACCGCTGTTGCACCGGATCACCGCGCCGCGAAGCCATGTCCCCAAGACCTACGAAGCGACTCTGGCCCGGCCATTGACCGGAGACGAAGCCGAAATCTTCGCCAGCGGCACTTTGATGCTTCGCTCGGAAACCACTCCCTTGGCGCCGGCGGTCTTGGTCGCGACCGAGCCTTGCAAGGCAAGGATCACCATTGTCGAGGGGCGTTACCATCAGATCAAGCGCATGTTCGCCGCCGTAGGCAATCATGTGGAGCAATTGCATCGCTGCACGGTGGGAGGTCTTGGCCTGGGGGATTTGGCCCCAGGCAAATGGCGCCTGCTGACGCCCGCCGATCTTGCCGGGCTCTTTGAGGAAAGTGAGCGTGCGTGATGGCCCGGAACGATAGCCTCGACGCGGCCGAAAAGGTTCGTCTCATCCGTGCGCTGGCCTTCCAGATCCGGCGGAAACGTCCGGCGGCCGAAGCCTTTACCGAAGTGCTTGAACAGGAGTTTCGTGGCGGGCGGCATCGCATGTTCCGCCCCACCAGCGACGCGCTGGGCGAAAGCGGCTTCCTGGCGGCATTGAAGGTTCTGGGCCTGATCGGAGATGAAGCCGCCGTCATTTTGGACATCGTCATCGACGCCAACGATCACCGCCTGCTGGCGGGGGCATTGGAGAAACTGGCCGATCACACCGAACAGTCAGCCTGACGCGATGAAGACGCGCAGTTGCCCGATGACGCGGGCGATGACGGATTCCCAGTCCTGCCGCCGCTCCTGACGGAACAATCGGAGACTCGGATACCACGGGCTGTCATCGCGATGACGCAGCCAGCGCCAGTCGGGCGCGAAGGGCAGCAGCGCCCAGGCTGGCCGCCCCAGGGCCCCGGCCAAGTGAAGCACGGCGGTATCGACCGCGATCAGCAGATCCATATGACCGAGGGCGGCCGCGGTCGCGGCGAAATCATCAAACCGTGACGACAGATCGGTCACCCCGGTTATTTGACCATTCGCCGCCGGCCCGACCTGGAACGAATAAAATTCCGCCCCGGTCAATTCCGTCATCGGCCGCAGCGATTCGACCGGCACTGAGCGGTTCCGGTCATCCTTATGGGTCGGGCTGCCGGCCCAGACCAAACCGATCCGGGGACGAAGACGCGGCCCCAGGGTTGCACCCCAGGCCCGCGCCTCGTCGGCAATGGGGTGAAGATAGGCAGTCGCCGCCGGAGTCTCCACCATCAGGCCCGGCAGACTCATCAGTGGGACCTGAAAATCGCAGTCAGGCAATGGCTGCCCCCGCGCCACGACCGTGATATCGGCCAAGGAGGAGCGGCAGAGCCGCTCCAACTGCGGCTGCACCTCAAAGATCACCTTGGCGTCCCGATGACTGAGAAGGGGCAAATAGCGGCAAAATTGGATGGTGTCGCCCAATCCCTGCTCGCTCCAGACCAGGATGGTTCGGCCGGTAAGGGCTTCGCCTTGCCAACGCGGCAGTTCGGAGTGACGCGCCAGAGCGATGCCAGCGGCAAAGCGCCATTCATGCTCGGCCCAACCCCGCTTGAAGTCGCCACTTTCCAGCAGTGCCTGGGCATGGTTGTAGCGAACCACCGGATTGTCGGGGGCGCAGGCGATAGAGCGGGCATAGGCGGCCATGGCCTCGTCCAACCGTCCCAGGGATTTGAAAATGATGCCCAGATTGTTATAGGCTCCGGAATGATTCGGGGTCAGTGCGACGGTGCGACGATAGCCGGCGATGGCCTGCTCGAATTGGCCACCTTCCTGATACGCACAGGCCAGATTGTAATGGGACTCGGCATTGCCTGAATCGAGGGCCAGGGCCTGTTCCAGCGCAACGACCGCCTGATCGAGCCAACCGAGGGTCTTCAGGGCCGCCCCGAGATTGCCATGGGCGCCGACATAGTCGGGCTTGATCGCGACGGCCCGGCGAAAACAGCCGGCGGCCTCGGCCGGCTTGCCTTGCTGTTGCAGCGCGATCCCAAGGGCGTTATGGGCCTCGGCGCAGCCCGGGTCGGCCGCCAGTAACCGGCGATACTGAGCCTCGGCCTCGCGGACAAGGCCGCGACGGTGGTCGGCGATGGCGGCGGCAAGGGGGGAGTTCATCCCGGCATCCATGACGTGACAAGACCGCTTAAGGGCTTATCACAGAAAACATCCCGGTGACACGGCCCTCGCATGCTGGCATCAATCCGTGCTTCAAGAGCACCCGGCGATCAAGGGGCAATGTGGCGAGTCAATTCATTGGCTCGCCGGTATGAGAGGCGGTGAGGGGATGTTCATCCTGTCCAAGGTGGTCGGAGCCCTGACCGACCCCATCACGGTATTTTACCTGCTGATGGCGCTGGGTTGCCTGCTGCTTCACTCCTCGCGGCGGGCGACGCTTGGCCGCAGGATATTGGTGGTCACCCTTGGCCTCGTTGCGGTGCCGGCCGTGCTGCCGCTTGAACGCTGGCTCATGGTCGCACTGGAAAATCGTTTTCCTCTCCCGGTGACGCTGCCGGAGCATATCGATGGAATCATCGTTCTGGGGGGGGCCGCCAATCCGGTGGTCAGCGCAGCGCGCGGTCAAGTGGCGCTCAACAGCGCCGCCACCCGGCTGACCGCCCTGGTTCCCCTGGCCAACCGGCATTCCGAGGCGCGGCTGATCTTTACCGGCGGGTCCGGCTCCATGCTGGAACAAGACCTGAAGGAAGCCAAATATATCATTGATTTTTATAATCAAATAGGATTTGACGCCGGGCGCGTGATCTTCGAGGATCAGTCTCGGAACACGCGAGAGAACGCATTGTTCTCCAAGGATCTCATGGCGCCGAAGCCGGGAGAAACCTGGGTCCTGATCACCTCGGCCCTCCACATGGCGAGGGCGGTCGGATGTTTTCGGGCGGTCGGATGGCCCGTGATCGCCTATCCCACCGATTACCAGACCACCGGGCAGAGCGGTTGGAAACTGTCCGACCTGCGCTTTAGCCCAGGAGGTGGGCTGGCGGGGCTGCGCACCATTTTGCACGAGGCATTGGGATTGATCGGCTATCGCCTACAGGGATGGACCGACACCCTGTTGCCGATGCCGTGAGGCAGCCATTGCGGCCGGGGCGGCGAATGTGGCACAACTACCACCAGGGAATACAAGATTTGGGGTGTAGAACATGGTCTGGGCGACAAAATCTTGGCTGATGGCCAGACTCGCCATGGCCCCTTTGGTCGTGGCCTCCTTGGCGGTGACCGGCTGCGCCGCCTCCGCCGAGGAACAGCCGCCCGTGCCCGCCGTATCCGTCGCCACATTGCCGTCCAATGACGGCTTCACCGCCTTTCTCGCCACGGTGCGGGCCGAGGCGCTGGAAAAGGGCATCCGGCCGGAAACCTTGGACACCGCCCTGGTGGGCGTTCAGCACATCGACCGCGTTATCGAGCTGGACCGCAAGCAACCCGAATTCACCCTCGGCTTCAACGAATATCTCGACCGCATCGTCACGCCGGGCCGGGTCGAGGAGGGGCGGCGCAAGCTGGCGGAAAACCGCGCCGTGCTGACCGAGATCGAGAAGCGTTACGGCGTCCAGCCGCGCTTTGTGGTGGCGCTGTGGGGGATTGAAACCGGCTTTGGCAAGAATACCGGCGGCATGTCGGTCGTGTCGTCCCTGGCGACGCTGGCCTATGACGGTCGCCGCTCCAAATACTTCCGCACCGAACTGATGAATGCCCTGACCATCTTGGACCAAGGCCATATCGCGGCGCCGGCTATGATCGGCTCGTGGGCCGGAGCCATGGGGCAATGCCAGTTCATGCCGTCCACCTTCCTGAAATTCGCGGTGGACTGGGACGGCGACGGCAAGCGCAATATCTGGAACAACCGTTCCGACGCCCTGGCCTCTGCCGCCAATTACCTGTCCTCCGAGGGCTGGGCCGGTGACCAGACCTGGGGACGCCCGGTAACGCTGCCCAAGGGATTCGACTCCAAGTTGCTCGGCCTGGAGACTCGCAAGACCATGCGGGAGTGGAGCGCGCTCGGCCTCAAGGGCGCCGACGGAAAACCGCTGCCCAGCCGCGATATTCAGGCTTCGGTCGTATTCGCCGTGGTGGGGAAGGGGCCGGCCTTCCTGGTCTATGATAACTTTCGCACCATCATGAAGTGGAACCGCTCGACCTTTTTCGCTTTGGCGGCAGGTCACCTTGCGGACCGTATCGGTGGTAAGTAAACTGCACATCTGGTAGGTTGAGCCAATGGAGGCGACTAGATAATGCGCAAGGTATCACGGGGCTCACGCGTGGCCGTGTTGCTGCTGTCCGGCGCGCTGCTGTCCGGATGCTCCGAGATCAATCTGCTTCTCCATGGCGCCAAATCGGTGGTGAGTGGAGAGTCGCCGCCGCCTTCCGCCTCGGCAGCGTCCAATTACAAGGTTGGCAAGCCGTATCAGGTAGCCGGCATCTGGTATTATCCCCAAGAAGACTTCAGCTATGACGAAACCGGCATCGCGTCGTGGTACGGCCCCAATTTCCACGCCAAACTGACCGCCAATGGCGAGGTGTTCGACCAGAACACCGTCACCGCCGCGCACAAGACCTTGCAGATGCCCAGCATCGCCCGGATCACCAATCTGGAAAATGGCCGCTCCATCATCGTGCGGATCAATGATCGCGGGCCGTTCGTCAACGGACGCATCTTGGACCTGTCGCGCCGCTCCGCCCAATTGCTGGGAATGGAGAGGCAGGGTACCGCCAAGGTGCGGGTCCAAGTCCTGAGCGAGGAAAGCCGGGCACTGGCCGGCAAGCTTAAGCCCGACGCCGCTGGCAACGAGCCCAAGGTTGCCCAGGCGGCTCCGCGCGGTTCCGTGGTCGCCGAGACCCTGCCGCCGCCCCCCGGCGCCACGTCCAAGGTGTCCTCGCCGGAACTGGTGTCGTCCGGTCCCGCCAGGGCGCAGCGCGGCATGACGGTCGAGACGGTCGAGCGGGAATTGGCGACCCAGGAGGTCAGGT
This sequence comes from Phaeospirillum sp., assembly GCA_030651575.1. Classification (GTDB taxonomy): domain Bacteria; phylum Pseudomonadota; class Alphaproteobacteria; order Rhodospirillales; family Magnetospirillaceae; genus Phaeospirillum. The sequence continues at coordinate 223,779 of JAUSFB010000032.1, forward strand.
CCGTTCCGGTGCGGACCACCAACATCTACGTCCAGGCCGGCGCGTTCTCGCGCCATGACAACGCCAATCGATTGGCGGCCCGCCTGACTTCGGTGGGGAAAGCCCAAATTCAACAGGCCAGCATTCAGGGCAAGCCGGTATTCCGGGTCCGCCTGGGACCGCTGGCTAATGTGGAGGATGCCGACCGCATCCTCGACGCCGTCGTCGCCACCGGCCAGCAGGACGCCCGTGTGGTGGTCGACTGACACCCCCATTCCAATTTGAGTAGGTCGAAACCGTCGATGATGTCCCAGCTTTTCCACCGCCCCGTGATCGCCGCAGTGATCCTCGCCAGTCTCGGCCTGTCCCAGCCGGCGGGGGCGCAGTCGATCGAGACCGCCGCCAAGCAAGCCATTATCACCGACTTCGCCAGCGGCGCCGTCCTGTTGGAAAAAAATGCGGACGAGATGATGGTGCCGTCCTCCATGAGCAAGCTGATGACCGTCTATATGGTCTTCGACAAGCTCAAAAGCGGCGCCTGGAAGCCGACCGACCTTCTACCGGTAAGCGAAGCCGCCTGGAAGCGACACTACAAGTCGGAAGGTTCGTTGATGTTCCTGCCGGTGAACTCCATGGCCAGCGTCGACGACTTGCTGAAGGGGGTGGTCATCCAGTCGGGTAACGACGCCTGTTCCGTGCTGGCCGAGGCCTATTCCGGCAGCGAGGAGGCCTTCGCCGAGGAGGAAACCCGCCGGTCACGTCAGCTCGGCCTGACCAAAAGCGTGTTCAAGAACGCCAGTGGCTGGCCCGAACCCGACCATCTGATGACGGCACGCGATCTGGCCATCTTGTCGCGGCGTCTGATCGCCGACTTCCCGGAATATTACAAGCTGTTCAGCCAGATGGAGTTCGTCTTCAACGGCATCAAACAGGGCAACCGCAATCCGCTGCTCTACAACACGCCGGGAGCCGATGGCCTCAAGACCGGTCACACCGCGGCGGCCGGCTATGGCCTCGCCGCCTCGATCAAACGCGGCAACCGGCGCATCGTCATGGTGCTGAACGGCATGTCCAGCATGAAGGAACGTGCGGGGGAAGCCCAACGTCTGGCCGAATGGGCTTTCCGCGAATGGGAAACCTATCCGCTGTTCAAGGCCGGCGACGTGGTCGTGCCCGATGCCGAGGTCTGGTTGGGTGAAGCCGAAACCGTGCCGCTGGCCGCCAAGGGCAATCTGGAAGTGACCCTGCCGCGCCGGGTCCGGCCGGAGATGAAGGTGACCACCGTCTTTACCGGTCCGCTGCCGGCCCCGATCAAGGCCGGAACCGAACTGGGCAAGATCATCGTCACCGCGCCCGGCATGATCACCGTTGAATTGCCGCTGGTCGCCACCGCCGATGTTCAGCGACTGGGCTTCAGCGGACGCATCTCGGCGGCGATCCGGCGCACGATCTGGGGAGCGAAGAAGTAGGCCATGACGACTATTCCGCCAGCGAGGGGACGCTTCATTACCTTCGAGGGCGGCGAGGGCGCCGGCAAGTCGACGCAACTGCGTTTGTTGGCCGATGGTCTTCGTGAAGAAGGGCTGATGGTGATCACCACCCGCGAGCCGGGGGGATCGCCGGGGGCGGAGGCCATTCGGACCCTGCTGGTCTCGGGCGAGGTGGAACGTTGGGATGGCGTCACCGAGGCGCTGCTGCACTTCGCCGCCCGCCGCGACCATCTGATCAAAACGGTATGGCCGGCGCTGGAACGCGGCGCCTGGGTGATCTGCGACCGTTTCGCCGATTCGACCGTGGCCTATCAGGGATTCGGCCATGGCCTTGATCCCGAGGTGATCGCCACCTTGTACCGGGTCTCCGTCGGTCATTTCAGTCCCGATCTGACCCTGGTGCTGGATCTTCCGGTGGAAAAGGGGTTGGAACGCGCCGGGAATCGTGGCGGGGCCGAGGATCGCTACGAGCGCATGGGGCTGGGCTTTCACCAGCGTCTGCGACAGGGATTCCTGGGAATCGCCGCCAGCAACCCCATACGCTGCGCTGTGATCGACGCCACCCGGTCGCCCGATCAGGTTTACCGCGACGTGATGGAAACGGTCCGGGCCAGGCTCCCCGTTTCATGAGCGACATCCCCCATCCCCGCGATAATCCCGAACTGTTCGGTCATGACGCGGCGGAGGCGGCGCTGCTGGAGGGCTGGAACTCCAAGCGGCTGGCCCATGCCTGGTTGCTCTGTGGCCCCAAGGGAATCGGTAAGGCGACCCTGGCCTATCGTTTTGCCCGTTTCGTGCTGGCGGGAGGCGGCGAAGGGGGCGGCCTGTTCGGTGGCTCTCCCGAAAGTCTGAACATCCGTCCCGATCATCCGGTGTTCCGCCGGGTCTCCTCCCAGGGCCATGCCGACCTCCAAGCCGTGGAGCGGGGCTGGTCCGACGACAAGAAGACCAAGCTGAAGAATGAGATCGTGGTCGAGGATGTCCGCGGCATCGGCGGCTTCATGTCACTGACCCCGGCGGAAGGGGGATGGCGGGTCGTCATCATCGATTCCGCCGACGAGATGAACCGAAATGCCGCCAATGCCGTTCTTAAAATACTTGAAGAACCTCCACGCAATGCATTGATGTTGCTTGTTTCTCACTCTCCAGGTCAATTGCTTCCCACCATCCGCTCGCGTTGCCGCCGGCTGATGCTGCAACCCTTGCCGGAACCGACCGTCGCTGAATTGCTGGGCCATCACCATCCCGAACTGGGGGCCGCCGATATCTCCGCCCTGGCCAAGCTGGGGGAGGGCTCCATCGGCAAGGCGTTGGCCTTGGCCGACGAAGGGGGGCTCGACCTTTATCGCGACGTGCTCAATCTCCTGAACGGACTTCCCCGGCTCGATATCCCGGCGCTGCATGCTTTTGGCGACCGGGTGGCGCGTCCGGAAAATGACGGCGCGTTCCGCACTGTCACCGAATTGCTGGTGTGGTGGCTGGCCCGGCTGGTTCGGGCCGGCGGCCGCCAGGGCAGGGGGATGACCGAGGTGGTGCCGGGGGAGGCCGCCCTGATCGGTCGGCTTCTCGCGGCGGCCAGCCTTGAACATTGGCTGGAGGTGTGGGAAAAGATCACCACCCTGTTCGCCCGTACGGAAGCTGTCCATCTCGACCGCAAACAGGCGGTTCTTGGCGCTTTCCTGTCCGTGGAGCGGCTGGCCCGTCGCTGAACAAGCGTTTAAGAAAATCAACAAGGAGCACGCCGATGAGCGGGGCCGCAACCTTCTACGTCACCACGCCGATCTACTACGTCAACGACAAGCCGCATATCGGCCACGCCTACACCACGCTGGCCTGCGACGTGCTGGCGCGGTTCAAGCGGCTGGACGGCTTTGACGTCAAATTCCTGACCGGCACCGACGAGCACGGCCAGAAGGTCGAAAAATCGGCTGAAACCGCCGGCATGGCGCCGCTGGCGCTGGCCGACATGAATTCAGCCAATTTCCGCGAGTTGGCCCGGATTCTGGGCTGCTCCAACGATGATTTCATCCGCACCACCGAGCCGCGCCACCTGGCCGCCTGTCAGGCGCTGTGGAAGGCCCTGGTCGATAAGGGTGAAATCTATCTCGGCGCCTACGAGGGCTGGTATTCGGTCCGCGACGAGGCGTTTTATGCCGAGGATGAATTGATCGCCGGCCCCGGCGGCGGCAAACAGGCTCCCACCGGCGCTCCGGTGGAATGGGTCAAGGAGCCCAGCTACTTCTTCCGCCTGTCGGCATGGCAGGACCGCCTGCTGAAATGGTACGACGACAACCCCGATTGCGTCGCCCCGGCGTCGCGCCGGAACGAGGTCATCAGCTTCGTCAAGGGCGGCCTGCAAGATCTGTCGGTGTCGCGCACCAGCTTCAAGTGGGGCATTCCTGTGCCCGGCGACGAAGCCCACATCATGTATGTCTGGCTGGACGCGCTGACCAATTACATCACCGCCATTGGCTATCCCGACGCCACCGGAGATTTCGCCCGCTATTGGCCCAATTCGCTGCACATGGTGGGCAAGGACATCGTCCGCTTTCACGCCGTGTTCTGGCCGGCCTTCCTGATGGCCGCCGACCTGCCGCCGCCCAAGCGGGTATTCGCCCATGGCTGGTGGACCAATGAGGGCCAGAAAATCTCGAAATCGGTCGGCAACGTCATCGATCCACTCTCCCTGATCGAGACCTACGGCCTTGATCAGGTGCGCTATTTCCTGCTGCGGGAAGTCCCTTTCGGTAATGACGGCGATTTCAGCCATCGCGCCATGATGGGCCGGATGAACAGCGAGTTGGCCAACGATTACGGCAATCTGGTCCAGCGGGTGCTGTCCATGGTTGGCAAGAACTGCGGCGGGCAGGTGCCGGAACACGGGCTGGCCACCGACGAGGACCGCGACATGCTGGATGCCGCCCATGGCCTTTTGGACAAGCTCCGGGTCGCCATGGACCGCCAGCTTTATCACGAGGCGCTGGAAGCCATCTGGGTGGTGATCCGCGCCGCCAACGGCTATGTGGACCGGCAGGGACCGTGGACGCTGAAGAAGACCGACCCGCCCCGCATGGGCACCGTATTGTGGACGCTGGCCGAAACCATCCGGTCGCTGGCCTTGGCGACCCAGCCCTTCATGCCCATCTCATCCAATAAGATCCTGGATCAGTTGGCGATCCCCGCGTCCGAGCGCGATTTCGAATGGTTCGGAGCCGATCACGGCCTTAAGCCCGGTACGGCCCTGCCGACGCCCCAGGGCGTGTTTCCTCGGTTCGTGGAAGAGGTCGCAGGCTGACATGCTGGTCGATAGTCACTGCCATCTGGATTTTCCCGACTTCGCCGATGACCTCGACGGCGTGGTCGGCCGGGCGGAACAGGCGGGCGTCGGCCTGCTGCTGACCATCGGCACCCACATCACCCGTCACGAACAGGTGCTGCGGGTGGCCGAACGGTTTCCAAACGTCTATTGCAGCGTCGGCATCCACCCGCACGAGGCCGGGACGGAACCGGCAGCCACGGTGGAGCGATTGGTCGAGCTTGCCAGTCACCCCAAGGTGGTGGCGTTCGGTGAGACCGGCCTGGACTACTTCTACGACAAAAGCCCGCGCGAACGTCAGCGAGCTTCCTTTCGCATCCATATCGAAGCCGCCCGCCGGGTCGGTCTGCCGGTAATCGTCCACACCCGTGATGCCGATGACGACACCGCCGATATTCTGGCCGAGGAAATGGGGAAGGGGGCCTTCACCGGGCTTGTCCACTGTTTCAGCTCCGGCCCCCAATTCGCTGAAAAGGCTGTCGGATTAGGTCTGTATATCTCCGCCTCCGGAATCATGACTTTCAAGACTGCCGATGCCTTGCGCGAGACCTTGAAGACGGTGCCGTTGGACCGTCTGCTGGTGGAGACCGACGCGCCGTATCTGGCGCCGGTGCCGTTTCGCGGCAAGCGCAACGAACCGGCCTATGTGGCCCATACCGCCGCCAAATTGGCGGAAATCAAGGGGGTTCCATTCGGAGAGTTGGAGCGCGCCAGCACCGGTAATTTCCTGCGCCTGTTCGCCAAGGTGACGCCTCCATGCGCGTGACCATCCTGGGATGCGGCGGAGCATCCGGGGTGCCGGGAATTTCCATGGGCTGGGGCGCTTGCGACCCGGCCAATCCACGCAATCGACGGCGACGGTCGTCGATCCTGGTGGAAGAAGGCGACCGCCGGATTTTGGTGGATACCTCGCCGGACCTGCGCGATCAGTTGCTGGATGCCGGCGTCGCTAAGGTGGATGGGGTAATCTACACCCACGACCATGCCGACCACCTGCATGGAATTGACGATCTGCGCGAGATCAACCGGGCGACGCGGCAATGGCTGCCAGTCTGGGGCGCGCCTGCCGTACTCGACACCGCCAGGACGCGTTTTCCCTATGCCTTTGAGCCCATGGAGACGATGGGAGAATTCATCTATCGACCGCTGCTGGAAGCCAAGGAGATACACGGGCCGTTTTCAATCGCCGGCATCGATATTGTGCCGTTCGATCAGGACCATGGTTATTCCCGGACACTGGGATTGCGCTTTGGTTCGATTGCCTACAGCACCGACGTGGTTGAAATTCCCGAAGAATCCTTCGCCGTGCTCGCTGGCGTCGAACTGTGGATCATCGGCTGTCTGGTGGACCATCCGCACGCCACGCACGCCCATGTGGACAAAGCCCTGGAATGGATTTCCCGCGTCAAGCCGCGCCGTGCGGTGCTGACTCACATGGGACCGCGACTGGACTACGAGACCCTATGCGCAAGGCTGCCATCCGGTGTCGTTGCCGCCTATGATGGCCTTATTCTCGAATGTTCCCAATAAGATAGCTTCGTCGCCATAATATACATTATGCGACATTTGCTCATCCATGTTTTCCCATTATTTCATCTTCAGCTCTTCGTGAAGGATTTTCCCCCCTCCTGGCTATGGACGGCCGCGACTGCGGCCATCCATGGGTCCGATGGTCATCTCTCGTGGAAGGACTGCTGAACCTGGGTGAAGATTGGCTTCAGCATGTATTGCAGAAGCGTCTTGTCGCCGGTAATGATTTCCGCCGTCACCGTCATGCCGGGATGAATCATGAAGCGCCCGGGTGTCGCGCCGACATAGTTGTTATCCAACTCGATAACGCCCTTGAAAAAGGGAGTGCCCTTCTCGTCGGTGAAACTGGATGCGGATAATTTGGTCAGCTTGCCGTGGACCGAGCCATACCGGGCGAAGTCATAGGTCGTGACCTTGACCTTGACCGGTTGACCGACCTTCAGATGGCCGACATCCTTGGTGTTGATCTTGGCGTCGACCTTCATGTCGTTTTCGATGGGCACCACATCGCAGACCTGCCCGCCCGGTTGAATGACGGCCCCCTGATTCTTGACGGCCAGCCCCTTGACGATGCCACGAACCGGAGAAATGATCTCCAACCGTTTCACGCGGTCTTCCAGACGACCGATGCTTTCCTGCACCTGCGCCAACTCGTTGATGGCGACGCCAAGTTCATCCATGGTTTGCTTTTGAAGCGCGGAACGACTGTCGATCAGGCGGTTCTCTACCTCCGTCAAAGCACTGCGGGCGGTAATCTCTTGGCCGATCAGACGTGAGACTTCCCCCTGGACCCGGGACAATTCGCGCTTGGTATCAAGAAAGACGACCCTGGACACCAATCCCTTGGCGACCAGTTCCTGACGCATGTTCATTTCTTCCTGCAACGGCCCCAACTGCTCACGCAGCGAGCGCTCCTGACTCTCCAGGAGTTGGATATCGGAGCGTTTCTGATCGACCTGGGACGAGATTACCGAGCGCGCGGTATCACGGGCCTGGGCCTGACTGGCATAGATGGCCAGATTGTCGGAGATCAGGCGGTCATAGCCCTGCGGCATGCCGCTAAAGTCCGGCTGACGCTCCTCGGCAAAGGCGCGAAGGCGTTCCGCCTTGATCAGCAAGGTGGCTTCACGCGCGCGGGTCTGCTCCAGATCCGAGATGGCTTGGGCCGGATTCAATCGGATGATGACCTGCCCGGCCTCGACGATTTCGGCTTCCTTGACGACGACATCTTGAACAATGCCCCCTTCCAGATGCTGAATCGACTGAACCTGACCGCTGGGAATGACGCTGCCCTCGGCTGAGGCGATTTCCGGAACATCCGTCAACGCGGCCCAGATCACAAAGGCGGCGGTGGTGGCGCTGGCCACCAGCATGGTGAAACGGACCAGACCCGACGTGCCGCTTTCCTCCAGCACAACCGCCTGCGCCAGATGGCGCGACTGCCGACTGGACATCTTGATCTGCGGCTTGGCCGGGGCCACGGGCTCTGGCAGGTTACCGGGATTCGGAACATTGACGAGGCTTTGGCTGGTGCTCATATCAAATCCGGAGGTATGCGCGCCCTCACCTCTTCGGCGGGGCCGGCGAGACGCAGGTAACCGGCATCAAAGACTAAGATCCGGTCGGCAATGCGCAAATGGCTGGGACGGTGGGTCACCATGAAGATGGTGGACTGGCCGCGGAAGGTTTCCACCGCCTGCATGAAGGTCCGGTCGCCATCAAAATCAAGACCGTTGACCGGTTCGTCGAAGAGCATGATCGGGCTGCGCTTCAAGTACCCCCGCGCCAGCGACAACTTTTGAACGAAGCTGGTGGGAAGATGGTCGGCCGCGCCCTCGCCGATCCGGGTCTCAAGGCCACGCGGCAGGGCCGCGATCTCGTCCCAGACATCGGCCTGATCGCAGGCCCAGCGGATATCGGCATCGGTGGCGGTCGGGTTGGCCAGCCGCAGGTTCTGGGCGATCGAACCGAAGAACAGATTACAAAGCTGAGGCACATAAGAGATCATATGCCGCAACTCGATGGGATCGATCTGGCGGATATCGGCCGCATCAATCTTGATATTACCGGCCTGCGGCGCGTAAAGACCCAACAGCAGCTTGATCACGGTGGATTTGCCCGAGCCGTTGCGGCCCGTGACCGCCACCACTTCCCCTGGCTCGACCTCGAACGATACGCCGACCAGCGCCGGATCAGCCTCGTTATTATAACGCAGCGAAACACGGGAGAAGACCACCCTACCCTTCACATTCTTCAAGGGTGCCACGATGGCCTGGGGGTCACGCTCGGGCTTGATCGCCATCAGGCCGTCGATCTGACGGATGGAGCCGCGCACCTGCTCGACCCTCTGAATCATGGTGAAACCGGTCTGAAGCGGCGACAACACGCGCCACACCAGCATCATAGCGGCGATCAGGCCGCCGATGGTCATGTCGCCGCTGATCACGCCCAACACGCCGATTGAAATAGTCGCCAGCCCGGAGGTGATGATCAAGATGTTGGACAGCGTGCCAATACCGGCGGCGAACAGACCATTCTTGAAGCCGCCATAGGCCGCCCTGGCCGACATTTCACGATAGCGTTTGACCCAGGTGTGTTCCGCCGAGGCCAGTTTGACGGCGCGCATCTTGCCCAACGCCTCGACCAGGAACTCCTGCCGCCGGGAACCGGCGCGCGATGCGATACTGACATTCTTGCGCACGATCGGCATGACCAGATAGCCGCCGATCAGGAATAGGACAGTGGCGATCATCGGAACGACCGCGATGATTCCGCCCAACATGGCGATGACCGCGAAATAGAAAATGGCGAACGGAAGTTCCATGAACACCGTGGCCAGCGGGCCGGTGAAGAACTCGCGAACGGATTCGAAATCCTTGATGCGGGCCACTTGGGCGCCGATGGTGGCGCGCTCGGTGAAGCCCGGCGGAAGGGCCAGGATATGCTGAAAGATATTGTTGCCCATGATGTTGTCGAGACGCGCCCCGACAAAGGCCAACACGCGGGCTCGGACCTCACGCAGCACGGCATCGGCGACAAGGGCCACCGTCACACCGATGGACAGGGCTCCCAACATCGAATAGGAGGACGCACCGATCACCTTGTCGTAGACGGCCATCACGAACAGCGGCGTCGACAGCGAGAATACGTTCAGGATCAGCGTGACAAAAAACGCTTGCCAGTAAAGCGGCCGGAATCGCTCCAAGACCCCCTTGAACCAGTTGGCCGATCGGGGTGCCGCCGCGTCGGTGGACTGATTGGTGAAGAAGTAGGCGGTCCCCTTCAGGCCATGGACATCCAGAGAGCGGCTGGCTCCCTCGGAGCTGTCGAAGACCTCTGCGTTACCCTCGTCATCAATCGCCTTGACCACCATGGCCGGCTGGCCATCCGGCAGGAACAGACAGGGCAGCAGACGCGAATCGATGGTTTCGAGCGACAGCTTCTCTGGACGGCTTGAAAAATTCAGCGTCGCCAGAACGTTGCGAATTCCGGTCAGGTCGAGGTCATTGGCGAAATGCGGCAGCGATTCAGCCACATGGCGCGGGTCGCCCTTCCACCCCAGGGCCTTCAGCAAAGGCAGCAGACAGGCGGCAAGGTCCGACGCGGCCGAGAACCCGCCCAGCGCATTTTGCGCCAGCTGCTGTTCATATTGCTCGATGGCCTTTTGATTCGGCTTCGACGCGGTATTGGAGGAAATGATCATGGAGCTCAAGCCGGCCCTCCCTGCGGCAAAAGGCCGGGAGCCGCGCCTGTCGGCATGGGTGCCCGATCCTCGCGCGGTAGTTTCAGCTTCAGCACCCCATGGTCCAGCTCGAACACCCGGTCTCCCATCTTGGCCAGGGACGGGCGCGACGTCACCAGGACCAGCGTCCGCTTGCCCTTGGCGCGTTCGAGCCACACCCGCAGAAAGTTATCGCCGATCGTATCAACGGCCGTGTTGGCTTCATCGAACAGGACAATCCGGGGATTGTTGACCAAGGCCCGCGCAATGGCGACGCGCTGCTTGATGCCGCGCGGCAAGGAATCATAGGCGCCGTCACCCACCGGCGTATCGAAGCCCAGGGCCATGGTGGCGACGACTTCATCCAATCCCAGCAATGCCGCGGTTTCGACCGCCACATCGTCGAACTGTTTGCGAAACATGGTGATGTTTTGAAGGATCGTGCCTTGGAACAGTTCACCCATCTGGGGCAGAAAAGCGATTTGATCGCGAATGCTTTGGGGCTCGTACAGGGATGCCGGCTGACCATCGACCAGGACCCGGCCACTGGTGGGGCGCAACGCCCCCTGCATCAGGGTCAATAGCGTGGTCTTGCCCGCGCTATTGCCGGCCGAAATAATGATGCACTCGCCCTCGCGGATGGAAATCGAGGCGTTCTTGATGACGTAGGGGAGATTCTCACCATAGCGGAAGCTGACATCGTCAAGTTCCAGGCTTCCCTTGATATTTTCAAGCTTTGGCAGACCCTTGGGGGCCTCCGGCTTCAGCGAGAACAGCTCGGTCAGGCGGTGACGCGCCAGCATGAAGGACTGGAATCTGGTCCAGACGCCCAGGGCCTTTTGCAGGGGGCTCATGGCGCGCCCCGCCAGCATGGAGCAGGCGGCCAGACCACCGGTGGTCATATCGCCGTTCATCACCACCAGCGCCCCAGCCATGGCAACGCAGATGGTGGTGGCCTGTGAGAAGAACGAGGAGGCGCCCATGGCCGACGAACTCTGCAACGCCACATTATATGCGCCCTCGGCGCAGGCTTCCTGGAGGCGTTCGTAACGGCGCACCATCTGCGCCTCCATGGAGAACGCCTTGACGCTATGGATGCCGCCTAGAACCTCGATGATGAAATTGAACCGCCGGTCATCGGCGACCATGCGCTTTTGCAGCGAGCCCCGCAGCTTGGTTCCGATCATGACCGCGGTCAGGGCGAAAGCGACCAGCAACACGATGGGAACCAGAACCAGAACGCCACCCATCATCGCCACGAGGCTGAGGTAAAGAATGGCGAATGGCAGGTCGAGCAGGGTCAGCATCGCCTGGCCGGCGTAAAATTCACGCACCGTGGCCAACGAACTCATGCGTTCGAGATGGGAGCCGGAGCCGCCTTTCTCAAAGTCGTCGATTCCGGCCATCACCAGGTGATCCAGGGCGGTACATCCCGCCTTGTGCTCGAACTTGGCGCCGACCCAGCCCGTGATATAGGACCGGCAGAAATTCAGCGTCGATTCTATCAACAGGGCGGCGACCACCCCGCCCATCAGCAGCAGCATGGTGCCGATGGATTTGTTGGGCAGGATGCGGTCATAGACCTGCAACAGCGACATGGGAAGCGCAAGGCCCAGGACATTCAGGAATAATGACCCGATGGCGAGGTCGAACAGATTATTCTTCAAGGTGGACAGCGAGGCAATGCTAACCCCTTGGCTGGCCTGCTCCGTGCCGGCGTCCGTGGCCTTGCCGGTATCACTCATACTAACGCACCGTGGGCTGTCGAACCCACGCTCCCTGCCCCATTTCTGCCACCCCTGGCGTGCCCCTCGTTGCTGGCATTCGGCAGCATATCGCCCCTGTCGGGTGAGAACCATAGCCGATTACTCATAGACACGGAAAGCGACCCCCTGGCGCACCCGCCCCATCCCGCCGTATGATAAACGGCGGAGCCGCGACCCGGTCGTGTCCTCGATCCAGGCATTCGGCAGCATTCAAGTGCGAGAGACCCTCCTTGAGCAAATACCAAGCGGCGCAGCGGTTATCCAGCATCGACATGATCGAACGGTTGGTATCGTTCGACACTACGAGCTACAAGACTAATTTACAGTTAATAGAAGTTGTCTCCGACATTTTATCCGGGCTTGGAGCCAGTATCCGCCTAACTTGGGACAAGGATCGTCACAAGGCAAACATCTTTGCCACAATAGGACCGGAGGATCGCCCCGGTGTGGTTCTTTCCGGGCACACCGATGTGGTTCCGGTCGAAGGGCAGATTTGGAGCAGCGATCCGTTCATCCTGTCCAGACGCGATGAAAATCTTTACGGCCGTGGCACAGCCGACATGAAAAGCTTTATCGCCGTCTGCCTTGCCCTGGCGCCCGAGTTCGCTGCCCGCCGGCTGGCCATGCCGGTTCATTTCGCCTTTTCCTTCGACGAGGAAGTCGGCTGCGTCGGCGTCCGCCGCCTGATCGACGACCTGGCCCATCTGCCCGTCCGCCCCCGCCTGTGCATTGTCGGCGAGCCCACTGAAATGAAGGCGGTGATCGGCCATAAGGGCAAGAAGAGCGTCCGCTGCCATATCGAGGGCCACGAATGTCACTCGGCGATGAACGACCGCGGCGTCAACGCGGTCGAAATCGCCGCTGAATTGGTAGTCCGGCTGCGCGCCATGCAGCGCCACATTCGCGAAGTTGGCCCCTTCGACCCGGCTTATCAGCCGTCCTATACCACCATCCACACCGGAACCATCCATGGCGGCACCGCCCTGAACATCGTTCCCAAATCCTGCGACTTCGAGTTCGAGATCCGCAATCTCCCCAACCATGACCCCGAAACGTTGATGGCCGAGATGCGGGGATGGGCTCAAGATTTGGTGCCGGAAATGCTGGCCGTATCGGATGACGCAGGCATCACCCTGGACGAGCATAACTCCACCGTCGGCCTCGACATGCGGCCGGAGGATGAGGCCGTTCGCCTTGTCTGCGCCCTGTCGGGCAATAACGATACCTCAAAGGTCGCCTTCACCACCGAGGCCGGCTTGTTCCAAAAGGCCGGAATCCCCGCCGTGGTTTGCGGCCCCGGCAGCATCACGCAGGCCCACAAGCCAGACGAATTCATCTCCCTGGAACAGGTCGGCCAGTGTGAAAACTTCCTGCGGCGATTAATGGATCACATGAGCGAACGGTAGACTACTTCGCCTTCAGAAGGGCGTCACAAGCCTCCGGCAGCGCACGACTTTGAATGTGCGGCTTGCTGGGGGGCGCAGGCGAAGTCGGCTTGTTCAGCCACGAGTCCAATTCAGCACCGCACCCATCCCCCTCGGGAATCGGCTTTTGAGGCTCGCAGCCCGGGCTATCCGTTGGGCAGGCCAGACGAATGTGAAAATGCTCGTCATGCCCCCACCATGGCCGTAATTTGCGCAGCCAGCCCCGATGATCCGCCGGATTGGCGCGGCACAAGGCCTGCTTGATCATCGGGTTGATGAAGATCCGCTCGACCTCGGGCGCCTGAGCCGCCAATTCCACCAGCCGCGCCTGGGCCGGAGTCCAGGTTGCACGGTTCATATGGCCATTGGCGACCATGGCGACAGGCCTGGGAGACTCGATCTCGGCATGTTCCAGGTGTTCGGGCGCCAGCCTGAACCAGATATCAACGTCCAGGCCGTTCTGATGACTGGCGTGACCGGATGGCATGGGGCCGCCACGGGACTGCCCCATATCGCCGATCAACACCCCCTTGACTCCCTCCCTCCCGGCCAAGGCCGAAAGATCGCGGATAAAGCGAACCGTCGAGGGATGCGCCCAGTTCCGATGCCGCGATGGACGAAGAACCTGATAATTTTCACCATCCAGGGCCAGAGCGGCCGCCCCACGCACGCATCCCGCCGCCGCCGAGCCGATGACCTGCGCCTCCCCCGGCATGGGGATCGCCATGGCGGCCCAGGCTTCCTTTCCCTCGGCAGCCGGAATGCCTCCGGCAAGCAAGGCAAGCGTCAGGACATGGGATGGTTTCAATCGAACACCGTCTGTTCAAAACGGGCCTGAATCTCGTTGATTTCAACCCGGCTGTCGATCAGGGCGGCCACGCAATCCGGATCGAACTTGGTCCCCGATAACTCCGACAACAGGTCGAACGCCTGCTGATTGGTCCAGGCCTTCTTGTAGGGGCGCTCCGATGTCAGGGCGTCAAAGACGTCGGCGACGGTGGCGATGCGGGCTTCCAACGGAATTTCGTCTCCCCGCAGACCGTGGGGATAGCCGGTGCCGTCCAGAGCCTCGTGATGATAAGCGATGACGTTTCGCAGCACGGTAAAATATGCCAGCGACTGCATGCCGAAATCCACAGCCATCATATCGATGATCTCCAGGCCGCGCGCCACATGCCTTTTCATCACCTCGAATTCATCGACGGTAAGCTTGCCCGGCTTGAACAAGATATTATCGGGCACGGCGATCTTGCCCACATCGTGAATGGGGGTGAACTGGAACAGGTATTCCACGAACTCGTCGCTCAGGTCATAGGGGCCGGCCATCTTGGTGGCGATCAGCCGGGAATAGCGGGCCATACGGGCGAGATGAGCCCCCGTCTCCTCGTCGCGCACGGTGGAAACCTGACGGATCACCTTTACCGCCGCATGCATCATCCGCACGGTATCAAGCTCGCGCATCACGATCTGGGCGATAAGCTCGGCATAGGGCCGCAGCCGGTGAATAACCTGGGGCGTGAAGAAGTCCTTGCAAACGGAATTCAGAAACAGAAAACCAAAGAACTTTCCCTTGGAGATGACTGGAACGGTGTAACTGGAAAGGTAACCGCAAGCCACCAGCCGGGTGGCGTGTTCCTGCCCGGTCACCGCCACGACCTTCAGGTCGTTGATGGTACGCCGGCCGCCGGTCACCGCCAATTCCTGAAGACTGGGAAGATTGGCCAGCTTCGCCGAGGAGTGGTCAAGCGGGCTTTCGCCATCGCTGGAATGGATAAACGTCTTCAGGATATCGGTGCGTTCATCATACAGCGCCACCGCGATCCGGCTTAATGCCGTCAGGTCGCCATCGCCCTTGATTTCATCATGAAGGCAGAACAAGCGTTCGGCCAACCCTTGACGCATAGCAGGCAGAGTCTTGCGTGCCACATCGGACGTCACAACATCACCTAATGCTAACTTTGATATTCATCAAGCGAACAATAGCTTAATGCACGAGTCGAGGTCAAACCCTTGTCGCACCATCATTTTCGCATATGCTGAAATGGGTTAGGCCCAATGCTTCAATTCAGCGCAGACCGAAACAACCCAAATCAGGTTGTGATATCTTTCGCCATCGCACGCAAAACGTACTTCTGAACTTTGCCCGTCGAAGTTTTGGGCAAAACGGTGAAGACAACAGTTCGCGGACATTTGAAGTGGGCCAGTCGCTCGCGACAAAAGGCCATGATCTCCTGTTCGGTGGCGACCGCCCCGTCCTTCAGCCCGATGAAGGCGCATGGCGTCTCGCCCCATTTCTCGTCCGGGCGCGCCACCACGGCGGCCTCGCCCACGGCGGGGTGCTGGTAGAGAACGCTTTCGACCTCGATGGTGGAAATATTCTCGCCCCCGGAGATGATGATGTCCTTGGAGCGGTCCTTGAGTTCGATATACCCGTCGGCGTGCCAGACGCCAAGGTCGCCGGTGTGGAACCAGCCTCCGGCAAAAGCCTCGGCGGTGGCCGTCGGGTTCTTGAGATAGCCCTTCATCACCACATTCCCGCGATAGAACACCTCGCCCATGGTCGCGCCATCCATGGGAACCGGCGCCAGAGACACTGGGTCGGCCACCATCATGGCTTCCTCGTTCACATAGCGGACTCCTTGGCGGGACTTCATCCGTGCCCGCTCGTCCAGCGGAAGCAGGTCCCATTCCTCGTGCCAGGCGCAGACGGTGGCGGGGCCATAGACTTCGGTCAGGCCGTAGACATGGGTGATCTTGAACCCCTGGCTTTCCAGCCGTCCGATCACCGCAGCGGGCGGCGGTGCCGCCGCCGTCATGAATTCGACCGCATGCGGCAGTGGCCGACGGTCCTTTTCCGGGGCGTTGATCAGCATCCCCATGACGATGGGAGCCCCGCACATATGAGTCACCTTGTAAGCCTCGATGGCGGCGAACATCCCGACGGCGTCGACCCGGCGCAGACAGACATGGGTTCCGGCCAGGGCGGTGATGGTCCAGGGAAAACACCAGCCGTTGCAATGAAACATGGGCAGAGTCCACAGATAGACCGGATGCCCGGTCATCCCCCAGTTCACCACATTACCCAGCGCGTTGATGTAGGCGCCACGGTGGTGGTAGACGACTCCCTTTGGGTTGCCGGTGGTCCCTGAGGTATAGTTGAGGGCGATAGCGTCCCACTCATCGGCCGGCCAGTGCCAGGCGAATTCCGGGTCGCCGTCGGCGATGAAGGCTTCGTATCCGCACTCCCCCAGCAATTCCCCGCCCAGCCCCAGGGGATCATCGATATCGATCACCACGGGCCGCCGCGCCACCTGCATCAGGGCCTTCTTAATGACCGGCGAGAATTCGCGGTCGGTGACCAGAACCTTGGCCTCGCCATGATTAAGCATGAAAGCGATGGTCTCGGCATCCAGGCGGGTGTTGAGCGCGCAAAGAACGGCGCCGGTCATGGGAACGCCGAACGTGGCCTCGAACGCGGCGGGCGTGTTAGCCGCCATGAAGGCGACGGTGTCGCCACCCCCGATTCCCCGCCTGGACAAGGCTGAAGCCAACCGCCGGCAACGGTCATAGGTTTGCTTCCAGGTGAATCGCAGGTCGCCGTGAATCACCGAGACCCGGTTCGGGTAGACCGACGCCGAGCGTTCGAGAAAACCAAGAGGACTCAGCGGAACATGGTTCGCGGCGTTCTTGTCGAGATGCATGTCGTAAGGATTGCTGCCAGCCATTTGATTCTCCCCGATTTTTCCGGTGGAGCCTTGCTGTCGCCATCGACAGCGGCCCTCTTGTTCATCGAGCATGCGGCTGGGATTGCCCATTTTCAACCGGCATTTCAAAGGCGCCCTTCTCCGTCCATGGCGATTGTATTCACCCACTGTTTTGACTAAGGTCACGCCAAAGCTCAAGGGGAGGGGCGGCCCGTGGACAGCTCATCGCATATTCAAACAGACATTATCGAGGAAGGGGCCGATTCCATCAGGGGCTGGCGGTCGTTCGCGGCGCATCTGTTCGCCCCGATCAAGATCACCTGGGGCCAGTTCTTTGATTTGCTGGTGCCGCTGCGCCACTCGCCCCATATCCGTCGCCATGCCGCCTCGGTCATCATCTCGCGGATTCAACTGGTCGCCGCTCTGTTCGCGGTGATGGTGCCGTTATGGTCGATCATCGACTGGTTTGTGTTCCCCTGGCCGCAATGGGCGCTGATGACCACGTTGCGCATCGGGTCGGCCGTGGTCTTCTTCCTGCTGGCTTGGCCGTGGCAGATTTCCAAGACAAGGCTTCAGGCCGATTCCATGCTGATGGCCCTGCTGCTGGTGCCGCCGGTGTTTTATGTCTTGTCCATCGGGATCACCGCCGAGCTTCAGGTCACCGGCACCGCCTTGCTCGTCACCAAGCTTTATGCCCTGATGCCCAATATCGTGCTGGCTGGTCTGGCGATTTTTCCGCTGACCGCGTTCGAGGTGGCGTTGTTTTCAGCCCCGGCCTTCGCCTTCGCGATTCTGGGCCTGCTGATGGGCGGTCATCAACTCTCCTTGGACCAGCACGGCCCCATGCTGTGGTTGATGGTGCTGGTGATGGGAGTGGCCATGTTCTCGGGCATGAGCCAGTTGCACTACATTACCGCCCTGGTCAACCGCGCCATGATCGATCCGCTGACCTCGGCCTATACAAGGCGATCCGGCGGCGAGGCGCTGGACCTGCAATTTCGTCTGGCGGCCATGAAGAACGCTCCCATGGCGATCGCCTTCTTCGACCTGGACAAGTTCAAGTCCATCAACGACACCTATGGTCACGACGAAGGCGACCGGGCGCTGAAGACCCTGGCCGACAAGCTGCGCGAAGGGCTGCGTCGCGGCGACGTCCTGGTGCGCTGGGGGGGCGAGGAATTCGTCGCCATCCTCACCGACACCACGCCCGAGGGGGCTCGGATCATGCTGGAGCGCCTGCGCACCGCCGGTTTTGGCCTGCGTCCCGACGGCGTCCCCCTGACCGCCTCCATCGGCGTCGCGGAAATCAACGCCGACAAGGTTTCCGACTGGCCCCAGCTGATCGAGCTGGCCGACCAGCGCATGTACGAGGCCAAGCGCACCGGCCGCGACCGCGCCGTTCTGCCGGGTGGCGAAGTCATGGTATTCGGCGATAAGGAAATTTTTTAGGGGCCTCAGCTCTTGACAGTGACGAGGATCCGCGCTGCTGTCGGAGGATGCGCTTCGCCCTCGTCATCAATCGCTCGGCCGGCAGTTTCCGTACCCTGCCGCTGGACGCCACCGTCGCCGCCATCACCGCGGTGCTGGTCGCGGCCGGCCATCTGGTCGAATCCTATCTGGTCGACCGGCGTGAACTGGCGCGGTCGCTGTCGACGCTTGCCGGCCGCGACGACCTGGACGGCGTGGTGGTCGGTGGTGGAGACGGCACCATCCTGACCGCTGTACTGGCCGGCCTTGGCCGTGACAAGCCGCTCGGCATCCTGCCGCTGGGTACCTTGAACCTGTTCGCCCGCGACCTGGGCCTGCCGCAGGACCCACTGGAAGCCGCACGGGTTTTATCGACCGCCACCGCCGCCCAGATCGATCTGGCCGAGGTCAACGGCCTGCCCTTCACCATCTGGGCCTCCATGGGGATGCATCCTTGGGTGGTGCGACGTCGCGATCACCTTCAGCGGGACGGGATGCGCAAGTGGCGGGCCATGGTTCTGGCGGCGATGCGGGCGTTTCGCCGTTACCCCATGGTCGATGTCACCCTTGGGCTGAAAGATGGAGCGGTGGAGGTCAGGACGCCGATGCTGTTCATCACCAACAATGCCTGGAAGGAGGAAGCGCCGCCGCTGTCGCGGGAATCTCTCGATACCGGCACGCTGGAGATCCATGTGGCGGCCTGTAGCGGGCGATTATCGCTGCTGTGGCTGGTACTTGAAACCTTCTTCGGCCACTGGCGGGCCAGTCGCCGCCTCCAGACCTTCGCCGCCAAGGAGGTTCGGGTCACCAGCCGCAAGCACCGGGTTATGGTTTCGCTGGATGGAGAAGTGACGGTGTTAAGCTCGCCGCTGGTGTTCAAGGTCCGCCCAAAGGCGCTGAACGTACTGATTCCCACCCGGACCCCACCCCGATGAAGACGATCGCCCACCTGTCCGATCTACATTTTGGACGCACCGAAACCAAGGTCGTCGCCGCCCTGCTGTCCGACCTGGAACGGCATCGCCCCGATCTGGTGATCATCTCCGGCGATCTGACCCAGCGCGCCCGCTCCCACCAGTTCGCCGAGGCCCGCGCCTTCCTGTCCCATATTCCGGCACCGGTGCTGGTGGTGCCGGGCAATCACGACCTCTATCCGCTTTATCGGCCGTTCTCGCGCATATTCCGGCCCCGAAATAAATTTCATCGCAGCCTGCCGGGCCACGATTCCCTGCCGGTGTGGAAGGATGATCAGGTGGTGGCCATCGGGTTGGACAGCACCCGCAGCCTGCGTTGGAAATCAGGCGCATTGAAGGGCGCCCATCTCGACCATCTCGAACTGACCCTGGCCGATGCGCCCGAGACGGCGGCCAGGGTGGTGTTTCTCCACCATCCCCCCTCCACCGCCAGCGGTGGCCATCCTTACGAGACCTTGGTGAATCATGGAATCGATCTGGTCCTGACCGGCCATGTTCACCATGCCCACGTGGAACTGATCAGCAGCGACCATGGCGGTTCTCTGGTGCTGGTGCAGGCGACCACCGCCTGCTCCACCCGCCTGCGTGAGGATTCGAACGGCTACTGCCTGGTGCGCCTGGATGGCGATCACATGGAGGTCGCCATCCAGGGCTGGAGCGGCGATATATTCCATACCATTCGCCATCACTGCTTCGAGAAAAAGGCCCGCATCTGGCGGATGGCACCGCATTTGTCGCACGTCTTCCCCTCCTAGGACAAAAAAGAAATATGGCGCTGAATATCGACCAGGAAATGGCCAAGGCGATCAAACTGGCCCAAGCGGGCAAACTGAAGCCCGCCGTGGAGATTTTGCACAAGCTGATCACTCTGGCGCCCAGTTCCATCATCCTGCGCTACAATCTCAGTCTGTTCCTGCTGATGGCGGGGCGTCATGCCGAGGCGCTTCCCCATCTCGATCATATCTTGGCTCAACAGCCGGGGCATCACCCGTCGCTGTTCAGCAAAGCCAAGGGGCTGCTTGCCCTTGACCGCGCCGCCGAGGCGTTGCCGATCCTTGAGCGCCTCGCCGCCGCCGGTGATCCGGAAAGCCTGCTGGCCCTGGGTAATGGCTTGCGCCTGCTGCAGCGCATGCCAGAGGCCGCCGCCGCCTTTCACCGCCTGACCCAGGTAGCGCCCGGCCATGTGGGCGGTCATGTCAACCTTGGTTTACTTCTGGTGGGCGGTCCCCCGGAAACCGCCCTGCCCGCCCTCGAAGCGGCGGTTCGCCATCACCCTCGGGTCGCGGAACTGCAAGCGATGCTGGGGCAGGTTCTGCTGCGGCTGGGCCGGCAGGACGAGGCCATTGCGAGACTCAAACAGGCATTGGCCATCGACCCCTCGCTGGCGGCTGCCAAAGGGCACCTGTTGCGCGCCTATCGCGAAACCGCCGATTGGGAGGCGGAAGAGGCCATTTTCACCGAAATCCGTGCGGATTTGACCGCCGTTGCCGACCGCCGTCAATTGGCGATCGCAACCCAGGATGCTATTTTCCATCCCTTCAGCGGCCCGGAAATCCGCCGTATCGCCGCTGCGGAAGCGGGATTTCGCGTTCCCGGCCCACCTCGCCCGATCCTGCGGCCTCAGGCCAAGATACCGCCGCCGCTGGTGGTGGGCTACCTGTCGCCTGATTTTCGCGAGCACGCCACCATGCATCTGGCCGGCGACGTTTTCGGTCATCACGACCGGTCGCGGGTTCGCCCCATCGCCTACTCGGTCGGCCCCGATGACGGCTCTTCATGGCGCGAGCGGCTGACCAGGGAATGTGACGGTTTCGTCGATCTGGCGACCATGAGCGACCGCGCTGCCGCCGCCCGGATCGCGGCCGATGGCGTCCATATCCTGGTGGATATGTCGGTGTTCACCCGTCACGCCCGCCCCGGCATCGCCGCACTGCGCCCGGCGCCGATCCAGGTGGTCTGGCTGGGACTGGCTGCCAGTTCAGGTGCGCCATGGCTGCATTACGCCATCGTCGACGACGTGCTGGTGCCGCCGACCCATCGCGAGCATTTTTCCGAACGGCTGATCAATCTTCCGGGCTGCTATCAAGCCAACCAAGCCTGGACCCCACCGCCGCCACCGCCGCCGCGCCCGCAACTGGGGCTGCCCGAGGATGGCGTGGTGTTTTGTTCGTTCAATGGCCATCGCAAGCTCGACCGGGCCAGCTTCACCCTGTGGATGCGAATTCTCGACGCGGTCCCCGGATCGGTCTTGTGGCAGTTGGCCCCGCCGGAAGCGGCGCGGCAGCGGTTGGAACACGAAGCCGGCAAGGCCGGCGTCGATCCCACCCGTCTGATCTGGGCTCCCATGCTGCCCCGGGCCGAACACCTGAAGCGTATTCCGGCTGCCGATCTATTCCTCGACGCGCTGATCTGTGGCGCGCATACCACCGCCGCCGATGCCCTGCGCATGGGGGTGCCGCTGGTCACCGCCGCCGGTGAGCGGCTGGCGTCCCGCGTCGCGGCGTCCCTGCTGCACGCGGTCGGCATGGCGGATCTGGTTGCGGCCGGTCCGGAAACACTGTTCGATCTGGCGGTCGGATTGGGACGCGATCCAAGTCGTCTGGCGGAGGTCAAGGCCCGGCTCGCCGCCTTGATGCCCACCACGCCGGCCTTTGATCCAGCCCGCTTCGCCCGCCACCTTGAAGCCGGATTCGAGCAGGTGTGGCTCCGCCATGCGGCAGGAAAGCCGCCAGATGATATCTCTGTAAAAGCAACACCCTAGCGGTGCTTCTTGATGTTCAGCCAAAATGAGTTGCTGGGAGCCGGGAAAGCGTTGGCGCCCAAGGCCTCCCAGATCGGCGTCAACTTGGCCGACAGCACCGGGTCTTGCGCCACGGCGTAACAGGGGAAGGCCGGCTCCAACCACTTGGCCTCACCCAGCAGCAAGGCCGCCAGCAGGTACTGCTCGTTATACATCAACCCCTCGGCATGGGGCGGGTAGTCATAGGGCAGGTAGACGTCGTGGACATGGACGATCACGCCCGGCGGCAATTCCGGTAGCACCTCCAGGAACAGAGCGGTGACGTCGGAGTTCTCCAGGCTGCGATGCGAACTGTCGATGAACAAGATGTCGCCGGATTTAAGCCGCGAGAATACCGCCGGATCGACAAACTCGGCCGGCGCCCGGATCACCTCGTCGCACAGGACATCGACCTCGGCGCGCGGCTGGGGATCGATGGAGACGATCTTGGTCCGAAGGCGCTTGGTGGTGATCGCATGGCGGGCGAACTTGGTCGAATTGCCTGACCCGATCTCGATCAACAGCCGTGGATCATGCCGTGACAGCATGCCGGTCAGGGCGATCCCGTCCAGCGCGGTGAACCAGGGATTCATCCATCGGGGAGTGGCCGCATCCTCGGCGGCTTCCAGCGGAATCGTGGCAAGCACCTCGCGCAGGCCGACGAATCCATCGATCAGCCGGACGTAATCGGCTCGCCCGCGCCCGATGATCTCGGTCAAACGCGGATGGGTCGGCCGGCCGAATCCCCAGCGCGGCTGGCAGGTATAGCCATAATTGCCGATCTTGATCTTGGCGGCCAAGGTGATATCCCCTTCGTGTGGAAGTGGCCAGCATTCGAATGGGCGCGCCCCCGCCTGTCAAGCGATTAGGGAGGCGAAGCCAAACCTTGATCATCACCCCAGCTGACCGTCAAGGGCCATGGGAGTCATGGGGCGGCCTAACAGAAACCCCTGAACCAGGTCGCACTTGCAGCCACGTAGGAAGTCCAGCTGTTCGGCGGTTTCGACGCCTTCCCCCACGGTCTCCAGGCCCAGGCCATGAGCCATGGTGACGATGGTTTCCACCAGACGGGCGGTATTGGGATCGGTCATGGCGCCCACCACGAAGGATCGATCGATTTTCAAGGTATCGAAGGGATAGCGTTGCAGATATCCCAATGACGAATACCCGGTGCCAAAATCGTCGATGGACAGCCGCACGCCGAGATCACAGAGCTTTCGCAGCGTCATTCCGGTCTCGGGACTGTCATCCATCAGCACACTCTCGGTGATTTCCAGCTCAAGCTGGTCCGGCGACAGGCCGGTCTCGTCCAGTTGCCGCCTGACCCAATCGCCGAAAGCGCCGCCCTGGAGTTGGCGCGGCGAAACATTGACCGCCACCCGCAATCCATTACGCCGGCCGTTGAACAGTCCAAAGGCCTCCTTGCAGGCGGTGGCGACCACCCAGTCGCCGATTTCGCCGATCAGCCCGACCTCCTCGGCCAAGCCGATAAAGCTGCCGGGCTGAAGCAAGGTGTCGGGCGGCCGCCGCCAGCGCACCAAGGCTTCCATACCCACCGGCGCATTAATCCGGAGATCGTAGAGTGGCTGATAATCAAGCCGCAGTTCCCCCCGCCCGGCGGCGCCACGCAGCTGACTTTCGAGCAGCAGGCGCTCTTGCATCCGCTCATTGAGCTCTCGGGTGAAGAATTGATAGCGGCCCCGGCCCTGCTCCTTGGCCTTGTACATGGACAGCTCGGCATTGCGCAGCAACACCTGACCATCGGCGGCGTCATTGGGAAACATGCTGATCCCGATGCTGCCGGTGACAAAATGGTCCTGGCCAACGATGGAAAACGGCGGTGAAAAGACATCGACGATGCGATCCGCGACTTTTTGCACCGCGATCCCGTCATCGACCCCGGGCAGGATGATGACGAACTCGTCACCACCCATGCGCGCCAGGGTGTCGCCCTCTCGAATACAATCGGCCAGACGCAGCGCAGCCTCCTTCAGTAGCTGATCGCCGGCGGCATGCCCCAGGGAATCATTGACGTTCTTGAAGCGGTCGAGGTCGATATACAGCAGGGCGGTAGAAATATTGCGGCGATGGGCCGCGGCAATGCCTTGCTCCAAACGATCCAGCATCAGCAGACGGTTGGGCAGTCCGGTCAACTCGTCGTAATTGGCCTGTCGCAGCAGGCGCTCCTCATAGCTGCGCCGAACGGTGATGTCCTCCTTCACCGCGACAAAATTGGTGATGGCGCCATTGGCGTCCTCCAGGGGAGACACCGTGGCGTACTCCCAGAACAACTGGCCGTCGCGCCGCTGGTTGCAGAACTCGCCCCGCCACTCCTGACCGCTTCGGATGGTTGCCCACATAGCGCGGTAGGTTTCCTCGCCCCCATCCTTGCGATGGATGAAGTCGATCGGACGGCCGACCGATTCCCTGGCGGAATAACCCGTGGCCTTCTCGAACTTCGGGTTGACGTAGCCGATGACGCCTTCACGATCGGTGATCACCACCGAAACCGGGCTTTGCTCGGTGGCCAGCGACAGCACCCTGACCCGTTCTTCCGCCTGACGGCGCTGTACACGCTCGTGCGCGTCACGGATCTCGCGCTCGATGGCCGGCACCAGACGAGCCAGACTAGCCTTGTCCAGGAAGTCGTGGGCGCCCCGCTTCAGCAGATTGACCGCATCCTCGGCCCGGACCACGCCAGACATGATAATGAAGGGAAGGTCGCGACCGCTTTCCTGAAGCGTCGCCAAGGCCGCCTCGGCACTGAAGGTCGGCAGATGGTAGTCGCTCAACACCACATCCCAACTCGACGTCGCGATCAGGGCCGAACGCATTTCATCACCGGTCTCCACCCGTCGGATCGACGGTGCAAAGCCACCGCGCAACAATTCCAGTTCCAGGAGCTCGGCATCGTCGGCGGAATCTTCCACCAGAAGCACGCTCAGGGGTTTACCCATCCGAAGGCTCCTTAGGCCGGTGGCGCCAGATTCGTGACCAACCAGTAATGCTCCAATTGCCGAACCATTTCCGAGAAGGAGGCAAACCCGACCGGCTTGCGGATATAGCTGTTCACACCACGATCATAACCGCCGATGATATCGGCCTCGTCGTCCGACGTGGTCAGGATGACCACGGGAACCCGGCGGGTTTCCTGACGTTCGCGCAGACGGCGCAGCACCTCCAGCCCCCCGATTCCGGGCAGTTGAAGATCAAGCAACACCAAGGACGGTAAATCCCGGACTTCCCTCTTGGCGTAGCGGTCAGTCATCCACAGATATTCAAGCGCTTCTTCGCCGTCGCGAACCACGATGATCTCCGGAGTCACACGGCTGCTACGAAAAGCATGAAGTGCAAGTTCGACGTCGTCATCGTTGTCCTCGACCAAGAGAACCCGCGGCACCTTCGTCATAGAAAAGATCTCCTCACATCGGCGGGGCGGTATTGGTGACAAGCCAATACTGCTGCAACTGTCTCATGATTTTGGTGAAGTCCTCGAACTGGACCGGCTTGCGGATATAGCTGTTGACGCCCAGATCATAACCTTCGGCGACGTCCTTTATCTCATCCGATGACGTCAGGATGACCACGGGAATTCGGCGGGTTTCCGGACGCTGGCGCAAGGAGCGCAAGACTTCAAGCCCGCCAATTCCCGGAAGGTGGAGATCAAGCACCATCAGGGCGGGGAGGTCATTGCTTGCCCGGTCAAGGTAGCGCCCGACACAAAACAGGTATTCCAGTGCTTCCTCGCCATCGCGAGTCACCATGACATCCGATGCGATGTGGCTGATCCGGCAAGCGTGCAGCGCCAGCTCGACATCGTCGGGATTGTCCTCGACCAAAAGGATTTTATGACTTGTCATCGGGGCTTCCTCCCTCCCACAGGGTAAAGCGGAACGTCGCACCCTTGCCGATGGCCCCCTCGCCCCAGATTCTGCCGCCATGTCGCGCCAGAATGCGAACGACCGTGGCCAGGCCGATTCCGGTACCCTCGAACTCCTCGGGACGGTGCAGGCGACAGAACGGCATGAACAGTCTGTCAAGATAGTTCATGTCAAAACCAGCGCCATTATCGCGGACCACATAGACGGTGCGGTCATTGTCCGGCTCGGTCGTCAAAGTAATTTCCGCCGCCTTGTTATGGCGGGAGTATTTCCAGGCATTGCCTAGCAGGTTTTCCAAGACGGATTCGAGCAGGCGGCGGTCGCCCTCGGTCTTCAAATCCGGAGCGATGGTCACCATGACCGAACGCTGGGGCTCCTTCTCCCGCAGACGGGCCACCACCTTGGCCGCGAGATCCGACAGATTGACCTTCTCGATGGTTATCTCGCTCCGGGTCGAGCGTGACAGCTTGAGAAAGCTGTCGATCATCTCGGACATATCGTGGGCGCCGGCGCGAATACGTTCGAGGTAGTGATGAAAGCGGTCATCCAGCTTGGCCGTGTATTCGGTGTCGAGAATCTGACCAAATCCCTCGATCCGCCGCAATGGCGCCCGCAGATCGTGGGACACGGAATACGTGAACGAGTCGAGTTCCTTATTGCTCGCTTCCAGGTCGGCGGTCCGCTGGCGAACCCTTTGCTCCAATTCGGAATTCAGGCGGGTGACCTCCTCCTCCGCCTTGCGACGGGCGGCGATGTCTTCCTCAAGCTCGGCGTTGACCTCGTGAAGTTCGCCATACAACTTCCGGAGCCCGGTGGACATGCCGTTGAAGGCCCCCACCATACGATCAAGCTCGTCTTCCTGGCTCGGACGCCGCCGGACCAGGGCCAGGGTGGGCGACGTACTGAGGTTGAAGGTCCCGACATACTGGGCGATGGAAACCAGATGACGGGTCACCAGCCGATAGACGATATACAAGATGAACATCGACACCAGGAACGTCTTGATTCCCTGGCTGATCAGAATAATCACAGCCTTGTCAACAAGACGACTGTAGACACCGGACAGTGTTGCCTCGACATAGAGAAGTCCGATGGCCTGTTCCGCGCTTTTATCTTTATTCTCAGCGTAGAGAATCTGGTATTCCTGAGTCAACACTGGTCCGACGCCCCGTTCGCCGATGGACACCAAGACGCGCCGCTTCATGTTGCGCCCAATCTCGCGCACTTCAAGATACTGCATATCGGGCAGCCGCTTGATGCCTTCGATCTGCAACTGAATCTGGTCTACGTCCAGACTCCAGAGGCTCCCCCCCAGACTGCCCAGGTATCCGGTCTCGATATCGCCAAGGCGGTCTTGGATATCCTTAACCTGACTGCGGTAGTCGACATAGAGTTCGAACAACGTGGTGAGCAAGGTCACCGCCGTACTGAACAGGAAGATGGCCGTCAGCAATCTAAGGCCAATCCCACGCCCCATCGCCGCCGGCGGACGCTCCGTCCCCGTCTCCGTCCCCTCGGTCGCGTCTGGCGTGACCGCCTCGGCATTGCTGGCGATAACACCCCTGTCGGTTTGGTTCATCAAACCCCTCCTCAGCGTATGGTACATCGCCCAATCAAAAGGGTGAAGCGCCGAGGTCATTAAATGACACGCTTTTTACGTCTGAAGAGTTGTGCTGCGAAATGATCAGGTAAACGCATTGGAATTCCATGAAAGTCCGATGGAATGGCCTGATTGCAAAGTCTTCGCGACAGCCATGATGGAGAGAAGCTAATAATTGCCGTGAGAATGGTTGTAAAGTCAACAACATCACCATCTTAACGTGTTGTTAAATTGTGGAACTCACGTCGCAATTAAACGTAAATTAGTAGCTCAAATATAGTACAGCTATATGCAGGAGCTACATAATGCACGCAAAAAACGATTCAACAGTCGGGGCGGGCCAAACTCCACCGATCCTTGGACCATGGCCCCAGACCTTACCGACCCAGGTCCTGGAACAAACCTCCGCATTAGTGGAGCTTTTGAGAAAGCCACCCAGCGACCTGGCCGAGGGAGCAAGCCGGCTGCTTGTCATCGCCGGACAACTGACGGAACAGATCATCACCCTGCCCGCCGCCGCCTCGGAAAAAGCCGCCGTTCTTCTGCGGGCCATGGCGTCGAAGCCAGAGCAGGCGCCTCAGCGCGAACCAGACAGCAAGGTCAAGCTCGCCTCGCCATTCATCGGCAGCGTCGAACCGCAGGATATCGTGGCGGTCCTGACGGAGCTTAACAGCCACCTGCTGGACAAGCCTCATGTCGTGTTGGAAGAGACCGCCCGATATTTCCGAGACATGGGACAAATCATGGCGGGAAAAATGAGCCTCGCCCCCGCCAAGGGTGACCGGCGCTTTTCGGACAATGCCTGGAGCGACAGCCCGTTTCACCGCATGGCGCTGCACGGTTACCTGAGCTGGTCGACGGCGCTGAATCGGATCATCGATCGGGCCGGCGCCGATACCGCCACCACCGAACGCATGCGTTATGTCAGCTCTTTGTTCACCGACGCTCTTTCACCCGACAACACCCTGATCGGCAACCCGATGGCGCTGAAAGCAGCGGTCGAGACGGCCGGAGGCAGTCTCCTGGACGGAATGCGCAACCTGCTCCGGGATCTTGGCGAGAAAAACACCACACCGGCCCAAGTGGATAAGGGGGCCTTTCGGGTGGGCGGGAATCTTGCGGCAACCCCTGGCGCCGTGGTTTTTCAAAATGAAGTGCTGGAATTGATTCAGTATGCCCCCGTCACCGCCGAGGTGTTCTCCATCCCGATCATGATGGTGCCTCCAGTGGTCAATAAATTTTATATGATGGATATGGCGCCGGATCGCAGCCTGGTTCAGCACCTTGTGGAAAAGGGCTTTCAGCCCTTCATGATCAGCTGGCGCAACCCAAAGCCGGAACACCGCCATTGGGGCCTCAATACCTATGTATCGGCCATGCTGGAGGCCATCGCCGCCATGCGCGACATCACCGGCAGCCCAACGGTGAACGTGTTCACCATCTGCACCGGAGCGGTCCCCCTGGCGGCTCTTCTGGGATACATGGCGGCAAAGAAGATCGACGGCGTCAACTCGGCGACCACGGTAGTCTCGATCATCGACAGCAATGAGGGACGCTCGCTAGGGCTGTTCGCCACGCCGAAGACCATCAGGGCGGCTAAACGCCGTTCCGAGGCCAAGGGCATCCTGACCGGCGAGGAAATGGCCAAGGTGTTCACCTGGATGCGGCCGCGCGACCTTGTCTGGAATTACTGGATCAACAACTACCTGCTGGGCAAACAGCCCCCCGCGCTGGACATCCTTTACTGGAACAACGACCCCACCCGCCTGACGGCGCGAATGCACGCCCAATTGCTGGACGTCTATTACGAGGATCTGTTGAGAACACCCGGCGGCATCAGCATCTTTGAAACCCCGATCGATCTGTCCAAGGTCACATGCGACAGCTACGTGGTGGGCGGCATCACCGACCATATCAGCATCTGGTCCGGCGTCTACCGGTCGGCACAGCTCTATGGCGGCAAGTTCGAGTTTGTCCTTCACTCCAGCGGCCACGTCCAGTCGGTCATCACGCCCCCCGGCACCCCAAAGGCCAGGTATTTCGTCAACCCGAAGACTCCCAAGGACCCGGAGGAGTGGATCGCCAAGGCCGAGGCCCGGCCTGATTCGTGGTGGGATCATTGGTGTGAGTGGCTGATCCGGCACTCGGCGGAGAAACGCCCCGCCCCAGTCCAGCCGGGAAGCGATCGGTTCCCGGCCGGAGCCAAGGCGCCGGGCGCCTACGTCATGGAGACTTGATCCCGTCATCGCCACGGGTGGAATAGGCCGGCCACTGGCTGGCCACCACTTCGCCATCGGCGGCGAAGCCGTGGCAGCTGTCGATCAGGGCGGGCTTGCCATCGGCTTGCAAACGATCATTCCGCAGCAGCGGATAGATCGTCTGGAACGCCGTGGAGGCAATCCCGCCCAGCAGCTCAATAATATGAGTGCATCCATGACGACCTCCAAAGCGGTTGCGCACCTCGCGCATGAAGCCGCTGGTCAGGCAAAGCCCCGCTAATGCCGAAAATGCGGGCGCGATGTCGCCGCACATGGGAAACGGGGCGAAGTCGGTCACAGCCTCGGCCCGATAGATTAGGAAGTGATCATCCACCGTAACGATAACACGCATTTCATGAATTGGCTCACCGGCCTGAATATGCTTGCGGTAGAGACCTTCCAAATCATAACCTTTAACGTCGATTAACGTTCCTTCCATATCCCACAGACCGTCGTCGCGGCGGTAACCCTGGATGGTGATGGAGCGAGTGTGGATGGACTGGCGAGAAACATATGATTGCTGATGCATAAGGTGGCGCTCCCGCATTATATGTATATTGTTGCGTGCATTTGCATGCGATATAACGCTTTAAATCATATGCAGCGTGACCAGTCAAATTGTTGAGCGCAACAACCATGCTGGATATTGTGGTTTTGCTATCGATTCCGTCGACGTTTTAGGAAATAATACTTCCCATGCAGGCAAAAGATTACTTTTGCTTGCACAACAAATAGTAAAGACCTGATTCCATCCGGGGGAGGGACCGCCACATGCCACCAACCACAATGTCTCGGTATTTTACTGCGCTAGGCTTGGCGGCGGGCATTATCTCGATCCCCCTTGCGGTATGGGCGCAATCCACCGCGCCGACCGCGCCGCCACGGGAATTGGAATACGTCTATCCCGACCAGTCGGTCTGGACCACCAAGGTCGACGAGCACGGCGATCCGGAGAACCCCCTGCTTCGTCTGGCGGCGGTGATGTTCGAGAAGGCCGGCATTCCCTGGCATGGCCGCCGCTATCCGGCCGCGCGCATGTTCAACTACCTGAATGACGGGACGGCGGAGTTTTCCATGCTGGTCAAGGCTCCGGCCCTGGCCGAATGTTGCCTCCTCAGCAAGGCTCCGGTCGCCAGCACCGAATTGCGGGTCTATCACATGCCGGACAAGCCTCCGATTCGAAGCAAGGAAGACTTGAACGGCAAACGGATCATCACCATTCGCGGCTACAGCTATGGCGGCCTGCTGACCTTCATCTCCGATCCAGCCAACGGCATCTCCAACAATACCGCGATCAAGCACGAGGCGGCCTTTGCCATGCTGGAGGCCGGTCGGGGCGACTATCTGCTCGACTATGCCGGACCGGCGATAGAAGTGCTGAACGGGCATCCCATCGGCGGAGTGCGCTATTCCCTGCTGTCCAAGCTTGACGTCTATCTTGTCTTGGCCAAGTCCTACCCGGACGCAAAGAATGTCATGGCTCGCCTGGAGGGGATCGTCGAGACCCTGAACAAGGAGGAGATCCTTGGCGTCCCAATGCGTTAGGTTTTTTGCGCATACGGTGTCGGTCAAACCTGAAAATGATCTGACGGCGGCACTATCCCTCGCCATTTGAGATCAAACCGGACTTCTCCCCTTATGAAAGGAGAGAAACCGTATTATGCTGGCTTCATCTGCATTTTTTGCGAGGCTCGCGCCGCATGATCCGCTTGGCTAACGTACTCGTCGTCCACTCCGATCCTGTCGCCTCGGATGGATTGGTGGCAAGGTTCTCGCACAACGGCTACCACGCCACCGTCGTAGCCAGTGCCGGGCAAGCCGAGATTCACGCCCGGGCCGAGCATCCCGACCTCATTCTTATCGGCGACCTGGACGTCCCCGCCGCCGGGTTGGGCGCCGCCTTGAAACAAGATGCCGAGTGCGCCGACATCCCCATGGTCATCATCACCGACAAGGTGCGGGCCGATCTGGCGGCTGATGCGCTGGGCGCGGGCTTGGATGATGTGGTGTCCTGGGCCTATGACGATACCGAGCTGTTCGCGCGGCTGCGTCCCCTGGTCCGGTTGGCCACCATGCATGCCGAATTGCGTCACCGCGCCGGCGCGGCGGCAGGCTTTGGCGTCACCGCCCGACAACGCGCCAATGCGCCGGATGGCATTCGCCCGGTCATCCTGGTTGCCGGCCAGGATCGCGACGGCGTCGGCGCCGTCCTGGGCGATGCGGCCGAGGTCATCAGCAGCAGCAATCTTTACGATGCCGAAAGTTTGCTGGAGCATCGCAACTTCGATGCCGCCGTCGTCGTCACCGATGGAGACCTTGATCCCTTCCTGGCGTTTTCATCGCAGGTCCGCAACAACCCGCGACTGTTCAACCTTCCCATGATCATGGTGGTGGACAAGGGGGTCTCCCCGACCGAATCCTACCGTCGCGGCGTCAGCCGGGTCCTGCCCCGCCCCATCGACCACGGCATCATGCGCGCTTCGGTTCTGGCCATGGTGCGTCGCCAGCAATTGCGCTGGGCCATTCGCGCCGCCCTGTACGAGAGCCTCAAAGAACCCACCCGCGATTCCCTGACCGGGGTCTATGGCCGGCCGTTCCTGGAAAGATACCTGGAAGAGCGGTTGTCCGAGGCCAAGTCTCACCATCGTCATCTGGCGCTGGTGTTCTTCTCGATCCCCAACATCGAAGGTGTCCGCGAGCATTTCGGCGATGATGCCGCCGAGCATCTGGCGCAGCAACTGGGGCAATGGATCACCGGCTTGCTGCGGGCCGAGGATCTGACCGCGCTTTACGCCCAGAATGAATTCTGCGTCATCCTTCCCGACACCCCCCTGGTGGAGGCGGAAGTGGTGATGCATCGGATCGCCGGTGTGCTGTCCTATACCGATTTCGCCGTGCGCGAAGTGTATCAGCCGGTCAAGGTCTGGGTTCAGGTGGCCTGCACCGATGCCAGACCGGACGATACGATGGAAGGCTTGCTGGCTCGGGCCAAGGCCAAACTCGACTAGGGTTCCACTCGTGCAGATAGAGTACGTCTTCGATACCGTGTGCCCGTGGTGCTACGTCGGCAAGCGCCGGTTCGAGCGCGCCCTGGCCCAGCGTCCGGATACCCGCGTCACCATCTTGTGGCGGCCGTTTCTCCTCAATCCCGATCTTCCGCCGGAAGGCATTGACCGCCAGGCCTATCTCGACCGGAAATTCGGAGGAACCGCGCGGGTTCATCGGGTTCATGCCGCCGTCACGGCGGCCGGTCTGGCCGAGGGGATCGAGTTTAATTTCGACCGCATCACCCGGACCCCCAGCACCCTGCGCTCCCATCGCCTGATCCACCACGCCACCGCCTCTGGCCGCGAAAGCACCGTGGTGGAGGCGCTGTATCACGCCTACTTCATCTTAGGACAAGATATCGGCGATATAGCCGTTCTGGCCGATATCGGCGCCAGCGCGGGGCTTGACCGCGCTGCGGTGACGGACTACCTACTATCGGACGCGGATGTGGCCTTGGTGCTTAACGATAACGCCCGCGCCCACCGCCTTGGCGTCAACGGCGTGCCCTGCTTGATCATCGACAACAATTACGCCCTGGCCGGCGCACAGGAATCCGACATCTTGCTGCGACTGATCGACATCGTCCGCGAGTCCGAGGCGGAAGCGACGTTCAGCTGACTCCGCCTCCCCTACCCCCGCGACGCCAATACCCGCTCCAACTCGGCCATGCCGGCCGGCAAATCGACCTTGCCGCCGGCAGCGCGCATGGCGGTGCCTAGGGCATGAAGGGTGCGGAAAATATTATGGGTGCGGCTTTGCTCGCCCATCTGGCCGATCCGCAGGATATTGAGGCCGAAAGCGCCGGAAATCTCCACCTTGTGAACCTGGGACATGACGTGGCGCACCTTGTCGGCCGACACGCCATCCGGCACGGTGATGCCGACCACCGAGGGCAAGCGTGAGGCGGACGGAATCAGCAGATCCAGCCCCATGGCCTCGATTCCCCCCTGCAAAGCCATCGAACAGGCGGCGTGACGACGGAAGCGGCTGGGCAGAGTTTCATCACAGATCAGGCGAAGCGCCTCGTGGAGGGCCAAGATACCCGATACCGGCGCGGTATAATGATAGGCGTGCTTGTTCCAGAACTGATCGGCCAAACGCGCATCCAGGCACCAATGGGCCATGGGAGCATTGCGCTTTTCGAGCCGCGCCCAGGAGTCCTCGGAAAAGGCGATCAACGAGACGCCGGGAATGGAGGATAAGCCCTTTTGGCCGCCGGTGATAAGGGCGTCCACCCCCCACTCGTCCATTTCCATTTCCATGGTGGACAGGGTGCAGACGGCGTCAACCACGTTGAGGCAGCCATACTGCTTGCCCAGACGGCAAATTTCGATCAGGTCACGATTCCACACTGTGTTGGAGGTCTCGCCCTGAACCACGGTGAGGACGCCGAACCCGCCGGTCTTCAGCATGGCCTCGACCATTTCCGGCCGGGCGCTCTGCTTTTCCGGTACGTCGAGGCGCACCACCTCTCCCCCCACCCGCGCCGCCATCTCGGCCAGACGGCGGCTGAACAGACCGTTGCAGATGCTGAGTACCTTGGTGCCCGGCTCGACCAGATTGGCGATCGCCATTTCCATGGCGGCCGAGGCCGGACCGGCCACCCCCATCACATGCCCCGACTCGGTCTGGAACACGTAGCGCGACATGGCCTTAACCTGCTCGACCACCCGGTTCATGGTATCGCCGAGATGGTTGATGACCAGCGAATTGGCGTAGGCCACCTTGTGCGGAATCGGCACCGGACCGGCTCCCATCATCAGCAGGGGCTCGTCAGGCAGGATGTCATCAAGGGACACAACGGTCGGGGGAACAGGGTATTTCATGGTCGATCCTAAAATGATAGGCCTGCCGCTATACTCTTTTTTCAGGCCAAAGCCAATTCCGCCATTTTGCCGATCACGGTCCTCAAACCTGCAACCCTCTGCCTGGGCTCCTCCCAGGCGCGCAGGAAGACCAGCTTGTGATCGGGGCGCAGCTTGCAGGTGCCGGCGGCGCGGCTGATGAACTGCACCAGCCCGATGGGATTGGCGAAGGTGTTGTTGCGGAAGGTCACGACGGCGCCCTTGGGGCCGGAATCCACCTTCTCGATCCCGGCCTGCTTGCACAGCGCCTTGATGGCAACCACCTCCAGCAGGTTCTCGACCTCGGGGGGTAATTTGCCAAAGCGGTCGATCATCTCGGCCGCCAGGGCCTCGATCTCGGCCTGGGCGTCCAACGCGCCGATACGGCGGTACAGCGCCAGACGTACCGACAGGTCGGCCACATAGGCTTCCGGGATCAGCACCGGCGTTCCCATGGCGATCTGGGGCGACCATTCTTCCTGGGCCTCGCGGCCGGCGCCGCCCTTGGCCGCCGCCACCGCCTCTTCCAGCAATTGCTGGTAAAGCTCGATTCCGACCTCGCGGATATGGCCGGACTGCTCCTCGCCCAGCAAATTGCCGGCGCCGCGGATGTCGAGGTCGTGGCTGGCCAGTTGGAAACCCGCCCCCAGGGTATCCAGCGCCTGCATCACCTGAAGCCGCTTTTCCGCAGCCTTGGACAACAGCTTGTCGTTGGGCAGGGTGAAGTAGGCATAGCCTCGGGTCTTGCCGCGCCCGACCCGGCCGCGCAGCTGGTACAACTGGCCCAGGCCGAACATATCGGCGCGGTGGATGATCAAGGTGTTGACGCTGGGCATGTCGAGGCCGGATTCGATGATGTTGGTGGATAGCAGGACGTCGTACTGCTTTTCACCGAACGCCACCATCACCTCTTCCAGGTCGGCGGGGGCCAGCCTTCCATGGGCCACCGCCGTCTTGACCTCGGGCACCAGCTTGGCGAGACGCTCGGCCACCCGGTCGATATCGGCCAGACGCGGACAGACATAGAACACCTGACCGCCGCGATAACGCTCGCGCAGGATGGCTTCGCGCAGCACCACCGGATCATAGGGCAGCACGAAGGTCCGCACCGCCAGCCGGTCCACCGGCGGGGTGGCGATGACGCTCATCTCCTTGACCCCCGACAGCGCCATCTGAAGGGTGCGTGGAATCGGAGTGGCAGACAGGGTCAGGACATGGACGTCGGCCTTCAGATGCTTCAGGCGCTCCTTATGGGCGACGCCGAAATGCTGTTCCTCGTCGATGATCAACAGGCCCAGGCGCTTGAAGGCGGTTCCCTTGGCCAGCAGGGCATGGGTGCCGATGACGATATCGATCACACCGTCGTTGATGCCGGCCTTGACCTCGGAGGCGGTCTTGGCGGTGACCAGCCGTGACAGCTGCGCCACCTTGACCGGCAGGCCCTTGAAACGCTCGGTAAAGGTGCGGAAATGCTGACGCGCCAGCAAGGTGGTCGGCACCACCACCGCCACCTGAAGCCCCTGCAAGGCGGCGACGAAGGCGGCGCGCATGGCGACCTCGGTCTTGCCAAAGCCCACATCGCCGCAGATCAGGCGGTCCATGGGCTTGCCGGAGGCC
Organism: Phaeospirillum sp.; assembly: GCA_030651575.1. Classification (GTDB taxonomy): domain Bacteria; phylum Pseudomonadota; class Alphaproteobacteria; order Rhodospirillales; family Magnetospirillaceae; genus Phaeospirillum. Next base: position 260,177 of record JAUSFB010000032.1, read on the forward strand.
AGATCCGCGATGCAATCCTCGATGGCGCGCAGCTGGTCGTCGGTCTCGGCCCAGGGAAAACGGGCGCAGAACTCGTCATAGAGGCCTTCCGCCGGAACCAGCGTCTCGCCCTGGCGCAACTGACGCTGGGCGGCGATGCCGATCAGGGAATCGGCGATATCGCGAATGCGCTTCTTCAGCTTGGCCTTGCGTGCCTGCCAGGCGGTGCCGCCCAACTTGTCCAGTGACACCCCTGACTGTTCCGAGCCAAAGCGGGTCAGGACGTCGATATTCTCCACCGGCACGAACAGCTTGTCGCCGCCGTCATAGATCACCCGCAGGCAGTCATGGGGCGCGCCCGACACGTCCAGCGCCACCAGACCGTCATAACGGCCGATGCCATGCTCCACATGCACCACCAGATCGCCTTCCGACAGGGCGGAAGCCTCAGCGATGAACTGCGCGCCCTTTTTCTTCTTACGCGCCGGCCGCGCCAGCCGGTCCCCCAGGATGTCCTGCTCGGTGATCAGGGCGACATCCTTGGAGACGAAACCATGGTCGAGGCCCAGCACCACCATGGCCGGCCTGCCCTTGTCGAGCGCCGCCACTTCGGCCCAGGTCTCCACCGCTTCGAGGCCCTTGACGCCGTGATCCTTCAGCAAGCCGGTCAAGCGATCGCGCGACCCGGCGGTCCAAGCCGCCACCACCACCCGGCGGGTGGCCTTGGTCTCGGCTTCCACATGCTCGCGCACGCTGTCGTACAGATTGACGCCCGGTCGCGCCCGCATATCGGCGAAGTCGCGGCCCAGCCGCCCCCCGGCGTCAACCGCCCGATTGACACCATCCACCGCGCCGAACGGCGACAGCAGCAGAACCGGCCGAACCGCCAGTTGGCGCTCCCACTCGTCGCGCTCCAGATAGAGCCTGGGCGGCGGCACCGGATGATAGACCATGCCGGATTCGGACAGACCGGAGCAGCCATGGACCTGACGCGCCTCGTAATACTCCATGATCACGGCGTGACGGGCGGTCAGCGCCTCGTCGCTCTGATGATCGAGGACTACCACCGCATCGGGGACATAGGCGAACAAAGTGTCGAGGCCGTCATGGAACAGCGGCAGCCAATGCTCCATGCCGGTGAACTTGATGCCTTCGGAAATGCTCTCGTAGAGTGGATCCGGCCCTTGGACGATTCCAAACATCTCGCGATAGGCGGTGCGGAACCGGGCGATGGCGGCTTCGTCAAGGGCCACCTCGCTGACCGGGCGGCACGCAAAGCCCTCGACCTTGCCGGTGGTGCGCTGGCTCATGGGATCAAACGAGCGTACCGCCTCGATCTCGTCGCCGAAGAAGTCGAGCCGCATGGGCTCGGCCGCGCCGGGCGGGAACAGGTCGACGATGCCGCCACGCACGGCGAACTCGCCCGGCTCCATCACCGTGTCGGCCCGCACATAGCCGCTGTGTTCCAGAAAGGATAGCAGCGCCGGAATCGTGACCCTGCTGCCCGCCTTGGCGGTCAGGCTGGCCTTGGTCAGAGCCTCGCGCGGCGGCACCCGCTGCGCCAGGGCGGAGACGGTGGTCAGAACCAGACGCGCCCCAGATCCGGGGCCGCCTTCCGCCAGCTTGGCCAGCGTATCGATACGCCGCGCCACCACATCCACATTGGGCGACACCCGGTCATAGGGGACGCAATCCCAACCGGGAAACTCCAGGACAGCAAGCTCTGGTGCGAAGAACGCCAAGGCCTCGGCAAGGTGAGCCATCCGCCCGTCATCGCGCGCCACCAGCAAGATATCGGCGGTGGCGCCGGAACGGGCCAGATCGGCGATCCACAGGGCATCACAGCCTTCGGGAACACCGGCGATGGTGATCCGGCCGGGGGATGAGGTAAGTTTATTCAACTCTTTCAAGTGCGTGCTGCTTCATTCTGAACAAAGTTCTGAAGCATCGCCATCACATCATGATCCAACTCGGGCGGGATCGGCTGCTTGCCGGTAATCCAATTGAACAGGTCGGTATCATTTTCCGCCAGCAAGGTCTCGAACCTCTCGACCTGAAGCGGCGACAGGCTGGCGAGGTAGCGTTCGGCGAATCCGCCGAACAGGATGTCGTTCTCGTTCGAGCCCATATAATGGGCCCGGTGCATCAATCGCTTCAATTTCGGGCTATTCATCGCTGCGGGCATTGCTTCGGTTTCAGAGAGGCTTAGGATATAGCCCCTCGCTTCACTCCTGTCAGCTTTCCCATGCGCCCTCAATGCCTGTTCCCGTTATTCGCCCTGGTCACCTCGTTGCCCGGAGTCGGTCCGCGTCTGGCGCCGCTTTATGAAAGGCTGGCCGGCGGCAAGGTGGTGGACCTGCTGTGGCACTTGCCGTCCGGGGTGATCGACCGCCGCTTTTCCCCCAAGGTGGCCGAGGCCCCCGACGGCAAGGTGGCGACCCTGGTACTGCGGGTGGACACCCATTTTCCATCCGACAGCCCCAAGCGTCCCTACCGGGTGCGGCTGGCGGACGAGACCGGATTCCTCCATCTGGTGTTCTTCCACGGCCGCGAGGACTGGCTGCGCAGGCAGTTGCCGGAGGGCGAAACCCGTGTGATCAGCGGCGTGGTAGAACGCTTCAACACCGAGATCCAGATCACCCATCCCGACCATATCGTTCCGCTGGCGCAGCAAGACGAGGTAATGACGGTCGAGCCGGTCTATCCGCTGACCGCCGGTCTGACCGGGCGTCTGATCACCAAATCGGTCAAGGCGGCTCTGGCCAAGGCTCCCGACCTTCCAGAGTGGCAGGATTCCGCCTGGTTGGCGCGGCAGCACTGGCCCAGTTGGCATCAGGCGCTGGAGGCCGTCCACGCCCCCGCCGATGAATTCGCCGCCGGCCAGGACACCCCCGCGCGCCGCCGCCTTGCCTTCGACGAATTGCTGGCCAATCAGCTGGCCCTGGCCATGGTCCGAGCCCAGATGCGCCGGTTGAAGGGCCGCTCCGTATGTGGTGACGGACGGCTGCGGCAAGAAATCCTCGCAGCCCTCCCCTTCAGCCTGACCGGGGCGCAGACCCGCTCACTGGGAGAAATCGACGCCGATATGGCGGCGCCGATCCGCATGTTGCGGCTGCTTCAGGGCGATGTGGGCAGCGGCAAGACGGTAGTCGCGCTGCTGGCCATGATCAGCGCGGTCGAAATCGGCGCCCAGGCGGCCATGATGGCGCCGACCGAGATTCTCGCCCGCCAGCACTTCGCCACCATCGCCCCGCTGGCCGAGGCCGCCGGGCTCCGCCTGGCGCTGTTGACCGGGCGCGACAAGGGCAAACCGCGTGAGCGCATCCTGGCGGCGCTGGCCGAGGGCGAGGTGGATATCCTGCTGGGAACCCACGCCCTGTTTCAAGAAGACGTCGCCTTCAAGAATCTGGCGCTGGCGGTAATCGACGAGCAACATCGCTTTGGCGTCCATCAGCGGCTGGAACTGGCGGCCAAGGGCACCGCGGTGGATATGCTGGTGATGACCGCCACCCCCATTCCCCGCACCTTGCTACTGACCGCCTATGGCGATATGGACGTGTCACGGCTCGACGAGAAGCCGCCGGGGCGTAAACCGGTTGACACTCGCGTCGTGCCCCTGGCGCGGCTGGACGAAATGGCGGCGGCGGTGGGACGCGCCATCGCCGGCGGCGCACGGGTCTACTGGGTCTGCCCGCTGGTGGAAGAGTCGGAAACCTCCGACCTCGCCGCCGCCGAACAGCGCCACCATCACCTGACCGGGCTGTTCGGCGACCGGATCGGGCTGATCCACGGCCGCATGAAGCCCACCGCCAAGGATGCGGTGATGGAGAAGTTTGCCGCCGGCGAGCTTGACGTCCTGGTCGCCACCACCGTGATCGAGGTCGGCGTCGATGTGCCGGCGGCAACGGTGATGGTGATCGAGCATGCCGAACGCTTTGGCCTGGCTCAGTTGCACCAGTTACGCGGCCGGGTCGGGCGCGGCGACAAGGACTCCCGCTGCCTGCTGCTCTATGGGCACCCACTGGGCGAAGTGGCCAAGGCGCGGTTGGAAATCATGCGCGCCACCGAGGACGGTTTTGCCATCGCCGAGGAAGACCTGCGTCTGCGCGGCGGCGGCGAGGTTCTGGGCACCCGCCAGAGCGGCGTCCCCGAATTCAGGCTAGCCGACCTTACCCTGCACGGCGAGCTGCTGGCTGCGGCCCGCGACGACGCGGCGCTGATTCTAGGCCGCGACCCCGACCTGCAAACGCCACGCGGAGAATCGCTGCGGGTGCTGCTATACCTGTTTGAATGCGATGCGGCAGTCCGGACCCTGCGGTCAGGCTAGAGGGCATCAATACCAATGCGCGGTGATTTTCATAAAAACCTCCCATTTGGATCTTTGACATGATACTTAGGTAGTAGATTTGGGGGCTGTGAAGAAGCCATCGGCAATGTGCAAGCGGATAAAAACGTGATGTCGGACAGCCTCCCCCCTCCATCGTCCTCGCGCAAGGCGGCCTTGGCGCTCATGGCAGCCATGCTCGCCCTGTCCGTCTGGCACGGATTCAATACCAGGAAGATCGCGGACAAGACCGCCGAGGCCATGGTGCTGGCCCTGACCCGCACCATGGAATACCAGATCGACGCTTCATTCCACGGCATCGACACCCTGCTTCAGGAAGCCGTACAGCGGATCGACGCCGCCGAATGGCCCAATCCCCCCCAGTTGCAATGGCTTCAAACGCGGCTGGCTGACTTTCCGGAAGCACGCAATCTGCTGGTGGTTGGCCCCGACGGCAAAAGCGCGGGACCGGGCATATCGGCCATCGGGATGATTGGCCCCTCCCTCGACGTTTCCGACCGTCAGCATTTTCGCTTTCACCGCGAGCATCCGAACAGCAACCGCTTGATCATCGGCGACCCCATCGTCGACCGCCTGGACGGGCGTCAGATCATTCCCCTATCACGAGCCTTGGTCGATTCGACGGGACGGTTCAAGGGGATGGTCGCGGTTGGAATAGATCCGACCTTCATGATCAAGGCGATGGAAAGTCTCCAGATCGAGGATGCCGGCGGCATCTCGGTCATTCGTGATGACGGCGTCTTTCTGGCGCGCCTTCCCGACCAATACGGATCGTTCGGACGCTCGGTCGCCACCAGCCCGCTTTTTCAGCACTTCCTTCCCCGCTCCCCGTTCGGAATCGCCCGATTTGTTTCAGTGGCCGATGGCAATGACAAGGTCGTCGGCTATCGCACCCTGGAGCGTTATCCGGTGGTCGTCACCGTCGGCATGACCGGAAAGACCGCCCTAGCCCCCTTCTGGAACGAAGTAATCTGGATCGGCATTACCGTATTCGTTCTTTCCTTGGCCCTATACCGGCTGGCCGCCCTGTCGGACCTGCGGGAGCACTCCCGCGCCATCCTGGCCGCCCGCCTGGAAAAACAAAGTCAGGCACTGGAGTTGCAAGTCGCCGAGCGGACTCGGAATCTGGAAATGGCCAAGTCCGAGAGTGAGCATCGCGCCCGCCAGTTGGCCGCCTCCAATGCCGACCTTGAACACTTCGCCTATGTGGCGTCCCATGACCTGCAAGAGCCGCTGCGCACCGTGACCAGCTTCGTGCAACTGCTGAAGCATCGCTACGAGAACAGCCTGGACGCGGAGGCCAGGGACTACATCGGTTTCGCGGTCAATGGCGCCAAGCGCATGCACAACCTGATCTTGGACCTGCTGGCCTATTCACGGGTCAGCACCCAGGGCGGCGCGTTCACCACTTGCGACCTGTCCCATGCCATGGCGGAAGCCACCGGCGACCTGGAACTCGCCATCGCCGAGACCGGGGCGGTCGTGACCGTCGGCGCCATGCCGGTGCTGGAATGCGACCAAAGCCAGATGGTCAGCCTGTTTGAAAATCTGATCGGAAACTCGATCAAGTATCGCCAGCCGGGCGTTCCTCCGGTTATCTCCGTAGAAACCCGGCAGGAGGGGGGCGAGTGGATCTTCTGCGTGCGTGACAACGGCATCGGCATCGATCCCCAGTACCAGGACCGCATTTTCATCATCTTCCAGCGCCTGCACATCCCCGGCGCTTTTGACGGTACGGGAATCGGACTGGCCATCTGCAAGCGCATCGTCGAACGCCACGGCGGTCGGATCTGGATGGAATCGGAACCGGGAAAAGGCGCGGCCTTCTTCTTCACCCTACCGTCCATAAGATTTGGGGTCTGAGTAGCAACGGAACAGAAAACCGACATAGGGGCCAGCCGAGGCATCAAGCCATTTCGTCAGAGGGGTCGGCGGCCCCGCGTAACGGCCGAGCATGTTGATGTGTTCGTGACCGAGCGGCGACATTTGTCTGACGGCCCTTTTGGCATGGCGCGACAGTGGACATTGGCAAGAGGATCAGCTCACCTTGACCGCAGCCAGGAAGCTGCGTACAGCGTCGTCCAGCGATCGGCTGTGCGACAGCAGATCCCGCGCCGCGGCGGAAACCCCCTCGGCCGTCTGGCCGGTCTCACCCGCTGCCCGTGCAACTCCTGCGATATTGGTGGACACCTCGCGGGTGCCGAGGGAGGCCTGCTCTACGTTGCGGGCGATTTCCGCCGTGGCGGCGCCCTGCTGTTCCACCGCTCCGGCAATGCCGCTAGCGAATTCGTTGATGCGGGCGATGATCTCGGAGATACCGCTGATGGCGTCGACGGCGGCCTTAGTCTCGGCCTGCACTGTGTTGATTTGTTCGGCGATGTCGCCGGTGGCCCGTGCCGTCTGGCCCGCCAGATGCTTGACCTCGTTGGCAACCACGGCGAAGCCCTTGCCGGCCTCACCTGCACGGGCCGCCTCAATGGTGGCGTTCAAGGCCAGCAGGTTGGTCTGCGACGCGATGTCGTTGATGAGGCCGAGAACTTGGCCGATCTTATCCACCGATGCAGTCAGGCTGGTGATCTTGGTATTGGCGTCCACCGCCTGGTTGGCGGCAGCCAGGGCCACCTGTGATGAATCGTGAACCTGACGTGAGATTTCGTGGATGGAGGCGCTCAGTTCGCTGCCAGCTGAGGCCACCGTTTCAACGTTGTCGGTGGCCCGTTCGGTGGCGGCCGCGACCATGGCGCTTTGCCGTTCGGTTTGCGCGGCATTAGCCGACAGGGTGCCGGCCGAGACGTTCAACCGCTCGACCGAGGCCTTCATACCGCCCATGACCGTCATAATGGTGGCCTCGAATTGATGGGTCGCCGTCTCCATGCGGCTGGCGCGGAGCTCGCGGCGGGCAATTACATCACGCTCGGTCTGCTCGCGGTGAAGTTCCTCAATCAGGGTCTTGCGCCAGTTCTCGAGGGCATGGGCTAGGGGGGCAAGTTCATCATCGCGATTGGTATCGGGAATCGCGGTGGCGGTCTCGCCCCGGCTCAGGGCCTGTACCACGCTGGACAGACGGCCGATCGGTGCGATGACCGAACGCGATACTCCCAGCGCCACCACCAACGCCCCCATCGTCGCCAGCGCCGAAATCAGAAGGACCACCAGCTTGTAGCGGCCCTCGTTGGCATCGGCCTGCTGTTCCGCCACCTTGGAGAGGGCATCGGACGCGGTGACCACTCCGTCAATGGCAGCGCGATGGGTCTCGTATAGCGCGCTCATCTCCTTGAACGCCGCCTCGGCGGAGGCGCGATCGCCCTTTGTCAGCGCCGGAAAATAGCGACCCTTGGCCACCTCGAAGAACGTCACCGCCGGCCGGTAGGAAGTGACCAGCAGCCCGTTAGCCACGCTGGCGTCCAGCCCCTGGCCCTGCCAGAACACATGGCGTTCGTCAAAATCCTTCTTGAGAGTGTCGAGGCGCTTCTCCAGAACCGCAAGCTGCGCCGAGCTGGCATTCAGGGCCTGCGACGTCACCAGATAGGATTCTAAGATGTATTCGGGCGGCGGCAGTATGTCAGCCACCAGATCCTTCACCTGGACGATGCGGGCATAGACTGGGCCGTTGACCTTCAACTGATTGAAGGCGATCCACCATCCGGCCACCACACCGCCGATGGCGATGGTGGTCACTAGCGCCAACGCCAGCATCTTGCCTTTGATGCTCATCAGTCCACTCATTGGCTCGTCCTCAAGAAATTGCTGCTCTGCAAGATATTGCAAATTGTTGAACGAATTTGTAGAACCAAGTGAACGGAATTTGATCAAAACTTAAACACGTAACCCGACACTTCCCAGATAGACTCTCTATCCGTCCCTGATTGACGCAAGAGTAGTCAAGCTCCAGCCCTGCTGGGAGACGAATTGGTGTCTGTCGCTGCATGACCGTCGCTTCGAGCGCCGCGCTTGCTCTGACAGCGCGTTTCCAAGCACTTTGGACAGATCCCGAGGCAGGTTCTCGACGTTGGCGTTATCTGCAAATGACCGGATCTGGCACACAAGAGCCATAGCGGACGTTCCCCCGAGTGGCCGCTATCGGTTCCCTCGCTTATGTCGGTTTTCTGTTCCGCTGCTACTCAGACCCCGATTTCAACAGCCCGCGTCCCGATGATCAGGACTCATCGAGGCGTGGTATAGCGCGCCGCCTCAGCTGAACTTGTTGTTACGGGGAAAGCCGGTGGGCGGCAGCCTGCCGATAGAGGCGCGCTTACCCAGCCAGGGAGTCAGGTCGGCCTCGGTACGAGTCCGCTCTCCCAGGCTCCAGGTCAGACCATTGGCCAGGGTAAAGACCTTGATGTCGGCAGTGCCGCCATCGCGGTACTTTTGGAGGATGACGCCCCTGCCCCGGCTCATTTCCGGGATTTCCTCGGCCATGAATACCAGAAGCTTGCGATTGCCGCCCATGATGGCCACGGCGTCGCCCTCGAACGGCAGGCAGAACACCGCCTTCTCGCCGTCACCCACATTAAGGACCATCTTTCCGGCGCGGGTCTGGGCCAGCACCTCGTTCTCCTCGACCGCGAAGCCGCGCCCCCCATCGCTGGCGAGCAGCAGCTTGCGGCCGGGCTTGTGGACCATCACGGTAGAGATATCCACATCGTTGGCGAGGTCGATCATCAGGCGCAACGGCTCGCCATGGCCGCGTCCCGACGGCAATTTGTCACCACCGATGGTGTAGAAACGGCCATCGGTGGCGAAGATCAGGATCTTGTCGGTGGTCCAGGTCTTCAGGATAAAGCGAAGCTGATCGCCTTCCTTGAACTTCAGCCCCTCGGGATTGTCGGCATGGCCCTTCAAGGCCCGTATCCAGCCCTTGTCCGACAACACCAAGGTGATGGCTTCGCGCTCCACATAGGCCTCGATCGGCACCACCACCGCCGAAGGGGCATCGCCCAGCACGGTCCGACGCTTGCCAAGGGCGGTCGCCGCGCCGAACGCCTTTTGCGTCTCGACGACCTGGGCGGCGATGGTCAGCCAACGCCGCCCGGTATCGCCCAGCAACGCCTCGATATCGGCCTTCTCCGCCGCCAGCGAGGCGTGCTCGGTCTTGATTTCCAGCTCTTGCAGCTTGTTGAGGCTGCGCAGCCGCATATTAAGGATGGCCTCGGCCTGAACCTCGCTGAGGTCGAAACGCTTGATCAGGCCGGCCTTGGGCTCGTCGGTAAAGCGGATGATCCGGATGACCTCGTCGAGATCGGCGAAGACCTTGAGGAAGCCTTCCAGAATCTCCAGGCGTTTGTCGATCTTGTCGAGACGGAAGCGCGAACGGCGTTCCAGCACCTCCATGCGGTGATCGAGGAAGGCGCGCAGCACCTCCTTCAGATTCATCACCCGTGGCACGGACTGGGCGTCCAGCACATTCATGTTGAGCGAGGCCCGCGTCTCCAGATCGGTCTGGCGGAACAGCTGTTCCATCACCAGCTCGGCCTCGACGGTGCGGTTTCGCGGCTCCAGGATCAGGCGGATGTCCTCGGCGGATTCGTCCCTGATATCGGCCAGCAGCGGCAGCTTCTTGTCACTCAGAAGTTCGGCGATCTTCTCGACCAGCTTGGACTTTTGGACCTGATAGGGAATCTCGGTGATGACGATCTGGTAGAGGCCGTGCGACAGCTTTTCCACCGCCCATTTGGCGCGGACCCGAAAGCCGCCCTTGCCGGTGCGGTACGCTTCGAGGATGGATTCGCGGGTCTCCACCAGCACGCCGCCGGTGGGGAAATCCGGGCCGGGCATACGCTCGATCAACTCATCGATGCCGCAATCGGGATTGGCGATCAGATGGCCCAGCGCATCGCAGATCTCGCCCAGATTATGGGGCGGAATACTGGTGGCCATACCGACCGCGATGCCGGCCGAGCCGTTGGCCAGCAGATTGGGGATGGCCGACGGCATCACCACCGGCTCTTCCTCGGTGCCGTCATAGGTGGGGCGGAAATCGACGCTGTCCTCGTCGAGGCCGTCCATCAGCGCGGCAGCCACCGCCGTCAGCTTGGCCTCGGTGTATCGCATGGCGGCGGCGTTGTCGCCGTCGATATTGCCGAAATTGCCCTGGCCTTCCACCAGTGGGTAACGCACAGCAAAGTCCTGGGCAAGGCGCACCAAGGTATCGTAGACCGCCACATCGCCATGGGGATGGTACTTACCGATAACGTCGCCGACCACGCGGGCGCACTTCTTGAATCCGCCATCGGGGTCCAGTTTCAGCTGTCGCATGGCGAACAGCAGCCGCCGATGAACCGGCTTTAACCCGTCGCGCACATCGGGCAGCGACCGGGACACGATGGTGGACATGGCATAGGCGAGGTAACGCTCGCCCAAGGCGTCGGCCAGCGGCGTATCGCGGATCTCGCCGATGGCGACGACAGGCTTGGTCATGATCGTCCTCTTATTACAGGCGAGCCACTGAAGTGCCTCACCTTGTTGTCCCTCAAAGCGCCGGGCGGACCGCATCCGTGGTCCTAGGCTTTCGCCGCATGGGCGGCGCCGGGCCTTGCCCGCAATTCCGATCCAAATTGGATCGTCCCCTTACGAAATATAGTACCTCAGGCGCGAAAGCGGTCAACCAGTCGTATGCGGGCGGACGGCATGGACAGGTTATGCGCCGATAGCACATGGCGGTCGAGGAAGAAACCGGTCAGCATCAGCCCGGCGCGGATATCCACCCGGTCACCCTCGCCACCCTCGACCAGAAAACGCGGCAACGGCAGCAGCTTGTCCTTCCATGGCCCCGCCGCCGAACGCGAGACGGAGCGGGCGGTCTTGGGGCTGACGAAGCCCAGATCCTCGGTCACCCCGGTGGCGGCGCAGGCGGTCAGATCAAGGCCAAAGCCAAGGTCACGCAACAACGCCAATTCCCAATGCACATAGACGCTGGGCCACGACGCCGCCGGCAAGGCGGTCAACAGCGCCTCCAGCGCGGCGAAGGCGCCGGGGTGGGGTTGATGCTCGGGCAGCGCCAATTCCGCCAGGGCACAGGCCGCCGACAGGGCCGAAAGCCGCTCCGGATCGTCCAGCACCGCCCCGGCATGGGCGTGCAGCGCCTCCAGGCGCAGGGTTCCCAACTGCTCGGCCAGCCGACCCCGCCACCACGCCCGTACATGATTGCCCGGCTGGACGATGCCGCGATTGACCTTGGACTGTGCGCCATGCACCAGACCGGCATGACGGCCATGGGAGCGGGTCAGCAAGCTGACGACGCCGCCATGCTCGCCGTGACGACGGACGGACAGCACCACCGCCTCGTCGTCCCACTCCATCTCAGCCGATACTCCAGATCACCAGCCCGACCCCGCCGGCGGCCGTGGCGAAGGCCAAGGCGGCAAAGCCCTTGTGCCACGGACTGACCGGCGGCACGTCCTCGTCCTCCAGGCTCCAGGCTCCCCGCAGGAAGCGCCGCGCCAGGAGCCCCGCCAAGATGACGACGCCGACCCAGATCAAGGCGATCCCAAGCGCGCGGACGGTCATGGCCGAAGACTAGGCATCGAAATCAAGGCCGATTTCGCTGTAATGACCGCGCTTCTCGGACCAGTCATCCCTGACCTTGACATGGATAAACAGGTGGACGCGGCGCTCCAGCAATTCTTCCAGCTCGATCCGGGCGGCGGCGCCGATGGCCTTGATCTGCTTGCCGCCCTTACCCAGCACGATGGGCTTTTGGCTGTCGCGCTCCACATAGATCACCTGATCGATCCGGGCCGAGCCGTCGTCGCGCTCCTCCCAGCTTTCGGTCTCCACATGTACCGAATAGGGCAGTTCCTGATACAGGGCCAGAAAGACCTTTTCACGGGTGATCTCGGCGGCCAGCAGGCGCTGGGGCAGATCGGAAACCTGATCCTCGGGGAACATCCAGTGTCCCGGCGACACCAGCTTTTCCAGGTGAGCCAGCAGGTCGGCCACGCCAGAGCCGTTCAGGGCGCTGATCATGAACACATCGGTGAACAGGCCCTCGGCGTCCAGTTCGGCGGTCAGGCCCAGCAACGTGTCGCGCTTGACCAGATCCACCTTGTTCAACACCAAGATGGCCTTGCGCCCCGCCGATCTCAGCCGGGCGACAATGGCCTTGGCGTCGTCGTCATAACCACGATGGGCATCCACCAGCAGGCAGATGTGATCGGCATCGCTGGCGCCGCTCCAGGCGGCGGCGACCATGGCGCGTTCCAGACGCTTCCGGGGCTGGAAGATACCGGGGGTGTCGACCAGGATAATCTGGGCAGTGCCGGCCATCACGATCCCCAGAACGCGAAAGCGAGTGGTCTGCACCTTGGGCGATACGATGGAAACCTTGGTTCCCACCATGGCGTTGACCAGAGTGGACTTGCCCGCATTGGGCGCCCCGACCACGGCGATAAAGCCACAGCGTTGATCGGCCTCGGGAATCGAGCATTGCTCGGTCATGAAGTTACCTTTTCAAGTAAGGCGGCCGCAGCCGCCTGTTCCGCTACGCGTTTGGACGGGCCGCACCCGCTGGCGGAGCCCGCGCCTTCGACTTCGACACCGATCAGGAAGACCGGTTCGTGCGGCGGTCCCTCGGTTCCCAGAGTGGTGTAGACCGGCAAGGCCTTTCCCAGTCCCTGAGCCCATTCCTGAAGGGTGGTCTTGGCGTCCTTGGGCGGCGCCAGGACCTCATTCATCAGACCCCGCCAGCGGCTGCGGACAAAACGAGCCGCCACATCGAAGCCGCCATCGGCGTAAAGAGCGCCGATCACCGCTTCGCAGGCATCGGCCAGCATTCCCTGATTGGCGCGGCCGCCGGCATCCTCGTCGCCCTTGGACATGGACAACCGTTCATCCAGGCCGATGGCAAGACCGATCCGCGCCACCGCCTCTCGCCGCACCAGGGCGGTGAAGCGCCGCGCCAGCGCCCCTTCCGCCTCATCGGGAAAGGCTTGGAACAGCATGTCGGCAACCACCAGCCCCAGCACCCGGTCGCCCAGGAATTCCAGCCGTTCATAAGGCGCCGACTGCTTCTGACGCCGTCCCTGCAACATGCTGGGGTGGGTCAGCGCCTGAACCAGAAGCTCGGGCCGGACAAAGCGGTGCCCCAGGATTTTGTAAAGATCGGAGGCAGCCCCGGTCACCTACTGAATTCCCTGGAAAAGGCGAGAATAGCGGATGGCCCAGGGCCACCGCCACACTTCCCACAGCGCGGCGCTGCCATCGCCCGAGAAGAACAGCACTTCGGCGCGGCCCACCAGATTTTCCGCCGGCACATAGCCAACCTCGGACAGGAATCGCGAATCGGCCGAGTTGTCGCGGTTATCGCCCATCATGAAGTAATGGCCGGCCGGCACCTTATATTCCGGAGTATTGTCGGCGGGGCCGTTATCGCCATGGGATTCGATGATGTTGTGCTTCTTGCCGTTGGGCAGGGTCTCGACATACTGCGGCGCACGGAAGATGTTGCCGTCGCGGTCGCGCTCGATGAAGTCCTCGATGCGCTGACGATCGACCGGGACGCCGTTGATGTGCAGGATGCCGCCCTTGACCTGAATCCGGTCACCCGGCAAGCCCACCGCCCGCTTGATATAATCGATCCTGGCCTCGGGCGGCTTTTTGAAGACGATGACGTCGCCGCGCTCGGGAACCTTCTCCATGACCCGCCCGCCGCCAGGGCCGATGCTGAACGGCATGGAGTGGCGCGAATAGCCATAGGCGGATTTGGAAACGAACAGATAATCGCCGATCAGCAGACTGGGAATCATCGATCCCGATGGAATGTTGAAGGGCTCGAAAGCCACCGTCCGCACCCCACCGGCGATAACCATGGCATAGACGATCGTGCGGACCGTCTCCATCACCCCGCCAGACTTACCTTTTGACATGAAATGCGCCGCCCAACCGTTTGAATTCAAAGATAATTAAAGATGCACACATAGACCGTGGCTGCGCAGATCAAGCCAGCCCCCGACGCGCCTGTCAAGCCGGGACGGCGGAGATGATCACCACCGCCTCGGCCATGGGGTATTCGTCGGTCATGGTCAGATCGATGCGGGCCGTCATGCCCGCCGGAACCATCTGCTCCAACCGCCGCGCCGCGCCGCCGGTCAACACCAGAACCGGCTGGCCGAGGGGGGAATTGATCACGCCGATATCGCGCCAGAACACCCCGGCGCGGAACCCGGTCCCCAAGGCCTTGGCGGCGGCTTCCTTGGCGGCGTAACGCTTGGCGTAGGTGGCGGCGCGCATGGCTTGGGTACGGCGCTCCGCCTTGGCCCGCTCGGCCTCGGTGAAGACGCGATTGATGAAGCGCTCGCCATAACGCTCCAGGGTCTTTTCGATCCGGCGGATGTCGATCAGGTCGTTGCCGATGCCCAAAATCACCGGTTGCGCGCCTCGTCCATCAAGGCCCGCATATGGCGGATCGAGGCCTCGAAGCCGATAAAGATCGCCTCTCCCACCAGGAAATGACCGATATTCAATTCGGCGATGGTCGCGATGGCCGCCACCGGCTTGACGGTATCGTAGGACAGGCCGTGCCCGGCGTGGCATTCCAGCCCGATGGCCTCGGCATGGGCGGCGGCGGCCAGAATACGGGCGAATTCGCGGTCGCGCGCCTCGCCCTCGGCATCGCAATAGGCGCCGGTGTGTAACTCCACCACCGGCGCGCCGATGGCCTTGGAGGCGTCCAACTGACGTGGATCGGCCACGATGAACATGGAGACGCGGATTCCGGCCTCCACCAGCCGACCCACCAGGGGGCGCAGCGTCTCCACATGGCCGGCGACGTCAAGACCGCCCTCGGTGGTGCGCTCTTCCCGCCGCTCGGGCACGATGCAGGCGGCATGGGGGCGATGACGCAGCGCGATGGCGACCATCTCCTCGGTGGCTGCCATCTCGAAATTCAGCGGCAGGGCGATCTCGTTGGCGAGGCGCTCCATATCGCGGTCGGAGATGTGGCGGCGATCCTCGCGCAGATGGGCGGTAATGCCGTCGGCCCCGGCAGCGGCGGCGGTATGGGCGGCGCGCACCGGGTCCGGATGATGGCCGCCTCGGGCGTTGCGGATCGTGGCGACGTGATCGATATTCACGCCGAGGCGAAGACGCCGGGTCATCTGTTTCAAGCTCCTGAAGCTAATTTCGCGCGCGATCGACCGAGTTGATGGCGGGGGTGGCGCGTAGCGCGGCGATGACATTGGTGAGGTGTTTCACGTCGCGCACCTCGATATCGATGATCATCTCGAAGAAGTCGGAGGTGCGGTTGGTGATCTTCAGATTGGTGATATTGCCCATGTTCTTGGCAATCACCGTCGAGATGGCGCCGAATGCGCCGGGCTCGTTGGTCACCACCAGATCGATCCGTCCCACATGGCCGGCGTTGTCCGCCTCGTCCCAGGCCAGATCCAGCCAGCGTTCGGGCTGATCGACGACCTGTTCCAGGTTTTCACAGTCGATGGTGTGGATCGTCACCCCCTTGCCGGTGGCGACGATACCGACGATACGGTCGCCGGGCAGCGGATGGCAGCAGCCGGCGAAGTGCATGGCCATACCGGGAATCAACCCCTTGATGGGAACCGCGCCGGCCTTGTCCTTCTTGTCGGAGCCGCTCTTGCCGCGCATCTTGAGGGCCACGACATTATCGGGCCGAGCCGCCTTCAACTCGGGGAAAATCGACGAGACCACTTCCCGAGCCGTCAGAATCCCCTCACCCACCATGGCCAGCAGATCATCGACCGTGGGGGCCTTGAAGATGCGCAGAACGCCTTCCGCCGCCTTTTCCGTATAGTCGTAGCTTTCCTGGCGGAAGGCGCGAACCAGGATGGCGCGCCCCAGCTCGGTATACTGCGCCCGCTGCTGGGTGCGGATGTAGCGGCGGATCCGGGCGCGGGCCTTGCCGGTGACGACGAAGCGCTCCCAGGTGGGATTGGGAGTCTGCGCCTTGGAAGTGATGATATCGACCTGATCACCGTTCTGGAGCTGGGTCCGAAGCGGCATGATACGGCCGTTGACCTTGGCGCCCACGCAGGTGTCGCCCACCTGGGAATGGACGGCATAGGCGAAGTCCACCGGACAAGCGCCGCGCGGCAGCGAGATCAAGTCACCCTTGGGAGTGAAGCAGAACACCTGGTCCGAGAACATCTCAAGCTTGGTGTGCTCCAGGAACTCCTCGGGGTTGGAGGCATGTTCCAAGATGTCGAGCAGCTCACGCAGCCAGCGATACTGACGACCATCGGTCAGATTGCCACCATCCTGCTTGTACTTCCAATGGGCAGCCACCCCCAGTTCGGCCACCTCGTGCATCTCGGTGGTGCGGATCTGCACCTCGATGCGATGACGCTCGGGACCGAACACGCCGGTATGCAGCGAGCGATAGCCGTTGGGTTTGGGGGTCGAGATGTAGTCCTTGAAGCGGTTCGGCACCATGGGGTACTTGGAGTGGATCACTCCCAGCGACCGATAGCAATCCTCGACCCCGTTGACCGCCACGCGGAATGCCATGATGTCGGACAATTGCTCGAAACCGACATTCTTGCGCTGCATCTTCTGCCAGATGGAGTACGGCGTCTTCTCGCGCCCGGAGACGGTGGCGGCGATGCCGGCCTCGCCCAGGATCTTGCGCAACTCTTCCAAAATACGGCCGATCAGGTCCCCACCCTGTTCGCGCAGGAAGCTGAGGCGCGCCACGATAGAGGTCCGGGCGTCGGGGTGGAGTTCGCCAAAGGCGAGATCCTCCAACTCCATCTTGATCCCCTGCATGCCGATCCGCTCGGCCAGGGGGGCGTAAATCTCCATGGTCTCCATGGCGATACGGCGGCGCTTATCGGGGTTCTTGATGTAGTGCAGCGTCCGCATGTTGTGCATGCGGTCCGCCAGCTTGACCAGCAGGACGCGGATATCCTCGCTCATGGCCAACACCAGCTTGCGGAGGTTCTCCGCCTGCTTGGCGTGATCGGATTGCAGCTCGATACGGTTCAGCTTGGTGACGCCGTCCACCAGACGACAAATCTCGCGCCCGAACAACCGCTCGATATCGTCAAGCGACGCCGGCGTGTCCTCGATGGTGTCATGCAGCAGGGCGGTGATGATCGAAGCCGAATCCAACCGGTACTTGGTCAAGATGCCAGCAACTTCGATGGGGTGGGAAAAATAGGGATCGCCCGAGGCCCGAAGCTGCGAACCATGCATCTTCATGGCGAAAACATAGGCGCGATTAATGGCATCCTCGTCCGCGTTGGGATCGTAGGATTTGACGCGCTCGACCAGTTCGAATTGGCGCATCATGCCAGCATCACCCTATTCCAGCGGCCCCGAGGCCACTATCCCACGAGTGTGTACGGCACAGGGGCGAAGGAAAAGAAGAAACCCACTCCGCCCATCTTCTTTCATGGAAGACGGGCGGAAAGACGACCAGCCGATCAATCTTCGCCGATGGCGGCATCGCCGGCCGCGTCGGGATCGAAATCCGCGCCGTCCTCGCTGATGGACATGCCGTCTTCGATCATCTCATCCTCGTTGGCGACGGTCTCGAAGGCAAGATCGCCATCGGGGATGAAGCCCTCCATCTCGTCTTCTTCCGGCTCGTCCACCTCGACATGCTTCTGCAAGCCCTGGATCAAGGCGTTATGCAACGCGTCGAGCGGAACGGTGTCGTCGGCGATCTCGCGCAGCGCCACCACCGGATTCTTGTCGTTATCGCGTTCCACCGTCAGCTTACCGCCAGCGGAAATATCACGGGCACGCTGGCCGGCGATCAGAACCAGCTCGAAGCGGTTCGGAATCCTGAGGACACAATCTTCTACTGTAACGCGCGCCATCGATGATCCTTGTCACAGGCAGTCTGGAAAAGAAGACAGCTTATATATGGCGTTGCGGGTGGAAAGCAAGTGCCGGCCACTTGCGGCGGCGCGGGTTGCCGCCTACCTTATGCGGATTGCCGCTCCCAGGTAACGGCGACCTCTTGGTTTCCCAAGGCCGCCCACACCGTATTTTACGAGAGAGATTAGCCATGCAATTCTATGCCGCCGAACGAGTTGGCCTGTTTATTGACGGATCGAACCTCTATTCCGCCGCCCGCGCGCTGGGTTTCGACATTGACTACAAGAAACTGCTTCAACTGTTCGCTTCCAAGGGGCGGCTGATCCGCGCCTTTTATTACACCGCACTGATGGAGGACCAGGAATACTCCCCCATCCGCCCGTTGGTCGACTGGCTGGACTATAATGGCTACACCATGGTCACCAAGCCGACCAAGGAGTTCACCGACGCCACCGGCCGGCGCAAGATCAAAGGCAATATGGATATCGAACTGGCCATCGACGTGATGGAAATGTGCCAGTACCTGGATCATGTGGTGCTGTTCTCCGGCGACGGCGACTTCCGCCGGCTGGTTGAGGCGGTCCAGCGCAAGGGCGTGCGCGTCACCGTGGTCAGCACCATCCGTTCGCAGCCGCCCATGGTGGCCGACGAATTGCGCCGCCAAGCCGACACCTTCGTCGAATTGCTCGACCTGGAATCCCAGATCGCCCGCGCCCAGTCCTACCGGGAAGAGCGCCCCGCGCCGCAGGGTGGAAACGAAGAGTGAGGGGGGAAACACAGCCCTCTCTTCTGATCCCCGCTCCCGATTGCGCCGCCTGTCCTCGCCTTGTCGAGTACAGGCGCGCCAATCGCGACGCCTATCCCGGCTGGCACCATGCGCCGGTGCCGTCGTTCGGAGAACTTGACGCCAGCATCCTGGTGGTCGGGTTGGCGCCGGGACTGAAGGGGGCGAACCGGACCGGCCGCCCCTTCACCGGCGACTATGCCGGCGACTTGCTTTACGCCACCCTATCGAGGCTGGGCCTCGCCCGTGGCAGCTATGGAGCCAGCGCCGATGACGGATTCACCCTGGTGGACTGCCGGGTAACTAACGCGGCGCGTTGCGCCCCCCCCGCCAACAAGCCGCTGCCGGCCGAATTCGCCGCCTGCCGGCCGTTCCTGGCCTCGGAAATCGCCGCCATGCCGGCCCTCAGGGGCATCCTCTGCCTGGGGCGCGGGTCCCATGATCAGGTGCTGTCGACCCTGGGCCTGCGCAAGGCCGCCCACCCCTTCGGCCATGGTGTGACGCACCCCCTGCCCTCTGGTCTGGCGCTCACCGACAGCTATCACTGTTCACGCTACAACACCAATACCCGCCGACTGACCGAGGCCATGTTCGTGGCGGCGGTCGAGGCGCTGCTGAACGCAATCAGACGATAACGATCAGTGCCTGCTGGTGGTTGACAGATTTGCCCGAGCATCCTGGAAACGGGCGCGGCGCAACTGATACTCCGATACCCTGGCCTTGCGGTAGGCGTCGGCGATGCGGCTGGCCTCGTCACGACCGGCCAAGGCCTGATCACGCCAAGCCTTGCGCATGTCCTCGACCTGGGGAGAACCGGGAACCGACTTCAGCGTCGGGGCGTACGGCACCGGCTTGGAGCCACGAGGAGCGGAAGCAACCTGAGCGGACGCGCCAGCGCCGTTCCAGACTTTCATCAGCCGCTCACGGTAGGCGGCGGCCAGATTTGGCGTCTGGGAATGATAGTACGACGCAGCCGTCGGCCAGTGATTGGTCGCCCCGAACAGACCCTTCAAAAACCGGGCGGCATAACCGACATTGGCGGCGGGGTCGAAGGCCTGCTCCAGATTGGCGAACGCCTCGGGGTGATAGCGCAGATTGACCTGCATACAGCCCACATCGATATTTTTGACGCCCCGCGCCTTCAGCCGCTTTACCTCGGCAATGGCCTCGGCCTTGCTGGGCAGATAGTGTCCCTGCCCTTCGGCGGTGACCGTCCATGGCCAGGCAATAGTTGCCCGGCGCTCGGAATCGTATCGACCGGACTCGACGATGGAAATCGAATGCAACAAAGCAGCCGGGATTCCGTAGCTGCGTTCATTGGCCGAGGCCTCGGCCGCGCAGAGATTGTCGGCCGGTAGCGGCGTCACCGCCATTGCCGGCACGGAGGCAACCGCGATGACGGCAAAAGCTCCCACCATCCATGTCGCTTGCCACGTCCTCATCGACCCGCTCCAAAAGCGTCATTCCCGCAGGCATTCTTGCATGATGTGTGCCACAAGTGCCAGCGTTGCCGCCGCCCAGTGGTCATACCTGACATGCGCGGCAAACGGCCTGAGAAACGGGTGATTCCCGGCCTATCCGCAGTTTCCCCCCATTTTTCCGCTTGCGCCAAAGTCGCTTGGCCAATATATATTGCAGTGCAACAAACGGAAGTCCTCGGACGCTCCCTTGTTGCCTTTCTTGGACGTTTCCTCCCAAAACTCAAGCCGCTGGGGCAACCCAGCGGTTTTTTTTGGCTATAAACTTCTGATTGCGCCATAGGCCAGAGATCCAAGCAAAATGGCGAGGAGAACCGCCACGCCGACAATGATGCGGCGGCTGAAGATGATGTCATCGGGAGTCGGTTGGGTCATGGCGCATCCTTGGAATTGATTGAAGAAGCCAGCGGCGGGGCCTTGCCGCCATCGGGAAGGGGGCGGTCGTCGCCACCCAGTGTTCTGTGCATGATCACCACATCGACCCAGCGTCCGAACTTCAGTCCGACTCCGCGCAGGACCCCTTCCTGGCCAAAGCCGTTGGCGCGATGCAGGGCGATGGACCCAAGATTGGCGGAGTCCCCGATTACGGCGATCATCTGACGATAGCCGAGAGCGGTGCAACGCTCGATCAACGCCGACAGCAAAACGCCCCCGATGCCGCGCCGGACCACGAACGGGGCCACGTAGATGGAATCCTCGACGGTGTAGCGGTAAGCCGAACGCTGCCGGAAGGGACCGGCATAGGTGTAGCCCAGAACCTCCCCCTTCTCCTCTGCCACCAGGAACGGTATGCCGCGCCCGATGATCTGGCTCCAGCGGGCGGTCATCTCCTCGACGCTGGGAGTCTCCTCCTCGAACGACGCGGCCGAGCGGGTGACGTAATACGAATAGATCGCCTGGATCGCCGGCATATCCTCCGCGGTCGCGTCGCGGATCACCACCGGCAGCGGGGTCGGGCTCAGGGACATGATGGTGGGAACTCGCTTGCGGCACGGGCCAGAGACGCGACCACGTCTTCGATATCGGCCTGCATTTGCCCAAAGCCGGGGCCATGCAGATGCTCGGCCTCATTCATATAAAGTCCTCGGTTCAGCTCGATCTGCAAGGCATGACTGCCCTGGCGGGGTTGGCCGTAATGCCGGGTGGTGAAACCACCGGCATAGGGGGTGTTGCGCACCACCCGATACCCCTTCCGGCTGAACGCGTCCTCCGCCACCTGGGTGAACAGCGGCGAGCACGCGGCGCCAAAGCAATCGCCCAACACCACATCCACCCGCGACAACCCGGAATCGCGGTCCAAGGGGCCGCCCACCGATGGCATGGAATGGCAATCCACCAGCAAGGACCAGCCGAAGGCGGCCCGGGTTTCCTCCACCAGCCGCCGCAGACAGTCATGATACGGAAGATAACATCGGGTGATCCGCCGCTCCACCTCGGCCACCGGCAGTTTGGCGCTGTAGATTTCGGCCCCGCTGGCGACAACCCGGGCGATTGTGCCAAGCCCGGCCAGAACCCGAGGACTGCGGGTATTGGCGTGACCGGGCAGCGGCCCGGCGAACATGGCGGGGTCAAGCTCGTAAGGCTCGCGATTGGGATCACAATAAGCGCGTGGAAACACCGCGCTGATCAGCGGCGCTCCATGATCGGGCGCACAGGAATACAGTTCATCGACGAAACTGTCCTCGGATCGGCGCAACGTCTTGGGATCCAGCTTGGAGGCGGCGATGAATTCAGCGGGATAGGCCCGCCCCGAATGCGGAGACGCGAAAACCAACGCCACGGTCTGTCGGAGCGGAGCACGCACCGTCAGCACGGAACTGTCATCTTGAGTGGCGGTGAGCGTGGTATCCATGGCGTCGGCAGCATTCTTAGCAGGTCGCGGCAAGGGTGTCATATGCGAGATGAAAAATCACTTATCCACATCCGCGAGGCGGCCTTGAAAAAAGTATTGTGCCGACGTTCCAGAAGGGCTTGCAATGCCCGAGGAACGACGCTAAAAGAACGGCCCTCAGCGGACGCAACGCGCACCCGCCGAGGAAGACGGGCGGTTAGCTCAGCGGTAGAGCACTGTGTTGACATCGCAGGGGTCACAAGTTCAATCCTTGTACCGCCCACCATCAAAGCCCCCAGGGAAACCTGGGGGCTTTGTCCTTTCAGGACCTACCCACTCCGGTAAGAGATCATCCTATTCACACTGATTCACAACGGTCAATGTGAACGGTCAACACAGTCGCTTGAGCCTGACGGCTCCGCTGTCGCTCTACCGCTGAGCTAACCGCCCTTCAAGGGGGAACCCAATTCCCGTCATTCCCCCCTTCCCGCCTCAGAGCGGGTCAACGTGTGGGCGGGTAAGCGAAGATGGGTACAAGGGGGATCAAGGGGGATATGGGGGGCTTCGTATACCCTGAAACGCCCCTCCAAATTTTCTATGAATAAATACGAGCTCAGGGGATGTTAGCGGGATATATAGCGACGAACACAAGGCATAATGAAATAATAAAACATAGAATTTCCGCCATTCTTATTTAAAATAATGATTGAATTTGCATAGCACCGGCACTCAACCTAAAAATATTTTTCCTAAGCCTCACGCCCACCGACCACCAACCTCATACGCTCACTATCTATTTTAAATTCATTTTCGATGCGCTTCCTAACGGCATCGTCGTGCATATTATCAATGGCTTGGGCCTTGGTGGTGACGGATTTTCCCCTCAATGCCTTAAGGGCCTTCTCGGCCTGAGCCGAGTCTTCCGTTTCGACGGCATTCTTCAGGAGGATGGAGAGCATTTTCTCCTCCCAATATCTCCGTCTCAGGGTATCCCATCCCCTTTGGCAGGCCACAGACTGTAACGTCTTGAACGAACACTTCCACATATTATTTGAACATAGACGCATTATATCTATCGCAGATACATAAGTCTTACCCCCATTCAACGGGATATCATGGTATCCTTCCATCAATTTCTCCTAAAAAATTATATCGTTATTTATTTTGTGAATAATAATATTCTTGCGTCTTGGGCCGCCCGCCCTTGAGGGCGTTAGGTTTGGAAATAATTTGTTTTCAAATAAGGAAGGGTGCAGGAACCACCCAATGCCAAACCCATAGGGGCGACAACTCCCTATAAGCTCTTATAAGAAAAAGTCTCCCTAGGGCCAGCTTGTCGCCCGTCTAAAACGGACAGGGTACAGGGTGCTGCTCCGAGGTTTGGTAAGCGCACATTGCTGAACCACCCCTCCTTGGAAAGTGGTTCGATGCCTTGCCCTTTCATTCGGCCCCTGTACTTGAAGTACGCCTTCCGATGCAGGGACCAATCTACTTTCTCGCCGCTCCCCGCTTTAACTCCCCGCGTAAGGGTGGATAGCTGCGGCAGAATGCCAAGCTGCCCGACGACCTCAGCCCCCTCGAAAAGTTCCGCAAGCTTGTCAGCTTCGGCCTTGGAGAGAACCACCAGTTTGATTGGCTCTTCGCTATGGCGGTCCCTAAGCGAACAACGGCCAATCGTTTGGTAGGTGTGGGAGAACTTGGTGGCGAAATAGATTTCTGACAGGCCCAGCCCCGTGAAGGCGCTCAGCAGTTTCGCCACCGGGGGAGCGGGATTGATGACCAGCAGGCACGCCACATTGTGAACGCCCTTATACTGGTCCATTCCCTCCGACCTAGCTGGCAAGCGCTTATCGTGAGGAAGGCACCCTTCTTCGTTTGCGTAGTCGTTGTTGGCGTTCCACACGAATGGTGCTTCCTTGAAGAAGCGGGCCAGGGTTCGCCTGAATGCCTCGAATGGCCGCCTCTGTCTTGCCGCTTCCCACCGAGTGGGCAAGGCATTTGATCGTAGCATCGCGTCCAGCCGCGATACGGCATCGTAAGTTTAATGTCATAATAAAATCCTTTTGCGGAAAATGGTTTGGAGCAGGCGCGACCTATGCTGCCACGCCCGCTTTTTGGCTCGGATACTCTAAGGAGTCCGGTATCGTGCCCGGATGGCCTTCATATACTCCATGCCCTCAGTGAGGGTTCCGCCAGAGAGCAGCGACTTCATGGGCGGAAGGAGATTGCCAGCATCGTCGTATGCGACAACCTTGCTGGGAGTCTTGGCATTGCGCTGTCGCACAAGCATCTCTGCGAGGGCTATGAAGGATACCGAGCCTTATCCAGAAGAAGCTCGCTGTGAGCCCACCTGAAAATGCGGTGGATGATTTGAAGTTCCTCCCTGCATGTCGCTGGCGCAACTTGATCCAGCCGCATGAGGCGATAGCCGTTCACGTCAAACTTGGTCATCGTCCGCACATCATCGGGAAGGTGAGGTACTATCCGCTCGACACGGGAGAGTGTAATTGCCCTCGATGGACGCCCCTTCAACACTGTGTCGCAATAGCGCCTTCCCAGGGCCAGAAACGACAGTGGGGGTTCCGAGACGGGTCCAGTAGTAGGTAGGGCCGCAAGTTGGTCTTCTTGGCGTTCAGCCTCCTCCAGAGTGGGGAACGAGGCCGAGAGTGGTTTTGCGTTTTTCCGCCTGATCTGGACGTTGAACCGTCCCGAGGGAAGTTTCCTGATGCTAGCCATTCACCACTCCATCGCGTGAATGGAGCGGGTAAGAGCGTGAAAGGACAGGCATTACGCCTGTGTTGACATCGCAGGGGTCACAAGTTCAATCCTTGTACCGCCCACCATCAAAGCCCCCAGGGAAACCTGGGGGCTTTGTCCGTTCCAAGCCATGGAGCGTCAGATGGGACCGAGTCCTAACCTTGTCTTAAGCATCTTCCGATATCATCTACTTGTTGGAGACATCTTATTCTCCCAGGGCGGTGAATGATGATCAGTCACTCAGTAACTCCCGGCAAACATATCGGCCACCACCACTCGGCGCCCAGGCATCGGCATGAGAGCGGCGGGGGGTCCCATAAAGTCCTGGTCATCGTCGCCCTGATCGCGGTCGTCGCCGCCTTCAGCATCGCGGCCTTCCTGCTGAGTCCCAAGGAACAGGAGGAATCGGCGACTCCCGAAGCCTTTGTCGAACAGATAGAACGAGCCGCCAAAGGCATCGTGGTCGAACGAAATGTATTCGGCGGCGCCATGATGGTCGAGCACAAGGGAAGCCAGGTCGCCGTCACCGCCTCGAACGTCCCGCCGAATATCTGCGTCTCGGTCGGGTGGAAGCTGGTGCGCAAAGGCATCCTCACCATCAACGGTACCACCCCGTTGCGGGTTTCAGCCGCCAAACTGTCCGAACTTTGCAATCAGGAAGAGGGAAACGCCACCCTGACCTGGTCGCCGAAGACCGTGGACTAGCGGCGCGGGCAAACTCTCTTTCATCACCACCATCATATATATTGATCTCTGCGTGAACTGATTCCACAATATCGGCCTACTTGGCTCTCAGGAGTGAGGGTATGGACGATATTGATCTCGCGGCCGAACGGGTTGAAGTCCTTAATGCGGCTGCCATTCAAGCGGTTCTCGGTAAAGTGGAAACGGTTCCGTCGACGGGAATTTGTCGCGCCTGCGGCGAGGGGATCGAGGCGGATCGCCTGAAGGCCAACCCCTACGCCAGACATTGTCGCGATTGCGCCGATGAGGCCGAGGCCAGAGCCAAAATGGCGCGGCGATGCGGCCCCCGCTGAACTTGTGTGATTGAATGAAATGCTCTGCGCCCCCCTTCCTGTTGGACGGGGGGCGCAGTCGGTTGGCTAACAGGCCAACAAAGGTCCCAGCCTTTCCTTCTCGACCACCCAGAGGTAACCAAGGGAATCGAGGGCCCGCTCCCTGGACATCAGGGTTTGGGTTTCGGGCGAGGCAAGGATCTCCAGTGCCCGTTCCCGAATTGCCGCTAATTTCTCACGGCGCGCAGCCTTCTGGCCCATGGTCGTTCACTCCTCTTGGAAGCGACTACCCGACCAGTTTATGAGAGCAAATCTTAATAGATTATGAGCCTCGCCGGGTCGGCCCGCCCGCCGACCTCCATCCCATGATGCCGCCCCGCATGCGAACGATCTCTCCGTCCCAACCGGCCGCCACCAGATGCGCCGACGCGGTGCCGCAACGCGCCCCGCTTCGGCAGTGAATCACCAGACGCTTACCCGCTTCCGGCTTGGGAACCTGGGTCGGATTGAACGATGTCAACGGCAGGTTGACGGCGCCGGGAATGTTCTCGGCGGCGTATTCGTCGCGCTCTCGCACATCGATCAGCACCACTTCCCCGGCCTCCCACCACTCCCGGATGATGGCGGGATCGACCACCTTGACCTTATCGCCGCCCGGCTGAACCGCCCCACTCAAAGCACCAAACAACCGGCTGAACATAGCGCTGATCCTGATCCAACATTTTAGCTACCCCTAATGTAGCGATCCGTCGCTGCGCCGCAAGAGGCCGCGTGGATTAGTTTTTCAGAACCCAGGGGTTGGAATCCATCGCCGCCATACCCACAAATAAGAATGAGTTTCAGCGGCCCCATCGGGGTCGTCCAGCGCATCCGCCGGTTCGCGGGGCGAGACGGCAGGGAGGGATACTCCAGATGAAACGGTCCGATCTAACCTGGGCGATGGCCATTGCCATCCTGTTCATGGTTCCAGCGGCATTCGCGGCAGAGCCGCAGCCCTGGGCCATCGGGTTCCAAAAGGGGGCTTCGCCCACCATGGAACGCATCCAATCGCTCACCAGCTTCATCAATGTGGTGATCGTTTCCATCACCGCCCTGGTCAGCGCCCTGCTGGGCTACGCCTGCTGGCGGTTCAGCGCCAAGCGCAATCCCAAGCCGGCTAACTGGTCCCACAACACTCCGCTGGAGGTGGCGTGGACCGCCATTCCGGCAATCATCTTGCTGCTGATCGCGATTCCATCCTTTCGGCTGCTCTACTTCATGGACCGGGTCAACGACGCCGAACTGACGGTCAAGATCGTCGGTCATCAGTGGTACTGGAGCTACGAGTACCCCGACCACGACTTCAAGTTCGACTCCATGATCGTGACCGAAGACGCATTAAAGCCGGGCCAGCCGCGCCTGCTGACCGCCGATAATGAATTGGTGGTGCCGGCCGGGGTGCCGGTCCGGTTGCAGATGACCGCCGACGACGTCATTCATTCCTGGGCGGTTCCCGCCTTCGGGGTCAAGACCGATGCGGTTCCCGGCCGCCTGAATGAAAGCTGGGTCCAGGTCAACGAGCCCGGCGTCTATTACGGCCAGTGCTCGCAACTCTGCGGCATCAACCACGGTTTCATGCCGATCCAAGTGCGCGCCCTGCCCAAGGACGAGTTCGCCGCCTGGGCCGCCGCCGCCAAACGCAAATTCGCGCATCTGGACGGAACCCCTCCCACCGCCACGGTCGCCCTTGTCCAGGAGCCACGCCCATGAGCAGCACCACTCCCCATGGCTGGCGTCGCTGGCTGTTTTCGACCAACCACAAGGATATCGGCACGCTGTACCTGATCTTCTCGGTGATGGCCGGATTGATCGGCGGCGCCATGTCGGTGGTGATCCGCATGCAACTGGCCCATCCGGGCGGCACCATTTTCGGCGGCGACTGGCACCAGTACAACGTCTTCGTCACCGCCCATGCCCTGACCATGGTGTTCTTCACCGTGATGCCGGCCCTGATCGGCGGGTTCGGCAACTGGTTCGTGCCGCTGATGATCGGAGCGCCGGACATGGCGTTCCCCCGGCTCAACAATATCAGCTTCTGGCTGCTGCCGCCCGCCTTCCTGCTGATGATCATGTCAGCCTTCGAGGGAGCCGGCGCTGGCACCGGCTGGACCTTGTATCCGCCACTCAGCACCAGCGGCCATCCCGACGCCTCGGTGGATTTCGCCATCCTGGCGTTGCATCTGGCCGGCGTCAGTTCGGTGTTGGGCGCGGTCAATTTCATCTCCACCGTACTGAACATGCGAGCCCCCGGCATGACCCTTCACCGCATGCCGCTCTTCGTGTGGTCCATGCTGGTGACCGCTTTCCTGCTGCTGCTATCCATCCCGGTGCTGGCCGGGGCGCTGACCATGCTGCTGACCGACCGCAATTTCGGCACCACCTTCTTCGCGCCCTCGGGCGGCGGCGACCCGCTGCTGTACCAGCATCTGTTCTGGTTCTTCGGCCACCCCGAGGTCTACATCATGATCTTGCCGGCCTTCGGCATCGTCAGCCAGATCATCGCCACTTTTTCCAGAAAGCCGGTGTTCGGCTATCTGGGCATGGCCTATGCCATGGTCTCCATCGGCGTGATCGGCTTTGCGGTCTGGGCGCATCACATGTTCACCACCGGCCTCGACGTCAACACCCGGGCCTACTTCACCGCCGCCACCATGGTCATCGCGGTGCCCACCGGCATCAAGGTGTTCAGCTGGATCGCCACCATGTGGGGCGGCTCCATCACCTTCCGGGTGCCCATGCTGTGGGCGGTGGGGTTCATCTTCCTGTTCACCATGGGCGGCGTCACCGGCGTGGTGCTGGCCAATAATCCGGTGGATGTGGCGCTGCACGACACCTACTACGTCATCGCCCATTTCCACTATGTCCTCAGCCTGGGCGCGGTGTTCGCCATCTTTGCCGGTTTCTACTACTGGATCGGCAAGATGAGCGGGCGTCAGTACCCGGAGACGCTGGGCAAGATCCATTTCTGGGTCACCTTCGTCGGCGTCAACCTCGCCTTCTTTCCGCAACATTTCCTGGGTGTCCAGGGCATGCCCCGGCGCATTCCCGACTACCCCGACGCCTATGCCGGCTGGAACATGGTGTCGTCCATCGGGGCCTATATCGCCTTCGCGGGGACGGTGTTCTTCCTGGTAGTGGTGTGGCGGACCTTTAGCGCCGGCAAGGCGGTCGAGGCCAATCCATGGGGGAACGGAGCCACCACCTTGGAGTGGACGGTCAGTTCGCCGCCTCCCGTCCATGGCTTCGAGACCTTGCCCCATATCGGCGCGCCAGCGGAGTAACCATCATGATGAAGCGCGGCCCCGGAGCAACCGCGGCAGTCCTGGTGGCGATCATCGCCGCCATGATCGGGCTGGTGGTCGCCAGCGTGCCGCTCTACCGGGCGTTTTGCACAGCCACCGGCATCGGTGGGCCACCAAAGCAGGTGGCGGCCGCCTCGTCCCAGGCGTCGGAACGCATGGTCACCATCCGCTTCGACGCCTCGGTGGCCAAGGGGCTGGACTGGCGCTTTTCCCCCCAATTGCGCGAAATGAAGGTGCGGCTGGGCGAGGATACCTTGGCCATCTTCACCGCCACCAACCTGTCGGACCATCCCATCACCGGCAATGCGGTCTATAACGCGACGCCGGACAAAATCGGGCGATACGTCGCCAAAATTCAGTGCTTCTGCTTCACCGAACAGGTGTTGCAGCCGGGACAAACCGTGGAGATGCCGGTGAGCTTCGTCATCGACCCCGCCATGGCCCAAGACCCTCATACCGATGAAGTCGGCACCATCACCCTTTCCTACACATTCTTCCGGACCGCAGAGTCCGCCACCAGTGGAAGAGGACGGTCATGAGCCACGCACATGCCAATTCCGACGCCCCCCACACCCATCCCTACCATCTGGTCGATCCCAGCCCCTGGCCGCTGATGGGGGGCGTTTCCGCCTTCGTGCTGGCCTGGGGCGGCGTTCACTACTTCCATGACCGCGACAGCAAATGGGGGCTGTCACTGGGATTGGCGCTGTTGCTGGTCACCATGTTCGGCTGGTGGCGCGACGTGGTGCGCGAAGCCCGCGCCGGCGATGCCCATACCCCGGAAGTCCGCCACGGATTGCGCCTGGGCATGGCGTTGTTCATCGCCTCCGAGGTGATGTTTTTCGCCGGATTTTTCTGGGCGTTCTTTCATTCCAGCCTGAAGGTGGCCCCCATGGTCACCCAGTGGCCGCCGGCCGGAATCGAGGTGCTGGACACCTGGCACATCCCCTTCGTCAACACCCTGATCCTGATGACGTCAGGCCTGACCCTGACCCGCTCCCACCGTGCCCTGATGGCGGGCAAGCGGCCCCAGACTGTGCGCTGGCTGGCACTGACCATCGTGCTTGGGCTGGTGTTTCTGTCGTTACAGGTCCACGAATACGGACAGGCCATGTTCGCCTTCACCGGCGGCATCTACCCCTCGGTGTTCTACATGGCCACCGGGTTCCATGGCTTCCACGTCTTCGTCGGAGTGACCTTCCTGGGCGTCTGTCTGGCCAGGACCCTAAGCGGCGACTTCACCGCCGAGCGTCATGTGGGCTTCGAGGCCGCCGCGTGGTACTGGCACTTCGTCGATGTGGTCTGGGTATTCCTGTTCATCTGGGTCTACTGGTGGGGAAACGGCTGAAATCCCTCAGGGCCAGGGAAAAGCCTCGGCAGTGCAAGGACAGCCCAGCAAGAAGCCCTGGGCCTCCTCGCATCCGATCAGTTTGACGAACTCCATCTGCTCCTCGGTCTCGACGCCCTCGGCCACCACCTTCAGTCCGAGGCGATGGCCCAGTTGGACCGAGCTTTCCACGATGGCGCGCGAGCCCTCCTCGGTCAGGGCCTTGGCGATGAAGGACTGATCGATCTTCAACTCTGTGAAGGGGCTGTTCTGAAGCTGCTTCAACGAGGAATAGCCGGTGCCGAAATCATCGATCGACAGCCCGAAACGCCGCATACGCAGGCGCGTGAGAATATCGAGCGAGGCGGAATAGTCGGACATCAGCGCCGTCTCGGTAATCTCGATCATGATGGTGTCGGGAAACAGGCCGCGCGCCATCACCTTGCGCAACAGCGAGTCCGGAAGGTCGAGCCGGCGTAGCGACAGCGGCGACAGGTTCAGCGCGATCCGGGGGTGCTTACCTTGCCCGCGCCAGACCCGGCATTGGTCCAGCGCCTGATCGATGATGCAATCGGTCAGGGCCTCGATCAACCCCTCGCTCTCCGCCAGGGGAATAAAGCGATCCGGCCCGATCATCCCGTGTTCGGGATCGATCCAGCGGGCCAACACCTCCGCCCCGGTCACCTGACGGGTGGCCACGTTGAATTTCGGCTGGTAATAGGGCACCACATGACCGGCCGCCAAGGCCGCGCCGAGATGGGCGGCGGTGGGAGCAAAACGCTGCACGGCCCGCTCCACCGGCTGGGGTGGGGCCGGGGATTGGACCATGGCCAAGATATCGTAAACCGCCGACAGACTGGCCAGCTCGAACGGTTTATGGAGCACTCCGGCGACCTTGAGCCCACGGGCCTCCGCCAGCCGTCGCGCCGCGTCCAGCAAATGAATGTCGTGTCCGCTCATCAAGACCAGATGGGCGGCCGAATTGTTGTCTCCGAGGAAGCGGATGATTTCGATGCCATCCATGCCGGGCATGGCCAGATCCAGAAAGATACCCCGCAGGTCGATGGAGTAGCGGCAGGCGAAATCCTCGAAATTATCGCACCACTGGGTATCGAACCCCATGTCGTCGCCCACATCGGCGACCAGTTCGCACATGTCGCGTTCATCATCGAGAATGAGAACCGGCGGCCGGCGTGTCGTGTCAGGATCCATCATGGTTGGTCGGTCTCCTCGGGCTGATCCAGCGCATCTCGAACCAGTCGCGCCAGTTCGGCCTTGCCGTAGGGCTTGATCAGCAGACGCCGGTGAAGGTTGGTTTCCTCCCCCGGACTGTTATGGGCATAACCGGTAAAGCCGGATGTGAAGACCACCCGGCAGCGACGGCCGAGTTCCCGCACCCGGCGCTCCAGGGCAAAGCCGTCGATGCCGTAGGGCATGACCACGTCCGTGAACAGCAGGTGGATATCGTCGCGCCGCTCCAGCAGCTCCAGGGCCTCGCGCGGGTCGGAGCAGACGATCGTCTCATAGCCCAGATCGTCAAGAAACTCTCCGGCGATCTCGGCCAGATATGGTTCGTCATCCACCACCAGGACAGTCTCGTCGCCCCTTGGCATGGCGGCCGCCTCCTCGACTGCTCCGGGCATCTCGGAGGCTCCGACCTGACGAGGCAGGTAAATGCGGAAGGTGGTCCCCACGCCCGGCTCGGAATAGACCCGCAGATGCCCGCCGGAACGCTTGGCAAAGCCATAGACCATGCTAAGCCCCAGGCCGGTGCCCTTGCCGCGCTCCTTGGTGGTGAAAAACGGCTCGAAAATACGATCAAGGATGTCCTTGGGAATTCCGGTGCCGGTATCACTGACCGAAGCCACCACATAGCTTCCCGCAGCCAGATTGGGATCGATGCGACGGTATTCCGGCTCGATGATGATATTATTGGCCTCGATCATCAACGCTCCGCCTTCGGGCATGGCGTCACGGGCATTGATGGCGAGGTTGAGAAGGGAATCCTCGAATTCGCTGCGGTTGATCTCGGTCAGCCAGAGATTCGGCGCGATCCGGGTCGAGACCTCGACCCGACGGGTCAGGGACCGCTGCAACATCTCCAACATGCCGACAACGACTTCGCCCACATCGCAGGCGGCCTTACCCTGCCCCCCCTGATCCTGGCGGGAGAAGGACAGCAGGCGCCGGGTGAGATCGGCGCCGCGTCTGGCGCTGTTCAGGGCGGTGGCGACCCGCTTGGAGGCCTTCTCATCCCCGGCCACGTTTTTTTGCAGCAACTCCAGATTGCCGGTGATGATCCCCAACAGATTGTTGAAGTCGTGAGCGATGCCGCCGGTTAGCTGCCCAACCGCCTCCAGCTTCTGAGAGCGTTGCAAGGCGGCTTCCGTCCGCTTCTGGTCGCTGAGATCGCGAATGAAGGCGGTGAACAGGCCGTGATCGGGAAGATGGGTGATGGTCAGCTCAACCGACAACTCCCGACCGCTGGCGTGAAGCGCCGTCATTTCAAGCCGCTGGCCGGTCAGATGCGACGGCTGACCGGAGACCACCCGCGCCAATCCTCGACGATGGGCCTCGCGATGGACCTCGGGGATGATCAGATCGGCGACCTCGCGACCGATCACCGCCTGTTCCTCCACTCCGAATATTCGCTCGGCCGCCGGATTAAACTCGACAATATTGCCGTCCCGGTCGACGGTGATGATGGCGTCGAGGGCGGCGTCAAGGATGCTGCTCTTGACTTCCTCACTGGCCTCCAGCGCCCGCTTTGATTCCAGCTGATCGGTAACATCGCGGAAGGTGATCACCGCGCCCCGCGCCCCGTCCTCCCGCTCGATCGGCGTCGAAGTATAGTGAATTGGAAAGCTGGAACCATCCTTGCGCCAGAACAACTCGCCCTCGACCGAACATTTTGTCCCCTCGGCCAGGGTCCGGGTCAGAGGACATTCACTCGCCGGATAATAAGATCCATCGGGATGGGTATGGTGCAGCAGCGAATGCGAGCGTTGGCCAATCATCTCGGCCGCCCCGTACCCGACCATCTGTTCCGCCGCAGAATTGACAAAAACGATATGACCCGTGTGATCGAGGCCAAGGACCCCCTCGCCCACTGCGGCCAGGATCAGCCGATTCTGTTCCTCGGCCTCCTCGTGGGCCACCAGTTCCTCGCGCAGGCGTCGGACCATGGGTTGAAACACCCCGAGCCAAGCAAACCCCAGAACCGCCACCGTCAGCAACAGCCCAAGCGTCACATAGCTGCGCAGACGCGCCACCCGAACCCGGCCTTCCTCCTGATAACGCGCAACCACCTTTTCCAGACCGGGCAGCAGCACGGTCCGCGACATCTCCGACAGGCTTTTAAGCAGGGGATCATCGACTCCGACGGGCAGCTCCGAGGATTCAACGAAATTGCGGGCGAAGATGACGAAGTATCGAACCCCCGCGTCCAGGCCGGTGGAAGCGCCGAAATACAGCTCCCACAGCTCCGGCGTCATCCCGCGGGCATTGCTTTCGTTGATCAGGTGAGCCTGGGCCGCCTTCATCTCCGAAGCACTGTCATTCATCAAAGTGCGAAACAGGTTGCGCTCTTCCGAAGTCGGCGCCGTCGCCACTTGCAGCGCATAGGCGATGATGCGTTGCGACAACATTCGCTGACGCCCGGCGACATTGATCAGGGCGCCGTCCTCGGAAAGCGAGCTGGCGGTCAATCCCAAAGCCTGATAACCGGCCAGGGCAAGGACCAGCAACGTCGCCAGTACCGTTGCCTGACGGCGAGCCAACCGAATCAAGAGGGCGCGGGTTATGGATCGGGTTTCTCCCAACGACCTCCCTCCCCTTTGCAGCCTGCCAATAGTTAATCCCTAAATTACAGCAAAGGGACCACGCATACATCATATATATGCCGTTCGAATGGTGCGAGTGGCTATACAATGGTTATATAAGGAAGCGAAATACCGGTTTCAATACGGACAATCGGCGCGTCCGCACGCCCTAGTCGTCGAATCGGCCTGCCACGTTCCGCAGATGCGGCACTCCACCATGGTTTCCGCCTTGATCCCGGCGGCCCGATCCGGTCGGCTTGCCGGCCCCGGCGACTCGCCCCGGCGCTTCACCTCGGCCACACGCACGAGATACTTGAAGCCGAACCAGACGATGGCGATGACCACGACGGTCAGAAGCGTTTTTCCGAACATGCCGCCGTTATCGCCCGTGAAGGACAAGGGGTCAAGACGTGTGAAGCGCCTGACCGCCGCGCAACACCGCCTCCGCCGCCTCGGTGAAGCCGCCATCGTCGCGGTGAAGCACAAGACCGGGCAAAAGCTCCAGCGGCGCCCGCGATCCCTTGCGGGCCAACACCAGAACCCTCCCGGCCGGACGCCCGGCCTTGGGCCATAACGGCAGGATACGAATCGCACCGGCGCCGCTCCCCCTCAGCGCCGCCAGCAGATCCGCCAGACGGTCGGCGCGATGGATGGCCGCCATCCGTCCCTTGGGCTTCAGCAACCTCATCGACGCTTTGACCCACATGGCCAGATCGACCTCACCCTCCACATTGGCGATTTCCTTAATGACGCCGGGCGGCGGCGTGCCCTGCTCCGGCCGATGAAAGGGCGGGTTGGTCATGACATGATCGAACCCGCCCAGGGTCGGAGGAATGGCCGCAACCGAGCCCTCGACCACCCGAAAGCTCTCGCTCCGGCCATTGGCCTCGGCGTTCAGACGGGCCAACCCCGCCAATTCGGGCTGAAGTTCCAGACCAGTAATCTGCAACTGGGGCAGACGGGCCAGCAGGCACAACGCGGCCGCCCCGACGCCACAGCCCAGATCAAGCACGCTTTCACCCGGCTTGGCCGCCACGGCCGCGGCCAGCATCACCGGGTCGATGGCGGCGCGATAACCGCAAGCAGGCTGACGCAGGCCTATGCGCCCCCCCAAAAGGCGGTCCTCGGTGGTGACGAAGAGGGATTCTGTC
Organism: Phaeospirillum sp.; assembly: GCA_030651575.1. Lineage (GTDB taxonomy): Bacteria > Pseudomonadota > Alphaproteobacteria > Rhodospirillales > Magnetospirillaceae > Phaeospirillum. The sequence goes on from JAUSFB010000032.1 coordinate 295,801, forward strand.
TGCATGAATTCGCTATAAACCGGCAAATTAGGGAGATGCAAGCTTGACCGACTTTCCGCCACAACACTATGTTCGTCCTGCGGGTAGGGACAACCCCGCAGGCGGGGAGTTTCGACATCGTGGCGATCGTGGTCAATTTCGAGGATGAACGCGGGAAAAAAGCCAAGAGCTTCGACGCTCTTGTGGCCTTGGTGAAAGACGACCTTCAGAAGGTCAACCGCACCATCGTCGACCGCATGCACAGTCCCGTCGCGCTGATTCCGCAACTGGCCGGCCATATCATCGCCGCCGGCGGCAAGCGGCTGCGCCCAGTGCTGACCCTGGCCTCGGCCAAGCTGGCCGGCCACGAGGGCGAGCGCCATGTGAAGCTGGCCGCCTGCGTCGAATTCATCCACACCGCCACCCTGCTGCATGACGACGTGGTCGACGAGTCCGACCTGCGACGCGGTCAGGCCTCTGCCAACGCCCTGTTCGGCAACAAGCCCAGCGTCCTGGTCGGCGACTTCCTGTTCTCGCGCTCGTTCGAGCTGATGGTCGAGGACGGCTCGCTGTCGGTGCTGGCCATCCTGTCGCGCGCCTCCTCGGTCATCGCCGAGGGCGAAGTGCTCCAGCTGATCACCGCCAACGACACCGAAACCAGCGAGGACTCCTATCTGGAGGTCATCCGCTCCAAGACCGCCGCGCTGTTCGCCGCCGCCTGCCGTATCGGCGCGGTGGTGGCGGAGCGGCCCAAGATCGAGGAAGAGGCGCTGGAATCCTACGGCCTCAACCTGGGTATCGCCTTCCAGCTGATTGATGACGTGCTGGACTACTCTGCCAAGCAGGCCGTGCTGGGCAAGACGGTGGGCGACGATTTCCGGGAAGGCAAGATCACCCTGCCGCTAATTCTGGCCTTCCGTCGCGGCGACGACGACCAACGCACCTTCTGGCGCCGCTGCGTCGAGGATCTGAACCAGGAAGACGGCGACCTGGACCGCGCCATCGCCCTGATGGAAAAGCACGGCAGCCTCGCCGCTACCGTCGCCCGCGCCCGCCACTATGGCGAGATCGCCCGCGACGCCCTGGGTATCTTCCCCGATTCCCCGGTCAAGCAGGCCATGATCGACGTTATCGACTTCTGCATCGACCGGGCTTACTGAGTCAGTCCATCCAGGATCGGGCAATCGGGATGATCATTGCCGCAACAGCGGTTGGTCAGGTCCAGCAACGTCCTGCGGATAGAATCCAGTTCGGCGATCTTGCGCTCGATGGCGGCGACGTGATTAAGGGCGATGGCCTTGACGTCGGCGCTGGCGCGGGACCGGTCGCGCCACAGTTCCAGCAGCCCCCCCACGTCTTCCACCGAAAAACCCAACGAGCGGGCGCGGTGAATAAAACGCAAGGTCTCGACCTCGTTGGCGGTATAGGCCCGGTAACCGGCCGCGGTGCGCCCCGCGGCCGGAATCAGGCCGATGGATTCATAGTAGCGGATGGTTTTGGCCGAAACCCCCGAGCGTCGCGCCGCCTCACCGATATTCACCGCATCCTCCAACGCCGCAGCAGCAGGGAATTCGACACCACCGACACCGACGACATGGCCATGGCCGCCCCGGCGATCACCGGAGTCAGCAAGCCGGCGGCGGCGGCAGGAATCGCCACTACGTTATAGGCGAAGGCCCAGAACAGGTTCTGGCGGATCTTGCGGGTCGTGGCGCGCGAGATGGACAGCGCCTCGGCCAGCAACGCCGGATCGCCCCGCACCAGGGTGATGCCGGCTGCCTGCATCGCCACATCGCTGCCGGTTCCCATGGCGATCCCGATATGGGCGGCGGCCAGGGCGGGGGCGTCGTTGACGCCATCGCCCACCATGGCGACCACCCGCCCCGTTCCCTTGAGCTTGGCGACCTCGGCGGCCTTGTCCTCGGGCAACACCTCCGCCACCACCCGGTCGATGCCGACTGCATCGGCAACGACACGCGCCGCCAGCGCATTGTCGCCGGTCAGCATCACCGTCTCGACTCCCAGCGCCCGGAGCGCCGCCACCGCCCTGGCGGAACTCGGCTTGACCGGATCGGCCACAGAAACGAAACCCAACCCCCGCCCAGCCTCCGCCACCCACATGATGGTGCGGCCCAAGGCCTCTTCCGCCGCCGCCAGGGCGAACAGGGACGAGAGATCGATATTCTCCTCGATCATCAACCGGCGGCTGCCGATCAGCAGGGTGCGCCCCTCCACGGTGGCGACAAGGCCTCGGCCGGGCAGGCTGCGGAACTCGGACACGGCCGCCAGCGCCTCGGGCGGCACGGCGGCCAGCACGGCACGGGCCAGCGGATGCTCGCTACCCTGCTGGGCCGAGGCCGCCAACCGCAAGAATGCGTCCCGGTCGCCATCGACAGCCATGGCCGAGATCATCGCCGGACGGCCTTGGGTCAGGGTTCCGGTCTTATCGAAGACCACCACCGAAACGTGATGGGCACGCTCAAGCGCCTCGGCATCCTTGATCAGGATGCCGTGCCGCGCCGCTACTCCGGTTCCGACCATGATCCCGGTGGGCGTCGCCAACCCCAGCGCGCAGGGACAGGCGATCACCAGGACCGAGACCGCAGCGACGAAGGCGGTCTGAATATCTCCCGCCACCAGCCACCAGCCAAGGAACGAAGCCAGCGCCACCGCCACCACCACCGGCACGAAGACCGCCGAAATCCGATCCACCAGCTTTTGCACCGGCGCCTTGCTGGCCTGAGCCCCCTGGACCATGCGGATGATACGGCTGATGGTGGATTCGGTGCCGACCCGGGTGGCTGCAACCCGCAACATTCCATCGCCGTTGACGGCACCCGCCACCACTCCATCGCCCACACCCTTAGCGACGGGCAGGCTTTCGCCGGTGATCAGGGACTCGTCCATCTGGCTTTGCCCCTCGACCACCGCGCCATCCACCGGCACGATCTCGCCCGGACGCACCACGACGATTTCGCCTACCGCCACCAGGGCGGCGGGAACCTCCAGGATCACGCCGTCGCGCTCGACCCGGGCAATGTCGGGACGCAGCCGCATCAGCGCCCGAATGGCTCCGGCGGCCGAGCGCTTGGCCCTGGTCTCCAACCCCTTGCCCAGCAGCACCAGGGTGATGACCACGGCGGCCCCCTCGAAGTAAAGATTGCCGTGATGGGCGTCACCGGCCACCACATGCCAGGCCGACAGGCCAAAGGCAGCCGAAGTGCCCAGCGCCACCAACACATCCATATTGCCGATACCGCCCCGAAGCGAAGTCCAGGCCCCCCGATAAAAGCGCCCGCCGATCCAGAACTGCACCGGAGCCGCCAGGGCCAGTTGCAGCCAGGGTGGGATCATTACATGAGCGCCGGACAGGTCGAGAATCATCTGCCCCACCAATGGCAGGGTCAGCATGGCCGCCACCGTCAGCAGCAGCAGCTGGTGGCGGGCCTCTGCTTCATATTCGGCTTCGGCCCGGTCCAGATCCTCCTCGCCGGATCGGGCGAGATCGGCCTGAAAGCCGGCCTTGACGATCGCCTCCACCAACTGCTCCGGGCGGGTCAAGGTGGGGTCATAGCGGATATCGGCCCGCTCGGCCGCCAGACTGACCAGAGCGCGATCAACCCCCGCGACCTTCCCCAGGACCCGCTCCAGCCGGGTTGAACAGGCGGCGCAGGTCATGCCCTTGATGGGCAAGGATAGGCTGGCCGGCTGAGGTTGATGCGTCATGGCGGAGTCCTTATTCTATGCGTCTACCCGACCATAATTGACCTTCCAGTGACTGGAAGGTCAAGGGAAGACGCATGTGAAGCCTCCTTGCCGCAGCCCCGGAATGCCGTTATCAATACCTTTCTGATAAACACCATCGAGTCGCGAGGGGTCATGAGCCGGATTCTGATCGTCGAAGACACCAAGCTGATGCAAGAGACTCTGGTCGATGTGCTTGGCGCCGTCGGCCACGACATCGTGACCGCCGATAATGGCGTTCACGCGGTGGAGATCGTTGCCGCAGGCAAGACGTTCGACATTATCGTCACTGACATCATCATGCCCGAAATGGACGGTATCCAAACCATCCTCGAACTCCAGACCATGCTGCCGACGGCGCGGATCATCGCCATCTCCGGCGGCAGCGCCCGCATGGAGAAGGCCCAGGGATTGGATACCGCCCGTCGGCTCGGGGCCGTAGCGGTGCTGGAAAAGCCGTTCGAGGTTGACGCCCTGCTGGACGCCATCAACGCCGCCGCCAAGGCCTAGAAGGCGGATTTCAACGCTAATACGCCAACCCGGTCCGAACCTCGTTCAACGTGCGGCAGACATAGTTCCAATAGGCGTGCGCTCCCGCGACGTCATCCGGGCCGGAATCGGAGTCAAGCCCGATCCAGGCGGCCCCGTTCTCGAAGGAATACGGCGCGGCCACGCGGACCACCGGGCGGTCATCCTCGGGAACCGGCGCCAGTTCGGCCGGCCGATACGCCTCGGGGAAACCCAATTGAATGGCATCGTCGCCATGGCCGAAAATCCAGTCGCACAAGGCCCGCGACCAGGAAACAAAGTCGTCACGTTCCGCCGCCGAGACGAATTCGAGAATCTGCTTGGCATAAGCATAGGTGAGGCATGCATAGGCGCGACCATCGCTGCGCTGGCTACGGGCGGCAAAGCGGTCTAGCACCCCGGCCTTGGTCAGGTGACGGTTTGATTCCCGCGCCACGCCGTTGGTTCCCTCGGCATCGTAGAAGCGGGCCTTGAGCCTACCGTCCATGCCGGGAACCACCCCGACCAGGGCGTGCCCCACATGGGACGACAACTCGGTCAGGAAGCTGTCGATCGCCTCGCGATTGGCCGGTTTTTCCAACACGATATAGACGTAGATCGGCGGCAGATCGACGGCGCTGTGCTCGTTGCCCTTGACCAGGTCGGTGACCGCATCCTCGGGAACGTCATCTTCCACCGAATACAGCTCACCATCGGGAAAACCCAGGAAAGCCCCGGCGATGGGACCAACCCCAGGCTCCACATAGCCGTATTCAACCAGCCTGAACGGCGCCAATTCACGCCACAGCGCGGTCGCGGCCGGGTTGGCCGGCGCCCGCGTCTCGCCCTCGGCGGCCTGTTCGGCCAACAAAGTGAGGAAAGCATCCACCGCCCGCGTCGTATCGATGCGGATGCGGATGACGTCGTCCATGGGTTCCTGCGGCATCCGAATCCCCTTCCGATCCCCAATTCCAGCGATGAATTGTACCAGAGAAGGCCGTGCGGGCGATGAAAAAGCATTATGCCGAAACGGTTGTCAGCCTTCCTGGTTGACAGGATCGCATCGCCGAGTACGTTTCTCCCAACCGGGCAGAAACAAACCGGGGAAAAACAGGGTGGATGGATGGAATATTTCCTCCAGCAATTGATCAACGGACTGACGCTGGGAGCGATCTATGGCTTGATCGCCATCGGTTACACCATGGTTTACGGCATCATCGGCATGATCAATTTCGCCCATGGCGAAATCTACATGTTGGGCGCGTTCATCTCGCTGATCGCCTTTCTCGCCGCCACCACCATCGGGGGCAGTTCGGTTCCCATCGCCCTGGTGATAACCCTGTTCGCGACCATGATCTTCACCTCGTTATGGGGTTGGACGGTAGAGCGGATCGCCTATCGGCCGCTGCGGAGCGCGCCTCGGCTGGCGCCGCTGATTTCGGCCATCGGCGTATCCATCGTGTTGCAGAATTTCAGTCAGCTGGCCCAGGGCGCGCGGGTCAAGCCGCTGCCGCCGGTCTTTCACGGCGGCGTCACCTTGATGGAAGGCGGCGACTTCACCGTTTCGCTGAACTGGCTACAGATCGTCATCATGGCCCTGACCCTGGTTCTGATGCTGGGCTTTACCTGGCTGATCACCCGAACCGCGCTGGGACGCGCCCAACGGGCGACCGAGCAGGACCGGACCATGGCCGCCCTGCTCGGCATCGACGTGGACCGCATCGTGTCGGCGACCTTTGTCATGGGTGCGGTCCTGGCCAGCGTCGCCGGCTTGATGGTGACGCTGTATTACGGCGTGATCGACTTCTATATTGGCTTCCTGGCCGGCATCAAAGCCTTTACCGCCGCCGTGCTGGGCGGCATCGGATCACTCCCCGGCGCCATGCTGGGGGGCTTGCTGATCGGGCTGATCGAGGCATTCTGGTCGGGCTATTTCTCCATCGAGTACAAGGACGTCGCAACCTTCGGCATCTTGGTGATGGTGCTGCTGTTCCGCCCCACCGGCCTGCTTGGCCGACCGGATGTGGAGAAAATCTGAGATGCTGCCGGCCGCGCTGCGCGACGCCGCCCTGGCCGCCCTGGTTGCTGGCGCCCTGGCGCTGCCCATGCTGGGCTTTCGGCTGGTGGACAGCGCCAGCGGCTTGACCCTGGCCGGTCGATTCGATCTGGTGGCCTGGGCTGCGGGTCTTGTCTTTTGCGGACGCCTGCTGATCCGCCTGCTCCCGCCCCTGCCCGCCTTTCCAGCCCTGCCCGCCCGCCTTGGCGATCTGCGCCTGAAGGCCGGCTGGGCCATGGCCGCCATCGCGCTGATCCTGCCCTTCCTGCCCTTCGCCGACCGCAATCTGGTGGATAAGGCCACCATGGTGCTGATCTACGTCATGCTGGGCTGGGGCCTGAATATCGTGGTCGGACTGGCCGGACTGCTGGATCTGGGCTTCGTTGCCTTTTACGCCGTGGGGGCGTATTCTTACGCTTTGCTGTCGCAAACCTTTGGCCTGTCGTTCTGGGTCTGCCTACCGCTGGCCGGGGTGCTGTCGGCCGGCTTTGGGTTGGCGCTGGGATTTCCGGTACTGCGGCTGCGCGGCGACTACCTTGCCATCGTCACGCTGGGATTCGGCGAGATCATCCGGGTGATCTTACAGAACTGGCAAGACGTGACCGGCGGCCCCAACGGCATTTCCGGTATCGAGCGTCCCAGCCTGTTCGGACTGTCGTTCAAGGCGGCGGCGCCAGAGGGCCGCCAGACCTTCGCCGAGTTCTTCGGCCTGGACTACTCGGCCGATCATCGGGTGATCTTCCTGTATTTCCTGATTTTGGCGCTGGCCCTGGCCACCAACCTGTTCACCCTGCGCATCCGCCGCCTGCCGGTGGGGCGCGCCTGGGAGGCCCTGCGCGATGACGAGATCGCCTGCCGCTCGCTGGGCATCAACCCCACCACGGTCAAGCTGTCGGCTTTTGCCCTGGGGGCCATGTTCGCCGGCTTCGCCGGTTCGTTCTTTGCCACCCGCCAGGGCTTCATCAGCCCGGAAAGCTTCACCTTCATCGAATCGGCGGTGATCCTGGCCATCGTGGTCCTCGGCGGCATGGGCAGCCAGATCGGCATTGTGCTGGCTGCCCTGCTGCTGGTCGGCCTGCCGGAATGGTTCCGCGAGTTGCAACAGTATCGCATGCTGGCCTTCGGCGGGGCCATGGTGCTGATCATGCTGTGGAAGCCGTCCGGCCTGCTCTCCCACCGCGAGCCCACCATCCGGCTGGGGAACGCGCCATGAGCCGAAGTGACCGCCCGGCGCCCGAGGGACTTTTATTAAACGTCGAGCACGTGACAATGCGGTTCGGCGGGCTGTTTGCGGTCAAGGATCTGTCGTTCTCGGCGCGATCGGGCGAAATCACGGCGGTGATCGGTCCCAACGGGGCTGGAAAGACCACCTTGTTCAACTGTATCACCGGATTTTACAAGCCGCAGGTCGGGCGGATGACCCTGCATCACCCTGATGGCGAATTTCTGCTGGAACGCCTCGACGATCACGCCATCAACCGCCGCGCCCGCGTGGCCCGGACCTTCCAGAATATCCGGCTGTTCGCCAAGATGAGCGTGCTGGAAAACCTGATCGTCGCCCAGCACGCCGCCCTGATGAAGGCCTCGGTCTTTTCGCTGGCCGGGCTGCTGGGGCTGCGGAGCTACCGCGAGGCGGAACGGGCGGCGGTGGCCAAGGCGCGACACTGGCTGGAGCGGGTGGGACTGACCGAGCTTGCCGACGCGGAGGCCGGCAGCCTGCCCTATGGCCATCAGCGCCGGCTGGAAATCGCGCGGGCCATGTGTACCGATCCGCTGCTGCTATGCCTGGACGAGCCCGCCGCCGGCCTTAATCCCCGCGAATCCGCGGAACTGAATCGGTTGCTGCGCTCCATCCGCGACCAGGACGGCATAGGCCTGCTGCTGATCGAGCATGACATGAGCGTGGTCATGGAAATTTCCGATCAGGTTGTGGTGCTGGACTACGGCAAGAAGATCGCCGAGGGCAGCCCGGTCGAGATCAGGCGCGATCCGGCGGTGATCCGCGCCTATCTCGGCGAGCCCGACGATACTGAACTTCCCCTGACGGGAGGGGCGTCATGCTGAAGGTGGAGGCGGTGCAATCGGGCTATGGCCGCATCCAGGCGCTGCACGGAGTCGATCTGACGGTGGCCAAAGGTGAAATCGTCGCCCTGGTGGGAGCCAACGGCGCCGGCAAGACCACCCTGCTGATGACCATCTGCGGCAATCCCCGCGCCACCGCCGGTCAGGTGCGATTGGGCGGCGAGGACATCACCCGGCTTCCCACCCACCACATCATCCGCCGGGGCCTCGCCCATTGCCCCGAGGGCCGGCGGATTTTTCCACGCATGAGCGTGCTGGAAAACCTTCAGATGGGCGCCGCGACCGCTCTGCCGATTCATTTCGAGCAGGATCTGGAGCGGGTACTGGAACTGTTTCCCCGCCTCAAGGAGCGCCTCCACCAGCGCGGCGGCACCCTGTCGGGGGGCGAGCAACAGATGTTGGCCATCGGCCGCGCCCTGATGAGCCGGCCCAAGGTTCTGTTGCTGGACGAGCCTTCACTGGGGCTGGCGCCGCTGGTGGTCCGCCATATTTTCGAAATCATCGCCGCCATCAACCGCGATCAGGGGGTTACCATCTTCCTGGTGGAACAAAACGCCTATCACGCCTTGAAGCTGGCCCATCGCGGCTATGTCATGGTCAACGGCAGGGTAACCCTGAGCGGAACGGGGGCCGAATTGCTGGCCAACCCCGAAATCCGAGCCCACTACCTGGACGGAGGCGCCGCATGATCACCTCCATCGGCGTTCTGATCGGCCTGACCATTGTCTTATTCGGCGGGTGCGCCTTCATGACCGGTCAAGCCCTGGCCTCCACCTGGAGGCCAGGGTGGTCGGTCCTGCCCTATGGGCTGATGCTGGGAGCCGCCGACCGCTTCCTCGGCTTCGCCTTGTTCCAGGGCGAGCCACTGTCGCTGTCAGGCTGGGCGCTGGACAGCGTCATTCTCATCGCCATCGCGCTTGGCGCCTTCCGCCTGACCCGGGCCAGACGCATGGCCACCCAGTATCCCTGGCTGTACCAGCGCACCGGCCCGTTCAGTTGGAAGACGCTGTAAAATCAGGCCTTGGTCAGCGCCTGAGCCACCACCATGCGAACCCAGGCGGCGCGGGACAGCCCCAAAGCCTCGGCGCTGGCGTCAATCTGCGGAAGTTGAGCGTCGTCGAAGCGGATGATGACGGCCTCTTTATTCTTCTTATCCTTTTTCTTTGCCTTCTTTTTATCCTTTTTGTCCTTCTTCGGCGGCGCGGCGTCCACTACCACGGGCTTGGCGGCGGGCTCCGGCGCAACGGCCGCCTTCGGGGCGGCGGTCGGTTTGGCGACTTTGACCGGCTTGGCTGCCTTGATCGGCTTGGCGGCTTTTACGGCCGGCGCCGGCTGCGGCGCATCCTGCGCGGACGAATCAACCGGTTTCTTTTCGGTAGTCATGGGGCTTGCTCCTGCCTGAGAAATCTCATTGCGATCATGGGGAAATGGTATATCGAACCGATATCGCTTTTCAAGCACAATCGCATTGCCGACATTGTCCATGGTCAAGCCCACCGGCCCTGCTAAACTAAAGCGACTGATTTTCGTCCAGGGAGGAAAGACCGATGAGCAGGACCAAACTTCTGGCGTTGGCCGTAACCGCCGCCGCTCTTTTTGCCGGCAATCACGCCCATGCCGACATCACGATCGGCATGGCCGGCCCCATTACCGGCAGTGAAGCCGCTATCGGCGAGCAGTTCCGCCGCGGCGCCGTCAAGGCCGTCGAGGACATCAACGCCAAGGGCGGCGTCCTGGGGCAAAAGCTGGTGGTGGCCATCGGCGACGACGCCTGCGACCCAAAGCAGGCCGTGGCCGTCGCCAACGAAATGTCCTCCAAGAAGGTACCGTTCGTGGCTGGGCATTACTGCTCGGGCTCGTCGATCCCGGCCTCGGACGTCTATGCCGAAACCGGCATCCTGCAAATCTCTCCCGCCTCGACCAACCCGAAATACACCGAACGCGGCCTGCCCAACGTGTTCCGCGTCTGCGGCCGCGATGACCAGCAGGGCAAGGCGGCCGCAGACTATATCGCCAAGCACTTCAAGGGCAAGAATGTGGCGGTCATTCACGACAAGTCGCAATACGGCAAGGGACTGGCCGATCAGACCAGGGACTATCTGGGCAAGCTGGGCGTCAAGGAGGTTCTCTACGAGGCCTACACCGCCGGAGAAAAGGACTATTCCGCCCTGGTCACCAAGCTGAAGGCGGCCAAGGTCGACCTGGTGTATCTCGGTGGCTACAAGACCGAGGGCGGCCTGATCGTCCGCCAGATGCGCGACCAGGGAATGCAGACCACCCTGATGGGCGGCGACGCCCTGATGACCGAGGAATACTGGTCGATCACCGGCCCCGCCGGCCAGGGCACCCTGATGACTTTCAGCCCCGACCCGCGCAAAATTCCGGCCAATGCCGAACTGGTGAAGTACTACCGCGCCCAGAACTACGAGCCGGAAGCCTATACCCTGTACACCTACGCCACGGTACAGACCTGGGTTCAAGCGGTGGAAAAAGCCAAGTCCACCGACTGGAAAAAGGTTGCCGCCGTGCTGAAGTCGGAAAGCTTCGATACCGCGCTGGGCAAGATGGCCTTCGACGCCAAGGGCGACGCCGCCGCCCCCGGCTATGTCGTGTATGTGTGGAAGAACGGTAAGTACGAATACGCGGAATAAATCCGGAAACGGCCCGGCGCAAAACCGCCGGGCCGCCTTCGCGTCGCCAAAAGGGGAGAATGGAAATGCCCTTATCCGATTGCATTGAAGACTGCCTGAACGCCCACCGCATCTGCACCGAATCCGTCATTCACGGCCTGCAACACGGCGGCGAGGCGGCGCAGTGGGAGCTGGTTCAACTGCTGCTTGACTGCGCCGATATCAATGAGACCGCCGCCGACTTCATGATGCGGTCGTCACGCCTGCACCACCTCACCTGTCAGGTGGCGGCCGAAGTCAGTGACAAATGCGCCAGCGCCTGTGAAAAACTGTCCAAGGACGATGTCCGCCTCCGGGAATGCGCCCAGGCCTGCCGCCGCGCCGCGACCGCCTGCCGCAAGACCATCAAGAACTGAGAGAGACGAAGAGACCATGAGCGTAAGAAAACAAGGGCGAACCATAGCGTGACGGAACCCGCCCATACGTCCTGGCCTGCCGTGATTCTGGCGGTGGGAGCCGGGGTCGCCGCCGCCTTTCAAATCGGAAAAGCTCCCATCGCCCTGCCCTTCATCCGGGACGAAATCCAGATCGGCCTTTCGGCGGCATCCTGGATCTTGTCGATATTCGCCCTCCTGGGGGCAACGGCGGGGGCCAGTATGGGCAGCATCGTCACCCGCCTGGGGGCGAGGCGAATGCTGCCATTCGGCTTGATCCTGCTGGCGGCGGCCAGCCTGGCCGGCAGCCTTGCCCCCAATCTTCCATGGCTGCTGGCCAGCCGCGCCGTCGAAGGAATCGGCTTCATGCTGGTGGTGATCGCGGCGCCGACCCTGATCACCTTGCTGACCCACCCCAAGGATCGCCAGACGGCGTTCGGCCTGTGGGGAAGCTTCATGCCATTCGGCGTCGCGGTGGCCATGATGGCCGCCCCCGGCCTGCCGCTGGTCGGCTGGCGCGGCCTGTGGTTGGGCATGGCGGCCCTGTTGACCGCCTACGCCTTGCTGGTTCATTACCGGATGCCGCACCCGGCCATACCCGCCGCCACCGCGTCCACCCACCTGCTGCGCGACATCGCCGCCACCATCACCGCCCCCGGACCATTGGTCCTGGCCGGAATCTTCCTGCCCTATTCCGCCGCCTACGCCGCCCTCACCGGCTTTTTACCCACCCTGCTGATTGAACGTCTGGCGGTATCGCCCGGCGTCGCCGGCATGATGGCGGCGGCAGTCGCCGGCGCGAACATCCTGGGCAACCTCGCCACCGGGCCGCTGCTGCGCCTGGGAGCGCGGCGCTGGGCGGTCATGACCGGTGCCGGCGTCGTGGTGCTGCTGACCCTGATCGGCATCTTTTCACCCGATATGCCCAGCGATATCACCTATATCCTATGCCTGATCTTTTCCGCCGTGGGCGGCCTGCTGCCGGGCTGCATCCTGGGCGGGGCCTCGATCTTCGCCCCCGACCGCCGACTGGTGCCCGTGACCCTGGGTCTCCTGATGCAAGGCAGTAATCTGGGGCAACTGCTCGGCCCGGTCGCCGTCGCCGCCGCCGTTGCCGGTGGCGGCTGGGAAGCGGCCCGGCTGGTGCTGGCCCCGGCGGCATTGGTGGGAGTCGGACTGGTCCTGGTCTTGCGCCGCATGGGCAAGGAACCGTAAGCTTTCCGCCCCGTTGTCGAGAGGCGCTTCATGCCGTTACCCCAATCCCTGCTTGACCAGCTTGGCGCCGTCTTTGGTGAGCGCCTGTCCACCGCCCACGCCGTGCGCGAGCAGCATGGCAAGGATGAATCGCATTTCCCCCCCTGCCCGCCGGAAGCCGTGGTGTTCGCACTGAACACGGCGGAGGTCAGCGCCGCCGTCAAGATCTGCGCCGCTCACGGGGTCGCGGTCATCGCCTTTGGGACCGGAACCTCGCTGGAAGGCCATGTGGCGGCTCTGAAGGGCGGCATCTGCATCGATGTCAGCGGCATGAACGCCGTACTGACCGTCCGTCCAGAAGACCTCGACGTCACGGTTCAGCCCGGCGTCACCCGCAAGCAGCTCAACGAATACCTGCGCGACAGCGGCCTGTTTTTTCCCATCGACCCCGGCGCCGATGCCTCGCTGGGCGGCATGGCGGCCACCAGGGCGTCCGGCACCAACGCGGTCCGCTACGGCACCATGCGCGACAACGTCCTGTCCCTGGAGGTTGTGCTGCCCGACGGCCGGGTGATCCGCACCGCCCGGCGCGCCCGCAAATCCTCGGCCGGTTACGACCTGACCCGGCTGTTCGTCGGCTCCGAGGGCACGCTTGGCATCATCACCGAAGTGACGCTGCGGCTGCACGGTATCCCGGAAGCCATCTCGGCGGCGGTCTGCCCCTTCCCATCGGTGGAGGCCGCCGTTCAGACGGTGATTCTGACCATTCAGTCCGGCATTCCGGTGGCGCGGATCGAGTTCATGGACGACCTGATGGTCGAGGCCGTCAACCGCTACTCCAAGACCACGCATCAGGTGGCCCCGACCCTGTTCTTTGAATTCCACGGCAGCGATGCCGGAGTGCGCGAACAGGCCGAACGGGTCCAGGCCATCGCCGCCGATTTCGGAGCCCGGCAGTTCCAGTGGGCGACCGGAACCGAGGACCGGACCAGGCTGTGGGTGGCCCGTCACAACGCCTATTATGCCGGCGTGGCACTCCGCCCCGGCTGCCGCGCCTGGACCACCGACACCTGCGTCCCCATCTCGCGGCTGGCCGAGTGTCTGTTGGAGACCAAGGAGGATCTCGCCACCTCCTCGCTGATCTCGACCGTGGTCGGGCATGTGGGAGACGGCAATTTCCACGTCATGCTGCTGGTCGATCCCGACCGGCCCGAAGAAATCGCCGAAGCCGAAACCCTGAACCGCCGCATCGTCCGCCGCGCCCTGGCCATGGACGGAACCTGCACCGGCGAGCATGGCGTCGGTCACGGCAAGATGGAATTTCTGGAGGAGGAGTTCGGCGAGGCGCTGGACGTCATGCGCCGGATCAAGACGGCGATCGACCCCGCCGGAATCATGAATCCCGGAAAAATCGTCGTTTAGGCAGCCATGTGATCCGACTGCGGAAAGACCAACTGAACGATAAAGTGAGCAATGGCCGGAGCTTCACCGGGCGTCACCGCCCACAGAGCCGCCACGGCGGCATCTCGCTGGTCTCGAACGTCAAGGCCGGCCTGACGGGCGCTGGCAACCACGCGGGTCACGATTTCGACCAATGACGGATCCATGGGCCTCACCTCGACGATAGAACGGCAGTCCAGCCTTGCGTCCCGAGAATTCCTTATCCCCCGCATCCGATCCACCTTCTAAACAGCAAGAATTGTGACACTGTCTAACCCGGAGACGGATCAGGCGACAACGCTCATTTCAGCGATAAACGGGTAAAGCTGCTCGACGATGAGAATCGCGATGGAGGGACTGAGCGACGGAATCATGGACAGCAGGACCGCCTCGGCGGCGGCGCGTTGCTCCAGGGTTCCAAGTCCCCGAATCCGGGCACTCAGCACCGCGGTCCTGATAATCTCGGCCAATGAAGGGTCCATGGGCGCACCTGAGAAAATAACATTCGCATAACTACCTATGCAAAGTATCTCCTTAAGCGGCACGGCAAGACACCCGCGAACCGAGAGAAGTTGTAAGACTCTGACGCGCCTTGGCCAAAACTCGACAGATTTCGTTTCAAATGAAAAGGGCGCCGGCAAAGCCGACGCCCGATGCCAACATCATACGGAGTCCGATCATGGCCCGCCGGCCACATCCCGGTAAGCGTGCCAACTGGCATGCCCCACCAGCGGCAAGACCAAAATCAGGCCCAAAAAGGCCGTTCCCATCCCAAAGAAGGTAACAACCGCAATGGTGGCGGCCCAGCCGATCATGGTGCGCCAGTTGCGGCGAACGGCGTTAACGCTGAACGCCATGGCCTCGACCACCCCCACATCCCGCTCCAGCAGCATGGGCATGGCGAATACGCTGATGGAAAACGCCACCGTGGCCAACACGCCCCCGACCAGCGTTCCAACCGCCAGGAAGCTGACCGATTCCGTCTTCAGCACCACATCGACCATGAAACTATCCAGGCCCAGTTGCATGCCAGAAGGATAAAACAGGGCGAAAACCACCAGCCCAGCCACCAGCCACACCATCATCAGGATCGCCAGAACCAGCCCCATATTGCCAATCTGGCCGACACGGGTCAGGATATGGCCGATCACCAGCGACAACGACACCGGCTCTCCGCTTTCCAGACGGCGACTGATCTCGTAAAAGAACACCGCCGCCAGCGGCCCGACCAACATGAATCCCGACGCCACGGGAAAGAGCAGCGCCCCCATCCCGATTTCGGTCAGAACCAGAAACAAAGCCCCGCCGATTCCGGCGTAAAGAGCGCCAAAGCCCAGACTGAGCAACGGCTGTCGCCACATGTCGCGCCAGCCGGAAGCAAGCCATTCCGACGCCTGGGCCGGAGAAATAATGCCGGAGCGAGAAGATTGGGAACCGACGGCTAAGGTCAACATGCGAGCCCCCTGTTCGTTCGCGGCCCAAACCCGGCGTCCGATCAATCACGAACATTCGGGGCGGTCCTTGATGTTTATCTGGAAACGCGGCATCGATTCGACAAGATCATTCCGCGTATTCTTTTGCCTGCGTCGGCGGATGTCGCGGCCCTGACCACCCTCGGACGGAGACGACCGATCCGGACCAACCACAATCAATGGTATTTGGCATAATACAGTTGTGTGGGTTGACGGAAATCAATACATCTTGCAATGAAGAGGGCATGAGGAGGCGTCTTGGCCAACAAGGTAAACAGCAAAAGCAGGACACGGAAGCCGGTTTCGGGTGATTTATCCCCCGCTCCAACCACGGGTCTTGCCCTCGACATGCTTGATGACATCGTCGGCTATCGGCTGCGCCGTGCCCAGTTTGTGGTCTATCAAGACTATGTCCGGACTGTCGGATCCCTGGAAATCCGGCCCGCGCAATTTGCCGCCATGACCATTATCGGCGCCAATCCCGGCCTCAGCCAAACCACCCTGGCGGGGACCATGGGAATCGACCGCTCCGGCGCGGTCATCCTGATCGACGCGCTTGAGGACAAGGGGCTGGCCAGCCGCGTCCCATCGCCGGTGGACCGGCGCACCTACGCCATCGTGCTGACTGAAAAGGGCCAAGCCACCCTGGCGCGCCTCAAGGAACTGGTGAGCGAGCACGACCGCCGCGTCACCGCCTGCCTGACCGAGGCCGAACGCGGCCAACTCAGCGCCTTGCTGCTGCGCCTCTATCAGGGCTGACCCGACAGGATTGTGCCTGACCGATATTGTTGTTGCGCACAACAGTTTTAACAAATAACATCTCATCGTGATCCGAGGAGGCACGGTATGAGCACGAAGTCCTATGCCCTTTTGACCGTCGAGATGCGTGGCGCCGTCGCCGTGGTGGGATTGAACCGCCCCGACAAACGCAACGCCATCAACGACCCCCTGATCGATGAGATCTGCGACGTCTTTTCCGCCCCCCCGGCAGGGGCGCGCGTCATCGTCCTGCACGGCCATGGCACCCATTTCTCTGCCGGCCTCGACCTCGCCGAGCATCGCGACCGCGAGGCCTTCGAGGTGATGCAGCATTCCCAGAAGTGGCACCGCACCTTCCAGTACGTCCAGATGGGCGGCCTGCCGGTTGTGACCGCCTTGAAGGGCGCCGTGGTCGGTGGTGGCCTGGAACTGGCGACGTCCACCCATGTCCGCGTGGCGGAACCCTCGACCTTTTACGCCCTGCCCGAGGGCAGCCGCGGCATTTTTGTTGGTGGCGGCGGCTCGGTCCGCATCGCCCGCATCATCGGCGCCGGCCGCATGGCCGAGATGATGCTGACCGGTCATGCCTATAATGCCCAGGAGGGTCAGGCCATGGGCCTGTCCCATCACCTGGTCGGCGAGGGCGAGGCGCTGCCCAAGGCGCTGGAACTGGCCGAACGCATCGCCAGCAACGCGCCGCTATCCAATTACGCCGTCATCAATGCCCTGCCCCGTATCGCGGACATGGCCCAAAATGACGGACTGTTCGCCGAATCCCTGATGGCCGCCATGACCCAGACCAGCACCGAGGCCCGCGACCGCATGCGCGCCTTCCTGGAGGGCAAGGCCCCCAAGGCCGGAGCCTGACCCGACGCAATCATCCTCCCGGATGATGTACTGGAGGCCCGAGAGTTTCGACTCCGGGCCTCCTTTTTTATCGGATCAACCGAACAGGGTATCGAGGCTTCCAGGCAGGGGACGGTCCTGGAAGTGACGCGCCACCAGACGTTCGGTCCCGACGCGGCCCAGGGCGCGGGCTCCTCCGCAGGGCTGCCAGTTCCACTGCAAGCCGATCCGGGCGCCCAGATCGAAATCCTCCGGCGTGGCCACATCCTCGTCCAGCGCCTCCAGCACGGCGGTCAGGACCGCGCCCTGCAAACGCTCGACAATCGTCTTGGCCGTCACCGGATCGACCGAGGCCGGCAGAGCGGCATTCCATAACGCTCCCGACTCGCCGATGCTCACCAGGGAGGTCGCCGGCTGATAGAACTGTCCCATTTGGGCCAGGGTGCGGCAGGCATGCAGCGCGATGACCGGCTTGGAGATGTCCATCAGCTTGAACGGCCCGATAGCGGTGCCGAAACCGGTGGTGATGGCCAGATCGATCTCGCCGGGGTTCATGCCCTCGTCCACCAGCCGCACCGCCTCGTTGAGATAGGGCACGAAGAAGCGGTTGACCGCGAAGCCGAACGCATCGCGGCAGCGAATCGCCTGCTTGCCGGTCGCCTTGGCGAAAATCGCGGCGGCATTCATCGCCGCATCCGAGGTTGCCGCGCCGCGCACGATCTCCAGCAATGGATTGACCGCGGCCGGAAAGAAATAGTGCAGCCCCAAAAACCGCTCGGAATGACTTACCGCAGCCGCCAGATCGTCGACCTTGAGCGAGCTGGTGTTGGTGGCGATCAAGGCGTCCGACGTCAGCAGAGCGGACAGGGTACGGAACAGCCCGGCCTTGGCCTCGGCATTCTCGACGATCGCTTCGATCACCAGACCACAGGGCGCCAGTCCGGCGATGTCAACCGATGGCGTCAACCGCCCCAGGGTGGCCTCGGCCTCGGCCTCGGTCAGGCGGCCCTTCTCGACCGCACGGCCAAGGGAGCCCTTGATCTGGCCCATGGCGCGGTCGAGCACGGCGGCGTCGCGGTCGTTCAGGATGACCTGAAATCCACTGGTCGCAGCCCCTTGCGCGATGGCGGCCCCCATGGTCCCGGCCCCCACCAGCCCAATCTTCGTATCAAGATTCATCATGACTCTCCCGGCGGAATTCCTACGTCTGGAACATCATGCTATTTTTGTTGTTGTGCGCAACAGTTTTTATCGGCAACAATGCCCCTTGACGAACGGGCTCTGCCAGATCAGGATCATGATCAATAAGTTGCCAAAGAGCGACACCAGAGGCTTTCGATCCGAGAAAGGGACGTCCAATGTCTGACAACACTATGAATCCGTCTGCATCCAAGGGCATTTCCCGGCGCCAATTCACGGCCGCCGCCGCGACAGGCGCCTTGATCTCCTCCGCCGGCCTGCCGTTTCGTTCGGCCCGCGCCGCGACTCCGCTGAAGCTTGGCGTCTTGCTGCCGCGCTCCGGCCATCTGGCGCTGATCGGCCAAGCCTGCCAGCGCGGCGCCGAAATCGGCCTGCCCATGCTGCGCGATATGGGCTATGCGGTCGAGCTGATGAACGCCGATACCGAGTCGAATCCGGATTCCGGCCGCACCCAGGCGGAAAAACTGATCCGCGAAGGCGCTCAGATGCTGATGGGCTGCTTCGACTCCGCCACCACCCTGGCGGTTGCCGGCGTCGCCGAGCAGAAGGGCATCCCCTTCGTGGTCAATATCGGCGCCGAGCCCAAGATCACCGAACAGGGCTTCAAATACGTTTTCCGCAATTTCCCCAGCGCCCCCATGTTGGGCAAGGGCGGATTGCTGCTCTACAAGGATATGTTCGCCGCCGCCGGAGTCTCCCCCAAGACCGCCGTGCTGCTGCACGTCAACGACAGCTTCGGCATGGGCATGCTGGGCGGTATCAACGCCCTGATGCCCAAGCTGGACATGCCCTTCACCATCGTCGAGACCATCGCCTACGACCCCAAGGCCCGCGATCTGTCCATCGAGGTGGCCAAGGCCAAGGCGGCTAAGGCCGATTTCGTCATGACCGTGACCCGGCTCAACGACGCCATCATGCTGGTGCGCGAAATGGTCAAGCAGCAGGTCGAGACCATGGGCATCACCTCGCCCGGTTCACCCGGCATGTACGACAAGCAGTTCTTCAAGGCTCTGGGCAAGTATGCGGAATTCTGCTCGGTCAACATCCCGTGGTTCGACCCCAAGCAGGAGATGGCCCAAGTTCTCAGCAAGACCTTTGAAAAAGCGTTCCCCGAGGAAAGCTGCGACCTCAACGTCGGCTTCACCTTCGAGGCCGTGCTGATCGCCGCCGACGCCCACAAGCGGGCCGGCAGCAGCGATCCGCAGGCGCTGACCGAGGCCCTTCGCGCCACCAACATCGCCAAGCGCGTCATGCTGGGCGGAGCGATCAAGTTCGAAGCCAACGGCCAGAACATGAATCTGCGCTCGGCGGTAGTCCAGAACCTGAACGGTCGGCCGACGGTGGTGCTGCCCTCTGAATCGGCCGAGGCGAAGCTGGTCTTCCCGATGCCGCCCTTCAAGGGCCGTACCTGACGCTTTCCCCATAGCTGGCCGAGGGTCCGAGATGGACGCGACATTCTTCTTGAACGTGACCAGTGGCGGTCTGCTGACCGGTCTGGTCTACGGCCTGATGGCGCTTGGGCTGTCGGTCATCTTCGGCGTCATGCGCGTGGTCAATTTTGCCCATGGCGACATGATGGTGGTGGCTATGTACGCCGCCTTCCTGCTGTTCACCAAACTGGGCATCGAACCGGTCCCCGCGCTGCCTCTGGTGGCCGGTGGCCTGTTCGTGTTCGGGTACCTCCTACAGCGGTTTCTCATCAACCGCTTCCTGGGGGTCACCGAGCACATCCAGTTCCTGCTGTTGCTGTCGATCGCCATGATCATCACCAACGGACTGCTGATGGTGTTCGGCCCCGACGCCCGTAATATCCAGCTGGACGCCAGCTTCGAGAGCTACTCCATCGGCCCGTTGGTGCTGGACAAGGTCCGCGTCATCGCCGCCATCACCGCTGGCGGAGTAGCGGCCTTGCTGTGGGCCTTCTTCCGCTACACCACGACGGGAACCGCCATCCGCGCCTGCGCCGACAATCCGGTGGGCGCGCGGGTGGTGGGGCTCGACGTGGAGAAACTCTATGCCGTCACCTTCGGCATCGGCGCCGCCTGCGTCGGGGCCGCCGGTTGCCTGCTGCTGCTGCTGATGGATGTGCATCCGCATCTGTCGTCGGACTATACCCTGCTGGGCTTCATCATCGTCATTCTGGGTGGCCTCGGCAGCCTGGGCGGCGCGCTTTTGGGCGGCATCCTGGTGGGATTGTCCGAGGCCCTGTCCGGGGTGCTGATCGCTCCCAGCCTGAAAAGCATGTTCAGCTTCGGCCTGCTGATCCTGGTCTTGCTGCTGCGGCCGCACGGCATCTTGGGGAAAAAGCCATGAGCGCCCTTCTGTCCGACCGCCGGGCGGTCTTGCTGCTGGGCCTGCTGGCGGTGCTGGTCGTGGCTCCGCTGGGAGCCGGCGACTACCTCCTGTCGATCCTGATCACCATCTTGCTCCAGGCTTATCTGGGCATGGCGTGGAACGTGATGATGGGCTTCGCCGGCCAGTTCTCGCTGGGTCACGCGCTTTATGTCGGCCTCGGCGCCTATGCCGGCGGCGCTCTGTTCGTGCATTTCGGAACTCCACCCCTGATCGGGGCCATGGCCGGCATGCTGGTATCCGCCGTGGCCGGAACGATCATCGGAGCGTTGGGCTTTCGCTTCAAGGTGATGGGGGTCTATTTCGCCCTGCTGACCATCGCCTTCGCCGAGTTCGTCCGCGTCCTGTTCGATCACTGGGGCTGGGTGGGGGCGTCTTCCGGCCTGTTCCTGCCGGTCAGCAACCGCGCCACCGACGATATCTGGATGCTGCGGGGCTCGGCGACCATGTTCTACTACGTGATCCTGGGCATGGCGGCGCTGGGCTTCGCCTTCTCGCGCTCGCTGCTGCGCCGCCGCATCGGCTATTACTGGCAGGCCATCCGCGAGGACCAGGAGGCCGCCGACGCCTTGGGCATCGACGTTTTCCGTCTCAAGATGATCGCGGTGGTGATCTCGGCCTCCATGACCAGCCTGGGCGGCCTGTTCATCGCCTTTTACAACAACAACCTCTATCCCGAGAGCATCTTCTCCATGCACCGCTCCATCGAGCTGATGCTGGGGACCATCATCGGCGGAATCGGAACCCTGTTCGGCCCGATCCTGGGCGCGGTGGTGCTGACCGCGCTGGGTGAGATTCTGACCATCGCCGGCAACGCCATCGGCATCGACGGCATCAAACAGATCGCCTATGGCGTCTGCCTGATGGCAATCCTGATCCTGAAGCCCGGCGGTTTGTGGCCATGGCTACGTCAGCGCTTTGGCCTTGAGGGAGGCGCACGATGACCGCCGCCAAGGGAAACAGCCCCCTGCTATCGGTCGAGAATGTCGGCAAGAGCTTTCGGGGACTGCGCGCCGTCAACGCCGTCACCTTCCAGGTTCCGCGCGGCGATATCGTCGCCCTGATCGGTCCCAACGGCGCTGGCAAGACCACCACCTTCAACCTGATCGCCGGAGCCTTGCCGCCCAGCGAGGGGCGGATCGTGCTGGACGGCGCCGACATCACCGGGCTGGATCAGGCCCGCATCTGCCGGGCCGGCATCGGCCGCACCTTCCAGATCGTCAAGCCGTTCGCCGGCCTGACCGTCGAGGAAAACGTCATGGTCGGCGCGCTGCGCCACGATGGCGGCGATGTGGAAAAGGCCCGCGTCGAGGCCAACAAGATCTTGCGGCTGCTGGAATTGGGCGACAAGGCCTCTCATCCAGCCCAGTCGCTGACCCTGCCCGACCGCAAGCGGCTGGAAGTGGCGCGCGCCCTGGCGACACGACCGAAGCTGCTGCTGCTGGACGAGGTGATGGCGGGTCTAAGGCCGGTGGAGTGTGACCGCATGGTGGCGATCCTGACCGGCCTCAACAAGGAAACCGGCCTGACCATCTTGCTGATCGAACACGTCATGCGCGCCGTGATGGCGCTGTCCGACCATGTGGTGGTGCTGCATCACGGCGAGAAGATCGCCGAGGGCACGCCGGCCGAGGTCACCAGCCACCCCAAAGTGTTGGAATGCTATCTGGGCGAGGAGCACGAGTGATGCTGGAGATCACGGATCTCGACCTGTTCTACGGCGATGCCCAGGCACTGGACAGGGTATCGCTTTCGGTCGCCGAACACGAAGTGGTGGCCATCGTCGGGGCCAATGGCGCCGGTAAAACCTCTCTGATCCGCGCCATTTCCGGTATGGCGAAACCAGCCCACGGCTCGATCAGGTTCGAAGGCCAGAAGATCACCGGCATCTCCAGCTCGCGCATCTGCGACCTGGGCATCGCCCAGGTGGCCGAGGGCCGGCAGATCTTCCCGACGCTCAACGTCCTGGAGAATCTGGAAATGGGCGCGGTCATCCCACGCGCCAGATCCAAGCGCAAGGATACGCTGGAACGCTGCTTCGCCATGTTTCCCAGGCTGCGCGCCCGCGCCGATCAGGCCGCCGGCACCCTGTCGGGCGGCGAGCAGCAAATGCTGGCCATCGGCCGCTGCCTGATGGGCCAGCCGCGCCTGATGATGTTCGACGAGCCGTCCCTGGGGTTGGCCCCGGCGGTGGTGAGCGAGATGTTCAAAATCATCCGCCAACTGCACGCCGACGGAATGACCGTCATCCTGGTCGAACAGAACGTTTCGACCTCGCTGAAGCTGGCCGATCGCGGCTATGTGCTGGAAAACGGCAATATCGTGCTGTCCGGCACCGGCGCCGCGCTGCTGAATGACGCCGGGGTGCGTCAGGCCTATCTCGGACTTTAAAGAACCAAATCGACCGGCAACGACCGGAGTGGGAGGACGTCATGAATAGCACTGCCTGGGGACCGATCAACTTCGCTCCGGCTCGGGTCTCGGTCGAGGAATTGCCCGGCGGCGGCATGATCCTGCGCTCTCCCGACAGCCTGAAGCCATTCTCTCGCTGCCTCGGCGACCTACTGCACCACTGGGCGGACCGCACCCCCGACGCCATCTTTCTGGCCCAACGCGATGCCGAAGGCGGCTGGCGCAAGGTCACCTGGGCCGAGGCGCTGAAGGCGGTCGAAGCCATCGCCCAGTCATTGCTGGATCGCGGCCTGAACAAGAACCGGCCGGTCATGATCCTGTCGGATAACAGCATCGATCACGCCTTGCTGGCCCAGGGCGCCATGTATGCAGGAATTCCGGTGTCGCCGATCTCGCCGGCCTATTCCCTGGTCTCCAAGGACTTCTCCAAGCTCAAATACATCGCCGATCTGCTAAAGCCGGGCTTGGTCTACGCCGCCGACGGCGCCCGCTTCGCCGATGCCCTGGTGATTCCGGAACTGGCCCGCGTCGAAGTGGTGACCAGCACCAATCCGCCGGCCGGATCGGCCAGTTTCGCGTCGCTGCTGACCGCCACTCCCGGTATCGAGGTCGAGACGGCCTTTGCCTCGGTCCGCCCCAGCACGGTTGCCAAGATTCTGTTCACCTCGGGCTCCACCGCCCTGCCCAAGGGGGTGATCAACACCCAGCGGATGATCTGCTCGAACCAGCAGGCGATCCGCCAGTGCTGGCCGTTCCTGGCCGACTCCGCGCCGGTGCTGGTGGACTGGCTGCCGTGGAATCATACCTTTGGCGGCAATCATAACTTCAACATCGTGATGCGCCACGGCGGCACCTTGTATATCGACGAGGGCAAGCCGGTCCCCGGCCTGATCGAAAAAACGGTGGCCAATCTGCGCGAAATCTCGCCGACGCTGTATTTCAACGTTCCGCGCGGTTTTGACATGCTGATTCCGCTGTTGGAAAACGACGAGGCGCTGCGTGTTTCGTTCTTCCGCGATCTGAAGCTGATGTTCTATGCCGGCGCGGCCCTGCCCCAGACGCTGTGGGACAAGCTGGAAAATCTGTCGATCAGGACCGTCGGCCACAAGGTGCGGCTGGTGTCGTCCTGGGGCTCGACCGAGACCTCGCCCATGATCACCACGGTGCATTTCGATATCGAGCGCGCCGGCAATATCGGACTGCCGGCTCCCGGCTGCGAAGTGAAGATGATCCCCAATGGCGGCAAGATGGAGATGCGGGTTCGCGGAACCAACATCACGCCGGGCTATTACAAACGCGACGACCTGACCCAGGCCGCCTTCGACGAGGATGGTTTTTATATCATCGGCGATGCCGGCAAGCTGGCCGACCCCGATGACCCGGCCAAGGGCATCGTGTTCGATGGCCGGGTTGCCGAGGACTTCAAGCTGATGTCGGGAACCTGGGTGCCGGTGGGAGCCCTGCGGCTCGACATCATCGACGCCGCCTCTCCCATCATTCAAGACGCGGTCATCACCGGCCATGACCGCGAAGAGGTCGGCGTGCTTGGCTTCGCCAGCCAGCCCGGTTGCCTCAAACTGTGCCCAGACGCCGCCCCCGATACTCCGCTGAAGGACCTGATCGCCCGGCCGGAAGTGCGCGATCATCTGGCCAAGGCATTGAAATCACTGGCTGCCCAGGGCAAGGGTAGTTCCCACCGGGTCGCTCGGGCGCTGCTGATGGATGAACCACCCTCCATCGACGCCAACGAGATCACCGACAAGGGCTATATCAACCAGCGCGCCGTACTGACCTGCCGGGCCGATCTGGTGGAACGCCTCTACGCCGAGAGCGACACCCCTGAGATCGTCCGCCTCGCATAACTCAAGGAAGACTTCCATGACCAAAGGACTCGGAGCCGTCTATAACGATGTCTGGCTGGTGGACGGTGTCCGCACCGGCTTCGCCGACTTCACCAGTGTGCTGCGCGATATCTCCCCCACCGATCTGGGGATCAAGGTGGCGCGGGAAGCCCTGGCCAAAGCGGCCATTCCCGCCGCCGAGATCGACATGGTCGTCGCCGGCAACATGGCGCAGAGCAGCTTTGACGCCTATTTCCTGCCGCGTCATATCGGCCTGTATTCGGGGGTTCCGCTGGAGACTCCGGCGCTGCTGGTTCACCGCCTGTGCGGCACTGGCTTCGAGACCATCATCCAGGCGGCCGACGCCATCACCCTGGGCAAGGCCACCAAGGTTCTGTGTGTCGGCACCGAGTCCATGTCCCGCAATCCGGTGGCGTCCTACACGTCGCGTTCCGGCTTCAAGATGGGGCAGGTGGAGTTCAAGGACTTCCTGTGGGAAGCGACCAAGGACACCGCGTCATCCACCGGCATGGGCGATACCGCCGAGAATTTGGCCAAAAAGTACAATATCAGCCGCGAGGAAGTCGATGAGTTCGCCGCTCAGAGCTTCGCCCGCGCCATCGCCGGCATGGAGTTCCGCTCGGGCGAGATCGTGCCGGTCATCAACGAGACCTTCAGCCTCGCCGGCTATAATGATCGAGGCATCCGCCTGCCCAAGGGTGTCGAGAACTTTGCCATCGACGAACATGTGCGCCCCACCCCGCTCTCCATCCTGAACAAGCTGAAGCCCGCCTTCAAGGGGGTGCAGACCGGCGGCAACAGCTCGGCCGTGGTCGACGGCGCCGCCGCCGCCATCGTGGTCGGCGGCCAGACCGTGCGCGAGCGGGGCTTGAAGCCGCTGGCCCGCGTGGTCGCCGCCGATGTGGTCGGCGTGCCGCCCGAAATCATGGGAATCGGTCCCGCTCCCGCCATCGCCGCCGTGGTCGAACGCGCCGGTCTCAAGCTGTCCGATATCGACCGCTTCGAGATCAACGAGGCGTTCGGCGCCCAGTATCTGGCGGTGGAAAAGGAACTCGGCCTCGACCGCTCCAAAGTCAACGTCAATGGCGGCGCCATCGCGCTGGGCCACCCGCTGGGAGTAACCGGGGTGCGGCTGTGCATCACCGTGGCTCGCGAACTGCGCCGGGCCGGACTCAAACGCGGCATCGCCTCGGCCTGCATCGGCGGCGGCCAGGGCGTGGCGATCCTGATCGAGGTATAGCCCGCCCGGCGACTGAGGGACACAACCGGAGCAAAGCGACGAGGCCGTCAAGGCCGCGCCGCTCGTGCGGCGAAAGCCAAGGGCGCGGATGCGCCCGCCCGGCGACTGAGGGACACAACCAACAATGATCGACTACCGCACCCCCCTACCCGATCTGCTATTCGCGCTCAAACATGGCGCCGACGCCGCCCGTTTGCCCCATTGGGATGAAGAACTGGCGTCGGACGTCATGACTCATGCCGCAACCATGGTGGACGGCATCATCGCGCCGCTGGACCCCATCGGCGATATGGAGGGTACTCATCTGGTAGAGGGGCGCGCCGTCATGCCGGCCGCCTTCGTCGACGCCTTCCGGCAATTCAAGGACGGAGGCTGGCCCGGTCTGGCGGTGGCGGAGGAAGACGGCGGCCAAGGCCTGCCCCATATCCTGGCCTCGGTTCTGTCGGAAATGCTGTCGGGGGCCTGCATCACCTATCAGATGGTGCTGTCGCTGGCTCATGGCGCCATGCGGACCCTGATCGCCAGCGGCTCGGAGGCCCAGCGCAAGACCTGGGTTCCGCGTCTGGCCTCGGGCGATTACCTCGCCACCATGTGCCTG
Organism: Phaeospirillum sp.; assembly: GCA_030651575.1. Taxonomy (GTDB): domain Bacteria; phylum Pseudomonadota; class Alphaproteobacteria; order Rhodospirillales; family Magnetospirillaceae; genus Phaeospirillum. Next base: position 322,608 of record JAUSFB010000032.1, read on the forward strand.
ACCGAGCCCCAGGCCGGCTCCGATCTTGGTCTGGCGCGGACCATGGCCACCCCCGCCGAGGATGGTTCCTGGCGCATCTCCGGCGGCAAGATCTTCATCTCCGGCGGCGATCAGAACCTGACCGACGGCCGTATCATGCATCTGGTTCTGGCCCGCACTCCCGGTGCGCCGGCCGGAGTCAAGGGACTGTCGCTGTTCCTCAGCCCGTCGCATCTGCCCGATGACAGCCGCAACCCGATCTCGGTGGTGCGGCTGGAAGAAAAGATGGGCATGCACGCCTCGCCGACCTGCCAGATCGCCTTCGACGGGGCCTGGGCCGAGATAATCGGCGCTCCCGGCGAGGGCCTGAAGCGCATGTTCACCATGATGAACGCCGAGCGGCTGGACGTGGCGGTCCAGGGCGTCGGACTGGCGGAGGTGGCCATGCAACGCTCGCTGGCCTATGCCGCCGAGCGCAAGCAGGGCCGCGCCGGAGCCTCCGAAGGCCCCGACGTCATTTCCCGGCACGGCGATGTGCGACGCATGTTGATGACGCAGATGGCTCTGGCCATGGGCTGCCGCGCCCTGGTCATGCGAACCCTGGTCGATCTGGAGTTGAACGAAACTCCGGCGCTGATGGAACTGATGACGCCGGTATGCAAGGCCTTCGTCACCGACGCGGCGCAAGAGGCCGCCAGCCTCGCCATCCAGATTCACGGCGGCTATGGCTTCCTGCGCGAATATCGGGTCGAGCAGATCGCACGCGACGCCCGCATCACCCCCATCTACGAAGGCACCAACGGCATCCAGGCCCAGACCGTGGCCGGCAGGGTAATCCGGCTGGACAACGGCGCGGCGCTGCGCGAATTCAAGGCGGAGATCGACGGCGCGGCCGCCATCGCTGTTCCCGCCACCGCCGCCGCCCTTATCCAAGCCTTGGCCGCCATGGACAAGGCCACCACCGCCATCCTGCCGCGCCGCGATGTGGGCCTGATCGCGACCAGCTATCTTCGCCTGCTGGGACTGGTAGCGTTCGCCGCCGCCTGGGCCAGGCTGGAGGCTGCCGCCGAGGCCGCCCCAAACCCGGAACGGGTCCGCGCCTGCGCAACTTTCGTCCGCGACTGGATGCTGCCGGAGGTCGAGCATCTTGCGGCGCGATGCCAAAGCGATGGCGAGCTAGGGTCCTTACCCGACACCGTCTTCCAATCCTGAGGAATCCTATGGAAAAACCGCAGTATATTGGGGGTAGACGGTTGTATTGTTGCGCAAAACAGGCGACATTGCCTATCGTTTCGCTGTCCGGGCTTCCACGAAAAGGGGGCTGCCCGGACGGGATACAAGACGGCCGATTGGTGCGTGACCGATTCAAAGGTTGACGCCGGAAGCGGTCGTGTCATTTTCCATCGGCTACGACATTCATTTGGGGGTCTCATGAACAAGCAGGATCTGGTGAACAAGGTTGCGGAACTGAGCGGCCTGTCCAAGGCGGCTTCCGACTCGGTCGTCGACGCGACCTTCGCCGCCATCACGGAAGCCTTGAAGGCCGGTGACGATGTCCGTCTGGTCGGTTTCGGCTCCTTCTCGGTGACCCAGCGGGCCGCCAAGGATGGCCGCAATCCCCGCACCGGCGCGACCATCAAGATCGCGGCCTCCAAGGCCCCGAAGTTCACCGCCGGCAAGGGTCTGAAGGACGCCGTCAACGGCTAAACCTTCATCCCCCGCGGGTGAGAGAGAGCGCTTGCCAAGCCCCTCGGAGAGAAATCTTCGGGGGGCTTTTGCTTGAAGGAATGAATTTACCGCGCTGGTGAGTTTGAGCAAGGCCCACAAATGACAACGGCCGGGGAGTCGCCTCCCCGGCCGTATCCTTGCCCTGGTCGCCGAGGTTTCAGCGGCGGCTGATGGCGGCTCCGGCGTAACGGGCGGCGCTGCCCAGCAGTTCCTCGATACGGATCAGCTGGTTGTATTTGGCGATACGATCCGAGCGCGACAGCGAACCGGTCTTGATCTGGCCGCAATTGGTGGCGACGGCGAGATCGGCGATGGTGGAGTCCTCGGTCTCGCCCGAACGGTGGCTCATGACGGCGGTATAGCCGGCCTTGTGGGCCATTTCGACGGCTTCGAGGGTCTCGGACAGGGTGCCGATCTGGTTAACCTTGACCAGGATGGAGTTGGCGAGGCCCTGTTCGATGCCCATGGACAGACGCTCGGGGTTGGTGACGAACAGATCGTCGCCGACCAACTGAACCTTGGCGCCCAGAGCCTCGGTCAGCAAGGCCCAGCCCTCCAGGTCGTCCTCGGCGCAGCCGTCCTCGATGGAGATGATGGGATAGCTGGCGACCAGCTTGGCATAGAACTTGACCAGACCCTTCTGATCAAAGGTCTTCCTGGCGCCTTCCATGACGTATTTGCCGCCCTTGAAGAACTCGGACGAGGCGCAGTCCAGGGCCAGCATGATGTCTTCACCCGGCTTGAAACCGGCGGTCTCGATGGACTTCATGATGAAGTCCAGCGCCATCTCGGCGCTCTTGAGGTTGGGAGCAAAGCCGCCTTCATCACCGACATTGGTGTTATGGCCGGCTTCCTTCAGGGTCTTCTTGAGGGCGTGAAATACCTCGGCGCCCATGCGGATGGCTTCGGAGCAGGTGGGGGCTCCCACCGGCATGATCATGAATTCCTGGATATCGATGGGGTTGTCGGCATGAGCGCCACCATTGATGATGTTCATCATGGGCACCGGCAGGGTCGAGGCGAAGGCGCCGCCCACATAACGGTACAGCGGCAGGCCGGTTTCCTCGGCGGCAGCCTTGGCGGCTGCCAGCGAAACGCCGAGGATGGCGTTAGCGCCCAGACGCGACTTGTTGGCGGTTCCGTCCAGATCGATCATGGTCCGGTCGAGGACGACCTGATCCTCCACGTCCATGCCGGACAGGGCGTCGTAGATCTCGCCATTGACCGCATCGATCGCCTTGAGGACGCCCTTGCCGAGATAGCGGGCCTTGTCGCCGTCACGCAACTCACAGGCTTCGTGGATACCGGTGGAAGCGCCCGAGGGAACCGCGGCGCGGCCAAAGACGCCGGTCTCCAGCACCACGTCGACTTCGACAGTGGGATTTCCGCGGGAATCAAGAATTTCGCGGGCGTGAATATCGATAATGGCGGTCATCGCAACTCTCCCCTGAGACGGATACGGGTCAGATCAGTCAATGGAAATGGGATAGGACTTGGCGGTGGCGTCGAGTTTCATCAACACCTCGATCAGCGCCGGCATGTCGGCCATGCGGATCATATTGGGGCCGTCGGACGGCGCCTTGTCCGGGTCGGGGTGGCACTCGACAAACACCCCGGCCACGCCGATGGCCACGGCGGCGCGCGCCAGCACGGAGGCGAAGCGGCGGTCCCCGCCCGAGGAATTGCCCTGTCCGCCCGGCGCCTGCACCGCATGGGTGGCGTCCATGATGACCGGCCAGCCGGTCCTGGCCATGATCGGCAGGCCGCGCATATCGGTCACCAGGGTGTTATAGCCGAACGACGCGCCACGCTCGGTGAGCATGATGCGCGAATTACCGGTGCTTTCGATCTTGGCCGCCACATTGGCCATGTCCCAAGGGGCCAGGAACTGACCCTTCTTGACATTGATGGCTAGACCGGTCCGGCCGGCGGCGATCAGCAGATCGGTCTGGCGGCAGAGGAAGGCGGGAATCTGCAACACATCGACCGCCTTGGCGGCGATGGTGCACTGCTCCTCGGTATGAACGTCGCTCAGGACCGGAAGACCCAGGGTCTCGCGGATTTCGGCGAAGATGGGGATCGCCTTGTCCATCCCGATGCCGCGCTGACCGGCAAGGCTGGTGCGGTTGGCCTTGTCGAACGACGACTTGTAGATCAACGGAATGCCGGCCTTGACCGCCATTTCCTTCAATGCCGAGGCGCACTCCAACGCATGCGCCCGACTTTCCATCTGGCACGGGCCGGCGATGAGGACCAGGGGCAGGTCGTTGCCGGCGATAACGTTGCCGATGGCGACATGGTGGCGATTGGTCATGGCGACCTCACTCACACGAGGCGGGACTGCCGCACCGCTGCGGCGATGAAGCTGGTGAACAGCGGATGGGGGTCGAACGGCTTGGACTTCAGCTCGGGATGGAACTGGACGCCGACGAACCACGGATGATCGGGAAACTCGACCATCTCGGGCAAAATGCCGTCCGGCGACATGCCGCAGAATGACAGGCCGGTCTTTTCCAGAACCGCCTTGTATTCCAGATTGACCTCGTAGCGGTGACGATGGCGCTCGCTGATCCGGGACTGGCCATAGATCTCACGCACGCGCGATCCCTGCTTCAGATCACACTCATAGGCGCCAAGACGCATGGAGCCGCCCAGGTCGCCGCCGGCCGCACGCTTTTCCAGCATGTTGCCCTTCATCCATTCGGTCATCAGGCCGACCACCGGATTATCGCAGGGGCCGAATTCGGTGGAGCTGGCATCCTTGATCCCGGCCAGATTGCGCGCCGCCTCGATCACCGCCATCTGCATGCCGAAGCAGATGCCGAAATAGGGAACCAGCCGTTCGCGGGCGAACTTGACCGCCTCGACCTTGCCGAACGCGCCGCGCTCGCCAAAGCCGCCGGGCACCAGGATGCCGTGACAGGGCTCCAGATGCTGGACCACGTCGCCCTGCTCGAACAGTTGGCTGTCGATCCAGTTGAGCTTGACCTTGACGTTATTGGCGATACCGCCGTGATGCAGCGCCTCGGCCAGCGACTTATAGCTATCGAGCAGGCTGATATACTTGCCGACCACCGCGATGGTGACCTCGCCCTCGGGCTGGCGGATACGCTCGACGATGGTGCTCCAGCGCGTCAGGGACGGGGTGGGGGCGTCGAGATGGAAATGGCGGCAGACCACCGCGTCCATGCCCTGCTCGTGATAACTGACCGGCACCTGATAGATGGTGTCCACATCCAGGGCGGCGATCACTGCGTCGGGATGAACGTTGCAGAACAGAGCGATCTTGCGGCGCTCGCTTTCCGGAATGTCGCGATCGCAGCGGCACATCAGCATATCGGGCTGAATGCCGACGCTCAACAGCTCCTTGACCGAGTGCTGGGTCGGCTTGGTCTTCAGCTCGCCCGCCGACGGAATATAGGGCACCAGGGTCAGATGAACGAACATCACCTGATGACGGCCAAGTTCGTTGCCCAGCTGGCGGATCGCCTCCAGGAACGGCAGGCTTTCGATATCGCCGACCGTGCCGCCGATCTCGCACAGGCAAAAGTCCTCGTCGGTGAGGTCGCTTTTGATGAATTCCTTGATAGCGTCGGTAACGTGCGGAATCACCTGGACCGTGGCGCCCAGATAGTCGCCGCGCCGCTCCTTGGCAATAACATTGGAGTAGATCCGCCCAGTGGTGATGTTATCGCTCTTGCGCGACGACACGCCGGTGAATCGCTCGTAATGCCCCAGATCCAGATCGGTCTCGGCCCCATCATCGGTGACGTAGACCTCGCCATGCTGATATGGGCTCATGGTGCCCGGATCCACGTTGAGGTAGGGGTCGAGCTTGCGCAGCCGGACCTTGAACCCGCGCGCCTGCAACAGCGCCCCCAGCGCCGCCGATGCCAATCCCTTGCCGAGAGAGGAAACCACGCCGCCGGTGATGAAGATGAAACGCGTCATCTGGCCTTAGCCCTTGATTCTGGTTCCCCACACGCAGGAACCGGCTTCCTTGTGGAAGCCGTCCCGCCCCATGATCGTCCTGGCGTCCTAGCGCGAGATCGGCGCGCTGGGAGCCGCCGGTTCGACCGGCTCGGCCGGCGCCGCGATCGGCGCCACGTCATTGATCTTGTCGAACGGCGAGTTGCCGCCGGTCCGTACATTGGAGATCAGCGCCAGCGACATGCTGGTGATGAAGAAAGACCCCGCCAGGATGGCCGTGGTGCGGGTCAACAGATTGCCAGCCGCGCGGCCGCTCATCAGCCCACCGCCGGCAGCGCCGCCGCCGATGCCGAGGGCGCCGCCCTCGCTCCGCTGCAACAAGATCGCCCCCACCAGAGCGATGGCGATGATCAGGTGGATGGAGAGAATGATCGGAAAAACGTCCATGGAATCATCACCGGAAATTAGCCGCCCGGCCGCAGGTCCCAATCGGAACCGCAGTCGGGCGCAGAAACAATGTTGGAGGCGTTTTTAGACCCGGCGGCGAAGGATGGCTAGTGCAAACTTCCACCCGCCGCCGGTTATCCTCAACAACTCTCGGCGATGGCCCAGAAGTCGGCGACTTTAAGGCTGGCGCCACCGATCAAACCACCATCCACGTCGGGCAGAGCCAGCAATTCGCGGGCATTGTCCGGCTTCATGGAACCGCCGTAAAGAATCCGCATCCTGGACGCGGCCTCACCGCCCAGCTTCGAGGCCAGCTCGGCCCGAATGGCGGCGTGAACCTCCTGCGCCTGGGCGGGAGTGGCGACACGGCCGGTACCGATAGCCCAGACCGGCTCGTAGGCGATGACGGTATTGTCCGGGGTCGCGCCATCAGGCAGTGAGCCCTGCAACTGCGACCGGTTGACCTCGATGGTCTGGCCGGCATCGCGTTGGGCCAGAGTCTCGCCGATGCAGACGATGGCGATCAGCCCGGCGGCTTGCGCGGCGGTTCCCTTGGCCTTGACCACGGCATCGGTCTCGGCATGGTCGGTGCGGCGCTCGGAATGGCCGACGATGGCGTAGGCGCAACCCAGATCGGCCAGCATGACGGGTGATGTGTCACCGGTATGGGCGCCGCTGGTCTTGGCATGGCAATCCTGCCCCCCCACCGCCAGCGCCGAACCGGCGGCGATCGCAGCCACCGGAGCGATCAGGGTGAAGGGCGGACAGACCAGCAGGTCACAGGCCGGAGCCGGCCCGCCCTTCAGCTTGTCGGCCAGCCCCTGGGCTAGGGCGAGTCCATCGGCCTTGAGGCCATTCATCTTCCAATTGCCGGCAATCAGCTTGCGTCGCATCGTCATGTTGGCTGTCCTCCCAAAACACCAAAAGGCATATAGCACCAGAACAAACGGGGCGGAACCGTTTCCGGAACCGCCCCGCCGGTTTCGTGACAAGCCGCTGAAGCACTCGTCCCATGCTCCATCAAGCGTCGGACGCGAACTCCGGATAGGATCAGGCCTGCGGACTCTTTCCCAGGACCACGGCCCGCTTCTTGAACGCACAGGAGAACGACAACATGAAGCGCAGCGCTTCCTGGGTATCTTTTTGCGACAACATGCGCATGGTGCCCATCAGGCCGCCGCCGCCGCCGGGGATGTTGCAGGAATCGATGGCATCCTCCAAAGCGCCCTTGGCCTCGTGCGCCAGGGTGGCCAGATCCTCGGTGCCGAGGTTGTTGGCCATGTGCTCGATGAAGGCAAAGGCCCGATCCACCATGGAATCGGTCGCGGCCGACCGCATGGCGTGGAGCATGTAGACGGCATCGATAACGGTCTGAAGGGCGCCGGTCCGGTGCATGGTGCCGACCGCGTCCAGCAGAGTCGACAACCCATCCCGGATATCGGGTTCGTTCAGCTTGTCGACGACCTCCAGGGCGTTGCCGGCGGTGCCGGTCAGGCGGTCGACCATGCTGTCGGACAGGGCGTCGCGGACCCCCTGGGCGAGGCGCGTGATTTCATCCATCTGCGGGGTCTCGGTCATGACGCACTCCCTACAGCAGGCCGCGGGCCGACAGCCAGTACAGTCGGTTATAGGCCAGCTTGAACCAATGGATCATCTGGGACGGCGGGCCGGGATTGGGCGGCGTGGTGTAATTGAACCACACATAGGTACCCGAGCTGAGGCCGGTCTCGACGAAGCAGAACACCTTACCGTCATATTCGCGAGCGAAAGCGCCTTCCTGGCACAGCGAAACCAGATTGTCGATGGTGACGTCGGCTTCGAAATGGGCGGTGGAGCCGGCCTTGGAGATCGGAATATTGGTGGTGTCGCCGACCACGAAAACATTGGTCGAGCCGTCGCGATACAGCGTCTTGGGGTTGGTCGGCACCCAGCCGCCCTTGCCGAGCCCGGAATCGTCGATCACCTGGGCGCCCTGATGCGGCGGAATGGTGATCAGCAGATCATAGGACAGCTCGCTGCCTTCCATGGAGGTCAGCGTCTTCTTTTCCGGATCGACGCTTTCGGTATTGAAGAAGGTCTCGTACTTGATGCCCAGCTTCTCGAATTCGGGCTTGGCCCAGTGCGCCACGGCCTCCAACGCATGCAGGCGGCCGATGGGATAGGTGTAGGTCAGCTCGGTCTTTTCCCACAGGCCGCGGGCCTTGAGGAAGTCGTGCAGCATGAAGGCCACTTCCAACGGTGCCACCGGGCATTTGTGCGGGGCATTGACGTTGATGACGATCTTGCCGCCTTGGAAGGCGTTGAGCGCACCGCGCAGTTTGCGGGCGCCGTCGAGGTCATAGAACCAGTGCCCGCCTTCCTTCATGCCGGGAATGCTCTGCGGCATGATGCGCGAGCCGGTGGCCAGCACCAGATAATCGTAGCGGAAAGTCCGTCCGGCCTCGGTGGTGACCTGGTTCTTCTCCACATCGATATGCTTGGCCGGATCGACGAAGAAGTTCACCCTTTTGTCCAGCACCTTACGCTGTTCGCGGAACAGCTCGGCCTCGCGGATGCGCCCGAACGGCACATACAGCAGGCCCGGCTGATACATGTGGGTTTCGGACGTCCCCAGCATGGTGATGGTGAGCGCGCCATTCCGCAATTCGGCCCCCATCTGGCGGCACAGACCATTCGCGACGATGGTGCCGGCAAGGCCCCCGCCGACGATCAGAATCGTCTTGGACATGAACTCCCTCCTCACGAGAAGAATTTAGCTTGACAAGCCGTCTCCGCGGCCTTCAGGGGCATCCTTTGGGTGCCCCGGCAAGCACCCAAATTACTTTGCCTTACGAACCACCACGCTCCAATAGCCATCATGCTCGGTGCTCTCCACCACGGCGTGACCGACCTTGGCGCACCAGGCGGGAATATCGGCGGCAGAGCCTTTATCGGAGGACCAAAGGTCAATCTCGTCTCCGACCGAGGCCAATTTAAGGGCGGCGATCAGCTCCATCAGCGGTCCTGGGCAAAACGCGCCACGCGCATCGATCTTCTGGCGTTCGGCCATGGTGATGTTCCTTCCAACGGATGAATAAAATTCAGATGGTGATCAGTTCGCCGCTTTCGGCATCGGCGAGAAACTTCGCCAGTCCCATGGGACCATCGAACAGCCCCTCGGACAGGTGAGTGTCGCACTCCCAATGCTTGAGGTCGAGCACCAGGGAGCAAGCCCACATCTTCATATCTCCCAGCATCTTGCCCTGACTGAACAGTTCGATGGCGTCGGGAACGTTCTTGGTCACGAACAAGTCGTGGAAATGCCCACCCTGGTAACGTTCCTGGGGAGTTTTACCCCGCTCGAACGGCAACAGGGCATTCATGGTCACGAAAACCTCGACCGGGCGGTCGGAGACCGCGGCGACCGAAGCAACCATGGCGGCCAATTGGATTTTCTCGTGCTCGCCCGAGCACAGCATGACATAGAGCGGCTTGGTGGACATGATCGCTTCCCCGCGAGTGTGTTCGGCTGTCGGCTTATGTGAGAACCGGCTTACCTTTGTTTTTTATTATATACGCAGATTGCAAGGTTTTGCCGCAAGAAGATTCCTGACATCCGGAGACCGTCGGCCACCCCCTTCGATCAGGGTGGGCTTTGTCGGGAGTTTCCGGTTGCCGGCCCCCCTGCCCCCCCTTATTATGCGCCCGGCCTGTAATGGCGGCGTCCCATCGGGGAGATACCGCCGTCTTCCTTCTTTTCCAGGGTGTGTTTGAATCCGATGCTGGACGTATTTCGCAAAGCCTCCAAAAGCTGGATCATCAAGATTCTCTTCGCCCTTCTGGCCCTCAGCTTTGTCGCCTGGGGCGCTGGCGACGTGGTGCGAGGCGGCATCTCCCGTGGCCCCGCCATCGAGGTCGGCAAGACCAGCGTCACCACCCCCGAGGTCATGGCCGAATTCAAGCGCGAGGTCGAACGCCTGCAACCGCTGTTCGGCGGCAAGCTGACCCCGGAAGACGCCCGCAAGATGGGCATGCTGGACCGCACCATCGATTCCATCATCACCCGGTCGCTGATCGATGAGGCGGCCCGTGGGTTGGGGCTGGCCACCAATGACGAGGTGATCTTGCGCCGGCTGGCCGGCAATCCCGCCTTCCGTGGCCCGACCGGCCAGTTCGACCGCGATACCCTCCGCTCCCGCCTCAGCCGGGCCGGCTTTACCGAAGACAGCTTCATGCGGGCGGAACGCGCCAATATGATCCGCAATCAGATGGCCGAGACGCTGGCCGCCGGCATGACCGCGCCGGTGACACTGGTGGACCCGCTGTTGCGGTGGCGCGAAGAGCGCCGGGTCGCCGAGACCATGGTGGTCCGAGACGACGCGGTCCCCCTGCCCGCCGCCCCGGAATCCGCCGTCCTCGAAGCCTACTATAAGAACAACACCGATCGCTTCATGGCGCCGGAATACCGGGCGCTGTCGATTTTGCTGCTGCGCCCCAGTGACGTGGTCGCCGCCGTCGATATCGACGAAATGATGGTCCGCGAGGCCTATCAGCAGCGACTGGAGGAATTCAACACCCCGGAACGCCGTCAGGTCACCCAGATCGTCATCGACGGTCAGGCTGCCGCCGCCAAGGCATCGGATTTGGTTACCCAGGGCAAGGATCTGGACGCCATCGCCAAGGCGCTGGATGGTCAAGTGATCGACCTGGGCCTCGTGGAAAAGCGCGACCTCCCCGAGGGCTTGGCCGAGGCCGTGTTCAAGCTGTCCACCGGCGGCACCGGCCAGCCGGTCAAGACCGCCCTGGGCTGGCATGTGGTCAAGGTGACGCAGATCCAGCCGGGTCGCGTCAGGCCATGGACCGAGGTCAAGGGGCAGCTCGAACAGGATTTGCGACGGGAAAAGGCACTGGACGGTCTGGCCGAGCTTGCCAACAAAGTGGAAGACGCCCTGGGCGGCGGCGCCACCCTGGAGGAAGCCGCCAAACGCTTCAACCTCGCAATGACCCAGATTCCGACCGTCGATGCCCAGGGGCGCGGCCCCGACGGCAAGCCGGTCGCCGAGTTGCCCAAGTCGGATCAATTCCTCGACGTGGCGTTCCATACCGAGCCGAATACCGAAAGCCCCCTGACCGAAGTGCCCAATAACGGCTACTTCCTGCTGCGTGTCGATGGCGTAACGCTGCCGGCGCCAAAGCCCCTGGCCAGCATCAAGACCGATATCCTGGCAACCTGGCAGGCCGAGCGCCGTCACGAATCCGCCCGTGAAAAGGCGGAAAAGCTGGCCGAGCGCCTTAGGGCCGGCGAGTCCCCGACGGCGGTCGCGCAGTCGGCCGGCCTCAAGATCGAGATCTCCAAGCCGTTCTCGCGCGAAACCACCGAAGGCACCGTCCTGCCCGCTTCCGTCGCGACCGAACTGTTCCGGGCTCAGCTTGGCGGCGTCGCCATCGGAAGCCTGCAAACCGGAACCCTGGTGGCCAAGCTGCACAAGGTGATGTCGTTCGACCCCAACGCCAACCTCGCCGTTACCGAAGCCGCACGCCGCCGGGTGTCGCAGACGGTGGCCAGCGATATCGCGGATCAGTATATCGCGGCCCTGAATGTCTCGTTCGGCGTCAAGGTCGATCGTCCCCAGCTGACCCGCGAAGAGTAATCATGAGCCTGCAACCGGACTATTCCAGCTTTGCCGCCACCTATGATTCCGGCAAGCCGCAGGTAGTCTGGCGGATTTTGGTCGCCGATCTGGAAACACCGGTTTCCGCCTTCCTGAAGCTGACCAACGGCCAGCCCAACGCCTTCTTGCTGGAATCGGTCGAAGGCGGCGCGGTGCGCGGGCGCTATTCCATCCTGGGGTTCAAGCCGGACCTGATGTGGAAATGCGAAGGCAATCAGGCCTGGGTCAACCGCAATGTCCGCTCGAAATCCGGCGGCTTCATTCCCTGTCCGGTGGCCGAGGCGTCGGGGGCGCTGGACTCGCTGCGGGCGCTGATCTCCGAATGCCATATCGACACGCCACCCCACCTCCCCCCCATGTCGGCCGGCCTGATCGGCTATATGAGCTATGACATGGTCCGGCTGGTCGAACGCCTGCCCGACACCAATCCCGACACCATCAAGGTGCCAGACGGCATCTTCATGCGTCCGACCATCATGGCGGTATTCGACAACGTTAACGGCACCCTGACGGCGGTGACCTCGGTCTGGCCGCGCCCCGGCCTGGACGCCCAGACCGCCTGGGAGCTGGCCAGCGAGCGGCTGGAACATGTGGTCGAGACGTTGGAGTGTCCCCTGCCCCATGGCGAAGCCGGCGCATCGCGGGCCGAGCATCAGCCCATCCCGGTGCCCGGCGTTTCGCCCGAGCACTATTGCCGTATGGTCGAGAAAGCCCAGGAATACATCGCCGCCGGCGACGTGTTCCAGGTGGTGCTGTCCCAGCGGCTGGCGGTGCCGTTCAAACTACCGCCGTTCTCGCTATATCGTTCGCTACGGCGCCTCAACCCCAGCCCGTTCCTGTTCTTCCTGGATTTCGGCGAGTTCCAGCTGGTTGGCTCCAGCCCGGAAATTCTGGTTCGCCTCAGGGACGACAAGATCACCATCCGCCCCATCGCCGGCACCCGGCGGCGCGGCAAGACCCCGGCCGAGGACGACGAGTTGGCCGCCGATCTGCTGGCCGATCCCAAGGAACTGGCCGAGCACCTGATGCTGCTGGATCTGGGCCGCAACGATGTCGGCCGCGTCGCCGCCATCGGGTCGGTATCGGTCACCAAGAAGATGGCGGTGGAGTATTACTCCCACGTCATGCACATCGTTTCCAATGTAGAAGGTAAGATCCGCGAAGGCTGCGACGCCATGGACGCCCTGATGGCCGGATTCCCCGCCGGCACCACCTCGGGCGCTCCCAAGATCCGGGCCATGGAAATCATCGACGAGTTGGAGACCGAACGCCGCTCGTTCTACGCCGGCGCCATCGGCTATTTCGACGGCAATGGCAACATGGACACCTGCATCGCGCTTCGAACCACCCTGGTCAAGGATGGCACCATGTACATCCAGGCCGGTGCCGGCATCGTCGCCGACTCGGTTCCCTTGAGCGAGCACGAAGAGTGCATGAACAAGGCCCGCGCCCTGGTTCGTGCCGCCGAGGACGCCATCGACTACACCCTCAAGAAGCAATAACACCGGAAATAGCTCTTGCCGGAATGACATCCTTATGCGATGTTGCGACTAATTCGCATTTGCATTACGAGGATCATCATGGGCTTCATCGATCGTCACCCTTGCCTCGCTGTCCGCCAGATGACGGCATCCGACTATATCTGGCTTGCCACCCTGGGATGCGCGGCGCGCGGACCCATCGGCATCGACGATGTCGGACAGGCGATCGCGGCACTGGCAGGCCCGCTATGGTCGCCGTCCGGTCAGGTCGTATTCGACAGTGTCGAGGCTATCCTTGACCGCGGCCTCCTCCTCGGCGACGCAGCGGGCGACCGCCTCAGCATCACCGATTCGGGGCGACGCCAATTAAGCTTTCTTCTGACGCTGCCGGTCCCAAGCCCCTTAAGCGCCTTCGGTCAGGTCGGAATTCGCCTCAAGATGGCCTTCATCGACATCTTGCCGCCCGCCCTCATGCGGCACCAGATCGTCGGCGTGATTCACGCCTATGAATGTGAAGTGGCGAACCGCTCGGTCCGCTGCCAGGCTTGGCCCCTGAACGGTTCCATCGGCAGGAAATGGCTGGATCACCAGGTGGATACCCTGGAAGACGGCCTGGCCCTGCTGCGCCAGATGATAAGGCCCGAACCCCCTACACCTTGCCCAGGAAGTTGAATCCGGCTTCGTCGACCGCCTGCTTGACCTCGGCCTCGGTAGCGCCATCGACGGTAACCGCCGCCTTGCCCAGATCGACGGAAACCTTGGCGTCGGCGGCAACGGACTTGATCGCCGCTTCCACCGAGCGGGCACAGCCGCCGCAAGTCATGCCGGTAACATTATAAGTGGTGGTCATGCCGTTTCTCCCTTGGTGCTCGTGATCGGCCGTCATGATGAACCTTCCCGTGGGGGGAAGGTCAAGCTACCCGTTCGGGGATATGCGGATGATGGTGGACACCGGCACCAGCACGAGACCGCGCGCCTGAAGGCCGGGAACCCAGCCGGCCAGGGCTTCGATGGTGCCATCATGGGGATGACCGATCGCGATGGCGAAACCATGCTTGCGGGCATGGGCCTCGGCCTTCTCCAACTGGGCGCGGACATGGGCCACCCCCAGGGCGTTATCGAGGAAAATATGCCGTGTGGCGAAGGGGACGCCGAACTGTCGCGCCACATCGGCCCCGACGCTGCGCTCCGAGGTCACCGAATCGACAAAGGCCAGCCCGCGCCGCCGCAATTCCGCCATCACCACCCGCATCCCGACGGGCTCCGAGGTAAACCGGCTGCCCATGTGATTATTGATGGCCACATAACCGTCGAAGCGGGCCAGCCCCCAATTCAGTCGCCGCCGGATCTCCTCCGCCGAGTGGCCGACCTCCAGGACTTCCGGCCCCGGATCGTAGGTCGGGCTCTGGGGCTGCATCGGCACATGAAGCATCAATTCGTGACCATGAGCCCGCGCGTCATGGGTCTGGCGCGTCAGATCCTCGGCATAGGTCATATAGGACAGCGTCAGCGGCCCCTTGAGCGCGGCGACCCGTTCACTGCGCTTCCGATCGACCCCCAGGTCGTCGATGATGATGGCGATCATCGGATGCCCGCCAGTCTTGGGAGGCGGCAGCGCATTGCGCAGCCAGATCGCCGCACCGGCGGGGGGCAACCGGACAGGAGGCGGAGGCGACGGCTGAGCCTGCGGCGATAACGGCGGCGGCAATGCCGCCACATCGGAAGCGTGCCCCAATTCCAACGCCTCGGACGAACCAGGGTCCGGGCGCGGTGGAGGCGGCTGGATCAACGGGCGGGGATCGTCGGGCTCGTCGGCGGTCGCCGCGCCGCGCGTCGGAGCCGGAGTAAAGACCGGAGCCGGAGCCTGCTCCATGACCACCGGCGCGCCGCCCGACTTGTTCGATGCGCCAGACCAGCGACCGACACCGACACCGACGGCAAGGCCCAGCCCAAGGACGCCAACCATCAGCGCCACCAAAATCCACGGCCGTTCCCACAGGGGCTTCTTGCGCCCCATCAACATTCGCCTGACGTCCTTGCGCCCCACGGGGGTCTCCACCCTTCACTGCTATCGTCTGGCGGGTTATAGCCCCCGCCACGCCCCGGCGCAAAGACTCAACGGCCAAGAGATCTGGAACCTCGACAGCTTTGCAACGCCAAGCATCGCGCAGAAGGCGAATAACGGGCTATCTGACGAACTATGACGTCGCATGACGATACGGTTCGTAGTTTGCCCGACTGGATTACACCGCCTATAGTTAGGTGCGGCGCAACATACCGTCAGAGGCAACAGGCTCATGTCGGACCAGAACTCACGCTTCCTCGCCCATATCCGGCAAGCCGCCAAGGAGCCCACCGGGCTCAAGGCCCTGCATGTCCATGTTTCGTGCCTGAAACCGCAGCTCCGTACCCGCGACAACCTGTCACGCGCCATTACGATCATCAACGAGGCCAACCGAAAGATCCCGTCGGGCGCGCTGTTCCTGCTGCGCAACTTCGACATCGTCTATATCTGCCGCAACGTCGCCAAATCCATCCTGATCGAGATGGCGGGGCGCTTGCAGGCCGCCTTCGACAATGCCAGCCCGCAAAGCGCCAACGCCTACGGCCGCTGCGAGTTCCATACCATCTTCGACATCCCGCTGGATGGTCGGCCGCTGATCGAATTCGCCGAAGCCGCCGCCGGGCTGGCCATCCAAGCGCCAGGTGGCAACGAGTCGGCCGATTCCCGCGACGTGGACGCCGCCCTGCTCGGCCGGCTGAAGACCACCCTCAGAAACGCCGATCTGTCGTCCATGCTGCTCAGTCAGCCGATCTACAGTCTGGCCGACGCCAAACCGACTCCGGTTTCCTGGGAATTCTACGTATCGATCAAGGCGTTGGAGGATTCCTTCTGCCCCGGCGTCAAACTGGGGTCGCGGCGCTGGCTGTTCAACGACCTGACGGAGGATCTGGATGGGGCGGTGTTGCGCGTACTGACCAAGTCCGATCAGATGACGTCGCGGCGGCGGTTCAGCATCAACATCAATCTGTCGGTGCTGGATTCCGAGACCTTCCGGGCCTTCGACTCCAATCTGGCGACGCCGCAACGCTCGCTGCTCACCTTCGAGATCAACAAGAACGACCTGATCGAGAATATCCGGACCTATTACGCCATCGTCCCCGGTCTGGTGGAAAAGGGATACGCGATCTGCGTCGATGGGCTGGACGTGCTGTCCCTGCCCCATCTCGACCTCAACGGCCTGGGTTGCCGCTATGCCAAGCTATTCTGGAACCACGATGCCGCCAATATGAATGAAAAAGGCACCCAGGCCCTGGCCGAACGGATCGCCGCCACCGGCAAGACCCAGTTCATCCTGGGACGCTGCGACAAGTCGGAATCCATCCGCCTCGCCCGCCAGCTTGGCATTGCCCTGGTTCAGGGCAAGCTGATCGACCAGATGGTCAAGAAACAGATCGCGGTATAATCACCTGGGCGGAAGTTCTTCCGCCGTGATCGAACTGCGTCGCGGCGGTAAAGGAGCGCTTTGCGGCGGCGGCGGCTCCTCGGGTTCCGCCGCCCGGCTGGATTCGGCCGGCGGGGACGACGCCGTCCGCGATCCACCGTCGCGCTGACTCTTCTCCACCGCCTTCACCGTGTGGGCGACCAGATCGGGAAGACTGCAACCGGCAAGTCCGAGAGACAGACCGGTAACCAGCGATGCTATGAACAGCCTGCGCATGGCGTCCTATTCCACCGCCTCGACCCGAACCAGATCGCCGGCTTCGACGTCGGTCAGGCCGGCCAGATCGCTGTCGGTTCGGCCCCAGATGTTGGCGTGACTGGCCAAGCGGATCTCATCGCCCTCCGAGCACGGCGTGGGGCCATAGCCGATGATGATGACCTCGCCTTCCGTGCGAAAAGCCAACTCTCCCGGCTCGACCACGTCACGCCCGGCCCCCTCGCGCTCGGCATGAACCGGCGCCTGGAAGTAGACTTCTCCGGGCCAGATGGTGGCGCGAGCCTCGAACGGCGCGGCGGCAAAAATCTCTCCCGCCGTCGGAGTGTCGTACAGATCGACTCCGACTGTGTGACGCCCGATCGTGATCTTCAACTTCCGCATTCCACCCGATCCCCACGCTGTCCTGTTCCTGCCTCAGTCTGCCCGTTCCCAGCGCTGTTGACCAGTACAACTGGCTATTTGATGTTTCGCAGCACCTCGCGGGTATGCTTGGCGATCATCATTTCCTCATCGGTGGGAATCACCCAGACCGAAACCGGGCTGTCGAGGGTGCTGATCATCTGGGCGCTTCGCTCGTTGGCCTCCTCGTCGATTTCGACTCCCAGCCACTCGGCATGGGCGCAGACCTTGGCGCGGACCTGCGGTGAGTGCTCGCCGATTCCGGCGGTGAAGACCAGGGCGTCGATACCGCCCATGGCGGCGCAAAGCGAGCCCAACTCGCGCGAGATACGATAGACGAACAGCTCGACCGCCTCGGCGGCATGGGGCTCCGAGCTTTCCATCAGCACCCGCATGTCGTTGCTGACCCCCGAGACGCCCAACAGGCCGGACTGCTTGTACAGCATGTCCTCGACTTCCTTGGGAGTCATGCCCTTCTGCTGCATCAGGTACAAGACGACGCCGGCGTCAAGGGTACCGGTCCGGGTTCCCATGGGCAGGCCGTCGAGCGCGGTGAAGCCCATGGTGCTGGCGACGCTTTTGCCCTCATGGATGGCGCACATGGAAGCGCCGGAGCCGAGATGGCACACCACGACCTTGCCCCGAGCCACCGCCGGCGAGATCTGACGCAGCTGGCGGGCGATATACTCGTAGGACAGGCCGTGGAAGCCATAGCGCTTGACCCCCTCGCCGGTGATCTTGCGCGGCAGGGCAAAGCTTTGAGCCGCCCAAGGGTTGGAGCGGTGGAAGGCGGTGTCGAAGCAAGCCACCTGCAACAGATTCGGATGCACCTCGATCAATGCCTTGATCGGCGCCAGATTGTGCGGCTGATGCAACGGCGCCAGCGGAACCAGACGCTCCAGCTCCTCCATCAGGTCGTCATTGATCAGCAGCGGCTGGGAGTACTGCGAACCGCCATGAACGACGCGATGCCCCGCCGCCTTCAGCTGAGCATCGCCCAACTGCGCCTCGATCCACTCGATCATGTACTTGAATAGGGCCGAATGGCTCAGATTCGGCTGGTCAGGCCAACGCTGTTCGTTCAACGTGCCGCCATGGGGCGCCTTAGCGACGAAATGGGGAGCGACATTGATGCCCTCCACCTGCCCCTTGCACGACAGCATCGGCTTATCGTCGCCATTGGAGACGTAAAGCGAAAACTTGATGCTGGAGGAGCCAGCGTTGATGACAAGAATGCCCTCGCGCATGGATAGGTCCCCTTTTTCAATGAGCCGCTTAAAATCTCAGGAGGCCGCGCCGCCCTTGATCCGACGGGCATGGGCGAACAGAACCGCCACGGCGCAAGACGCCAGCCGGGCCTTGGCGCTGTCGGCGCGGCTGGTCAGCACGATCGGCACCCGCGCGCCCAGAACGATGCCGGCGGCATCGGCCTCGGCCAGATAGGACAGCTGCTTGGCCAGCATGTTGCCGGCCTCCAGGTCGGGAACCAGCAAGATATCGGCCCGCCCCGCCACCGGCGAGTTGATCTTCTTGATCTTGGCCGCTTCCTCGTTGATGGCGTTGTCGAAGGCCAGCGGACCGTCCAACTGGGCGCCGGTGATCTGGCCGCGATCGGCCATCTTGCACAGCGCGGCGGCATCGATGGTGGAGTTGATCTTGGGATAGACGGTTTCCACCGCCGACAGGATCGCCACCTTGGGCAGTTCGACTCCCAACACATGAGCCAGTTCGATGGCGTTTTGAAGAATGTCCGCCTTGTCTTCAAGGGTGGGATAGATGTTGATGGCGGCGTCGGTAATCAGCAAGGTGCGCGGATAGGTCGGCACATCCATCACGAAAACGTGACTGATCCGGCGCGCGGTCCGCAGACCTTTGTCGCGGGACGCCACCTCATGCATCATCTCATCGGTGTGCAGCGAGCCCTTCATCAGGGCCTCGGCCTCGCCCGAGCGGCACATGGCCACTGCCTTCTCGGCCGATTCGTGGCTGTGGGCGGTATTGATGATCCGCATGCCGGTGAGGTCGAAGCCGAACTCCTGAGCCAGCGAGCGGATCTTGGCCTCCGGCCCGATCAGGATCGGGTCGATCAGCCCCAGACGGGCGGCTTCCAACGGGCCTTCCAACGAAACCTGATCGCAAGGATGACAGACCGCCACCGAAATCGGCGCCAGTTCGGCGCAGCGGGCGATGATGTCCTCGAAGACGTGATGACGGCGGCGCAGCGCCACCTCCTGCAACTCCATGCGGGGCTGAACCACCTTTTCCAGCGGCGCCCGAACCCGAGCCCGGCCGGTGAACAGGGTCTCGGCCCTCTGATTCACCGCCAGACAGTCCAGCACCACATCGGCGGGGGCGGACTTCTCGGCGACGGTGACGGTGACGGTGACGGTGTCGCCGACCTCGACCGGAGTCAAAAACTCGATATCCTGGCTGCGATAGACGGTTCCCGGCCCCGGCAGCTCGTTACCCAGCAGGGCGGACAGCAGCGAGCCGCCCCACATGCTGTGCGCCACCACCTTGCGATGCTGGGCGAACTTTTCGGCGCTTGCGGCGCTGTAGTGGGTGGGGTTGAGATCCCCCGTGGCGACGCCGAACAGCTCGACGTCCTTCATGCTGCATGTGCGCGACAGTGTGGCGGAATCGCCGATCTTGATCTCGGAGAATGTCCGGTTACGCATCATTTCGACCATGGTCGACTCCCTCTACACCGTGCTGAACCTGCATATTGCATTGCAAAATATACCCGCCATCCGGTCGGGGTACAATGACGGCTTGATGACCGGGGCATATCGCCGGTTATATCGCTTCCAGATATTGCGGCGCACAACAGGGAGGTCTACTGTCGCGGTGGGAGGCTCCTTCACGCTCCCCAACGGCCACTATCCGGGGATACCCATGAGCACCCGCAATCTCAAAGCCCTGTTCCGCCCGCAATCGGTGGCCGTGATCGGCGCGTCGACCAAGCCAAAGAGCATCGGCGCGGTGGTGATGCGCAATCTGCTCAAGGCGGAGTTTGCCGGGCCGGTGATGCCCGTCACCCCGGAACATCCCTCGGTCGCCGGCGTCCTGGCCTATCCCGATGTCGCCTGCCTGCCGCAGGTGCCCGATCTGGCCCTGATCTGCACGCCGCAGGTGACCGCCATCCCCGGAATTCTTCGGACATTGGGCGAGAAGGGCACCAAGGCCGCCTGCATCATGACATCCGGGCTGCACCACGCCATGGCCGAGGACGGCAGTTCCATGCTCGATCAGGCGATGGCGGTGGCCCGCGCCCACGACATGCGGGTGCTGGGGCCGAACAGCATGGGCATCCTGGTACCCAGTATCGGCCTGAACGCCAGCTATGCCCATGAGGGCGCCCTGCCCGGCAAATTGGCCTTCGTATCGCAGTCGGGGGCGCTGTGCACGGCGGTGCTCGACTGGGCGAGGCCCAAGGAAATCGGCTTCTCCCACTTCATCCATCTGGGCGATACCGAGGGGGTGGATTTCGGCGATGTCCTCGACTACCTGGGCAGCGACCCCTCGACGCGGGCGATCCTGCTTTATATCGAGACCATCCACGAACGCCGGAATTTCATGTCGGCCGCCCGCGCCGCCGCCCGCAACAAACCGGTACTGGCCATCAAGTCCGGCCGGTCGAAGGAAGGCGCCCGCGCCGCCGCCTCCCATACCGGGGCGCTGGCGGGGTCCGACCTGGTGTTCGACGCCGCCTTGCGCCGCGCCGGCATGCTGCGGGTGCGCGATATCGAGGAGATCTTCGGAGCGGTCGAGACCCTGGCCCGATCGAGACCGATGAAGGGCAAACGTCTGGCGGTCATCACCAATGGAGGCGGCCTTGGCGTCATCGCGGCGGACGACCTGTCGGAGTTGGGCGGCGAACTGGCGAATCTGCCCGAGGACGTCATCGAAAAGCTGAACGCCTTTTTGCCGCCCAACTGGTCCCATGGCAATCCGGTGGATATCGTCGGCGACGCCACTGGCGAACGCTACGTCAAGGCGCTCAACATCCTGACCGAAAGCAAGGCGGTCGACGCCGTCTTGGTGATGCATGCGCCCACCGCCATCTCCGACCCCTCGGAAGTGGCCGTCGCGCTGATCAAAAGCTGCAAGGAGCATCCCCGCGCCAATATCATGACCTGCTGGGTCGGCGCCGAGGCCGTCGCCCATGCGCGGCATATGTTCAGCGGCGCCGGCATCCCCTCCTACGACACGCCCCACGCCGCCATCCAGGCATTCACCCATCTGATGCAGTACCGCAAGAACCAGGAACTCCTGATGGAAGTTCCGGCTTCGGCGCCGACCGACTTCACGCCCGACACCAAGCGCGCCCGCTTCCTGATCGACGCCGCCCTGGCCAAGGGTGGCGGCACCTTGAATGAGCCCGAGGCCAAGGCCGTGCTGGAAGCCTATGGCATCCCCACGGTAGAGACTCATGTCGCGGCCACCCCGGCCATGGCCGGCCGTATCGCCATGGCCATGAAGGAGGCGGTCGCCCTCAAGATTCTGTCTCCCGATATCAGCCATAAATCCGATGTGGGCGGCGTCATGCTGAACCTGCAAGGCGCCTTCGAAGTGGAAAAAGCCGCCTACAACATGCTGGAACGGGTCGAGGCGCTCTATCCCGGAGCCAAAATCGATGGTTTTACGGTTCAGACCATGGCGCGCCGCCCCGGCGCCCTGGAACTGATCGTCGGCGTCGCCACCGACCCGGTGTTCGGCCCGGTCATCATGTTCGGCCAAGGCGGCGTCGCGGTCGAGATCATCGCCGACCGCGCCATCGGCCTGCCTCCCCTCAACATGAATCTGGCGTCGGAAGTCATATCGCGCACCCGTGTTTCCCGACTGCTCGAAGGCTATCGCGGACGCCCGCCGATCAACCGCCAAGCGGTCGAGTTGACCCTGGTTCAGCTGTCGCAACTGGTGATCGACTTCCCCGAAATCGTCGAGTTGGACATCAACCCGCTCTTCGCCGATCCCGAAGGCGTGCTGGTGCTGGACGCCCGCATGAGCGTCTCCACCGCCCGCCAGGGCGCCGAACCCCTCGCCATCCGCCCCTATCCCAAGGAGCTGGAGGAGATGTTCACCATGACCGACGGGCGCAAGACGTTGCTGCGTCCGATCCGCCCCGAGGATGAACCCAACCACCATGTCTTTCTGTCCAAGCTGACCCCCGAAGACATCCGCTTCCGCTTCTTCGGTCTGGTGCATGAACTGCCGCATTCCGAAATGGCCCGCCTGACCCAGATCGACTATGACCGCGAGATGGCGTTCGTCGGCGAACTCGACGGACCCGACGGAAAAGAAACGCTCGGCGTCGTCCGCACCGTCACCGATCCCGACAACGAAAAAGCCGAGTTCGCCATCGTCGTGCGCTCGGACCTCAAGGGCTCCGGCCTGGGCAAGCGTTTGCTGGTCAAGATGATCGACTATTGCCGCTCACGCGGGACCAGGGCCATCGCCGGTCAGGTCCTCAGGGATAATCCCCGCATGTTGACCTTCGTCCAGCATCTGGGGTTCATCCCGACCCGCACCATCGACGGCGATATTGTCGAAGTCGAACTGGACCTGCACAAGGAACCACCGATAGGCCCCGACCCGAATCCATAATTACTATTTCCGTAGGTGTTGCCCACAGCCTCGACTTGCCCCAAGATGGCGCAGTGTGATTGCTGATCGGCAATTACGTCGTAGGCCAGTAAGGACCGGGCTGAAATGTCACTGCCAACCATTATTGGATTCTCGCTCAGCCTGCTGCTGCTTATCGGCTCTGTTCTCGAACTCACGACCAATTTCAAGATATTCCTTCATCTCAGCGGCATTCTCATGGTGATCGGCGGCACCCTGGCCGCGACCCTGGTGGCGTTCGAGGCCCGTTACGTCAAAATGGCCCTCGGCATGCTGAAGTCGGTCTTTTCATCGCCCAAGATGACCCGCGGCATGCTAACCAACGAGGTCGCCCGCGTCGTCCGCTGGGCCTATATGGTGCAAAAAAGCGGTGTGCCGGCTCTGGAAGCCGATGCCAAAAGCATCAAGGGGCAGGACGCCTTCCTGGGATTCGGCGTCAATCTGGTCGTCTCCGGCTATTCCGGGGCCGAGGTCCGCCAGATGCTGGAGAACCAGATCGAGACGACATTCCAGCGCCACACCGTCCCCGTCGAGATTCTTAAATACATGGCCAGCAACGCCCCGGCCTTTGGCATGATCGCCACCCTGATCGGCTTGGTGGTGATGCTCGATTCCATGGGAACCGATCCCTCCAAGCTTGGCGCCGGCATGGCGGTCGGCCTGCTCGGCACCCTTTACGGCGTGCTGTTCGCCCGCCTTGTCATCATGCCCACCGCCGAAAAGGTGCATCAGCGGGAATCCATCGTCCGCTTCCGCAATCTCCTGGTGACCGAGGGGCTGGCCCTGCTGGCGGATCGTCGCAACCCCCGCTTTATCCAAGACGCCATGAACAGCTTCCTCGACCCCGGCATTCACTTCGACATCGACAAGGCCCAAAAGAAGTAGGAGGCCCGCAGCATGAGCAAATTCGCCAAGCATAATAAGGAGGCGGCCGAAGACTGGCTGTTGTCCTATGCCGATATGATCACCTTGCTGATGGCGTTCTTCATCGTGCTGGTCTCCATGTCCAAGATCGACCCCAACAAATACGAGGAAGTCCAGGCCGGCATGGCCAAGGATGTGGGAAACCGCGAGGTCACCAAGCCGCTTCAGGACATGAAGAGCGAATTGCTGGGCGAAGTTGCCGGCGCCGGAGTCGAAGACAGCGTCGATGTCGGCAAGGATGACCGCGGCATCGTGCTCAATCTGGCCAGCGGCGCCATGTTCAAGCCGGGATCGGCCGATATCCGCCCCGAGATCCTGCCGCTGATAAAGGAAATCACCGGAACCCTCAACCAGAAACGCTTCGAGAATTACCAGATCGAAATCCAGGGCCATACCGACGACACGCCGGTCCGGACCCAGCAGTTCCCGACCAATTGGGATTTATCCGCCGCCCGCGCCCTTTCGACCCTCAAACTGCTCGGTGATCTTGGCATCAGTCAGGCGCGCATGAAGATCGCCGCGATGGCCGACACGGCCCCCCGCGTGCCCAACCGCAGCGATTCAGGCAAGCCCTATCCCGAGAACCAGGCAATCAATCGTCGGGTTGAGATCCATATCTATCCGAGGTAATTTTCAGGCCAACACCACTTCCATGCCGTCGCGGGCCGCCATGGCCCCGTCCCAAGTCCTGACCGCCTCGGCCTCGATCTCCGCCATGATGTCATCGGTGTGTTCGGGATCGTGGTGGAAAATCGCCAGACGCTTGACACCATTGGCCTGCGCCAGCCTCACTGCCTCCTGCCATGTGGAGTGCCCCCAACCGATCTTGGTCGGAAACTCGGCATCGGTATAGGTGCAGTCATAGATCATCAGATCGACCCCGCTGATCAGCGCCGCCACATTGGCGTCGGGCTGGCCGGGGTGATGCTCGGTATCGGTGATATAGGCGACGGAGATGCCGCCATACTCGATCCGATAACCGCAGGCGCCATTGGGATGGCGCAACGGGCCGGTGCGGACGGTCACTCCCGCGAAAGGAGTAAAGATGGTTCCGACATCGAAATCCTCGTAGGATGAAATGCCCTGCATGGCCGCCAGCGGAACCGGGAAGTTCGGCGTTTCCATCTGGTGATTCAGCACATGCTGGATTCCCTTGGGACACCCCTCCAGCCTCGCCCCATGGATGTGGAGCTTGAAGGCCGGATTAAAGGCCGGCGCGAAGAACGGAAAACCGTTGATGTGATCCCAATGGGCGTGGGTAAAGAACAGATGGGATTCCATGACCCCATTGCGGATAAGATCGCGACCGAGCGAACGAATGCCGGTTCCCGCATCGAAGATCACGACCCCGGCATCGGTTGTTATGGCGATACAACTGGTGTTGCCGCCATAAACCACATGATCGGGCGAAGGACAGGCGATGCTCCCGCGCACCCCCCAAAACTTCACCGTGTACCGCATCAATTCACGCTCCGTATAACCGTCGCCGACTAGGTTATCCCTATCTCGGCAAACTCCCATATGTATTTGGTCACACTAACGCAAAAAAATAAGTGAAAACCCGGATCAAATTGTAACGAAGGCTCCAAGTTGGATACCGGCAAGCCTGTCCGCCCGCCCTCCATTGACCGCAACCTCCACCAGCCCGCTGGAATTCTCGTACCAGAATGCCGCTCCCGCCGCGACATCACGGAACGTCCGGGCACGACACAGTCGCTGACCACCGACCGAAATCCAATCACCAGGAACTGCCGCCGCACGAAGCCCGGTCCAGGCGTTGCCGTAATGATCGAAATAAATCACCGCCGGAAGGTCATCCGGCCAATCGGTCCGACGCGGTGGCGAAATTGGGCGCAACCCGATCAGATCCAACGCCTGACCGCCGGCCAGCCGAGCCGCCACCGGCGCAAACAGGTCTCGCCCGTGAAAGGTGGAGGACAAGCGCGACGGACGCCAGACGATCTCCCACACCTCCACCAGCCCGCCCCGTCGGATCAGCGGCTCGAACAGCCCGTTATCGGGGCCGACCAGCCAGCGCCCATCCACCCGGAGGACCAGGGGCCGCCGGTCACCGCCGACACCGGGGTCGACGACGCCGAGAATCACCGCTCCCTCCGGCACTTCCGCCGCCAAGGCCGCCAGCAGGTAGGCCGAGGCGCGGGGATCGCAGTCAGGGGCGTTCGTCAGCAGGTTGACCACCGGCAACGATGGAGCGATCCGCCGGATCGCCACTTCCATCTGCCCCAGATAGGGACCGTCGGCGCCAAAATCGGTGAACGTCACGATCATTGGCGCCAACTCCGGGACATTGATTACGCAATCATCCCGGACGGCCATCGGCGCGCGGCTGGGTGGTGACGGGGAAATAAACCACCACATAGACCAGCCACCCCGCCGTCCAAGCCAACCCACCGGCCAGAGTCATGGGGATCATGGCGCCGGGAAGCACGGGAGCCGCCACCCGCAAGATCGTTCCCACCGAGACCAGGATATAGGCCACGACCGTTGCCGGAGCCAACTCCAGCGGACGTCCGGAATGGCCCAGGGCCGCCCGGCTCATCACACCGATCACCATGGTTCCGACCGAACCGGCGGTCAAGGCGTGAACCGCCGCCGAGGCCGGCAAGCCGTCGATGAAGGCGGACAGTCCCAACAGGGCGAAGCCCAGCACCATCCAGCCATAGCCCACATGCAATACCGCCAGAATTGGATTGCCCATGGTCTTCAACCCGTGCCAACCCGACAGACGATAAAAATGGATCACCGCCGCGACCAGAGCCAGCACACCCGCCAGGGGTGTGGACGGCAGCATCAATTGCGCCAGCGCCGCCAGGACCAGACTCCCCGCCGCGCCGCCCTTCTCGATCCAGCCGACCGGGGTCATCTCCACCGGACGACCCTGCATCCGCAGCCAGTTCTGAGTGAAGGAGGGAACGATGCGCCCCCCGACGATGACGATCATCAGCAGGACCACGAAGATCCCGAGATAGACCCCTTTAAGCCCGGTGGGGCTCCCGGTCAGGGCTTCCAGATGAACGCACAGATCGGCCAGCCACAATACCCCGAGAATGGGCAGAAAGGCGATATTGCGCCACTTCTTGGCCTCGATCAGCGGCTTGGCCAACAACACCGCCAATAGCGGCAGGTAACCGAGATCGGCCACCGCCACCACGGCGGGCGGAAGAATGCCGGCCAAACCCGTAGCGATCCGACCGGCCAGCCACAGCCCGAACAGCACGGCCAGCGGACGGCCCGAAACATGGTGGGAATTGGTCCAACTGGGGACCGCCGTCAGCAAAAAGCCGCCGATAGCGGCGCTGGCAAAGCCGAACACCATGGAATGGGCATGCCAGACCACCGGATTCCAGTTCGTTCCGACCTCCAGGAGACCAAAGAAGGTCAGCAGCCAGACCGGCAGCATGACCACCGCCTGAATCGCCGAAAACAAAAAGAACGGACGGAATCCGGCGGCGAAGAAGACCGGCCCCTGAGCCCCTTTGTAAACGGGCTCTTGTAGATTGATGGTGGCCATGGCTCACATACCTCACGTCAAAGACCGCCAGACCATGCGCGTTCGACTCGACCGCTACCTTGAGGGCCGTCAAGCCGAACGGTTCTTGTCACATGGCCCGGATTTCGCCAAGGAACTGGTCGACGTCACCGCGCAGGATATCGGACTGACGCGCCAGCCCATCGGCGGCCTCCAGCATCTGGCGCGCGGCGGCGCCGGCTTCCTGGGTCGTCCGGTTCACCGAAGCGATGTGACTGGACACGCTCTGCGCCCCGGTGGCGGCGTCGTGAACATTTCGCGCGATTTCCTGGGTTGCCGCCCCCTGCTGGTCCACGGCGGCGGCAATGGACGAAGCGATTTCGTCCATGCGGCCAATCGTGAGTCCGATTTCCTCGATGGCGCCCACCGCGTCCGAAGTGGTGGACTGGATCGAGGCGATCTGGCTGGCGATCTCGTCGGTCGCCTTGGCGGTCTGGCTGGCGAGATGCTTGACCTCGTTGGCGACCACCGCGAAGCCTTTGCCCATCTCCCCGGCCCGCGCCGCCTCGATAGTGGCGTTGAGCGCCAGCAGATTGGTCTGCCCGGCGATGTCGTTGATAAGGCTGACTACTTCTCCGATCCGATCGGCGGCGTTGGACAGGCCCCGAACCACCGCATCGGTTCGCTGCGCGGTTTCAACCGCCGATTTGGCGATGGTGGTGCTTTGCCTCACCTGCGATGAAATCTCGCGGATCGAAGCGCTGAGTTTTTCGGCGGCGGCGGCGACGGTCTCCACATTGGCGCTGGTCTGCTGCGCGGTCGCGGCAACCGCCTGAGCCTCGTGAGACGCGCTGTCGATAGATGAAGTCATGGTGGTCGCGGTGGATCGCACTTTCCCAGCGGACTGGCTGACCGTCACCACGGCGGCCTTGACGCCCCGCTCCAAGTCGCCGGCCAGTCCTTCCAGAGTGGCGTGACGCTCGGCCTCGGCCCGACGACGGGTGTCGGCCCGCTCCTCGGACATCCGCACGACTTCCAGCGAATGCTGTCGAAAGACCTCCGCCGCCGAAATCAGATCGCCGATCTCGTCGCGTCGGCCGGCGCCCGAGAACACCACCGCCGTATCGCCGTCAGCCAACTGGCGAATGCCGCCGGAAACCAGGGCCACGCCTTTGACGATGTTGTTGCCGATCCACCACGACACCAGCAGCACAAGCAACAGCACCCCGGCCAGAACCCCGCTGAGGGAAATGAGCTTGGCCTGAAACGCGGCGTCCACATCGTCAAGATAGATGCCGGAACCGACCAACCAGCCCCATTCCTCCACCCCCTTGACGTAGGACAGCTTGGCGACCGGATTGTCAAAGCCGGGCTTGGGCCACAGATAATTGACGAACCCCGCCTTGTCCTTGGTCACGACCGAGATCATCTCGGCAAAGAAGTTCTTGCCGGCGGGATCGGCCAGCCCCATCAGATCCTTGCCGATCATGTCAGGGCGCATGGGGTGAACCACCATCTTCCCCGCCATGCTGTTGATCCAAAAATACTCGGTGCCGCCATAGCGAAGATCCTTGATGGCGGCAATGGCGGCGGCCTGCGCCGCCTCGGTCGTCTGGCGTCCGGCCTGACTTTCCTTGATGAAGTGCGTAATGACACTATGGGCGGTCTCGACGACATGCTGAGTCTTGAAACGCCGGGTCTCAAGCAGTTCCTGCTTCAGATTCCCGATATTCACGATGATGATCAGGCTCATGCCGACCAACGACACGGCAACAATCAGGAGAATTTTGGCACTGAAACGCCAATTATTAATAAACATCTTAAGCTGAAACCCCGGCTGTCGAGACAAGCGCCCCCCAACGCCAATGCGCCTTTTAGAACGTTTGCATTAGACCCGTCAATACTCCCGTTCATAGGTAAAGTCCCGGAGCCCCGGCCACGCATTGCTACTCATATAAACAGTATATCTATACAACAAAACGCTCTGTCCTCTATATACGCGGAGGCTCGGGGTACCCAAAGACATTACCGGCGCAAAATAATCGGGGCCGCCCTTTCGAGCGGCCCCGATCCATCAACCTGGCGGTTGCGGGGTCAGCAATACGGCAGATCGCTATGCCCCATCAGGAAGACATCGACGGAACGGGCGGCCTGACGGCCCTCGCGGATAGCCCAGACCACCAGGCTCTGACCGCGACGGATATCGCCGGCAGCGAAGACCTTGGGGTTCGAGGTCCGATAACATTCGGTATCGGCCTTGACGTTGCCGCGACCGTCCTTTTCCAGCCCCAGCCCATCGACCAGCCCTTCATGGACGGGATGGACAAAGCCCATGGCCAGCAGAACCAGATCGGCGTTCAGCTTGAACTCGGTACCGGCGATCTTCTGGAACTTGCCATCGACCTGGAAGCAGTCGAGACCGGTCACGCGCCCCTGCTCGCCCATGAAGGCGGCCGTGGAAACCGCCCAATGGCGATCGCAGCCCTCGTCATGGGAAGACGACGTCCGCAGCCGATTGGGCCATAGCGGCCAAGATACGCTTTTATCTTCCTTTTCCGGCGGCCTGGGCATGATCTCGATCTGAGTGACCGAGGCGGCGCCTTGACGGTTGGAGGTTCCGACACAGTCGGCGCCGGTATCGCCGCCACCGATCACCACCACTTTCTTGCCCGTGGCCAAGATGTCGACGGCACCGACAGGCTCGCCCGAGTTCCGACGATTCTGCTGGGTCAGAAAATCCATGGCGAAGTGGACGCCACCCAACTCGCGCCCCGGAACCGGCAAATCGCGCGGCTTTTCCGAACCACCGGTCAGGACCACGGCGTCAAAACCGTCCAGCAGCTCGGAGGGGGAAACGGTGACACCCACATGGGAGTTCACGCGCAGCTCGACACCCTCGGCCGCCATCTGGGCCATGCGGCGATCGATCACCGCCTTTTCCAACTTGAAATCGGGAATGCCATAGCGCAACAAGCCGCCGACCGTGGCGTTCTTTTCGAACAGAACCACCGCATGACCGGCGCGGGCCAGTTGCTGGGCCGCCGCCATGCCGGCGGGACCGCCGCCGACCACCGCGACCTTCTTGCCCGTGCGCGGACGCGAGGTATCGGGGGCGATCCAGCCCTCGGACCAGCCGCGCTCGACGATGGCGTGCTCGATGGTCTTGATGGCCACAGGCTCATCCGTGAGATTCAGCGTACAGGCCGCCTCGCACGGAGCCGGACAGATCCGGCCGGTGAATTCCGGGAAATTATTGGTGGAGTGAAGAACCTCAAGGGCCTCCTTCCACCGATTGCGGTACACCAGATCATTCCAGTCGGGAATGATATTGTTGACCGGGCAGCCCTGATGACAGAAGGGAATGCCGCAATCCATGCAGCGCGCCCCCTGGTGGCCAAGCTCCTCATCGCCCAGCGGCCTGGTGAATTCGCGATAGTGGCGAACGCGCTCTTCCGGCTTTTCATAACCGGGAGTCTGGCGGGCGAACTCCTTGAAACCCGTCGGCTTGCCCATGTCAGCGCCCTCCCCCGGCCACGACCCGTGGCGCCTGAACCTTGTGCATTTCGAGCAGGGCGCGCCGGTAGTCCACCGGCATCACCTTGACGAATTTGGGCATGTAGTACTCCCAGTTCAGCAGGATATCGTGAGCGCGCCGGCTATGCGTGTAGTGCTGGTGATTGCGCAACAGCGCCTGGATGCGGGCGGCGTCGTCGCGGGTCATGTCGCCCATGACCTCGACCAGACCATGACCCTCCAGGTCGCCGGACTGATTTTCGCGAATATTGGCCTCTTCCTCGGCGGCGACCGGTTCCAGTTCGACCATGGACAGGTTGCAACGCTTGGCAAAATCGCCGACCTCGTCCAGCACATAGGCGATACCGCCCGACATGCCGGCCGCGAAGTTACGGCCGGTGGCACCGATCACCAGGACGACACCGCCGGTCATGTACTCGCACCCATGATCGCCGACGCCTTCGACCACCGCGATGGCGCCCGAGTTGCGCACGGCAAAACGCTCGCCAGCGACACCGCGGAAATAGCACTCGCCCTCGATGGCGCCGTAGAGAACGGTATTACCGACGATGATGTTATCCTCGGCCACGATCTTCGAAGCCTTGGGCGGATAGATGACGATGCGGCCGCCGGAGATGCCCTTGCCCACATAGTCGTTCGCCTCGCCCTCCAGCTCCAGCGAGACGCCTCGGGCCAGGAAGGCGCCGAAGCTCTGGCCGGCAGTGCCGTCCAGCTTGACATGAATGGTGTCGCCGGGCAGACCGGAATGGCCGAAACGCTTGGCGATCTCGCCCGACAGCATGGCGCCCACGGTGCGGTTGACGTTGCGGACCGGCTTGCGGATCCGAACCGAAACACGGTCATCGAGCGCCGCCTTGGACTCCTCGATCAATTCGCGGTCCAGTACGTCGTCGACTTCGTGTTCCTGGACATCGCAATGACGGATGGCGACGCCGGCCTCGACCGGGACCTGATGGAACAGCTTGGAGAAGTCGAGCCCCTTGGCCTTCCAATGGTCGATGGCGTCGTCGACACCCAACAGATCGGTGCGACCGGTCAGCTCACCCAGCTTGCGGATGCCCAACTTGGCCATCAGCTCGCGCACTTCCTCGGCGACGAAGAAGAAGTAGTTGATGACATGCTCGGGCAGGCCGACGAACCGCTTGCGCAGTTCCGGATCCTGGGTGGCGACGCCCACCGGGCAGGTGTTGAGGTGGCACTTGCGCATCATGATGCAGCCGGCCGCGATCAGCGGCGCGGTGGCGAAGCCGAACTCGTCGGCCCCCAGCAATGCCGCGATCACCACGTCGCGACCGGTCCGCAGGCCGCCGTCGCACTGCACGGCGATCCGGCCACGCAGATTGTTCAGCACCAGGGTCTGGTGGGTCTCGGCCAGACCGATTTCCCACGGGGAGCCGGCATGCTTGATGGAGGTCAGCGGCGAGGCGCCGGTGCCGCCGTCGAAGCCCGAGATGGTGACGTGATCGGCCTTGGCCTTGGCCACGCCGGCGGCGACGGTGCCGACGCCGATCTCGGACACCAGTTTTACCGAGATACGCGCCGCCGGATTGACGTTCTTCAGGTCGAAGATCAGCTGCGCCAGATCCTCGATGGAATAAATGTCGTGGTGGGGCGGCGGGCTGATCAGGCCGACGCCGGGGGTCGAGTGGCGAACCCGGGCGATGGTCTTGTCCACCTTATGGCCGGGCAGCTGGCCGCCCTCGCCGGGCTTGGCGCCCTGGGCCATCTTGATCTGAATGTCGTCGGCATTGACCAGATACTCGGCGGTGACGCCAAAGCGGCCCGACGCGACCTGCTTGATGGCCGAACGCTTGGAATCGCCGTTGGCCATGGGCTGGAACCGCTCGACCTCCTCGCCGCCTTCGCCGGTATTGGACTTGCCGCCGATCCGGTTCATGGCGATGGCCAGGGTGGTGTGCGCCTCGCTCGAAATGGAGCCGTAAGACATGGCTCCGGTGGCGAAGCGCTTGACGATATCCTTGGCCGGCTCGACCTCGTCCAGCGGAATGCCGTTGCCGCCGATCTTGATCTCGAACAGGCCGCGCAGGAACAGCAGCCGACGGCTCTGATCATCCATGGCGCGGCTGAATTCGCGGAACTTCTCGGTAGAGCCCGAGCGCACGGCATGCTGCATGGAGGCGATGGTCTCGCTGGTCCAGGCATGATCCTCACCCCGCAGGCGCACCGCGTAATCGCCCCCCACGTCGAGGGCGTTGCGATAAACCGGGGCGTCGGAATAGGCGATCTGGTGCCGGCGCACGGCTTCTTCCGCCACGCCGGTCAGGGTAATGCCCTCGATCCGGCTGCCGGTCCCGGCGAAATAGGTATTGACGAACGGAGTGGCCAGTCCGATGGCGTCAAAAATCTGGGCGCCGCAATAGGACTGATAGGTCGAGATGCCCATCTTGGCCATGACCTTGAGGATCGCCTTGTCCATGGCCTTGATGTAACGCTTCTGGACCTCATAGGCGGCCAGCGGCTCGGGCAGATTGGGGCGCATCTCCTCCAGCGTCTCGAACGCCAGATAGGGATTGATCGCCTCGGCGCCATAGCCAGCCAGCACGCACATATGGTGGATCTCGCGCGCTTCGCCGGTCTCCACCACCAGTCCGGCCTTGGTCCGCAGACCTTCGCGGATCAGGAAGTGATGCACCGCCGACACCGCCAGCAGCGACGGAATCGGCACGTTGTCCGGTCCGACCGAGCGATCGGACAGCACGATGATGTTAAAGCCCTCGGCCACCTTGCCCTTGGCCTGACGGCAGATTCCGGCCACAGCCGCTTCCAGGCCGTCCGCGCCTTCGGAGGCCGGCCAAGTGATGTTGATGGTCACCGACTTGAAGCCGGAACCGGGCAACTTCTCGATCCGGCGGATCTTTTCCAGGTCTTCGTTGGTCAGGATGGGCTGACGCACCTCCAGCCGCCTGGCCTGTCCGCCGCCCTGCCCCAGGCCCAGCAGATTGGGGCGTGGGCCGATCAGCGACACCAGACTCATCACCGACTCCTCACGGATGGAATCGATGGGCGGATTGGTCACCTGGGCGAAGCACTGCTTGAAGTAGTTGAACAGCAGCTTGGGCTTGGACGACAGCACCGCGATGGGGGTATCGGTGCCCATGGAGCCCACGGCTTCCTGCCCCGTCACCGCCATGGGCTGCAACAGGAACTTCACGTCTTCCTGGGTATAGCCGAACACCTGCTGGCGCTTGAGCAAGGTGGCGGGCTCGGGCTTGGCCGGCTCGACCGCGATGTCCACGTCTTCCAGCATGATCTGCGACTGGCGCAGCCACTCGGCATAGGGCTTTTCATCGGACAGCTGGGCCTTGATCTCGGCATCGTCGATGATGCGGCCCTGCTCCAGGTCGATCAGCAGCATCTTGCCCGGCTGCAAACGCCACTTCTTCTTGATCCGCTCCTCGGGAATGGCCAGCACGCCCATTTCCGACGCCATCAGGAACTTGTCGTCGGTGGTGACGAGATAGCGGGCCGGACGCAGGCCATTGCGATCCAGGGTGGCGCCAATCTGGCGGCCATCGGTGAAGCACACCGCCGCCGGGCCGTCCCACGGCTCCATCAGCGCGGCGTGATACTCGTAAAAGGCCTTGCGCTTGTCGTCCATCAGCGGGTTGCCGGACCACGCCTCGGGGATCAGCATCATCATGGCGTGGGCCAGCGAATAGCCGCCCATCACCAACAATTCCAGCGCATTGTCGAAGCAGGCGGAGTCCGACTGGCCTTCTGGAATCAACGGCCACAGCTTGGCCAGATCCTCGCCCAGCACGTCGGACGACATGGTCTGACGCCGGGCGTTCATCCAGTTCAGGTTGCCGCGAAGCGTGTTGATCTCGCCATTATGGGAAATCATGCGGAACGGATGCGCCAACCGCCAACTGGGGAAGGTGTTGGTGGAAAAACGCTGATGCACCATGGCCAGGGCGCTGACCATGCGCGCGTCGCTCAGTTCCTTGTAGAACACCGCGACCTGATCGGCCAGCAGCATGCCCTTGTAGATCAGGGTCCGGCTGGACAGGGACGGGATATAGAAATCACGCTCGGATCCGACCGGGGCATGGTTGAAAACCTGCTTGCGGATGATGAACAGCTTGCGCTCGAAGACGTCCTGGTTCGCCACATCGGCGCCCTTGCCGATGAATACCATGCGGACCACCGGCACGGTGGGCAGCACCGAATACCCCAGGCTGGAGCTGTCGGTGGGCACGTCGCGCCACCCCAACAGTACTTGCCCCTCGGCCTTCACCAGGGTCTCGAAATGCTCCTCGCAGGCGCAACGGATAGCGGCGTCCTGGGGCAGGAATACGCAGCCGGCGCCATACGAGCCTTCCGGCGGCAAGACGATGCCATGCGCGGCGGCCTCTTGCCTCAGAAACGCATCCGGTATCTGGATGAGGATGCCCGCGCCGTCTCCGGCTTTGGGGTCCGCGCCGACCGCGCCGCGATGGGTGAGATTGACCAGAATCTCCAACCCGTCCCTGACAATGTCATGGGACTTGCGGTTCTTGATGTCGACGATAAAGCCGACGCCGCATGCGTCGTGCTCATGGCGCGGGTCGTAGAGCCCCTGTGCTTCAGGCAATCCGCTCATCTTCACTTCGGTTCCTTATTCGCAACCACTGAAAACCCATGGTTTCCGCAGCAAAATCCAATAACTCACCCTACGCGCGGGCACAATCGAAGCCTTGCCCGACCACAAAGATTGCGATCGGCCAAGGAAGCTTCATACGGCATTCCGTCCACTTCGCCAAGTGTGGGAAATGTCCCTACCCCTTTATCTAACGCTCACCAAGAGCGCAATCGCCGAAGTTTCGCTTTCGCGACAGCGGTAGTCCCGGTATCCTTCCGGCATTTGGGGCTGGCCAAGTCGACGCTGAAAGTAGCCGGATCGGGGGAGGTTGTGCCCTCGACGCGCGAGATGGTGGGCTGCGGCAAAGGACGACATCAATCAAATGAGCGACGATTTCGAACTCTTCGGCGACGAGCCATCCGCGCCATCCGCGCCTGCGAGCACGGGCGGCGCCGACCTGTTTTTCGATGATGATGCGGAGCCCGCCGCCAACGCCGCCCCGACCATGAGTATGAAGGAGCGCGTCGCGCAGAACCTTCAGCTGTTCTCGGTCGACGATACCGTCAATCACACCATTCGCGACGCCTCGACCCAGGTGGTCCAGGCCATGGAGTCCATGGTCGGCGAGGCATTGACCTGGGTCCAGCAGTTCCCTCCCTTCAACCAAAAGCTGACCGACGACGCGCGGTCCACCTTGTCGGGCGTGCTGATCGAGCATTGGAGCAACCTGTATCGCGGCGAATTCACCGCCGACTACAACGCCACCGCCCAGCAGCTGGGATTCATGCTTGCCTATATGGACCTCGGCGCCTCGTGGTATCAAGCCATGGCGGCGGCCGGCTCCAGCCGCGCCCTGACCATGATCTTCCGCGGTAAAAAAGGGTCCGAAACCGTCGCTACCGCACTGCAACGGGTGGTGATGCTCGACATCTCGGTGGTGACCCACGACTACTTCGCCGCGGCCACCCAGAATCGCGCCAAGGTCTCCCAGGATCTGGCCAGCGCATTCGAAAAGTCCATCAAACAAGTGGTGGACGAGGTCGGCGCCATGGCCATCGAGCTGAAAACCCATTCCGACGAGATGCTCAGGCGCCTGTCGCACATGGATTTCGAGACGGTCAACATGGCCGCCGCCGCAGAGGAAGCCTCGTACAGCGTCGACAACATCGCCAGCAACACCAACGCATTGGCCACCTCCATCGGCCATATCCGCGACAACGTGGTCCGCACTTCGGAAGCGGCGCAACAGGCGGCGGACGCCGCCCGCGCCACCGACGCCGCCATGCGTCAACTGCTGGGCGTCGCCAGCCGCATCGGCAAAATCGGCGAGACCATCGACACCATCGCCCGCCAAACCCGCATGCTGGCGCTGAACGCCACGATTGAGGCGGCCCGCGCCGGCGCCGCCGGTCGCGGCTTCGCGGTGGTGGCTCAGGAAATCAAGAACCTGTCCGAACAGACCAGCCGCGCCACCAAGGAAATCGCCCACTCGGTGAAGGAGGCGGTCGACGCCACCAACGAGGCCGTCACCACCATCAACCGCACCGTCGACGCGGTGGGGGGCATCAACGAGGTGGCCACCGAAGTGCGCCATTCGGTGGAGGCCCAGACCGGAGCCACCACCACCATCGCCGGCCATGTGGGTGAAGCCGCCTCCGGCGCCAAGGCGGTGACCGCGTCGGTCAACAGCGCCATCGAGGCGCTGGGCGTCTCCAGCAGCGCCGCCAGCGAACTCAACCGCTCGGCGGACGCCCTGTCGATCAAGGCGACGATCATGCGGACCGAGGTCGATCAGTACCTCGAACGCCTGCACAGCATGGGCTGACCAAAGTGGAAATCCGCCCCTACCATTTATTCGGGCAGTGATCCCCAGGGAAGCCCGGGAATCCTTTCGACATCAGCAAGAGATCAGCGAACAGCTAGGGTCAACCCCCTAGGCTGCGCCAAGGCTTTCGGCATGCTTTGACAGCGCCCGAAAATGGTGGCCTTATTTAACGATAATAATCAGGGGGCGGGTACGGCGGTGTTTGGCGCCACGGTAACCTAGCCTTTGAGGAACACCGCGGGAGGTGTCCATGGGAGATGACTTCATCGTCGAAACCCGCTCCTTGACCAAGGAGTTCAAGGGTTTTGTCGCGGTATCCGACGTCAACCTTCGGGTCAGGCGTCATACGATCCATGCCCTGATCGGCCCCAACGGAGCGGGCAAGACCACCTGCTTCAATCTGGTCACCAAATTCCTGACGCCGTCGCGCGGACAGATCCTGTTCAACGGCCGCGACATCACCAAGACCGAACCCGCCGCCATCGCGCGCCAGGGCATGGTCCGCTCGTTCCAGATTTCCGCCGTGTTCGGCCATCTCAGCGTCATGGAAAACGTGCGGGTCGCGCTGCAACGGGTTCAGGGCGCCTCGTTCCATTTCTGGCGCTCCGGCGCCTGCCTCGACAGCCTCAACCAGCGGGCGGAGGAACTGATCGAGGCGGTCGGCATCGCCGAGTACCGCGACATCCCCGCCGGCGAGTTGTCCTATGGCCGCAAGCGCGCCCTGGAGATCGCCACCACCCTGGCGCTTGATCCCGAAATGCTGTTGCTGGACGAGCCCATGGCCGGCATGGGGGCCGAGGACGTCAAGCGCACCGCCGAACTGATCCGCCGGGTTTCGGCCAATCGCACCATCTTGATGGTCGAACATAATCTCTCGGTGGTCGCCGACCTGTCCGACACCATCACAGTGCTGAAGCTGGGTCATGTCCTGGCCGAGGGCAGCTACGCCGAGGTTTCCAGGAATCCCGAGGTTATCGAGGCTTATATGGGGTCCGGACATGCCTGAGCCCCATATCCTCCTTTCCGTCAAGGACCTGCACGCCCATTACGGCGAGTCCCATGTGCTGCACGGCATGACCTTCGACGTCCCCAAGGGCGAGGTGGTGACCCTGCTGGGCCGTAACGGCGTCGGCAAGACCTCGACCATGCGCTCGGTCATGGGCATCGTCGCCAAACGCGCCGGCTCGATCCGTTACGGCGGGGTCGAGACCATCGCCATGCCCTCCAATAAAATCGCCCGTCTCGGTCTAGCCTATTGCCCGGAGGAGCGCGGCATCTTCTCGTCCCTGTCGGTGCGCGAGAACATGCTGCTGCCGCCGATCATCAAACCGGGCGGCATGCCGCTGGAAGAGGTCTACCAGCTGTTTCCCCGTCTGTTGGAGCGCGCCAACAGTCAGGGCACCAAACTGTCGGGCGGCGAGCAGCAGATGCTGGCCATCGCCCGCATCCTGCGCACCGGCGCCGAAATGCTGCTGCTGGACGAGCCCACCGAGGGGCTGGCCCCGGTCATCGTCCAGCATATCGGCGAGATTATCCGCGAACTTCGCAAGAGAGGGTTCACCATCTTACTGGTGGAACAAAACTTCCATTTTGCCGCCACCGTCGCCGACCGCCACTACGTGGTCGAGCACGGGCAAGTGATCGACATGATCCCCAACGAAGACCTGACGGCCAATATGGACAAACTAAAGACGTATCTAGGCGTCTGACCCAACCGGGACACTAACGGGAGGTAATGCAGATGATGAAGCGATTGCTGTTGAGTGCCGCCGCCCTGGCCCTGTCGACGAGCATGGCCCAGGCTCAGTACAGCGACAACAAGGTCAAGATCGGCGTGTTGACCGACCTGTCCGGAACATATTCCGATCTGGCCGGTCAGGGCTCGGTGGAGGCCGCCAGGATGGCGGTGGAGGATTTCGGCGGCAAGCTGAACGGCATGCCCATCGAGATCGTCTCAGCCGACCACCAGAACAAGGCCGATATCGCCTCGTCCATCGGCCGCAAGTGGTATGAGAACGAGAGCGTCGACGCCATCTTCGATCTGGTCACCACCGCCGCCGCCGTCGCGGTGCGCGAAGTGTCCCGCGAAAAGGGCAAGATCGACATCAATTCCGGCGCGGCTTCCACCGTGCTGACCAATGCCCAGTGCTCGAATACCGGTTTTCACTGGACCTACGACACCTACGCGCTGGCGGTCGGCACCGGCAACGCCGTGGTCAAGCAGGGCGGCGACACCTGGTTCTTCCTGACCGCCGACTACGCCTTCGGCCACGACCTCCAGGCTCAGACCGAGAAGGTGGTCAAGGCCAATGGCGGCAAAGTCCTGGGCGCGGTCCGCCACCCCTTCCCCAACTCGGACTTCTCGTCCTTCCTGTTGCAGGCTCAGGGGTCGGGGGCCAAGATCATCGGTCTGGCCAATGCTGGCGCCGACACCATCAACGCCATCAAGCAGGCTAAGGAATTCGGCATCACCCAAAGCGGCCAGAAGCTGGCCGGCCTGCTGGTGTTCCTGTCGGACGTCAACTCCCTGGGGCTTGAAACCGCCCAGAATATGCAGCTGACCACCGGCTTTTACTGGGACATGGACGACGGCACCCGCGCCTTCTCCAAGAAGTTCAGCGAGCGGATGAAGGGCAAGATGCCCACCATGGTGCAGGCTGGCGTCTACTCCTCGGTGATGCATTACCTCAAGGCGGCCCAGGCGGCCAAGAGCGACGAAGGCATCAAGGTCGCCGACAAGATGCGTGAACTGCCCATCGCCGACTTCTTCGCCAAAAATGGCAAGATCCGGGCCGATGGCCGCATGGTCCACGATATGTATCTGGCCGAGGTCAAGAAGCCGGCCGAGTCCAAGGGGGCCTGGGATTACTACAAGATCCTGCGCACCATCCCCGGCGACGAGGCCTACAAGCCGCTGGCCGAAAGCGCCTGCGCGCTCGTCAAGAAGTGAGTTGATCGTCATGGGAGGGGGAGCCGGCTGACCCGACGCCCCCCTCTCGAACGGAAGGGGGAGCCCACCACGCCATGATGACGATTCTCGGCATACCGGTTCAGGCCCTGTTCGGGCAATTGCTGCTAGGGCTCATCAACGGTGCGTTCTACGCCATGCTCAGCCTTGGACTGGCGCTGATCTTCGGCCTTCTCAACATCGTCAATTTCAGCCATGGCGCCCTTTACATGATGGGGGCGTTCGTCGCTTGGCTGCTGCTGAATTTTCTCGGCATGGGCTATTGGACCGCCCTGATCGTGACTCCCGTCGTGGTCGCCATCTTTGGCATGATCGTCGAGCGGACCATGCTGAGGCGGCTTTACAAGCTGGACCACCTCTATGGATTGCTGCTGACCTTCGGGCTGGCGCTGATCATCGAAGGCGCGTTCCGCCAGCTTTACGGAATTTCCGGCATGCCCTATGCCGTACCCAAGGAATTGCAGGGGGGCTGGAACCTGGGCTTCATGTTCCTGCCGATCTATCGCGGCTGGGTGGTGGTGGCCTCGCTGGTGCTGTGCCTGGGCTCGTGGCTGCTGATCGAGAAGACCAAGCTGGGCTCTTATCTGCGCGCGGCGACCGAGAACCCGTCCCTGGTCCAGGCCTTTGGCATCAATGTTCCCATGATGGTGACCTTGACCTATGGCTTTGGCGTCGCCCTGGCGGCCATCGCCGGCGTACTGGCAGCCCCGATCTATTCGGTCAATCCGCTGATGGGCTCGAACCTGATCATCGTGGTGTTCGCGGTGGTGGTAATCGGCGGCATGGGCTCGATCCTGGGCGCCGTCATCACCGGGTTCATGCTGGGACTGGTCGAGGGGCTGACCAAGGTGTTCTACCCCGAAGCGGCCAGCACCGTGATTTTCGTGGTGATGGCCATCGTCTTGATGATCAAACCGGCCGGACTGTTTGGAAAGCGGAGCTGACGCCATGAATCGCCTCACCCCGCAAGTCATTCTGGTGCTGACCCTGATCGCCCTGGCGATCATCGCGCCGCTGGGTATCTATCCCATCTTCCTGATGAAGGGCCTGTGTTTCGGCCTGTTCGCGGCGGCTTTCAACCTGCTGTTGGGCTATGTCGGGCTGCTGTCGTTCGGCCATGCCATGTTTTTCGGATTTTCCGCCTATGTCACCGCCCACGCCGCCAAGGAATGGGGACTGACGCCGGAATTGGCGATCCTGGCCGGAATCGCCACCGCCGCCGCATTGGGAGCCGTGACCGGCTGGCTGGCCATCCGCCGGTCGGGAATCTACTTCGCCATGGTGACCCTGGCCTTCTCGCAGATGATGTATTTCGTGGCGGTGCAGGCACCGTTCACCCATGGCGAGGACGGTATCCAGGGCGTGCCGCGTGGCCGTCTGTTCGGCCTGATCGACCTTAACGACACCATAGTCATGTACTATTTCGTGCTGGCGGTGTTCGTGGCCTCGCTGCTGCTGATCCATCGCATCATCACCTCGCCATTCGGCCAGGTGCTGAAAGCGATCCGCGACAACGAGCCGCGCGCCATCTCGCTGGGGTATCAGGTCGACCGTTACAAACTGCTGGCCTTCGTCCTGTCGGCCGGGCTGGCCGGGCTGGCCGGGTCGCTCAAGGCGCTGGTGTTCCAGCTGGCGTCGCTGACCGACGTGCACTGGCATGCCTCGGGCGAGGTCGTGCTGATGACCCTGCTGGGGGGAGTGGGCACCGTATTCGGCCCGACCGTCGGGGCTTTCCTGGTGGTGGCGATCCAGAACTACCTCTCCGAAGTCGGATCATGGGTGACCATTATCCAAGGAGTCATCTTCGTCGTTTGCGTGTTGCTATTCCGCAGCGGTATGATCGGGGTCATGACGCCGTGGCTGAAACGGCGCGGCATTACCGGCTGAGGAGCTTGCCCGATCCATGACCGACACAGTCCAACGGCGCCGCGAAATGCTGGCCAAGACGCCGCTGTTCTCCGCGATTCCGGCGTCGTTGCTGGATGAACTGGCGGTCAAGACCAAGACCATCCATGTGGAACCCCGCGAGATTCTGTTTTCCAAGGGCGATCCGGGCGACCGCCTCTATCTGGTGGCCAAGGGACTGATCCGCATCGGCGTCCTGTCGGTGGAGGGCCGCGAGGTCACCTACGGCATGATCAAGCCGGGCGAATTGTTCGGTGAAATCGCCGTGCTTGACGGCGGCGTGCGCTCGGCCGACGCCACCGCCATGGAAGCCAGCGAACTGCTGGCCCTGGAGCGCAAGGATGTTCACGGCTTTCTCCAGCGCCACCCCATCCAGTCGCTGCATCTGCTGAACGTATTGTGCGACCGGGTGCGCCGTGCCGACGATCTGCTGGAAGACGTGGTGTTCC
Organism: Phaeospirillum sp.; assembly: GCA_030651575.1. Taxonomy (GTDB): domain Bacteria; phylum Pseudomonadota; class Alphaproteobacteria; order Rhodospirillales; family Magnetospirillaceae; genus Phaeospirillum. Next base: position 365,247 of record JAUSFB010000032.1, read on the forward strand.
TGTCACTCCCCAGCCGGCTGGCTAAACACCTGCTGGTGCTGGATTCGACCCTGGGCACCCGCGACCACCCGAAAGGCCCGGTCACCATCCGGCTGTCACAGCAAGAAGTGGCGGACCATCTGGGGATCAGCCGCGAAAGTGTCAACAAGGTGCTGTCCAAGTGGGAACAAGTCGGCATCGTCACCCTGGGACGCGGCCAGATCACCTTGAACAAGACCGCCGCCCTGGAGGATTTCGCGTCTCCGCCGTAATACTGTTATGTGAGCCCCTTCACAGACGAGCGAGTCGTTTCCACATTAAAGTGGTGCCTGTCACAGATTGATCGAGAAGTCCGTCCCCTCCTCCGAACGAACGAACGGGACACGAGACGGGCCCGAGGGTGACTTGGGGCACTACCTCTGGGCAAAAGCCCCTGGCGCTGTGCATGCGCCGGGGGCTTTTTCCATTCTTCAGCCGTAAAGCTGGCGCGCTCGCTTCTCGAAGGCCGAGACCATCATCTTGACCGCCTCGTTGAACAGCGCCCCGATCAGCTTCTGAAGCAGCTTGGACCGGAATTCGAAATCCACATAAAAGTCGATCTCGGTGCCGCCCTCGGGCAGGGGCCTGAAGATCCAGTGATTGTCCAGGTGATGAAATGGACCTTCGGTATAGGTGACATCGACCCGGTCCGGTCGGGTCAGGGAGACCTTGGAGGTAAACCGCTCGCGCACCATCTTGAAGCCGATCACCAGATCGGCAAAGAAAACATCCCCCTCGCGGCGGCGGATCCGCGACGCCACGCACCAGGGCAGGAACTCGGGATAACGCTCGACATCGGCCACCAGCGCGAACAACTGTTCCTGGCTGTAGGGCAGAATCCTCTGTTCGGCATGGGTCGGCATGACGCGTCCTAGACCTTGGCCTGACGGCGCAGCCGCTCGGCCCGCAAGGCCTCGAAATCGCGGTCGGCGTGGTGCGAGGACCGGGTCAGGGGCGTCGCCGCCACCATCAGAAAGCCCTTGGACATGGCCATGGCGCGCAAGTCGTCGAACTCGTCCGGCGTGACGAAACGATCGATGGCCACATGCTTCAATGTCGGTTGCAGGTACTGACCGATGGTCATGAAATCGACGCCGGCCGACCGCATGTCGTCCATCACCTGTAACACCTCGGCCCGCGTCTCCCCCAGGCCGACCATGATACCGGATTTGGTGAAGATTGATGGGTCAGCTTCCCTGACCCTTTGCAGCAGACGCAGGGATTCGAAGTAACGCGCGCCGGGACGGATGCCGGGATAGAGCCGGGGAACGGTTTCCAGATTATGATTGAAGACGTCTGGTCTGGCCGCCGCCACCCGCTCGACGGCGTCGTTCTTGTCACGGAAATCGGGGGTCAGCACCTCGATGGTGCATTCGGGCGAAGTCGCCCGGATGCGCTCGATGCAGGCGACGAACTGAAAGGCGCCGCCATCGGCCAGATCGTCGCGATCCACCGAGGTGATCACCACATGGCGAAGCCCCATGGCCTTGACCGATTCCGCCAGATTCTCCGGCTCGGCCATATCGACGCCGCCGGGCTTTCCGGTCTTGACGTTGCAAAAGGCGCAGGCGCGGGTGCAGGTATCGCCCAGGATCATGAAGGTGGCGTGCTTTTGCTTCCAGCACTCGCCGATATTGGGGCAGGCCGCTTCCTCGCACACGGTGTGCAGGTTCTTGTCGCGCATCAACCGGCGCACCTCGGCCGCCTCTTCCGAGGTGGGGGCCTTGACCCGGATCCAGGCCGGCTTGCGCGGACTGGGATTGTCGGGCTTGCGGGCCTTTTCGGGGTGCCGGGGTTTTTCCGGGAGGCTGGGGGACTGCTTGTCGGTCATGGCTCGATATTGTCCTTCGGAGACCGGAGGTCAAGGAAAACCTAACTCTTCCCCAGAATTCCTCAAACCATGCCGGGTCCAGAAAAGGTAGTGCCCCACACTACATATGGACGGCGCGTCCAAAGGCGTCCAGCACCGACTCGTGCATCATTTCCGACAGGGTCGGATGGGGGAAAACGGTGTGCATCAGGTCGGCCTCGGTGGTTTCCAGGGTTTTGGCGACCACATAGCCCTGGATCATCTCGGTGACCTCGGCGCCGATCATATGAGCGCCCAGCAGTTCGCCGGTCCTGGCGTCGAACACCGTCTTGATCATGCCCTCGGTCTCGCCCAGCGCGATGGCCTTGCCGTTGGCCATGAAGGGGAAGCGGCCGACCTTGACCTGATAGCCCTTTTCCTTGGCCTTGGCCTCCGACAGGCCGACCGAGGCGACCTGGGGGTGGCAGTAGGTGCAGCCGGGGATCTTGCCCATGTCCAGCGGGTGAACATCGGGCAAGCCTTTGATCTTCTCGATGCAGATGACGGCTTCGTGGCTGGCCTTGTGGGCGAGCCAGGGAGCGCCGGCGATGTCGCCGATGGCATAGACGCCCGGCTCGCCGGTGCGGCAATATTCGTCGGTGATGACATGGGTCCGATCGACTTTGATCTTGGTCCCTTCCAGGCCGATATTCTCCACATTACCGACGATACCGATGGCGGTGATGACGCGGTCGACCACGATCTCGTGGGCCTTGCCGCCGGACTCCACCGAAACGGTGACATTGCTGGCAGCCTTCCTGATCCCCTTGATGTTAGCGCCGGTGAGGATCTTCATTCCTTGTTTTTCGAATGATTTCCGAGCGATAGCAGATATTTCCTCATCTTCCACCGGAAGAACGCGATCCATCACCTCAACAACAGTAACATCTGCCCCCAATGCATTGAAGAAGCTTGCGAATTCAATTCCGATCGCACCGGAGCCGATCACCAGCAGGCTTTTCGGCATGGTGTCGGGCACCAGGGCTTCCTTGTAGGTCCAGATGAACTTGCCGTCGGGCTCGAAGCCCGGCAGGATTCTGGCTCGCGCGCCGGTCGCCAGGATGACATGAGGGGCCGAGATGGCGTCCTTGCCCTCGATGGCAACCTTGCCGCCGCCCGCCAGCTTGGCGACGCCCTCGATCACCGTGACCTTGTTCTTCTTCAGCAGATGCTTGACCCCGCCCTGCAACTGGGCCGAGACCCCGCGTGAGCGCGCCACGATCTTGGACAGGTCGAACGAGGCGCCCGGAGCCGACAAACCATAAGACTCGGCGTGCCGCATCTGACGATAAATCTCGGCCGAGCGCAGCAGCGCCTTGGTCGGGATGCAGCCCCAGTTGAGGCAGATGCCGCCAAGATGCTCACGCTCGACCAGCGCGGTCTCCATGCCCAGCTGAGCGGCGCGGATGGCGGCGACATAGCCGCCGGGGCCGCCACCGATGACGACGAGGTCGAAGCTGTTATCGGCCATAGATTCTCTCCATCAAACAAAATACGGGAACGCGGCGCATCACTCGGACGCGCCGGGAAAGATCAGGTTCAGGCGGCCTTCGATCTCGATGTCATAGGCCTCGCCCAACCGCCAGACATGGACCCCCAGCAGCTCCCGGAACGCGCCAAGCAACTGGTAGAACACGAAGGTCGGAATCTGAAAACGCCGGCCAGTCCGCCGGTCCCAGGTCTCGGCCTCGACGATGTATTTGCGGCAGGCGGATCGCATGGCCGCCAGCAGATCAAGGGCGGGAGCGCCGGGCGGGAGCAATTCCGCCGTTTCACCGATCAGATGCTTGGCCTCGACCACGGCGCGGTAGCAACGCTCCTGCTCTTCCGGCAGGACGCCGCGATTACAAAACGCCGGATTGTTCTCGATCATGGCGATCAAACCGGACAATGCCGAGCGATCAGCCGCGTTGCCCACCGGAAACGGCGTCACCGGCATCCCCGGCGGCCGGGGAAGCTCTCGGATCCTCAAACCCATTTACAGTCCCTCCCGATTTTATTTTCAGGCGCCGCTTAACGGGCGCCATGCTTGATCAAAATCGAAATCCAGATCGTGTTCGGCGACGTAGAAGTGAATGAAGGCGTCGAAATCTCCGTCGAACCGGGTTGCGACGAAGGCGTCGAGGGCGCGGACCTTGTCGCGGTAGAGCGGCATCAGATCGAACCGCCAGCCACCCCCCGCCCGCTCCGCCGTAACGATGGCGCCCTCATCGAGACCATCGAACAGGCAGCGGACCCGCAGGCGGTCGGGCTCGGCCGTTTCGGCCAGCTCCCCCAACTCCCAAAGCTCCATCATCACGTCAAGATAGGGAAAGGCGGTAAAGGCCAGCACAAAACCGACCCCCGCCGGGGCTCCGGCCAGATCAGCCGACACCGGCATACCGCGATAGCGCAGCACCCAGAACCGGGCCAGCGAGTCGACCTCCTCCAGCCCGCCCCGATCCGCGTTGCGGAATAGGTCGAGCAGGCTGTCGCCCCAAACCAAGGCCTCGCCCGCCAGCCGTCCCGCGACCACCGGGAATCTGGCCTCGCGAAAATCAGCCTTAAGGCTGTCGAAAGCGGCTTGAACCGCGCCTAACGACATGGCCCGACCCTACAACAGCATGGATAGCGGATCTTCGATCAGCGCCTTGAAGGCGGCCAGGAACCCGGCCCCTACCGCGCCATCGACGACACGATGATCCACCGACAGGGTCACGGTCATGACCGTGGCCACCGCCAGCGCGCCGGCCTTGACCACCGGGCGCTGCTCTCCCGCGCCCACCGCCAGGATACAACCCTGGGGCGGGTTGATGATGGCGGCGAAGTCCTTGACCCCGAACATACCCAGATTGGAAATGGTGAAGCCGCCGCCCTGGAACTCCTCGGGCTTCAGCTTGCCGTCGCGGGCCTTGACGGCCAGGGCCTTCATCTCGTTGGAGATCTGAGCCAACCCTTTGTGGTCGGCATGGTGCACGATGGGGGTGATCAAACCGGTGGGAGTCGCCACCGCCACCGAGATATCCACATCGGTGTAACGCTTGATCGCATCTTCGCCCCAAGACGCATTGGCGGCCGGCACCTTCTTCAGGGCCAGCGCCACGGCGCGGACCACGAAGTCGTTGACCGACAGCTTGTAGGCGTCGGAACGGCCGTTCAGCTCGGCCCGCACCTTCAGCAGGGCATCCAGCTCGCAATCGATGGACAGGTAGAAATGCGGGATGGTGGACTTGGCCTCGGTCAGACGCCGGGCGATGATCTTGCGCATGGAGGTGTTGGGGACCTCCTCGAAGGCCGGCTCGAACGGACTGGCGGCGACCGGGGTCGGGACCGGCTTCGGCGCGGCGGCGGGCGTGGCGGTGACAGGGACCGCCTTGACCGGGCCGGAGGCGATGGCGGCCTCGACATCGGCCTTGACGATACGGCCATGGGGACCAGAGCCCTTGACCGTCTTCAGGTCCAGATTACCGTCCCTGGCGATACGCTTGGCCAGCGGGCTGGCAAAGACGCGGTCGCCGGCAAGAGCGTGACCGGCCGGGGCAGCCGAAGGAATCGCAGCCGGAACGGTCGCAACTGCGGCCGCAGGCGCCGGAGCGGCGGCCGAAGCCGCCATAAGGGCCGAAGCATCCTCGCCGTCCAGCAGCAGCACGGCGATAATCTGGTTGACCTTGACGCCCGACGTACCGCCGGGAACCAGGATCTTGCCCAGCACGCCTTCGTCGGCGGCTTCGAACTCCATGGTGGCCTTGTCGGTCTCGATCTCGCAGATGATGTCGCCGGACTTGACGGCATCGCCCTCATTCTTGAGCCACTTGGCCAGATTGCCCTCGGTCATGGTCGGCGAGAGGGCGGGCATGAGAATTTGCACAGGCATGGAAAATCCCCCCTCTTAACGGCGATAGCAAACGGCGCGGGCGGCCTCGACCACATGCTCGATCTGCGGCAAGGCCAGCTTTTCCAGATTGGCGGCATAGGGCATGGGCACATCGGCGCCACAGACCCGCACCACCGGCGCATCCAGCCAGTCGAAAGCGTGCTCCATCATCACCGCCGCGATTTCCGAACCGATGCCGGCCACCGGCCACCCCTCTTCCAGGCTGACGATACGGTTGGTCTTCTTGACCGAATCCACGATGGTGGCGATGTCGAGCGGACGGATGGTGCGCAGATTGATGACCTCGGCCTCGATACCCTCGGCCTTCAGAAGCTCGGCCGCATCCAGCGCCACCTGAACCATGCGCGAATAGGCGGTGATGGTCACATGGGTTCCGGCGCGCTCGACCTTGGCCTTACCGATGGGAAGAACAAAGTCGGGATCGTCGGGCACGTCGAAGCTTTGGCCGTAGAGCAACTCGTTTTCCAGGAACACCACCGGATTGGGATCACGGATGGCGGCCTTGAGCAGCCCCTTGGCGTCGGCGGCGCTCCACGGAGCCAGGACCTTGAGGCCCGGACAATGGGCGTACCACGAGGCGTAATCCTGGCTGTGCTGCGCCCCGACCCGCGACGCAGCGCCGTTGGGACCGCGGAACACGATGGAGCACTGCAACTGACCACCCGACATGTACAAGGTCTTGGCCGCCGAGTTGATCACATGGTCGATGGCCTGCATGGAGAAGTTCATGGTCATGAATTCGACGATGGGCTTCAATCCGGCATAACCGGCGCCGCAGGCGAGACCGGCGAAGCCCATCTCGGTGATGGGCGTGTCGATCACGCGCTCGGCGCCGAATTCCTCCAGCAACCCCTGGCTGACCTTGTAGGCGCCCTGGTACTGGGCGACTTCCTCACCCAGCAGGAACACCGAGGCGTCGGAGCGCATTTCCTCGGCCATGGCGTCGCGCAGGGCTTCGCGCACCGTCTGGCGCTTGAAGCTGGCATAAACCGGCTCGGCGGCAGCGGGCAGCGGCACCAAAGCGGCGACGGGAACAGCGGCGGCCGGGGCGGCGGCGGCGGATAGGGCGGAAGCATCCTCACCCTCGCCCAGCAACACGGCGATGGGGGTGTTGACCGCCACCCCCTCGGTGCCGGCGGCAACCAGGATCTTGCCCACCACTCCGTCTTCGATGGACTCCAGCTCCATGGTGGCCTTGTCGGTTTCGATCTCGGCCAGCACTTCTCCGGATTTGATGGCATCGCCTTCGGCCTTGAGCCACTTGGCAAGCTTGCCCTCGGTCATGGTCGGCGACAGCGCGGGCATCAGAATTTCAATCGGCATCGGTTTCCCCCTCGCCTTACGCTTCGATCAGCACATCAGTCCACAGCTCGGACGGATCCGGCTCGGGACTGGCTTGCGAGAATTCAGCGGCCTCGGTGACCAAGGCCTTGACCTCGCGGTCGATCTCCTTGAGGCCGGCTTCGTCGATCAGACCGTCGGCCAGCAACTTTTCCTTCAGCTGGTCGATGGGATCGTGCTGCTCGCGCATTTTGGTCACCTCCTCCTTGCTCCGGTACTTGGCCGGATCGGACATGGAGTGGCCGCGATAGCGGTAGGTGTTCATTTCCAGGATGTAGGGGCCGTTGCCGGAGCGGGCATGCTCCAAGGCGCGGATAGCGGCCTCGCGCACGGCGATGACGCTCATGCCGTTGACCGGCTCGCCGGGAATGCCATAGGCGGCGCCGCGCTTGTACAGCTCCTGACCGGCGGCGTGGCGAACGGAGGATGTGCCCATGGCGTATTTATTGTTCTCGATCACGAAAACCACCGGCAGCTTCCACAGCGACGCCATGTTGAAGCTTTCGTAGACTTGGCCCTGATTGACCGCGCCATCGCCGCAATAGACATGCGCGACGCCGTCGTCCTTGGTGTATTTATGGGCAAAGCCGAGACCGGTTCCCAGCGGCACCTGGGCGCCGACAATGCCGTGGCCGCCGTAGAAGCGTTTTTCACGGCTGAACATATGCATGGAGCCGCCCTTGCCGCGCGAGTAACCGCCGGCGCGGCCCGTCAGTTCCGCCATCACCCCCTTGGGGTCCATGCCGCAGACCAGCATATGGCCGTGATCGCGGTAGCTGGTGATGCAGGAATCGGCCGGACCGGCCACGGCCTGCATTCCCACCACCACGGCTTCCTGACCGATATAGAGATGGCAAAAGCCGTTGATCAGCCCCATGCCGTAAAGCTGACCTGCTTTTTCCTCGAACCGGCGAATCAGCAGCATCTCACGGTAATAGCGCACCAGCTCCTCAGGAGTAGGTTCCGACGCACCCCGTTCCTTTTTCTTGGCAGCCATGGTTCCTCCCGCAGGCCTGGATCATCAAACTGAGGCAATAGGTAAACCAACCTTCCCTATTTTGCAAGCGTGACTTGCCCATAAAAGCCTTATGCTGCAACGCATTCACAGCAATTAACCTGAAAGTGGTTAATTGCGAAGCTATTGCCGCAGCGCAGCATTGGCGGTGAATAACGACCGTGCAAAGCCGACCCGCCGCCCCACCTGCATGGGCAGGGGTGCTTGTCATGTGGGGTGGGCAACGCTGAATGGAAAGATGGAAAAGCCGTGACCCGACGAGTCGGGCCTATACCAAATCTTACCGAGACACGGACCTTGGCGTCAGTTGCCGGGGGCCAGGGGCAGAAAGGCGGCATGAATGCGCGCGCAGGCGGAACCGACGTCGCACTCCCCCGCATGAGGGCACATCCGGCTCTCGTCGATCATCCGAACCATGAGACCGACATCCCCCCGGTTGATTACCCCCAGGAGAGCCTTGATTCGGCGAGGCAGACAATTAGCTTCACGAGGCACGGACATATCCGCCGATAATTATCTCTCGATGAGACGTTACGGATGACTGTACAGCCTCGGCAATCGGGAGAATACCCGACAACGACACCCAATTTAAAGTTTATTACACGCAAAAAGGGTTGCGCAAAAAGCGGCGGCACTTTCTGTTTTCGCCCCGCCGGAACAGCATCTCATTGGGAGCAAGCAATGACGGTAGCTACATCTTTTTGTCGAATACAACAGTTTCGCCGTCACGTCCCATATTGAGCATGATGCGGGCACGCTCCTCCAGCATATCGGGGTCGAGATGATCGGGGCGGAGCAACAGCACCCGATGCTCCATTTCCTGACGCTCGGACGAGACCTTGGCCAGTCGCATCTCGGCTTCGAGGATTTCAGCTTGCAGCCGGGTATAGGCCAGGACGCCGCGATCGCCTTCCACCGTGTGGTAGGCGAAATAGGTCACCGCGCCAAGCCCGATCAACGGGCCTGCCAGATGACTGAAACGGCGGCGCAGTTCCTGCAACATGAGGCGGATAGGATCACACGCGGATTCATGCCGTCAACAAGTACAGACTGAACAGTTTCACTTTCTTGATGGGAAAGTCATGGCTGTTGCAGAAATGACTCATATTTTGGCGCTTATATGACGCCTTTCACAATTCGGTTGTGAACGTAATGTGAACCCTTTTGCTAGGACTTCATACAGTCTGTTCGCATTCAAATTTTGCCCCGTCGCGCTGCGATCACTTCGGCCAGAATGGAGACCGCGATCTCCGCCGGTGTCTTCGCACCGATATCGAGGCCCACCGGGGCCGAAATCCGGCCCAGGGTCGCGGCGTCAAGCCCGTGATCGCCCAGCCGCTGGCAACGCTTGGCATGGGTGCGGGTGCTGCCCAGGGCGCCGACGTAAAAGGCGGACGAGGCCAGCGCCATGCGCAACGCCGCATCGTCCAGCCGGGGCACATGGGTCAGGCTGATCAGGGCGGTGCGGCGGTCCAGCTTCATCTTGGCCAGCACCTCGTCGGGCTCGCCGCAGATCAAGGTGACGCCGGGAAAGCGTTCGGGAGAGGCGAAGGCCCGGCGCGGGTCGAGTACGGTAACGGCAAAGCCCACCGAACGGGCCATGACCGCCAGCACCTGCGAGATATGCACCGCGCCGGTGATGATCATGGTCCAGGGAGCTTCGTGAACCCGCACGAAGACGTTCTCGGCATCCTTGGGCAGCCCATCGATGGCCGCGTCACCCTCGGCCAGCGATTGCACGCCGGAGGAAAGATCAAGCGCCAGAGCGGTGGGCTCGCGCTTGATGTGACAGGCGACGACCCGTTCCAGCAGGGCTTTCTCCGGCAGAAACACCGCCACCCGGATATTGCCGCCGCAAGGCAGGCCCACCTGCCAGGCGGTCTCGTCCTCGACCCCGAAGGACAGCAGACGGGGGGCATCCCCCGCCTCCATCTCGCGGGCCTCGGCGATCACCGCCGCCTCGACACAGCCGCCAGAAACGGAGCCGGCGAAGACTCCGTCCTGGCTGACCGCCATATAGGAGCCCTGGCTGCGCGGCGCCGAGCCCCAGGTGGACAACACCACCGCCAGACTCACCTTCTGCCCCGCCTCCAACCAGCGAAGCGCGGTCTCCAGCACTTCGCCGTCATCGGCGGCCATATCGGCGGGGTCGCAGCGGATGGTGTCGATGCACATGATGCTTACTTCCCGTTCCAGAGGTCGTCCACCAGCCTGCGGCTGACCGCAAGCAGCACCCGACGGCGATACTTGACGCCGGCAACCGTGGTCTTCAGCACGTTGGAGGTCTTGCGGACCGCCTGGGTCAGTACCTCGGCCGTGGCGTCGGTCCAGCCGCCGCCCACCAGCGCCTCGGTCCCCACCATCAGCGGCGCCGAATTGGTGCCGGTGATGGCCACCCGCAGGCCGGTGATGGCGTCGCCATCCCGCTTCAACGCCACCGCGATGCCGGCCAGCGGGAAATCGATGGCGTCGCGGATGCGGACCTTGACATAGGCCACCGACCAGCCCTTGGCCGGCGGAACCACCACGGCCGCCAGCACTTCGCCCTTGTCCAGGGCCAGATGCTTGGAGCCATCCTCGCGGAACAGCCCGGCCAGCGGCAGCATGCGCTTGCCGGCCGGTCCGACGATCTCGGCCTCGGCGTTCAGCACCATCAGGGCCGGCGCGACGTCACCATGATAAGTGGCGTAGCAGCGGTCGCTTTTCACCACCACATGGCACTTGTCGCCCTCGTATTTGAGGCAATAACCGTTGCCGGACCGCCACCATTCGCTCTGATTGTAAAAGACGCAGCGGGTGTCCTGGCACAGATTGCCGCCAAGGGTCGCGGCCGAACGATGAGTCGGCCCCGCCACCAGCTCGGCCGCCTGGGCGATGGCCGGCCAGCCGGCGCGAATGCCGGCATCCTCGACGACGGCTTCAAGCGTGGCCCCGGCACCGATACGCAGGGTTCCGTCGGCGGCAACGCTGATGCCGGACAGATTGCCGATGCTGGTGAGATCCACCAGAACCTCCGGCTGGCCGAGGCCGCGCCGCAGATTGGGCAACAGGTCGGTGCCGCCGCCAATGGCCTGTGCGCCCTCGCTGGCCAAAGCGGTGACGGCTTCGGCCAAGGTGGCGGGACGCAGGGTGCGGAAATCGGGAAGGATATTCATTCTGCGGCTTCCTTCGCATCAAGCAGTTCCACCACCCGGTCAGGGGTCAGCGGCAATTCCAGGGGGCGGATTCCCACCGCTTCGTGAACGGCATCCATCACGGCGGGCAGGAAACCGGCCAACATACCCTCGGACGCCTCCTTGGCGCCGAACGGCCCATTCGGGTCGATGCTCTCGACGATGATCACCTCGATATCGGGGCTCTCGGCCATGGTCGGCATCCGGTAGTCGAGGATATTGCCGTGAAGCATGCGCCCCTCGTCATAGCGGGTTTCCTCCGACAGGGCCTGTCCCATGCCCATCCAGACGCCGCCCTGGGTCTGGCCTTCGACCGCCAGCGGATTGAGCGCCTTGCCCACATCCACCGCCACCCACACCTTGTGGGCGGTGACCTTGCCGGTGACTTCGTCCACCGAGGCCTCGACCACCTGGGCGGCGTAGCAAAAGCCCATGGTCGCGCCGATGGCGCTGCCGCGGATCTTCTTGTCGCCCTGATACTCGATCGGGCAGGTGAAGGTTCCCTTGACGGTGATGGTGCCGGTGTCGATCAGCGCCGCCTTGACCACCTCCAGGAACGACAGGCCGGGGTCCTGGCTACCGGTGACCATAAAGACCTCGTCCATGACCTCGATGTCTTCCTCGCGGGCGTCCAGCTTCTTGGCCGCCGCCTTGACCAGGATGGCCTTGAGGGATTCGGCCGCGTCCAGCGAGGCGTTGCCGACCATGAAGGTGACGCGCGACGAATAGCTGCCGTTGTCCTTGGGGGTCAGGGCGCTGTCGGCCGAAATCACCCGGATACGGTTCATGTGAACCCCCAGCACCTCGGCCGCCACCTGGGTGGCCATGGTGTTGGAGCCCTGGCCGATATCGGCGGCGCCGGTCAGCAGGGTGATGCCGCCATCGAAGTCCAGCTTCAGATTGACGGTGGCGTGGGGCTCGCCGGTCCAATGCTTGGGGGTCGAGGTGCCCGACACGAAGTGGGAACAGGCGACGCCAAGTCCCCTGCCCTTCGGCATATTGCCGCGCCGCTGCTCCCAGCCCGAGGCCGCCTTGACCTTCTCCAGGCACTCCGGCAGGCCATAGCTCATGACCTTCTGGGCGTAAAGGGTGGTGTAGGGAATCGACGGGATCAGGTTGATCTGGCGGATCTTGATGGCGTCGATGCCCAGTTCCTCGCCCATCTCGGTCAGCAGCGCCTCGAAGGCGGCGCGGGTATCGACCGTGCCGTGACCGCGCATGGCGCCACAGGGCGGCGTGTTGGTGTAGACGCGCCACGCGTCATGCTTGATGACCGGGATATGATAAAGCCCATGCATCAGTGCGCCGGTGTAAAGGATAGTGATGATGCCATAGCCGGCATAGGCGCCGCCGGCCTGGGTCGCTTCCAGGGCCAGGGCGGTGATCTTGCCGTCCTTTTTCAGGCCGATCTTCATCTTCACTTCGGTCCAGGGACGGCCGCGATGGGAGATGAAGGTCTCCTCGCGGGTCTGAAGCAACCGCACGGTGCCCTTGGCCTTGCGGGCCAGCAGGCCGGCGATGATCTCGAAGCTGAGGCACTCGGTGCGCGCCCCAAAGCCGCCGCCCAGGAACGGCTTGATCACCCGGATGCGGGCCGCGTCCATCTGGAGGCAGGCAGCCACCTTGAGATGGACGTAATACGGCACCTGGGTGGTGGTGTTCAGGGTCAACCGGTCATAGACGGGATCGTATTCCGCCAGGGTGGCGTTCAGCTCCATATGGACGTGGTTGACCTCGGCGAATTTGTAGGTCTTCTCGCGGATCAGCTCGGCCTCGGCAAAGCCGGCCTCCACATCGCCGAACTCGGCATGAACCTCGCGCAGCACGTTATTGGGTTTATCGTCGTGGAGCGGTTCCGCACCGGCCTTCATGGCCGCCTTCGGGGTCATGTAGGCGGGCAGAACCTCGTACTCGACCTTGATCAGGCCCAGCGCCTTCTCGGCGGTGATCTCGTCGACGGCGGCGACGGCGGCCACCGGGTCGCCGCGATAACGCACCTTGCCGCGCGCCAGCGGATACTCGTTCTCGGCGATGGGCAACACGCCGAAGGGGATCGGAGTCTCCTCGCCGGTGCAGACGCAAACCACGCCCTCCAGCGCCTCGGCCGCCGAGGTGTCGATGGACAAGATGCGGCCATGGGCGACGGGGGAGCGCAAGATGCGCCCGACCAAAGCGCCCACCGCGGCGATATCGGCGGTGTACTTGGCCTTGCCGGTTACCTTCTCGACGCCGTCCACCAGGGGAGTGCGGGCGCCGATCTTACCGTTCTTGGGGATACGGACGGTCATTGGGCCGCCTCCTGACAGGAACACGCGGCGGCCGTTTCGACCGATTCGATGATCTTCACATAGCCGGTGCAACGGCACAGATTGCCGGCCAGCGCCGTCTTGATCTCGTCGCGCGACGGATTGGAATTCTTGCGCAGCAAGGCCTCGGACGCCATGATCATACCGGGCGTGCAAAAGCCGCACTGGGTGCCCAGCTTCTCGTGAAAAGCCGCCTGCAACTTGGAAATCACGCCCTGATTGGCGAGGCCCTCGATGGTCTCGACCTTTTTGCCCGCCACCTGATGCGCCAGGGTCGAGCAGGCCAGACGCGGCCGGCTGTCCACCAGAACGGTGCAAGCGCCGCACTCGCCGCCATCGCAGCCCTGCTTGGAGCCGGTCAGGTTGGCGACCTCGCGCAGATAGTCCAGCAACAGCATGTTGTCGGGGACCAGATCCTCGCGGGGGCGGCCATTAAGGGTCAAACGTAGGATGCTTTTCAAGGTCGTCCTCCCATTCCCGGAAGCAATGTTTTCTTAGCGATATAAGCGTTTGAGCAGACTGATCAGGGTGGTGCGCTCGGCATCGGACAGCGCGGCCGAAAAGTCGCGGTCCTGGCGCATCACTGCGTCCTCGATGCGCCGCAGCGCCGATTTTCCGCTGGCGGTCATGCGAAGGTGGTAGCTGCGCTTGTCGGCGGGGACCGCGTCGCGGACGATATGCCCCTTCTCAACCAGCTGGTTGACCACCTTGACGATGGAGGAGCGATCCACATCCATGGCCTCGGCCAGGGCGCTTTGCGTCAGGCCGGGGGTATTGGCGATTACCTGCAACATGCCGTAAAGGCCGGGGGTGATCCCCTCGGCCACGGTTACCGTTTGGGCGAAATGCTTGAAAGCCGCCACCTGGGAGCGGCGAAGGTGAAAGCCCAACTCGTCATCCATGCAGCCATGGCCGACGCCTTCATCTTCGCAATCCATCACCTTGGCCTGGCTTGCCGTCATGGCGGTTCCCATCCATCTCGATGGAGAGATTGTTTACCAGGGCAACAACTTTTGCAACAAGATTGTTTACCTGGCAAACAATCCAGCCTCAATCAACGCTGCCGCCACCGGCCCCGGCTGATCCATCATCATCATATGGCCGGCCCCCTCCAGCACCACCGACGCCGCTCCGAGGATGGATTCGGCCAGCGCCACGCCGGCCTTGGGCGGGCTCATGCGATCCTGGGAGCCGATCACGACCACGGTCGGACATTGGACCCGCGCCGCCGCCGACATCCCCCCGGCATAGGCGGCGCAGGCGGCGAGACCGGCGTGAAGCACTCCCGGGGCACTGGCCTCCAACCGCAGACGGGTCTGCTCCACCAGCGCCGGGTCGGCCCCTTCGCGGGCAAAGCCCCAGCCGGCGATCATGGCGGCGGCGGTGGGCGGATCGTCGCGCGCCGCCACCAACAGGTCGCCATGCACCGGCATGGCGGCGGCGGCGCCCAGCAGCGCCAGAGCCCGCACCCGCGCCGGGTGGCGGGCGGCGAATTCCAGGGCGACCAGCGCCCCCATGGAATGCCCCGCCACCGCCGCAGTCTTGATCCCGGCGGCATCAAACGCCAGGGCCAGCCAATCGGCCAGGGCGGCGATGGAGGCCAGGGCTGGACCATCGGAACAGCCATGGCCGGGCAGATCGAACGCCACCGCCGCCCCCACTCCGCCCAGGACTCCATCCCAGACCGAATGATCGCCGCCAGCGCCGTGAATCAGCACCACCTCCGCCGCTTCTCCCTGGCTTCCACCGGCGAAAACGCGCTTTTCTTCCACATTGAACCACATGGCGATCATCCTTTCAGCCCGGCTTCATCATCCAGGCTGCCTTCGCGGTTGACAAGACGGCGGCGGGGTCCGAAATATCGGACCCGTCTGGTCGGAGCATGAAGGGGGCTTGCGATGCGTATCGCCGCGGTTCTGGGATTGGTGCTGTTGTCGTCATCGGCCTGGGCGGCCGAGGAAAAGATCCTCAACGTCTATAACTGGTCGGACTATATGGCGCCCGATACCTTGGAAAAGTTCACCAAGGCCACCGGCATCAAGGTCAACTACGACGTCTACGACGGCAACGAAATCCTGTCCGCCAAGCTCCAGGCCGGCAGATCGGGCTATGACGTTGTGTTTCCGTCCGCCTCGCCCTTCCTGGCCCAGCAAATCAAGGCCGGCGTCTATCGGAAGCTGGACCGCGCCAAGCTGAAGAATTACGGAATCCTCGACCCCGCCGTGATGAAGACCATGGCCAGCGTCGCCGATCCCGGCAACCTTCATGCGGTTCCCTATCAGATTTCGGCCACCGGCATCGCCTACAACATGGACAAGGTCGCCAAGGCGGCCCCCGGCATGATCCTGGACAGCTGGTCGGCGCTGTTCGACCCGGCCAGCGTCGCCAGGATGAAGGGCTGCGGCGTCAGCGTGCTCGACACCCCCACCGAGGTGCTGCCGGCGGCCCTGCTCTATCTTGGCCGCAACGGCGCCAGCCTCGCCACCGACGACCTGAAGGCGGCGGCCGAGGCGGTCGGCAAGATCCGCCCGTCGCTGAAATACTTCCACTCGTCAAAATACATCAACGATATGGCCAACGGCGACACCTGCATGGCCCACGGCTATGTGGGCGATCTGGTCCAGGCCCGTAACCGCGCCAATGAAGCCGGCAAGGGCGTCAAGCTGGGGATCTTCATCCCCAGGGAAGGCGCGGTGGTCAATATCGACGCCGCCGCCATTCCGGCCGACGCGCCGCATCCCGACAACGCCCACGCCTTCATCGACTTCCTGTTGCAGCCCGAAATCATGGCCGCCATCACCAATACCACCGGCTACGCCAATGCGGTGACCGCCTCCAAGCCCTTCGTCAAGAACGAGATCCTGAACGATCCGGTGATCTATCCGCCGGCCGAGGTGGTGGCCAAGGAGTTCCAGGTGCCGCCGGCTGAACTGGCCAAGGAGCGTGAACGCACCCGTATCTGGACCACCGTGAAGACTGGCCGCTGATGGCCTCGCCCGCGCCCCGCTTCCCCTGGACCGATCCGAACGCGGCCCCGCTGATCCGCTTCGAAGGCGTTTCAAAGCGATTCGGCGATTTTGTCGCGGTGGAGAGAGTCGACCTTGCCATCCACCGGGGCGAGTTCTTTTCGCTGCTGGGGGCCTCGGGCTGCGGCAAAACCACCTTGTTGCGCATGCTGGCCGGCTTCGAGACGCCCAGCGACGGCAAGATCTTCATCGACGGCATCGACATGACCGCCATTCCGCCCTACGAGCGGCCGGTCAACATGATGTTCCAGTCCTACGCCTTGTTTCCCCATATGACCGTGGCGGGAAATATCGCCTTTGGCCTTAAGCAGAACAGCCTGCCCAAGCCGGTGATCGCCGACAAGGTGAAGGCCGTGCTGGATATGGTGCAGATGGGCAAATTCGCCGACCGCAAGCCGCATCAGCTGTCGGGTGGCCAGCGCCAGCGGGTCGCCCTGGCCCGCTGCCTCGTCAAGGAGCCCAAGGTGCTGCTGCTGGACGAGCCGCTGGCGGCGCTGGACAAGAAGCTGCGCGAACAGACGCAGTTGGAGCTGGTCAATATCCAAGACCGCATCGGCATCACCTTCGTCATGGTCACCCACGACCAGGGCGAGGCCATGACCATGTCGTCGCGCATCGGAGTGATGAATGCCGGTGTCATCCAACAGGTCGGAACGCCGGTGGAGATCTACGAATATCCCGGCTCGCGCTTTGTCGCCGACTTTATCGGCGCCGCCAATATGTTCGAGGGAACCGTCACCGTCGATCTTCCCGACCATGTGACCACCACCTGCCCGGAGTTGGAACACGACCTGACCATCGCCCATGGCGATCCGGTGACGGTGGGAACCCCCGTCACCGTCATGGTGCGGCCGGAAAAGATGGCGATCAGCCGCGACAAACCGGCCGAGGGGCTGAACTGGGCCAAGGGAAGCATCGCCGACATTGCCTATCTGGGCGACGTCTCCACCTACCATGTGCTGCTGGCCTCGGGCCGCAAGGTCCAGGTGTTGCAGACCAATCTGCGCCACACCAACGAACAGCCGCTGACCTGGGAGGACGAGGTCCATCTGGGCTGGCACCCGGCCAACGCGCTGGTGCTGACCCGATGAGCGGGCGCCTGGGGCGGTTTTTGGTGGGGCTGCCGGCCTATGCCTGGCTGGTGGCGTTCTTTCTGATTCCGTTCCTGATCATCCTGAAGATCAGCCTGTCCGAACCGGCCGCCGGCATTCCGCCCTACCTGCCGCTGTGGAGCCATGACGAGGTGGAGAACCTGCGATTCCACCTCGCCTTCGGCAACTATCTGAGCCTGTTCGGCGACGAGTTGTACGCCTTCGCCTATTTCAACTCCATCCGCATCGCCGGCATCGCCACGTTGGGCTGCCTGCTGATCGGCTATCCCGCCGCTTACGCCATCGCCCGCTCTCCCGCCGCATGGCGGCAATCGCTGCTGCTGCTGGTGGCGTTGCCGTTCTGGACGTCGTTCCTGATCCGGGTCTATGCCTGGATCGGCATCCTGAAGCCCGAGGGGCTGCTGAACGCCCTGCTGCTGTGGCTGGGGGTGATTTCCGAGCCGTTGCAGATCCTTCAGACCGATCTGGCGGTGATCATCGGCATGACCTACTCCTACCTGCCCTTCATGGTGCTGCCGCTTTACGCCACCTTGGAAAAGATGGACCTGTCACTGCTGGAGGCCGCCGCCGATCTGGGCTGCCGACCGTTCCGGGCCTTTCTGGCGGTAACCCTGCCGCTTTCGATGCCCGGCATCGTCGCCGGTTCGCTGCTGGTATTTATCCCGGCGGTGGGCGAATACGTCATTCCCGACCTGCTGGGCGGTCCCGACACGCTGATGATCGGCAAGGTGCTGTGGGCCGAGTTCTTCGACAACCGCGACTGGCCGGTGGCCTCGGCGGTGGCGGTGGCCATGCTGGTGCTGCTGGTGGCGCCGATCATGATCATCCAGAACGCCCGCGCCAAGGCGGAGGGGCGCAAGCGATGATGCTCTACAGCCTACTGGCGCTGGCCTACGCCTTCCTCTACCTGCCCATCGTGGTGATGATCGTTTTCTCGTTCAACGCCTCGAATCTGGTGACGGTATGGGGCGGTTTTTCCACCAAGTGGTACGGCGAGTTACTCCATGACCAGAAGGTGCTGGATGCCGCATGGCTCAGCCTGAAGGTGGCCATGACCAGCGCCACCCTGTCCACCGTACTGGGCACCCTGGCGGCGGTGGCGCTGGTGCGCTTTCACCGCTTCACCGGCCGCACCTTGTTCACCGGCATGGTGACGGCGCCGCTGGTGATGCCGGAAGTCATCACCGGCCTGGCGTTGCTGCTGCTGTTCGTCGCCATGGAGCACGCCTTCGGCTGGCCGGCGGGGCGTTCCATGACCACCATCGTCATCGCCCACACCACCTTCAGCCTGTCCTTCGTCACGGTGGTGGTGCGCTCGCGTCTGGCTCAGATGGACGCCTCTTTGGAAGAGGCCGCCATGGATCTGGGGGCGCGGCCGCTGAGAGTCTTCATGACCATCACCCTGCCGCTGATCATGCCGGCGCTGCTGGCCGGCTGGCTATTGGCTTTCACCTTGTCCATCGACGACGTCGTCATCTCGGCCTTCGTCTCCGGTCCCGGCGCAACTCCCCTGCCCATCGTGATCTTTTCCAAGGTCCGCCTGGGCGTCAACCCCGAGATCAACGCCTTGGCCACCATCGTGGTGGCGCTGGTCGGCATCGCCATGGCCATCGCCGGCCGGGTGGCCCTCGGTCGCGAACAGTCCCGACGGGTATGACCGGACGGCAAAGCTGCGCTGCCAAATCGACGAATCGGGCCAACGGCGCCCCATCCTAGACTGATCGCCTGCGAAGCTCCATCGTCACAAGGGGGAGCCGATGAACGAAGCCGTTCAGCAACACCCCGAACCACCCGCTTCCATCCCACATTGGCGCCGCGAGGACCCCACCTGTCGGAAGGATCCGTTCCGACGGCTGATGGTATGGCCGCTGGAGAGTCTGCTGACGCGCCAGCCGCCGGAAGTCTCCCGGGACTTCCTGGATCACTACTTCCAATTCCTCGATATCCTGTTCGCCGAAGAGATGGGAGGTTACGAGCGCCGCTGCCGCATGGTGCTGCAAGCCCTGCGCGTGATCCATGGCCAGTCCCTGACCTGGGATGTATTCTACGCGGACCCCCGTACCAATCGCATCCTGACGCATGCATTGCGCCGCCTGATCACCTTCCTGGATAGTCCGACCGGCCGCTGGGCTTGGCCCCACACGGTGTCTCGCCCCAGTAAAAGCGGCCATACCCCGACGTCGGAAGAGGCTGAACAGGTCATCCTCACCCTGCGCGACGCGTGGAGAAATGCCGAGTTCAACTCCGATCCCACGGAGGAGGCGCGCGGCGGATAAAATTCCGGGTTGCTCGAATCCGCCGCATGGTTAGGATGTGCCGGGAAAATCGACTACTTCAGGCAATTCGCATGAACCGCCGGATCGGCGACATCGTCACCCAGACTTTCGAACGGCTTCGCCCCAAGGCGAAATCGCTGATCATCACCGTCTATGGCGACGCCATCTTGCACCATGGCGGCTCGGCTTGGCTGGGCAGCGTGATCAAACTGGTCGAACCACTGGGCCTGAACGAGCGCATCGTGCGAACCTCGGTGTTCCGCCTGTCCAAGGAAGAGTGGCTGGCCTCCAGCCAACTCGGCCGCCGCAGCTATTACCGCCTGACCGATCTGGGCCGCCGCCGCTTCGAGGCCGCCAACAGCAGGATCTACTTCCATGTCAGCCAGCCATGGGACGGTCGCTGGACCCTGGTGATCACCAATACCGCCGATATCGATTCCGAAAAGCGCGACATGATCCGCCGCAATTTCGGCTGGATCGGTTTTGGCCAGATGGCCAGCGGCATCATGATTCATCCCGACCCGGATACGACCGTGATGCGTCAGGTCCTGGCGGATCTGGGGGTAGCCGAACAGGCGGTGGTGATGACCGGCGGCGTCGAGGCGGGCTTTTCAACCGCCGCCCTGGACACCATGATCCACAACTGCTGGGATCTGAAACGACTGGCCGACGACTACACCGAATTTCTCGATATCTTCCGGCCGCTGTGGCAGGTCCTGAGCGCCAGTGGCGAGCTTGACCCGCAGCTGTGCTTCGTGGTCCGCACGCTGCTGATGCACGGCTACCGCCGCGCCCTGCTGCGCGACCCCATGCTGCCGGACGAACTGTTGCCCGCCAACTGGCCGGGAACCTCGGCCCGCCTGCTATGCCGCAACCTGTATCGTCTGGTCCAGGCGGCGGCGGAAACCCACGTCATGAGTGTGCTGGAAACCGCCGAGGGGCCGGTGCCGGAGGCCAGCCCCAACTACTACACCCGGTTCGGCGGGCTACAAGCCGGCGACTGAGTCTCTAATACACGCCCTTTGAGTTGAGGTAGACCGCCGCCCGGTGATCGTCGGACAGGGTGTGGCCAACGATCCATTCCTGAAGGAAGGTCAGCACCTCGACCTCGTTATAGCCCTCGCCCTCGGCGATGGTGGTCTGCAACTCGGTCAACTGCTCCAGCAACCGGAAATGCCGGTTCTTATGGTTGTGCAGTTCGGGATACTTGTAGCGGATCATCAACCCTTCCTCTTCATCGAAGTGGAAGCGGGCGTATTCGCGCAGCAATCCCATGGTTTCGGCTATTTCATCATCGGAGCACCCCCGCTCCATCAGATCAAGCGCGGAATTGGCGATCTCGAACAGACGGCGGTGGTGGCTGTCGATGCGCTGAACCCCGACCGAATATTCGTCATGCCACTTGATCAGGACGCGGGCGTGCACGCCAGCCTCCATCATGGCTCGGGTCCGCTTGTTGCTGGCCTCGAACAGCTTCCAGCGAACCGAGGGGATATCGCGCAGCGCATGGGCGGGAACCAGGAACACCTCGCACGGTTCCAACGCGCGGACCCGCAGCAGGCTGGGCGAACCAAAGATCGCCACATCCTCGCCAAAAAAATCGCCAACCTTCAGGGTCTCGAACATGTGATCGCCCAGGAAGCGGCCAGCAATTCCGGACTTGATCATGCCGACCATGTCGTGGCCGGGCTCGATCACAACGTCAACCTTGGCGGTGCAACTGGTCATGGCCTGGGCGATGCGGTTGAGTGATTTCGACGACACCACCTCGCCGAACAAGCTGGTGCGCAACAGAAATTCGCGGTGTTCCAGCAGCCGCGAGACTCCCTTGAACACGTTGTTGCGCCGAACGAATTCGGAATAGAGCGAACACGGAATGGCCAAGGCCTGCACGAAGCTGGCGGCGCGGTAGGTCTCGGACGCGGCGGCGCCGAACAGCCCGGACAATTCGCCGATCAGGGCGCCGGCCGACAGCACGGAGCGCATCTCGATCTCGATCGGGATCATTTCGACGCTGCCCGACAGCAACAGATAAATCTGATCGTTGACCACCCGCTCCTTGACCAGGATGGTTCCGGGATTGAAGGTCACAACCGGGTTATTGAGCAACACCCGGATCTGATGACGCGGAATGCCGGGAAAATAGGCGTCCAGCGCCTCGTAGGCATAGGGCCAGATGAAGTCGTGGTTGGACGGGATCAGGACATCGACGGTTCCGAACGACGCCGAGGACCCGATAGCCTTCTGGGCGCGGGTATTGCGCTGCGAGGTATGGGCCAGGATAATCTTGTCGGATGTATCGTCGCGGAAGTCATAGGCGTCGCCGTGGATCATGCCGCCGCCGACATCGATTTTCTTGACGTCGGCCGGCTCCAGATAGTCCGCCGCAACCTGATCGTACATGGCCTGACTGATGCCCGGAGCCTCGGGATCATCGGTGATGAAGCTTTGCAAGACCGACAGGCGGGCGATATCGGCCAGATGGGAATAGGTGCGGTTGCCGCCCTCCCACATGGCGCGGAAATGCATGATGGTGGTCTCGACCGGATGGGGCGAGAACACCGGCTTCACCTCCAGGCCGTCGATCAGATTCCACTCTCCCTCCACCAGCGGGCAGACATCGAAATAGTCGGAGAAGGCGGCCTCGTCGATGGACAAAAGCGCGGCGACCTTCTTGGCCACCGATGCCCGGACCAGGGGGGTCGCATAGTATTTCAGCTTGTGATCCGAGCGGATCAGGGTGGTCAGGCCGGCAAAGTGGTCGTCATGGGAGTGGGTATGGAAAATACCCTCGATCTCGTTGACGCCGATTCCCAGCGCATTCAGTGAAAACAGGACGTTGGGGCCGGCATCGACCAGGAAGACCTTGCCCTGAAACATGATGATGGAGGCCATGCTGGGCCGATTGATGTCCCAACCATCCCCCTCGCCGCAATGGATGACGGCGAAATACTCGCGACGCAGCCGATAATAGCCCAGCGGGTAGGGCGCCTCGTAACTCTCGAAGGATGGCAGGTTAAGATCCACCACCGCCGTCTCGCCCTGATAGGAGAACTCGAACACGTTGAACAGCATGCGGCGGACAGTCACGCCGTTGCGGATCTCCACCGAATCGGCATCCACCGCCAGGGTGTCCAGCAGGTCGCCGGGGTGACGGATCTTGCCAAAAGCGAATTTCAGCTTCATCCGCATCAATTCGTGGGCGCGCTTGGGGGAAAGGCCGGCCTCGACCATCTCCTCTTCGGTCACCAAGCCGTAATTGCCGCGATAGATGTACTGCATCTGCGCCTGGACCTGATCGGCGCTGCCGATCAGCAACGGCTTGACCCCGGTATTGCCGGGGTGATCGGGCAGGATCATGCCCTGGCGATAGAGCATTTGCAGGACGGGAAACTCGGCCAGATTGGAGAAATTACCATTCTGAACCATGGCGTCGGACAGCAAGATGGCGTTAGGGCCGGTCTCGAAGGCAATTCCGTCGATCTCGGTCGAGACGATCAACCCCCGCTTCATCAGGTGCTTGACCGCATCGGCCGGGCAGCCGCACAAGATGGACACCCCCGCCAAAGGAGCCTCGATCCACCAAACTCCGGTGGTGACTTCGATTTTACGAAGCAACGGCATTCGCCTCTCCCAATGCGGCAGCAAACTCTATCTCGCGACCCCAGGGGTCCCCGCCCACTCGGTCAATCAAGTCTGCATATATAGCACAAGCGGCCCGGGGAACCACCCCTCCAGGCGTGGAGATCCGCAAACATACCTAGTACTTCCTAGCGATAAATCGCCGCCAAACGAGCCCCGGACACCTGCGGATGCCATAATCCGACAGCGGGAGAGAAGACCACCGCAACTCCGACAGCCCCCAGACAGACCACAAGCAGCAGAGTGCGACGGAAACCCTCTCCTGATGGAACCTCGCCAGCACCTTCAGTGTAACCAAGCATAACAAACCCCACCCAAAAGGTTACCGCCCTTATACGTTAGCCGTAAAATGCACATTCGAACCGCTCAAATCCAGCATTTTCTGAAAAACTCCCGGCCCACCACGGAAACGGTGGAAAGCGATACATATTTTGACCTTTGACTTTTTAATCTGAATTAGGTATCTTAATACCGAATTACGCCGCCACACCAACGATGGCGACAAGAGGGAGGATGAGAAGGCATGCATGAGGTACGCCTTCATGGTCGGGGTGGACAAGGCGCCGTCCTGGCATCGGCTATTCTTGCCGCCGCTTTGGTGGAAGAAGGCCAGCACGTCATGGCCATTCCGGCTTTCGGCTTTGAACGCCGCGGGGCGCCGGTGGTGGCTTTTCTGCGCCTGTCCGAACAGGTCATCCGCCGCGTCACCAATATCTATCACCCCGATATCGTGGTGGTGATCGATCCCACGGTGGTCCGGGCGGTCGACGTCTTCGCCGGTATGCCGCAAAACGGGACCTTCGTCCTGGCCACTAGCAAGCAGCCCTCCGAACTGGATCTGCCCGGCCATCTTGCCCGGGTCGCCGTCTGCGACGCGGTTCGGATCGCCATGGAGATCTTCAAGCGCCAGATCACCAACACTATCATGCTGGGAGCCCTCGCCAAGGCGACCGGAGTGGTGTCGGTCGAGGCGCTGGAAAAGGCGCTGGAGAAGACCGACTTCCGTGACGCGGGCCTGCGTCAGAATATCGAGGCGGTGCGGCGCGGCTATGCCGAAACCTCCGTGATCGAGCTTGGCAAGGAAAAGGCGGCATGAGCACCCACGGCCGGAACGTTCCCGACAATATGTGCCCCGTCGCCACCGAGTACACCACCATGCTGACCGGCGACTGGCGGGCGATGCGCCCGGTGGTCGACCGCGACCGCTGCGTCAAATGCGCCACCTGCTGGCTGTATTGTCCGGTGCAGTGCGTGGTGGAAAAATCGGCATGGTTCGATTTCAACTACGACACCTGCAAGGGCTGCGGCATCTGCGCCGAAGAGTGCCCGCATCGCGCCATCAGCATGGTTGAAGAGGCGGAGGGCTGACATGAGCAAGGTTATCGTTTGCGACGGCAACGAAGCCGCCGCCTGGGGGGCCTGCCTGTCGCGTCCCGACATGGTGGCGGTTTATCCCATAACGCCACAATCCTCGCTGGTCGAGTATCTGGCAAAGTTCATCGCCGAAGGCAAGATGACCGCCGATCTGGTGGATGTGGAGGGCGAGCATTCGGTGCTGTCGGTTCTGCACGGCGCCTGTCTGGCCGGAGCGCGGACCTACTCCGCCACATCGGCCCAGGGCCTGGCCTTCATGTTCGAGCCGTATTTCCGTACGCCCAGCCTGCGCATGCCCATGGTGGTGTCGCTGGTCACCCGCGACGCGGTGTCTCCCACCTGCGTGTGGGGCGGCCAGCAAGACGCCATGACCGTCAAGGAAGTCGGCTGGATCCACATGTACTGCGAGACCCAGCAGGAAATCCTCGACACCATCCCCATCGCCTACAAGGTCGCCGAGCATCCGGACGTGATGTTGCCGGTCAACGTCAACCATGACGGCAACTACCTGTCCTACGGCGTGGCGCGGGTCGAACTTCCCGACCAGGAGATCGTCGACTCCTTCCTGGGCGAAAAGAACGTCAACTGGCATGCCTGCCTCGACCCCGAGCGCCCCATGGCGGTTGACCCGCTGACCGGCGGCGCTGGCGGCATCGGACCGTCCACCTTCGTCAAGTACCGCAAGGGCCAGTGTTCCGGCATGCAGATGGCGTTGCAGGTGATCGAGGAGGCCCATGCCGACTGGGGCAAGCGTACCGGCCGCTACTGGTCGCCGCTGATTGAGGAATACCGTATGGAGGACGCCGAGGTGGCGCTGGTCACCATCGGCTCCATGACCGGCGCCGCCAAGGACGCGGTGGACGAGGCCCGGCTGGATGGGCGCAAGGTCGGCATCGTCAAGATCAAGACGTTCCGCCCCTTCCCCGTCCAGCGCATCGCCAAGGCGTTGTCCAAGGTCCGCGCCATCGGCGTGGTGGACCGCGCCGTCAACTTCGGCTGGAACTCCGGTCCGGTGTTCCAGGAAGTCCTGGGGGCGCTCTACCACCTGCCGGTCCGCATCCCGGCCATGAGCTTCATCGGCGGTCTGGCCGGTGCCGACATCACCGTCGAGCACTTCGCCCGCGCCATCGACCGTACCAACCGGCTTGCGGCGGGCGAGGCTGCGACCTTGCCGGTCTGGCTGAACGAGAACGATTGAGGTCAAACATGCCCGAGGCAAAATACCTTCTCGTCGGCTCGTCTCACGCTGCGTTAGAGGCGCTCCGCTCGATCCGCCACTTCGACCCGGACGGGTCCATGGCGATGATCACGCGAGACCAGCAGCTGCCCTATTCCCCGACCATCCTGCCCTATGTGGTGTCGGGGCGGTCCAAGCCGGAAGCGGTGCTGTTGCGGGACGAGGCCTTTTTCGAGGCCAATGCCTGCACCTTCGCGCCCAACGCGGTGGCGACGGGACTGGACGCCAAGACCCGCTCGGTCACCCTGGCCAGCGGCGAGTCCTGGCGCTACGAGCGCCTGCTGATCGCCACCGGCGCGGCCCCGGCCATTCCGCCGGTCAAGGGGATCGAGACCGTGCGCTTCCACGTCCTACGCTCGCTGGACGACGCCCAGGGATTGCGGACCGCCATGGGCGGCGCACGCCATGCCGTGGTGCTGGGCGCCGGTCTGGTGGGATTGCACGCCGCCGAGAACATGGCCGAGGCCGGCCTGTCGGTCACGGTGGTGGAAATGCAGAACCACGTCCTGCCCGGCTATTTTGACGCCAAGGCGTCCGAACGGATCGAATCCGCCTTTATCGGCCACGGGGTCAAGCTGCTGCTCGGCTGCAAGGTCGTGGCGGTCGAACCCCGCGACGGCGGCCATTCCTGCGCCGTGCATCTGGAAGACGGCAAGGTGCTCCAGGCCGACCTGCTGCTGGTGGCCACCGGCGTCAAGCCGGTAACCGACTGGCTGGCCGGATCGGGGGTCGATCTTGACCGCGGCGTACTGGTGGACGAAACCATGCGGACCACCGCCCCGGATGTGTGGGCGGCGGGTGACGTGGCCCAGGCCACCGACTTCCATACCGGCAAGCGCGCCCTGATCGGCATTATCCCGACCGCCGTGGATCAGGGCCGCATCGCCGGCCAGGGCATGGCGGGCGACACCTATCAAAAGGCCTATCCAGGCGGCATTCCGGTCAACACCTACCGCTTCTTCGGCCGGGTGGCGCTGTCCATCGGCCAGGCCGCCGCCAGCGACGGCGTCGAGGTCTCCGAGCGCGAGGATGGCGGGTATCGCCGGCTGGTGATGTCCGACAACCGCCTGATCGGCTATGCCAGCATCGACGAGCCGTTCGACGTGGGAATCATGGGCGAACTGATCCGCCGCAAGGTCGATCTGTCTCCCGTCATGGATGCGTTCATCGCCCGGCCGGTGGAAACCGGACGTCGGCTGATGAGCGAGCAGTGGAGGTAAGCCCCATGGGCGCGGCATTCGATACCATCGCCTTCAAGGCATCCCTGTGCGACGGCTGCGGCGACTGCATGACCACCTGTTCCAAGGTCAAGCAGGGCGCCAGCCGGATCTCCATCGTCCCCGGCGCGGCCGAGGCCGTCTTTGAACTGGCGATCTGCCGCCAGTGCGGCGACCCCAAATGCGCCATGGTCTGCCCGTCGGGCGCCCTGACCAAGGACGGCGGCTCGGGCGTGATCGGCTGGAACTCCGACAAGTGCATCGACTGCCTGCTCTGCACCGCCGGCTGCGCCTATGGCGGCATCGCGGTGGATCAGTCGGTCTCGCGCGTCGCCAAGTGTGACCAGTGCGACGGCGACCCGGAATGCGTCAAGGCCTGCCCCACCGGCGCGCTGGAATTCCGCAAGGCCGGCAGCATCTACAAGGAATACGGCGAGCGGGAAGACCTGTTCGTGCCCGGCCTGTCGGGCTGCCTGGGCTGCAACTCCGAACTGATCATGCGCCACGCCATGCGCAAGATCGGCCGCAACTCGGTGCTGGCGACACCGCCTGGCTGCATTCCCGGCATGGGCTCGGTCGGCTATAACGGCAAGACCGGCACCAAGGTTCCGGTGTTCCATCCGCTGCTGACCAACACCGCCTCCATGCTGGCCGGCATCCGTCGCTATTACGACAAGATCGGCCGCAAGGATATCGTGGTCATGGCGCTGGCCGGCGATGGCGGCACCGCCGATTGCGGCTTCCACGCCGTCTCGGGCGCGGCCGAACGCGGCGAGAAGATCTTGTATGTCTGCGTCGATAACGAAGGCTACATGAACACCGGCATGCAACGTTCGGGAACCACGCCCTACGGTTCGTGGACCTCGACCACTCCGGTGGGCGAGCATATGAAGGGCAAGACCCAGGATGCCAAGAACCTGCCCATGATCATGGCGGCCCATAAGTGCCGCTACGTGGCCACCGCGTCCACCGGCTACATGGAAGACCTCTACGAGAAGCTGGACAAGGCGATCGAAGCGTCGTTCGAGGGCTTCTCCTACCTGCACATCTACTCGCCCTGCCCCACCGGCTGGCGCATTCCGTCCTCCAAGGTGATCGATGCCTGCCGCCTGAGCGTCGAGACCAACTTCGTCACCCTGTGGGAATACACCCCCCAGACCGGAATCCGCTTCACCCGCTCGCCCGACAACGCCCTGCCGATCACCGCCTATGTCAAGATGATCGGCAAGTATCGCCACCTGTCCCAGGACCAGCTCGACCACATCCAGACCAAGGTGGACGAGCAGGTCGCGCTGCTGCGGATCATGGCGGCGGAATCGCCCCCGCCCCCGCCGGCGCACAGGCAGCCGGCGGCTCCGGCCGCCTCTCCCGCTCCGGCCATCGGGGGCGACGCCTCGCAACCGCCGGTCCGCCGGGAAATTTCACGGAACTAATCCAGGCACAAAAACGCCGTCAGCTCTTGAGTTGACGGCGTTTCGCTTGAAGTGGGAACATGCCGAGGCGTCAGAGCCGCTCGACATCCACATCGCCATGCCGATGGCCATAGTGATCCAACCAACCCGCATCGCCCAGGCAGATCGGCTCCTTGCGAACCGTCTCGACCGAGTGATGGCGCACCTCCTTGGCGTCATGGGGCGCGACCAGCTGGAGAATATCCTTGGCGAGATGGCTGGTGACCGCAAGTACCGCGGTCGTGGGGTTCTCAAGCATATCTTCCTCCTCTCCCAATGGGAGTTGGACGATTGTATGACAACAGCGCCCCCGCCACATCCGGTCGCCGCTGCATGGCTGTATCCCGAGAAGCACAGCAACATTACTTTTTATAAGGTCAATCCCCCTCCGGCCTACGGTTGTCCTGCACATACGTCATGGCTTGACCCGGTAAAGCCGGGGTAGAGTCATCGGACACAATCGGACGGGCCGCGGGGAATGACGCATCCATCAAAGGCTGTTCTCGCCATTATCCTCGCGACCCTCCTGGGGGGCGGGTTGGTCTGGCGCCTGCCCACCGACCGCTCCGGCGACGCCGCCGTCCTTTATGGCAATATCGACGTCCGTCAGGTCGATCTGGGCTTCCGGGTCGAGGGTCGGCTGACGGAACTGCTGGCAGAGGAAGGCGACCGCGTCGCGCCCGGCCAAAAGCTGGCGGTACTGGACAAGGGCTATCTCGAAGACGCGGTTCGGATCGCCCAGGCGCGGCTGGACGGGGCCAACGCCAATCTCGACAAACTGGAAGCCGGCAACCGACCCCAGGAAATCGCCCAGGCCCGCGCCGACTTGGCCCGCGCCGATGCCGCCGCCCAGAATGCCCGCGAGAAGTTCGACCGCGCCGCCGCCATGACGCTGGACCGCGCCGTCTCGCGCCAGAGCCTGGACAACGCCCGATCCGAACTGCGCCAGACCGCCGCACAGTCAACCCGTGCCCGCGAGGCCCTGGCCCTGGCCGAAAATGGCTACCGCTCCGAGGATGTCGCCATCGCCAAGGCGCAGGTCGAGGCCGAGAAGGCGACCGCCGACCTGATGCGCCGCCGTCTGGCCGATGCCGAACTGTTCAGCCCGGCCGACGGCGTCATCCTGACGCGGGTCCGCGAACCCGGCTCGACTTTGCTGCCGGGGGCCACGGTGCTCAGTCTGGCCATGACCTCTCCCATGCAGGTCCGCACCTGGGTGCCCGAAAGCCTGTTGGGGCGGGCGGCGCCCGGCGCCAAAGTCCTGATCGCCACCGATTCCGCTCCGGCCAAGGTCTATCATGGCCAGATCGGTTTTGTGTCGCCGGTGGCGGAATTCACGCCAAAGACGGTGGAAAGCCCGGAGTTGCGGACCTCGTTGGTCTATCGGGTCCGCATCATCGTCTCCGACCCTGATTCCCTGCTCCGCCAGGGCATGCCGGTCACGGTCCGGATCGAGTAGGTGGATACCCTCTCCGTCATCCGGGGGGTAACCAAGCGGTTCGGCGAGACCACCGCGCTGGACGATGTCTCCGCCACCATCGCCGCCGGCCGGATCACCGGACTGGTGGGAGCCGACGGGGCCGGCAAGACCACCCTGGTTCGCCTGCTGGCCGGACTGCTGCTCCCCGACCATGGCCAAATCACCGTCTGCGGCCATGACAGCGTCACCGCCACCGACGGCCTGCACGCCGCCATCGGCTACATGCCCCAGCGTTTTGGCCTGTACGAAGACCTGAGCGTCGCGGAAAACCTGTCGCTTTACGCCGAACTGCGCGGCCTTGCCCCCTCGTCGCACCGGGCCACCTTCGAGCACTTGCTGGATTTCTCCGGCCTGACCGGCTTCGAGACCCGGCTGGCGGGGCGATTGTCAGGGGGCATGAAGCAGAAACTGGGGCTGGCCTGCGCCCTGATCGCCACGCCCAGGCTGCTGCTGCTGGACGAGCCCTCGGTGGGAGTGGATCCGGTCTCGCGCCGGGAATTGTGGCGCATGGTCCACGGTCTGGCCGAGGACGGAGTCGGCGTGCTGTGGAGCACCGCCTATCTGGACGAGGCCGAACGCTGCCACTCGGTGCTGCTGCTGGATCAGGGCAGGTTGCTCCGTGACGGCGACCCGGCGGCCATGACGCGGCACTTCGAGGGCCGCTCGTTCGTGGTGCGCGGCATGACCGACAAGCGGGCGACCCAATCCGCCGCCCGCGCCCGCGCGGACGTGACCGATGCACTGATCCAAGGTGCGGGCGTCCGGCTGGTGATGGTCGAGAATGCCGCTCCTCCGCTGGCGTCCACCCTGACCGATTCGCCCGGCGCTACGGTGAAACCGGCTCCGCCGCGCTTCGAGGATGCCTTTGTCGCCCTGCTGGAGCACCGCGACGCGGCCATTCCGCCATTACCGACCTGGAGGCCTCGCGGTGGCGGCGGAATCACGGTCGAGGCCAGGGGACTGACCCGGCGCTTTGGTGATTTCGTCGCGGTGGACCGGGTGGATTTCACGATGGCGGCAGGTGAAATCCTTGGTCTGCTCGGTCCCAACGGCGCCGGAAAATCCACCACATTCCGCATGTTATGCGGCCTGCTGCCGCCCTCGGCCGGCGAGGCCAGGACCGCTGGCATCGATCTGGCGCGCGCGGCGCCCGAGGCCCGTCAGCGGCTTGGCTATATGTCGCAGAAATTCTCGCTCTATCCCGATCTCAGCGTGCGTCAGAACCTGAACTTTTTCGCCGGTGTCTATGGCCTTGCCGGCCCCCGCCGCCGCGACGCCATCGCCCGCATGATCGAGGTGTTCGGCCTGGGGCGCATGGTCGACCGAAACGCCGGCGGCCTGCCGCTGGGCTTCAAGCAGCGGCTCGCCCTGGCCGCCGCCATCATGCACGGACCGGACATCTTGTTTCTCGACGAGCCGACCTCCGGCGTCGATCCGCTGGTCCGTCGCGAATTCTGGGGCCATATCAACGCCATGGCGGCGGAAGGGGTCTCGGTTCTGGTCACCACCCACTTCCTCGACGAGGCGGAATATTGCGACCGCATCGGCATCATCCATCGCGGCCGCATGATAGCCCTGGACGCCCCCGACGCCATCAAGGCCGGCATCCGCTCCGCCACCCTGCCCGATCCATCGCTGGAAGACGCCTTCGTCGCCCTGGTGGAACGCGCCGACCGGAGGCGAGAGTCATGAATTCCCGCCGCCTGGGCGCGCTGATCCGCAAGGAAACCCTCCAGATCATCCGCGATCCGTCCAGCATCGTCATCGCCCTGGTCATGCCGGTGATTTTGCTGCTGCTGTTCGGCTATGGAGTCTCGCTGGACACCAATAACGTCCGGCTGGCGGTGGTGGTGGAAAACCCTGCTCCCGCCGCGTCCAGCCTGGTCAGAGCCTTCGCGGACTCGCCGTTTTTCCGGGTCGCCGAACTGCGCCATCGCGCCGAGGCGGAACACGGCATGGTGACCGGGCGTTTCAAGGGAATCGTGGTGGTCCCGGCCGCATTCGCCGCCCAGGCGGGGCGTGCCGACCACGCCCCCATCCAGATCCTGCTGGACGGCGCCGACGCCAATACCGCCCGGCTGGTGCGCGGCTATGTGGAAGGGGTCTGGAGCAAGTGGCTGGCCCACGAAGCCGGCCTGCGGGGGCACGGCCTTTTATCGCCAGTCGCCGTCGAGCCCCGGGTCTGGTTCAATCCCCAGCTCTTGTCGCGCGACGTCCTGGTCCCCGGCCTGATCGCCATCAACATGACCCTGGTCGGCACCCTGCTCACCGCCCTGGTGGTGGCGCGGGAGTGGGAGCGCGGCACCATGGAAGCCATGATCGCCACTCCGGTCTCGGTGGCGGAAATCCTGGTGGGCAAACTGGCGCCCTATTTCATCCTGGGCATGGCGGGGATGGCCTTGTCGGTAGTCTTGGGCATCGCCTTGTTCCAGGTGCCGTTACGAGGCTCGCTCTGGGTGCTGACGGCGGTCTCGGCCCTGTTCCTGATCGGGGCGCTGGCCATGGGGCTGCTGATCTCGACGGTGGCGAAGAATCAGTTCGTCGCCGGCCAGATCGCCATCATCAGCGCCTTTCTGCCCGCCTTCATGCTATCGGGCTTCGTGTTCGAGCCCTCCAGCGCCCCGGTCTGGATCGAGCTGTTGAGCCGGATCGTCGCCGCCCGCTACTTTGTCGCAATCCTTCAGACCGTGTTCCTGGCCGGCGACCTGTGGAGCGTCATCTTGCCCAACTGCGCCGCCCTGGCCGCCATCGCCGCCGTCTTCCTGGCGGTGACGCTGCGCCGCACCCACAAGCGCCTGGAGTAGCCATATGCCGGGACGCATCCTCGCCCTGATCATCAAGGAGATGCTGGCGGTCTGGCGCGACCGGAAAAGCCGCTTCGTGCTGATCGTACCGCCACTGATCCAACTGGTGGTGTTCTCCTATGCCGCCACCTATGACGTCACCCATGTGACCATGGCGGTGCTGAACGAGGACGGCGGTCTGGCCGGGCGGGAGTTGCTGGCCCGGTTCGAGGGCGCTCCCGCTTTCGACCGGATCGTCCGGGTGGCCGACGAGAAGCAGATGGCGGCGGCCATCGATTCGCGTGCCGTCATGCTGGCCTTGCGGCTGCCTCAGGACTTCTCACGCCGGATCGAGGCCGGCGGGTCGGCCCCGGTTCAAGTGATCCTGGACGGACGACGCTCGAACACCGCCCAGATCGCCATGGGCTACGCCAACGTCATCATCACCGCCCATAACCACGAACTGACGGCGGCCCGAGGCCTGACGGCGGCGCCGGGCGCTCTGGCGGTCCGAGTCTGGTTCAACCCCAACCTGGACAGCCTGTGGGTGGTGGTTCCCGGTCTGGTGGGCATCCTGACCCAGGTGGTGGCGCTGGTGGTGACGGCGTTGTCGGTGGCGCGCGAGCGCGAGCTTGGCACTTTCGAGCAATTGCTGGTGACGCCGCTGCGACCCTGGGAGATTCTGCTGGGCAAGACCGCCCCCGCCCTGCTGATCGGCCTGATCGAGGGTTCCATCATCCTGATGGCGGCGCAGCTGTGGTTCCAGGTGCCGTTCATCGGCTCGATTCCGCTGCTCTACGGGGCGCTGGTGGCGTTTCTGCTGTCGATCATCGGCGTCGGGCTGTTCATCTCGGCAGTATCTTCCACCCAGCAGCAGGCGATCCTGGGGGCGTTCTTCTTCCTGGTGCCGACCATGACCCTGTCGGGCTTCGCCACGCCGGTGGAGAACATGCCGGACTGGCTTCAGGTGGCGACCCTGGCCAACCCCATCCGCCATATTCTAACGCTGATGCATGGCCTGTTCCTCAAGGATCTGCCGGCGGCGCAGGCCTGGGACAGCATCTGGCCCATGCTGGCGATCGCCGCCGTGACTCTGCCGGGCGCGGCCTGGCTATTCCGAAAAAGGCTGTACTGACGCCGCCCTGGAGGAACCCGCAGCGGTGATCCGGCTTTGCTCTAATCGGGCAGGCCGCGACGGGCGCGGTCGGCCGCCGCCAGGGCGGCTTCGGCGTTTTCACCCCCCGTCAGGACGTGATAGCCGGAAAACATGGCGAAGCTGTAAGGTTGGTTCAGCCACTGGAAGGGTTGGAGATTGATGCGCCCCATCACTTGGCGCACCTTGTCGCGGGCGGCATAAAGGTCGGTACCGGGAAGCAGGACCGCGAAGTCGCTGCCCCCCATCAGCCCGATCTGATCGGTACTGCGCAACGCCCCCACCAGATTGGCGCAAACATGGCGCAAGGCCCCGTCCCCGGCGGAGATGCCGTGAATCTGTCGGATATGCTCGACCCCATTGACGTGAAGAACCGCCAGGGTGCCCTGGCCGCCGCCGGTGGCCAACAGCGACTCCATTTCCCGCATGAAGCCGCGCCGGTTCAGGGCCGGAACCACCGGATCGCGCTCGGACAGTCCTTCGAGATGGGCTTGCCGGCGACGGTGCTGGGCGTCCATCCATCGCAGCCGGTCGAACTCGGCCAGCATTCCGGTCACCAGCCGCAACACCTCCGGCGTGATCACGCCTTCGGGCAGACCGAGAATGGACGCCACATCCGAGACGGAGTGTTCAGTCTGGGGGGGCTGATTGTGAGGATAGGGCGACTGGTGCGGGCCGTGATAAGAGTCCTGCTCGCGCACGTACTCGTTGACGTGCCCGACAGAGGAGACCGGATCAGTACGGAACTGGTTGGCCATTTCTTATCCTGGATTTCACGATCGATCCTATCATGATCGCAACTTCATGTCCTGAATTTCGGCAATACGGCCTTGCGTCATCCGGATCGATCCCTATAATTCCGCCCTTTCTTTAACCGCTTACGGCGAGGTAGCCGCATGGTCACCACTTTGGCGCCCCAGGTCGGCATCATCATGGGCAGCCAGTCCGATTGGGAGACCATGCGCCACGCGGCCGCCACCCTGGCCGAGCTGGGAATCGCCTTTGAAACCCGCGTCGTATCGGCCCATCGCACCCCCAAGCGGTTGTACGACTATGCCGGATCGGCTCGGGACCGCGGCCTCAAGGTGATTATCGCCGGGGCTGGCGGCGCCGCCCACCTGCCCGGCATGACCGCCGCCATGACCCCCCTGCCGGTATTCGGCGTCCCGGTCGAGAGCAAGGCGCTCAGGGGCCAGGACTCGCTGCTATCCATCGTCCAGATGCCCGGCGGCATCCCGGTGGGAACCCTGGCCATCGGCAAGCCCGGCGCCATCAACGCCGCCCTGCTGGCCGGCGCGGTGCTGGCGCTGATGGACCCAGGGATCGCGGCCGCCCTCGACGCATGGCGAGCCCGTCAGAGCGAGGCGGTCGCCGAGGCCCCGGCCGACCCCGAAAACCCGGACCTGATCCGCCCGTGAGCGCGGACTCCCCGATCCGTCCCCTGCCTCCGGGCAGCACCATCGGCATGATCGGCGGCGGTCAACTGGGGCGCATGGCGGCCCAGGCGGCGGCCCAACTGGGCTATCTGGTCCATGTCTTTTCCCCCGACAAGGACGGCCCCGCCGCCCAGGTCTCGGCCGCCGTGACCGTTGCGGACTATTCCGATCAGGCCGCCATCGAGGCGTTTGCCCGCACGGTTGACGTCGTCACCTTCGAGTTCGAAAATATTCCGGCCGAGAGCGTCCGCCGCATGGCCTCCCACGTCCCCGTGCGGCCGTGCTGGAGCGTGCTGGAGGTCGCCCAGGACCGCATCAACGAAAAGCGCTTTTTCGCCTCCATCGGCGTCGCGACCGCGCCGTGGCGCGAAGTGGGAAGCCTGGCTGAACTGACCGCCGCCGTGGCCGAGATCGGCCGGCCGGCCGTGTTGAAGACGGCGCGGCTGGGCTATGACGGCAAGGGACAGGTCAAGATCGGCCCCGACACCGATCTGGCCGAGGCCTGGAACGCCCTGGGCGCCGGACTGAAAAGCGCAGGCGCCGGCGTGCTGGAGGGCTTCATCGACTTCGAGGGTGAAATCTCGGTGATCGTCGCGCGCGGCGTCGATGGCGGCTGGGCCGCCTTCGACCCGGTGTGGAACATCCACCGCGACCACATTCTCGACACCACCACGGCCCCCGCGCCCATTTTGCCACAAATGGCCGAGGCCGCCATGGACATCGCCCACCGCGCCGCCGAGGCCCTGGGCGTCGTCGGCCTGCTGGCGGTCGAGATGTTCGTCACCAAGGACGGGCTGCTGGTCAATGAGATGGCGCCCCGGCCGCACAATTCCGGTCATTGGACCATGGATGCCTGCGTCACCGATCAGTTCGAGCAGTTCGTTCGCGCCGTCTGCGGCCTGCCGCTGGGATCGCCCGAGCGCCATTCCGATGCTGAAATGAAGAATTTGATCGGCGACGATGTGGATCAGTGGCTGACCATCCTCGGCGACCCCCACGCCAAGCTTCACCTCTATGGCAAGGCTGAGGCCCGGCCGGGGCGCAAAATGGGCCATGTCAACCGGATCCGGCCACGCTCCGACCTCGGGTGACGAATGGCGTGGCGGTGACGATTTCGTAACCTGGCCATTTGGACGTTGACGCCTGCCCCCTTATTGCCGGATTTTTATCGGCGGTTTTGATTCCTTTGCCCAGGAGCCCCTTTGGAAGAGCTAGTGGTCCACGTCCTGAAGGAATACGGCTTCCTGCTTTATCCGTTCATCACCGCTTGGACTTTCGTCGAAGGCGAAACCGTGGTGATCGTCACCGGAGTCCTGGCATCGGAAGGGCGATTCAAAATCAGTGTCGAGCTATTGGCGCTGGCGGCTATGACCGGAAGTTTTTTCGGTGATCAGCTTTACTACTATATCGGCCGTAAATACGGCGCTCCGCTCCTGAAACGCTGGCCAAAGCTGACGACCAAGGTGGAATGGGCCTTCGAAGAGGTGAACCGGGCGCCGGCCATGTTCATCTTGTCGTTCCGCTGGATCTACGGGGTCCGCAACATCGCCCCCTTCATCGTCGGCATCGCCGGGGTTCCCCGCGTCAAGTATCTGGTGCTGAACTTTATCGCCGCCGCCATCTGGGCCCACTGTTTCGCCTGGGGCGGCTATCTGATGGGCCGCAAGCTGGAAGACTGGCTGGGCGAGAGCAAGTGGTTCGTGCTGTTCGGCTTCATTTTCGTGATGATCGGCTTCGGCGTCTTCGGGGCTTTGCGCAGCAAGCGGAAATCCGCCGAATTATCCGGCGCCCAGACCGCTTCTCCCCCCTCCGAAGGCCAGACATGATGGATGCCGCGCCCACCCCCGAAGTCGCCGGGCAGAAGCTGGAGAAGGTCTCTCTCCCCTCGGGTGGGGTTCTGTTTCGCCAAGGCGACAAGGGCGACGCGGCCTATATCCTCGACAGCGGCAAGATCGTCATCTTCCAGCAGGTGGAAGGCCAGCGCGTCGAACTGGACTCCATCAAACCGGGCGAGATCTTCGGTGAAATGGCCGTCATAGATCGCAGCGAGCGGATGGCGACCGCCGTCGCCGCCACCGATTGCGTCATCACCCGCATCCCCGAACCGCTGTTCGCCGCCAAACTGGAAGGCACACACAAATTCGTCCGCGCCCTGGTCAACATGTTCATCAAGAATATCCGCAGTTCGCACCGGATCTTCGTGCGTCGGCCACGCAGCTTCCGCGACAACATCAAGCTGATCCGCCATTTTTCCTTCAACATCAAACGCTACGCCAATTTGATGGATGACCGGCCGCTGGCCGAGGAGATGCTGACCGTCCTCGCCCGGCTGGAGCAAAGCGTCACCGATCTGTCCGAAATCGGACAGCGGGCCAAGGACAAGCGTCACGACCATATCGTCGAGGACGGCGACCACAGCGACCTTGACCTGAAGGCGGTGATGGGCACCGAAGGCCGCCGCCAACTTTAGGGTCAATCGATATTCAAGCGGGCCTGACGGGAAATGGGCCACAGATAAAAGTATTCTCAATTCATCGGCGTTTATCTGTGGCCGAAATCTCTGTCGGAAAGACAGTCTGGGGCCATGCCTACTTCAACTCGACGATGGCCTCCAGCCCATTGGCCTTGCCGGCGACGAGAAGACGACCGTCGCTCTTGGCGCGAACGACGAAACCGTCCATGACTTGCAGCCATTCGGCATCGTTCGGCGCCACGGCGTAGGCATAGGCGCTGGGAGCCAGCGGGGTCGGCGGCGACAGCAATCTGGCCCAATCGTGACGAGCCAGCATCTTGCGGCTATAGGGGTAATCCGTGACAAACAGGTCGGCACGCCCGCTCATGACCTCTTGCTCGCGAGCCTCGGATGTGGCGACCTCCACCAGCCTGGCCTGCTTCAACTGAGTCCTCATGACGTCGACCATGTAGGTTCCACTGGCGGCGGCGACCACGACGCCTTCCTTGTCCACATCGCCCCAGCCCTTGACGCTGGGATGGGACTTGGTGGTGATCGCGTAAATTCCACTGCGCAGATACGGATGGGTGAAGGCCAGTTTCTCCTGCCGCGCCGGGGTGATGGCGACACCATGCATGGACACGTCGCAACGGTCATTCAACAGATCATCGATCAGGGTCTTGAACGAGCTGTCGATAAAGCGAACCTGCACCCCCAGGTCCTTCGCCAACTCCCGCGCGAGGTCGATATCGATCCCTTCCAACTGTCCGGTGCGGGTGTTGCGGTAAGAGATCGAGTAGTAGTCGGGCCAGATGCAGACGCGGACTTCTCCGGCCTTGCGAATCCGCTCCAGCCGCCCCGATGCGGGTTGAGCCATGGTTGCGGTCGCGGCCGTCAGGGCCAGCAAGATCACGGTGGCAAGTGGAGCCAGCTTCATTTTTCCCTCCCAATACGGAGGTGATATGCTATTCCAATGATACCATGCTTGGAAGGCAGAACAGTCACGACGCATCGCGGATAAAGCCGGCTCGTTCCTCTGCCTTGGGCAACATGCCGGTGACGCCGCTTTATTCGACCACCCTGATCCGTCTGGTGGCGGTCTTTGGCGTCGGCGTCGCCCTGGCGGTGGCCATCGCCACATGGGCAGCCCTAGGCGCCGGCCGTCATGAAGCAATCGTCGCCGCCCAGAACGTCACCGGCAGTCTGGCCCGTCCCCTGACCGACGCGGTGGAGCGTTCGATCAACTCCATTGATGTAACTCTGGCCTCGGTGGTCGATCTCGTCCGTGAGGCGGGGGTCGATCATGGCAAGATCGATCTGACCGACGCAATCAGCCAGCGATTGGCGTTCACCCCGCATCTGCGACAGATCCTGGTGCTGGCGGCCGATGGACGGGTGCTGTTCGACAGCGCCAAGGTCAACGACGGCGGCCGCCTGGATATCGCAAGTCAGATCGAAGAGCACCGGCGGGTTCCGCGTCCCCTGCTGTTCGGCCTGCCGGTGGAGGGCCGCTATATCGGCAACATCCACAAAGCAGCCGGGCAGAGTCTGGTCCCGGTCAGCCGCGCCGTGATCGCTCCTGACGGCTCCGTGGCCGCCCTAGTCGTCGCGGCGATCAATCCAGAGCATTTCAGCGGTAATTTCGACGCCATCGAGGCGGAATCCGGGGCGCAGGTTCACTTATGGCGGTTCGATGGCGTCTTGTTGGCGGGAGCCAAGGGATCAACCGCCCTTCCTGGAACCAGCGCCGCCGATCAGCCCCTGTTTTCACATCACCTCAAGCTGGCGGAAATGGGGACCTTCATCGATGGCGACGGGCACGAGCTCCGCCGCATCACCAGTTACCGCAGCACCTTGTCCTGGCCGCTGGTGGTCAGCGTCAACCTTCCGATCGACAAAGCCCTGGCCGACTGGCGCGGCAATGCCGCACAGGTCGGCCGACCAGTGGCGCTGGTGATCCTGGTGGTGCTGGGGCTGACGGTGGTGCTGGTGCGGACCCTGGCCAGACGGGCGCGCGACGAGGCAAGGCTGCGACTCAGCGATCTGGTTCTGGCCAATGTCTCCAACGGCGTCACCATCGCCGACGCCACCGCCCCGGACTTTCCGCTGCTTTACGTCAATCCGGCGTTTGAACGCATCACCGGCTACGACGCCAAGCACGCGATCGGCCGCAATGCCCGTTTTCTCCATTCCGACGATGCCTGCCAGGAGGGGTTGGACGCCATTCGTACCGCCCTGGCCGAGGGAATTCCGGTTACCGTGAAACTGCGCAACATCAGGGCCGATGGTATCGCGTTCGTGAATCAGGTTTCCCTGACGCCGGTTCGCAATGCCGCTGGCGCGATCACCCACTGGGTCGGTGTCCAGCACGACATCACCAAGGAGGAAGAGTCCCATGCGGCGCTTTCCGCCGCTTATGAGGATGTGGCCAACTACAGCGCCGATCTCGAACGCTTTTCCTTTGTGCTTGCCCATCATCTTCAAGAGCCGGCGCGCCAGATGCGGTTGCAGGCCCAGGTGCTGCTTCAGCGCCTGGGCGACAACGCCGCACCGGCGGATCGGGAACCATCGGAGCGGATCGTCGAGGCCTCCGCCCGCCTGATCGGGTTGCTGCGCGACGTGCAGACCTACCTGGCGGTCGAACGCCTGCCGCTCGACGGGCCTCCGGGCTCTCCCCATCAAGCACTCGATACCGCGGTTGACTGGTTCAGGGAGCGGGCTCCCGATGGGGTTCTGCTGCTGGACAAGGACGATCTGCCAAAGGTCGGAATGTCGCAGAAGCGTCTTGACGACCTGTTCGAGATTCTGGTGGAGAACACGGTTCACTTCCACCACCCCGAGCGACCACCGCATATCAAGGTGACGGTGGAGTCCCAGGATAAATTCTGGCTGTTCCGCTTTGCCGATAACGGCATCGGAATCGAGCCCTGTTTCTTCGAGCGGATTTTCATTCCGTTGGAACGGCTCCGGCACCGCAGCGACCTGACCGGAACCGGCATTGGTCTGGCGGTGGCGCGGCGGATCGTCGAGGCGGCGCGTGGCCGGATCTGGGTGGAATCCGA
This sequence comes from Phaeospirillum sp., assembly GCA_030651575.1. Taxonomy (GTDB): domain Bacteria; phylum Pseudomonadota; class Alphaproteobacteria; order Rhodospirillales; family Magnetospirillaceae; genus Phaeospirillum. The sequence goes on from JAUSFB010000032.1 coordinate 406,524, forward strand.
TGGCGCCAGCGGATCGACCTTCCTGTTCACCCTGCCGAAAGCCAAGTAGGCAAGGCGCGTTACCCGAACGGGTCGTCGCAGCCGCCGCACATGGGAACGCCCTTGACGTCGCCCTGGCGAAAACCGTCGAGGATGCCGCGATAGGCTTCGCCGTTACGGATCTCCGCCAATCCCTGCTCCATGATATTACCGATCCGAAGCTGGGCATTGGAATCGTAGCAGCCGCAGGCAGTGACGGTTCCGTCGCAGAACACCCCGACCGCCTTGAGGAATATGCGGCACGGCATCAGACGATGGTGGTCGATGTTCTTCAGCGACCAAACGCCATGTTTGTCATGGAAGCTGCCGCTTTGAACCGATCCGCCAAAGTTGTTGGCCGCCACGGTCCAGACTTCGTCGATGCCGTGGCCGGCGAGAAAGGCCTTGGTCTTGCGTAAATTCTCCTGCCAATCGCCCATGCCTACCGCCTTGACGCAAAAACGGGTCTTGGTGCCCTTCAGCGCCTTGTGCACCGCCTTCAGATTGGCCAGAGTCCGCTCGAATTTGGCGCCCACATAAATGCTCTCATAGCTTTTGGCGTCCCAGCCGGCGAAGGAGAACTGAAGGTAGGACAGGCCGAGGCCGGCGAGGCGCTGGATCCGCTCCGGATTGAACGGCGTGCCGTTGGTGACGATCCCCACATCGAAGCCCTCGGCTACGGCGCGCTCCAGCATCTCGAAAATCTCGGGATGCAAGAACGGCTCGCCCTGACCGGCCAGGATATGCATGGGCTTGACGCCGCTGGTCTTGGCCTCGGCGATCACCCGCTCGAATACCGGCCACTCCATGAAGCCGGAATTGTCCTTCCAGATTTCCCAACCGCACATGGTGCAGTGCAGATTGCAACGGCGGCTGAGCTGGACATAGATTTCGTAGGGAACCAACTTGCGACGCTCGGCTGGGGCGATCACCAGGGCGCGGGCCTTGGCCAACTGAGCGGCCGAAGCCGGGGCGTGGCCGGCTTCATCGAGGGCGACGCCGGCCAGATAGGCGATACGGCCCGACTGGGGCTGCGCCCTTACAGCGGGCTCCAACAGCGCCAAGGCCTCCTGCGGCCGGTTCTGGGCGACCAGACAGCCGGCCAACCCGACCATGGTGTCCATATGGCCCGGAACGACGGCCAGCACGGAGCGGAAAAGAGGTTCCGCTTCGGCTGGCCGCTCCAGCATCAGCAGCAACCCGGCGCGACGATAATCGGCCTCTGGATTCCCGGACAGTTTTTTCAGAACCTGGACAGCCTCGTCCAGCATCTGACCTTCCATCAGATGCTGGGCCTTGGCCAGCAGAGCGGCGGCATCGGGGAGGCGGGCTGCTTTCTTTGTCATGATAGCGGCATCCTACCACTGCATTCCGTCCGACTTCCATGGGGACATCCACTGGGGCATTATGAGCGCCGCTTCAACGAACGGGGGGAACGGGCGCGTGGCTGGCGCTTTGGCTGACAAGAGCAGTACGGGCCGCTGGCGCTTTGGCATCCGCGCCAAGCTGGTCGTGGCGGTGGGCGCCGTGGCCGGCATGATCCTGGTCGCCAGTATCTTGACCTGGTTCAGTTATTCCGAGATCGAACGTTTGCTGGCGGCGGTGACGCGCACCAACCTGCCCAGCGTATCGAACGCCCTGAAGCTGTCGGAAGCGACCGCGCGTCTGGCGGCGGCGGCGCCAGCGCTGGACGGCTCTCAGTCGCAATTCCAGCGCCAAAGCAATTTCGTCGCCCTGCAACAGCAGACCGAACGCCTGCTGACCCTGATCGATCATCTGGCCAACACCGCCACCGATACCGGCCGGGTCGAGGAACTCCGCGCGATGATCGCCGCCTTTGGCGACAACGTGGTCGATCGGAACATCCTGGTGGACAAAAGGCTGCAACTGGTCGAGCGCGGCCGGTCGCTGGCCGAGGTCATCACCGGCCTCGACCTTGAAATTCACCGTTCCACCGAGGGGCTGGCCACCGACCAGACCCTGGCGGTGGTGGTGCTAGCCTCCAATTATCTGCGCGAGGCGGTGGTTGCCCCCGACCTCGAAAAAGTCGGGGACCTGCGCAGCGCCTATGAGGAACAGGTCCGCCGCCTCCCCATGCTGATCGACGCGGCCGGCGACGGTCCCCGCATGGTGCGGGCGCGCGAACTGACACGCCGGGTGCTGGCGCTGGGCACCGGCCCGGAGAACGTCTTCGAGCTGCGCAGCCTCCAGATGCTGACCATCGCCCGTCTGGCCGCCGCCAATGACGAAGGCCGCGATCTGGTGGCACGCACCTCCTCGGCGGTGGGCCGTCTGGTGTCCAGCGCCGAGGCCGACGCCGCCGAGAACGAGCGGCGCACCGAAGCGGCGGTCTCCATCGGGCGCCAGACCCTGCTGGTGGTGGCCATGCTGACCTTCTTCGGCCCGCTGCTGTTCGTCTGGCTGTATCTCGGACGCAATCTGGTGTCGCGGCTGACTGGACTGGCCGAGTCCATGCACCGCATCGTCGAAGGCGATTTCCAGGCCCCCATCGTCGGCACGGGAAATGACGAGATCGCCGATATGGCGGCCGAACTGGTGGTGTTTCGCGACGCCATGGCCAAGGTGCAGGAATCCAGCCGCGCCCTGATGGCGAGCGAAGAGCGCCTGCGCCGCATCCTCGACACCTCGCCGCTGGCGCTGGCGATTTCGCGAGTGTCGGACAGCGTCATCATTTCGGTCAATCCCCGCTGGTCCGAGCTGTACCTGATCCCCGAGGCCGACGCTATCGGGGGCAGGGTCTCCGTATGCTACGCGGATCCCGTGAACCGCTCCCGTCTGGTGGAACTGGTGCGTCAGCGCGGCTTTGTGCCTGGCTTTGAGTGCCGGATGCGGGCCAGCAATGGGCACGAGTTCTGGGCCATGCTGTCCGCCGCCCAGATCGAGATGGACGGCGAGCCGGCGGTGATCGTGTCCTCCACCGACATCACCCGCCACAAGGAAGAAGAAGCGGCCCTGGCCGAGGCCAAGCAGATGGCCGAGGACGCCAGTCAGGCCAAATCCCTGTTCCTGGCCACCATGAGCCACGAAATCCGCACTCCCATGAACGGGGTGCTGACCATGGCGCATCTGCTGGAAGACATGCCGCTGCCGGCCGAACAGCGGGAAATGGCCCGCGTCATCCGCGACTCGGCCACTTCGCTGCTGACGATCATCAACGATATTCTCGACTTCTCGAAAATCGAGGCGGGTAAGCTTGAACTCGAAATCGTCGAAATATCGGTGGTGGATCTGGTCGAAGGCGTGGCCGAACTGTTGACCCTGCGCGCCCAGGAAAAGGGCATCGGCCTGATCACCTATGTGGACCCCAGCCTGCCCGACCGCCTGCTGGGCGATCCGGTCCGGCTGCGCCAGATCATCACCAACCTCGCCGGCAACTCCATCAAGTTCACCGACAAGGGATATGTCCGGATCAGCGTCAAGGCGGTGGATGGCCGCGAGCGGCCGATCCGGCTGCAAATCTCGGTCACCGATACCGGGATCGGGCTGGATTCCGAACAACAGGCCCGCCTGTTCGAACCCTTCATGCAGGCCGATGTCACCATCTCCAGGCGCTATGGCGGCACCGGCCTGGGCCTATCCATCTGCCGCCGTCTGGTGGCGATCATGAATGGCGATATCGGCGTCGCCAGCAATATGGGAAACGGATCGACCTTTTGGTTCACCGTCCCCCTGGCGGTGGCGGAGGACCAGCCCGAGACGGGACCGGACCTGTCGGGAATCGCCGTACTGGTCCTGGCCGAGGGGCCGGTGGCGGCAGAGTGCATTCGCCAATATCTCGGCCATTTCGGTGCCCAGGTGGCGGTGGTGGCCTCCACCGAGGGCGCCTTGGCGGCGGTACGGGCGGCGGCCTTGGCGGGATGGACCTATGACGTGGCGCTGCTGGACGCCAGCCAGGACTACCGCAGCCGCCTGGGAGTGGCCGGCGCCCTGTTGTCCTCCACTGGCGACGAAGCCCCGATGCAGGTGGTGATGATCGCAGCCCACGACGCCTACCCCATCGCCTCGGCCGAGGTGCGCAATGGCAGCCTGTTCGCGGTACTGCCCAAGCCGGTAAGACGGCGCAGGCTATGGCGCACCGTGGCTGCGGCGGTAGGGCGCGGAGTGGTCGAGGCCGAGGAACATGGCTCCACCGGACTCGACGAGGCCTGGGCGCCGCCTTCCATCGAGGCCGCCGCCGCCGCCGGAACCCTGATCCTGGTCGCCGAGGACAACCCCACCAACAAGGTGGTGATCCGCCACCTGATGGATCGGCTGGGCTATGCCATCGAAGTGGTGGCCAACGGGGCCGAAGCCTGGGAAAACATGCAAATCCGCGATTACGGCCTGCTGCTGACCGACTGCCATATGCCCGAAATGGATGGCTACGAGTTGACCCAGCGGGTCCGGGAATGGGAGGTGGAAACCGGGCACCACATGCCCATCGTCGCCCTGACCGCCGACGCGCTGTCCGGAACGGCCCGGCGCTGCCAGGATTGCGGCATGGACGGCTTCCTGGCGAAGCCGATCGATCTGGTCCAGTTGGACGGCACCATCCGTCGCCTGCTGCCGGGCACGGTCGCCTTGCGGCGCCGGCGCGGCGCGGCGGACGAGGAAGCCCCCGCCCCAAGACCGGAGATGCCGGAACCGATCCCCGATCCGATCCTTCCCATCCTCGATCTCGGCCCCATGCGTCAGATCTTTGGCGAAATCGGCGATGACGTCCGCGAGTTGTTGCAGCTGTTCATCGATACCACCCAGCCTCTGGTCGATGATCTGGACAACGCCCTTTGCGCCGACGACGCGGTGATGGCCAGGGAAGCCGCTCACTCTGCCAAGGGAGCAGCCAACAGCGCCGGCGCATTCCGTTTCGCCCAGCTCTGCGCCGAGGCCGAATCCGCCTGCGCCGCGAACAACCTGAATCTGGCGGCAACCCTGCTGGGGCCGGTCCGGCGGGCCTTTGCCGAAATCCGCGCCGCGGTCGCGGCGGTCTGATACCGAGATATCGGTGAGCCAGAGTCCAGGCAAGACGAAAGCCGCGCCCGGTCAGGGCGCGGCTTGCTTCGATCAGTGCCGAAAACGGCCGATCAGGCGTCCAGGGTTTAGCCCTGGCGGGCCTTGAAGCGCGGGTTGGTCTTGTTGATGACGTAGACCCGGCCCTTACGGCGGACGATACGGCAATTCTTGTCGCGCAGCTTAGCCGACTTCAGCGAGTTGCGAATCTTCATGGTACGACTTCCTCAAAGATATTGGCCGCCCAAAAGAAGGGTGCGCGACCGCAGGCCGGGAAAGTACGGAAACCAGGGAGGGCTGTCAACAGCCCCATGACGGATATTTCCGAAAAATTCATATATTTTGTGCCGACGGCCTCGAAAATAGGTCCGGCGTCGAGCTATAGTGTCGCCATGCTGACATTCCTTCCCGATTCCCCTCCCATGCCACCGGCCTTCGAGACCCAGGCCGGAGACGACGACGCCAGGGTGCTGGTGGTCTGCGATCACGCGTCCTCGACGATACCGCCGGACCTGGGCGACCTCGGCCTCGGAGTCGCCCAGCGCCTCTGCCATGTCGCCTGGGATATCGGCGCGGCCGAGGTTGCGCGCCGCCTCGCGCGGCGGCTGGGCTGCCCGATGGTGCTGGCCGGAATCAGCCGGCTGGTGATCGACTGCAACCGTCACCCCGGTGATCCTTCCTCCATTCCGGCCAGCTCCTGCGGCGTCGAGATTCCGGGCAACGACGGACTGGATGAGGCCGAGGCGCTTCACCGGGCCAAGCGCTGGTTCTGGCCCTATCATACCGAGATCGGCGACCGTATCGGCCAATTATGGCGTTACGGCCAGCCACCGGCGGTGGTGGCGATCCACAGTTTCACTCCCCGCATCAACGGCAATCCGCCACGGCCCTGGCATGTGGGCGTGCTGTGGAATCGCGATCCGCGCATGGCCAAACCGCTGCTCCATGCGCTGTCCAGGCGTCATGGGCTGGTGGTCGGAGACAACCAGCCCTATTCCGGGCGCGAGATCAACTACACCCTCGACACCCATGCCGGGGCCGCCGGCCTGCCCAATGTGTCCTTCGAAATCCGCCAAGACCTGCTGTCGGACGAAGCCGGGTGCGAGCAATGGGCCGCAATCCTGGCCGAGGCACTGACGCCGGTTCTGGCCGATCCCAGGCTCTACCGCGCCGAAGTCTATTGAACAGCCGCGCCATCATGGTGGAGTGACGACCATGCCGTTCGACACCGCCCTCGCGGTCAAGCTGGCGCCGCTTTATCTGCTGGTCGCCATCGGCTTCGCGCTGGGTCGCTTGTTCGATGTCAAGGGCCAGGACCTGGGCAAGCTGGCGCTGTTCGTGCTGTCGCCGGCGGTGGTGTTCAAGGGCTTCGTCTCCGCCGATCTTCACGGCGCGCTGCTGGCCCTGCCCTTCGCGGTGTTCGGCCTGTGCAGTCTGGTAGCGTTGAGCCTGCAACCGCTGGCGGGGCGGTTTTGGCGCGACGGCCGCGAACGGATCGCCAGCTTTGCCTCAGGCACCGGCAATACCGGCTTTTTCGGCATTCCCGCCTGCCTGTCGCTGATCGGGCCGGAGGCGTTGCCCTTCGTGGTGATGGTGTCGTTCGGGGCCACCGCCTACGAGAACTCGGTGGGATTTTTCACCGTCGCCCGCTCGGAGGCCTCGGTGGGCGGCGCCCTGTTGCGGGTGCTGAAATATCCCGGACTGCATGCCTGCTGGCTGGGAGCCCTCCTCAACCTCACCGGGACCAAGACGCCGGTTCCGGTGATGCAAACGGTGGAGATCCTCAGCGGCGGCTTCGTGCCGGTGGGGATGATGATCGTCGGCCTGGGGCTGGCGCAGATCCGCCGGCTTCGCCTCGACCTCGGCTTCATCGCCTTTGCCTTCCTGGCGAAATTCGCCATCTGGCCGGTGCTGGCGCTGGCCTTCATCTGGGCCGACACCCGCTGGCTGCACGGCTTCGGCCGGGTCGGCCATCAGGTGATCCTGATCGAATCGCTGACCCCCATGGCGGCAGTGACGGTGGTGCACGCCACCTTGCGCGACATCCACCCCGACCGCGCCGCCATCGCGGTGGCGTTCAGCACCCTGTTCGCCCTGGTCTGGTTGCCCGTGGTCTACGGCTGGGCTTTCTGAACACCGCGGCCTATCCCTTCTCGATCACCATCTTGCGACCATGGACCGGCAGGCGATACGTCGCCCGCATCTCCTTGACGGTAAGCGAGGCTTCGAACATATGCGGCGAGCACGAGTTGTCGGCGAACATGTCCCAGTGACAGGGAATCGCCTGACTCGGCCCGACCCGGCGCACCAGTTCCGCCGCCTCCCAATGCGACAGATTGGCATAGCCGCCATTGATGGGCAGGCAGATGGCGTCGGGCCGATGCTTTGACCCGGCCTCGGCCAGCAGGTCGCACCACGCGGTATCGCCGGTAATCCACAGCTTGGGGCCGTTCCCGGCCTGGATCAGAAACCCCATATGGGTCAGGTCGCCGGCATCGGTGGGCAGGGCGAAGGTGCCGGTCAGGGTCAGGTCGCCCAATCCGGTCACCCGATTGGGCCAGCTGAGGCCGCGATCGCCTTCGGCGATGCCGGCATCCGCGAACACCTGCTGGGTGTCGCCCGGCCCCAGGAAGCCCTTGACCCGTCCCAAACGGGCGCAGGAACACAAGGTGTCGGGATCGGCATGATCCTTGTGGGAATGGGTGCAGACCAGCAGATCAGCCTCCAGCGCCTCGGGGGCCAGCAGCAACGGCACCTGACGGGCGAGGTCAAGCCCCCGCCGGGAGGGATTGCACGAATCCGACAGATAGGGATCGACCGCGATGACCGTCCCGCCGGACGATTTCACCATCCAGCCGTTCTGGCCGAGGAACCACAGCGCCAGCGTTCCCTTGTCCACACGGGTCTCGCGGATCTCGGCCGTCAGGGCATTCATCTCCATCGTCTCCCCATGAGGGTTGCTGTTGACCTGCCCGAGGATACTGCGAACAATACCGCCATGACCAATCTTCCGATCATCTTGGTGGTGGACGACGAAAAGCAGTCGCAGGAGGCCCTGCGCCGGGTGCTGTCCGACGAGTTCCGAGTGCTGACCGCCTCCACCGCCGAGGAAGCCGAAGGGCTGTTGGAGCACGAGATGGTCCACGCCATCCTGTGCGACCAGCGCATGCCCGGAACCCAAGGAGTGGAATTCCTTAAAACGGTGCGCGCCCGCTGGCCCGACCCGGTGCGGATGATCATCTCGGGCTATTCCGAGGCCGAGGACATCATCGCCGGCGTCAACGAGGCCGGCATCTACCAGTACATCACCAAACCGTGGGAACCCGACGCGCTGGTGCGCACCCTGCACGGAGCGTTGCGCCTGTACGAGCTTCAGCGCGAGAACGCCCAGGCCAGCCTGGACCTCAAGGTCTCGCCGATCCTGCTGGAACGCGCCATCGCCAGCAAGACCGGGGCGCTGAAGCGTCAGCACCACTTCGACGGCATCGTCCACGCCGCCGGCTCGCCGCTGGCCGGGGTGATCGAGATGGCGCGCCGGGTGTCGTCGTTCGACATCTCGGTGCTGATCACCGGCGAGTCCGGAACCGGCAAGGAATTGCTGGCCCGCGCCATCCACTACAACAGCCCGCGCGGCGGCAAGCCGTTTGTGGTGGAAAACTGCGGCGCCCTGCCCGACCAGTTGCTGGAATCCGAACTGTTCGGCTGCAAGAAGGGCGCCTTCACCGGCGCCTACGAGGACCGCATCGGCCTGTTCGAGCAAGCCAGCGGCGGCACCATCTTCCTCGACGAGATCGGCGAGACCTCGGCCGCCTTCCAGGTCAAGCTGTTACGCGTCCTCCAGGAGGGCGAAATCCGGCCGCTGGGCGCCCGGCTGACCCGCAAAGTCGATGTCCGCGTCATCGCCGCCACCAACCGCAATCTGGAAGACGATGTGCGCGACAAGCACTTCCGCCGCGATCTGTATTACCGTCTGGCCGCTTTTCCCATCCATCTGCCGCCGCTGCGCGACCGGCCGGTGGACGTACCCCTGCTGGCGGAACGGCTGCTGGCCGATACCCGCAAGAGCTTTGGCCGCCCCAATCTCAGCTTCTCCGCCGAGGCCGTCAGCCTGCTGCGCGGCTATGACTGGCCCGGCAATGTCCGCGAGTTGCAAAACGAAATCCAGCGCATGGTGGCCCTGGCCGACGCGCCCAACCTCGGCCCCGACCTGATCAGCCCGCGCATCCACGCCCGCGCCTGTCCCGCCCAGCGGGCCATGACCGATGATGGGCAGGTCGCCGGCCTGAAGGAACAGGTCGAAGCCCTGGAAGCCCGTATCCTGACCGAGGCGCTGGCCCGGCACCGCTGGAATATCAGCCGGGTCGCCGACGAGTTGGGCCTGTCGCGGGTCGGCCTGCGCGCCAAGCTGAACCGTTATGGGCTGGAGCGGGAGGCCTGAAGAGATGGCGACCTATACCGACCCCCGCCCCTCCTCGGCCTACGACTTCGCCGGCGGCGTCGAAACCGAAGCCGGCAGCGCCCAGGAAACCGCCTGGATCGAGGTGATCCGCAAGATGGAGGAGGTCTACTCCGACCTCATCCAGTACGAAGTCGAGCTGGAGGAAAAAAACACCGCCCTGGAGGAAGCCCAACGCTTCATCAACTCCGTGCTGTCGGCGGTGTCGGACATCCTGATCGTCTGCGATCAGCGCGGCCATATCCAGCAGGTCAATCTGGCCTTCCTCCAACTGACCGGCTTTGCCGAGATCGATCTGTTCGACCGCGCCCTGGACGAACTGCTGTCCGACGACACCCACAAGCTGCGGCTGTGCAGCTGGATCGACTCCAAGGCCGGCGGCGATCGCGAAATACGCTTCCGCTCGGCCGAGGGCGGCTTGACCGACATGGTCGCCCTTAACTGCGCCACCCGCCTCGACCATCGCGGCCTGCCCGCCGGCATCGTGCTGACCGGCCGCCCGGTAGGAGAGCTGCGCCGCGCCTACGAGGCCCTGAAGCAGGCCCAGGCGCAACTGGTGCAGCAGGAAAAGATGGCCTCGCTGGGCCGCCTGATCGCCGGTGTCGCCCACGAGCTGAATAATCCCATCAGCTTCGTCTATGGCAATGTCCATGCCCTGTCCAAATACTCGGACCGGATCCGGGCCTATCTCGGGGCCATCCATGACGGCTGCGACGAGACCAAGCGGGAGGCACTGCGCCGGACCTTGCGCATCGACGAGACCCTGTCCGACCTGCCGGCCCTGATCGACGGCACCGCCGAAGGAGCGCAGCGGGTCGCCGACATCGTCCGCAGCCTCAAGCGCCTGTCATTTTCCAGCTCGGGCGGCCCCGAAATCTTCGACCTGACCGAGGTGGTCAGCAAAGCGGTGCAATGGTCGGCCTCGGGCAATCGCGGCGGCGCGGCGGTGGGAGTCGAATTGGGCGACGCGCTGCCGGTGCGCGGCAATGCCGGCCAGTTGCATCAGGTCATCGTCAACCTGATGGAAAACGCCCTGGACGCCGTCGCCGGCCGCGCCGGGGCTCATATCGCCATCAGCGGCGCCGTCTCCGGCGGCGAGGTGATCGTCACCGTCGAGGATAACGGCCCCGGCATCCCGGGCGAGATCATGACCAAGGTCTTCGACCCGTTCTTCACCACCAAACCAGTGGGCAAAGGAACCGGCCTCGGCCTGTGGATCTCCTACGGCATCGCCCGCGACCACGGCGGCTCGCTGGACGTCGCCAACCGCCAAAGCGGCGGCTCCCGCTTTACCCTGAGACTGCCGGCGGCCTCCTGAGGTCGTGGATTTGCCGAAAATCATCGGCCGCACCTCCCTTGACTCCTATTAATCTATAGATATATAGATTTGTGGATTACTCAATCTGCCCGGCCACACGGAGTCATGATGATCAAATCCCTCTGGAACGATGATATTCGCCAATTTTTCCTCGCAGCCGCCATGGCCGGGCTTCTGGCCATGGGCTTGGCAACGCTGATTCCCGGCGCCCGAGCCGCCGAGACCCGGACCTTGCTCAACGTCTCCTATGATCCCACCCGCGAGCTGTATCAGGCGATCAACGACGCCTTCATCAAGTCGTGGAAGGCCCGGACCGGCGAGGATATCAAGATCAACCAGTCGCATGGCGGCTCGGGCAAGCAGGCCCGCTCGGTGATCGACGGGTTGGAGGCCGATGTGGTGACTCTGGCGCTGGCCTACGACATCGACGCCATCGCCGACAAGGCCAAGCTGCTGGACGGCACATGGCAAAACCACCTCGGCGACAACAGCGCCCCCTACACCTCGACCATCGTCTTCCTGGTCAGAAAGGGCAATCCCAGGCAAATCAAGGATTGGGACGATCTGGTCAAACCGGGCGTGTCCGTGATCACCCCCAATCCCAAGACCTCCGGCGGAGCCCGGTGGAATTATCTGGCGGCCTGGGGCCACGAACTCAACCGGACCAATGGCGATCAGGCCAAAGCCGAGGAATTCGTCGCCAAGCTGTACAAGAACGTGCCGGTGCTGGATTCCGGGGCGCGCGGCTCCACCGTCACCTTCGCCCAGCGCGGCCTGGGCGACGTGCTGCTGGCCTGGGAGAACGAAGCCTATCTCGCCCTACAGGAATTCGGCGACGGCTTCGAAATCGTCACTCCGTCACTGTCGATCCTGGCCGAACCGCCGGTAACGGTGGTGGACAAGGTGGTGGACAAGCGCGGCACCCGAGCACTGGCGGAAGCCTATCTCAAGTTCCTCTACACCCCGGAGGCCCAGGCCATCATCGCCCGGAACTTCTATCGCCCGCGCGACCCCGAGGCGATCAAGAAGACCGCGGCGACCTTCAAGCCGATCAAACTGTTCACCATCGACGACGTGTTCGGCGGCTGGCGAAAGGCTCAGGCCGAACATTTCGCCGATGGTGGGGTCTTCGACCGTATCTCTGGCCGGAAATAGGGGCGGAACGCATGGCCTCCGCCACATTGCCCCTGTTGCGCCGAAACCGGGTGGCGTCAAGCGTCATTCCGGGCTTCGGCCCCACCTTGGGCTTCACCTTGTTTTACCTGTCGCTGATTGTGCTGTTGCCGCTGGCGGCGCTGCTACTCAAGGCGGCGGGGACCACCTTCGAGCAGTGGGGGCGCATCCTCGGCGACCCCCGCATCCTGTCGGCGCTGTGGCTGTCATTCGGCGGCGCCTTCGCGGCGGCGCTGATCAATGCGGTGTTCGGGCTGCTGGTGGCCTGGGTCCTGGTGCGCTATCCCTTTCCCGGCCGCAGGATCGTCGATGCCATGGTCGATCTTCCCTTCGCCCTGCCGACGGCGGTGGCCGGCATCGCGCTGACGGCGCTGTATGCCCCCAATGGCTGGCTGGGAAAGCTCCTGACCCCGCTGGGAATCACGGTGGCGTTCACTCCGTTGGGGGTGGTGGTGGCCATGGTTTTCATCGGCCTGCCCTTCGTGGTCCGTACGGTCGAGCCGGTTCTCCAGGACATCGACCTGGAACTGGAGGAAGCCGCAGCCTCGTTGGGAGCGGACCGGCTCCAAACCTTCTTCCGGGTCATCCTGCCGGCTATCGCGCCATCGCTGCTGACCGGCTTCTCCCTGGCCCTGGCCCGCGCGGTGGGTGAGTACGGCTCGGTGATCTTCATTGCCGGCAACCTGCCCGGCATATCGGAAATCGCGCCGCTGCTGATCATCACCAAGCTGGAACAATACGACTATGTGGGCGCCACCGCCATCGCCGCCGTGATGCTGACGATCTCGTTCGCCCTGCTGCTGGCCGTCAATCTTTTGCAAAAATGGCGCCGTGCGCGCATGGGGGGCCGAGGATGAACAACCAGGCCATACGCGAACCGGCGCTGGTGCGCTGGACCCTGACCATCCTGGCGCTGGCGTTCCTGGCGCTGTTCCTGGCGCTGCCTTTGATGGCGGTGCTGGTGGAAGCCTTCGCCAAGGGCTGGAACGCCTATCTCCGCGCCCTGTCCACCGATGTCACCTTGTCGTCGATCCGCCTGACCCTGATCGTTGCGGCGATTTCGGTGCCACTCAATATAGCCTTTGGACTGAGCGCCAGTTGGGCCATCGCCAAGTTCGATTTCGGCGGCAAAAGCCTGTTGATCTCGCTGATCGAGCTGCCGTTCTCGGTATCGCCGGTCATCTCCGGATTGATCTATGTGCTGCTGTTCGGGCTACAAGGCCTGCTGGGGCCGTGGCTGGTCGAGAACGACCTTCGGGTGATCTTCGCGGTGCCCGGCATCGTGCTGGCGACCATCTTCGTCACCTTCCCCTTCGTCGCCCGCGAGTTGATTCCGCTGATGGAAGAACAGGGCCGCGAGGAAGAAGAAGCGGCGCTGACGCTCGGGGCCAGCGGGCTTCGCACCTTCTGGCTGGTGACCCTGCCCAATGTCCGTTGGGGTCTGTTCTATGGCGTCTTGCTGTGCAACGCCCGCGCCATGGGTGAATTCGGCGCCGTCTCGGTGGTGTCCGGTCATATCCGGGGCCTGACCAACACCATGCCCCTGCATGTGGAGATTCTCTATAATGAATACGATTTCGTCGGCGCCTTCGCGGTCGCCTCTCTCCTTGCTCTCCTGGCCCTGGTCACGCTCGCGGCCAAGACAGCCCTCGAATGGTGGCACCGCGACGAACTCGTCGCCACCGGCCACTGAGGCCTCCGGCATGATCGAGGTCGATGCGGTTTCCAAGCATTTCGGCGATTTCATGGCGCTGGACCGCGTCTCTCTCAGCATCGGCCAGGGAAAGCTGGTGGCGCTTCTGGGGCCGTCGGGGTCGGGGAAAACCACCTTGCTGCGCATCCTGGCGGGGTTGGAGCAGCCAGACTTGGGGCGAATCCGCCTGGGGGGCGTCGATGCGACCGGCCTGGGCGCGCGTGACCGGCGAATTGGCTTCGTCTTCCAGCATTACGCCCTGTTCCGCCACATGAACATCGCCGCCAACATCGCTTTCGGCCTCAAGGTCCGCAAAGGGCCGCAACGCCTGAACAGCGCCATGATCGACGAGAAGGTGAACACCTTGCTCGATCTGGTCCAACTGGGAGGTCTGGCCGGGCGCTATCCCAGCCAACTGTCGGGCGGCCAGCGTCAGCGCGTCGCCCTGGCCCGCGCCCTGGCGGTGGAACCCCGGCTCCTGCTGCTGGACGAGCCATTCGGGGCGCTCGACGCTCAGGTCCGCAAGGATCTGCGCCGCTGGCTGCGGCGCCTCCACGACGAAATGGGGCTGACCGGCGTATTCGTCACCCATGATCAGGAAGAAGCCCTCGAAGTGGCCGACGAGGTCGTGGTGATGAACAAGGGCCGTATCGAGCAGATCGGCACGCCCTCCGAGATCTACGACAGCCCGGCGACCCCGTTCGTCTATCGCTTCCTGGGCAATGTCAACGCCGTGGCCTGTAACGTCAGTGGCGGCAACGCCCGGATCGAAGGCCTGCATGTGGCCGGCGGCACGGTGGACGGTCGCGGCACGGCCTTCATACGACCCCATGACGTGGAACTGCTGGAACTGTCACCCGATCTGCCCCAGGCCACCGTCCGTCTGGTGACGGTACTGGGGCCGCTGGTCCGCGCCGAGGTGGTATTGCCGGACGGCACCGCGCTGGAATCCGAACTGACCCGCGATCAGAAGGACAGGCTCGACCTCCGGCGCGGCCAGGAGGTTTCCATCTTCCTCAGGAAAGCCAAGGTGTTCGTGGGGGATGGCGCATAGCCTCCCCTTGCATCGACACCGTCATAAATGTATCATTTTACCATACATCGAAATGACGATAGTGTTCCCCCATGCTTGAAACATTCGAAACCGTCGCCAAGGCCGTCGCGGACCCCAGCCGGGTCCGTATCCTGAAGCTGCTGGAAAGCGGCGAGCTGTGCGTCTGCCAGATCACCGCCGTGCTGAACCTTGCCCCCGCCACCGTCTCCAAGCATCTGGCCGGGCTGAAAACGGCGGGGCTGCTGCAACAGCGTCGGGACGGCAAATGGGTCTATTACCGGCTGGCCGAGCGCGCGCTGAACTCCTATGCCCCGTCCTTCCTCGCCCTGGTCGGCTCCGCTCTCGGAGACGATCCGACCACGGCGGAAGACCGGCGGGTGCTGGCCATGGTCAACGCGGTTCCGGTCCAGCTTTTGTGCGACCAGGGCCGATCCGCCCTCGGCCCGAATGTTCAAGCCGCCAATGCAACACCCTGCTGTGGGGAATCACCATGACCAATGTTCTTGTCCTTTGCACCGGCAACAGCGCACGCAGCGTGCTTGGCGAGTGCCTGATCAACGATCTGGGCGGCGGCACGTGGAAGGCCTACAGCGCCGGCAGCAAGCCCACTGGCAAGGTCAATCCGCTCTCCCTGGAAGTGCTGAAGGAAAAAGGCCATTCAACCGATGGCTTCCGGTCGAAGTCGTGGGACGAGTTCGCCCTGCCCGACGCGCCCCGCATGGATCTGATCATCACCGTCTGCGACAACGCGGCGGGCGAGGTCTGCCCCATCTGGCCGGGCCACCCCTCGAAGCTTCACATGGGCTTTCCCGACCCGGCCGCGGCCGAAGGCACGCACGAGGAGCGGCTGGCTGCGTTCCGGGCGGTCTACGCCATGATCGAAGCCAAGATCCGCCGGTTGATCGAGCTCGGCCCGGAGCGGGCAAGCGAGGTCTGAGATGAACCTGTTCGAACGCTACCTCACCCTCTGGGTCGGCCTGTGCATCGCCGCCGGCGTGGCGTTGGGCCATGTCATGCCCGCCCCGTTCCAGGCCATCGGCCGCATGGAGCTGGCCCAGGTCAACCTGCCGGTCGCGGTGCTGATCTGGCTGATGGTCATCCCCATGCTGCTGAAGATCGACTTCGGCGCGCTGCATCGGGTCAAGGAGCACTGGAAGGGCATCGGCGTCACCCTGTTCATCAACTGGGCGGTCAAGCCGTTCTCCATGGCGCTGCTGGGCTGGGTGTTCGTCAGCACCCTGTTCCGCCCCTATCTTCCGGCCGAGCAGATCGACAGCTACATCGCAGGGCTGATCCTGCTGGCCGCCGCACCTTGCACCGCCATGGTGTTCGTCTGGTCCAACCTGACCAATGGCGAGCCCCATTTCACCCTCAGCCAGGTGGCGGTCAACGACCTGATCATGGTGGTGGCCTTCGCCCCCATCGTCGGCCTGCTGCTGGGGCTGTCGTCGATCACCGTGCCGTGGGACACCCTGCTGCTGTCGGTGGTGCTGTATATCGTAGTGCCGGTGATCGTGGCGCAGGTCTGGCGCAGGGTGCTGCTGGCCCGTGGACCGCAGGCCCTGGCCGGAACCCTGGCCCGGCTGGGACCGCTGTCGCTGGCCGCCTTGCTGACCACGCTGGTGCTGCTGTTCGGCTTCCAGGGCGAACAGATCATCGCCCAGCCGCTGGTCATCGCCATGCTGGCGGTGCCGATCACCATCCAGGTCTACTTCAACTCCGGCCTCGCCTACCTGCTGAACAAGAAACTGGGCGTCGCCCATTGCGTCGCCGGACCGTCGGCCTTGATCGGGGCGTCCAACTTCTTTGAACTGGCGGTCGCCGCCGCCATCAGCCTGTTCGGCTTCCAGTCGGGCGCGGCTCTGGCCACCGTGGTGGGCGTGCTGATCGAAGTGCCGGTGATGCTGTCGGTGGTGAAAATCGTCAACGCGTCCAAGGACTGGTACGAAGCCAAGGCATAGGAGGACACCATGAAGAAGCTTGAAGTCTACGACCCCGCCATGTGCTGCGCCACCGGCGTCTGCGGCCCCGAGGTCGATCCCGCCCTGGTCGCTTTCGCCGCCGATCTGCAATGGATCGCCGAGCAGGGCGTCAGCGTCCAACGCTACAATCTCGGTCAGGAGCCGCAGGCGTTCGCCGCCAACCCGGCGGTGATCAAGGAGATGGAGGCCGGCATGGATCGCCTGCCCATCATCGCCGTCGACGGCCATATCGTCTCGACCGGGGTTCACCTGACCCGCGATCAGCTGGCGGCCAAGCTTGGCCTTGCCGCCAAGCCCCGCGTCGCGGCGACCGCCGGGGGCTCGTGCTGCCCGCCCAAAACAGGCTGCTGCTAGGAACGCTTCCATGGCTCTACCGCTAGTCGACACCCGATACCTGTTCTTCACCGGCAAGGGCGGCGTGGGCAAGACCTCGCTGTCCTGCGCCACCGGGCTGGCCCTAGCCGAGTCCGGCAAGCGGGTCCTGATCATCAGCACGGACCCCGCCTCCAACCTGGATGAGGTGCTGGGCACGATATTGAGCTCCACTCCGACTCCCATCGGCGGCGCCCCCGGCCTTTGCGCCCTCAATATCGACCCGGAAGCCGCCGCCCACGCCTATAAGGAACGCATGGTCGGCCCCTATCGCGGCATTCTGCCGAGCGCCGCCATCGCCAGCATGGAAGAGCAGTTCTCCGGCGCCTGCACCGTGGAAATCGCCGCCTTCGACGAGTTCGCCAAGCTGCTGGGCGACCCGACCACCACCGGGGATTTTGATCACGTCGTCTTCGACACCGCCCCCACCGGCCATACCCTGCGGCTGCTGACCCTGCCCTCGGCCTGGACCGAATTCATCGCGTCGTCCACCGGCGGCGCGTCCTGTCTGGGACCGCTGGCCGGACTGGAGAAGCAAAAGGCGCTCTATGCCGCCACCGTCGCGCAATTGGCCGATCCGGCCATGACCACGGTGGTGCTGGTCAGCCGGCCAGAGCGTTCGGCCCTGCGCGAGGCGGACCGCACCAGGGGCGAGCTTGCCGAACTGGGGGTCGGCAAGCTGCATCTTGCCATCAACGGCGTGTTCACCGCTCTCCGGGCGGGGGACGCCATCGCCGACGCCATGACGGAGCGCGGCCGGGACGCGCTGGCCTCCCTGCCTCCCGGTCTGGCCGGACTGCCGCGCACCCGGACGCCGTTGCTGCCCACCGGCACCGTCGGCCTGGACTCCCTGCGGGCGATGGGAGCGGCCGAGGCCGCGACGCAATCCCACCCCGCGCCCACGGAACCACCGCCGGTCCTGCCGGATGGGTTGGAGCCGCTGGTGGCTGAAATCGCCGCCACCGGCCATGGCGTCATCATGACCATGGGCAAGGGCGGCGTCGGCAAGACCACGGTGGCCGCCGCCATCGCCACCGCCCTGGCCCGCCGGGGCCACCTCGTGACTCTGTCCACCACCGATCCCGCCGCCCATGTGCAAGACGCGGTCGAAGGCGAGATTGCGGGCCTGACCGTCACCCGCATCGACCCCGAGCGCGAGGTCGCCGACTACCGGGACGAGGTGTTGGCCAAGGCCGGCGGCAACCTCGATGAAGCCGGTCGCGCCATGCTGGAAGAAGACCTGCGCTCGCCTTGCACCGAGGAAATCGCGGTATTCCGCGCCTTTGCCCGGACCGTCGAGGGCGGCCAGGACCGATTCGTGGTGCTCGACACCGCTCCCACCGGCCACACCATCTTGCTGCTGGACGCCGCCGAGGCCTATCACCGCGACGTGCTGCGGACCCAGGCCACCATGCCGGAGGCTGTGCGCCGGCTGCTGCCCCGCCTGCGCGATCCCCAGTTCACCCGCACGATCATCGTGACGCTGGCCGAAGCCACTCCCGTCCACGAAGCCGAGCGGCTGCAACGCGATCTGGCCCGTGCCGGCATCACGCCCTTTGCCTGGGTCATCAATCAGAGCCTGCTGGCCAGCGGCACCCGTGACCCGCTGCTGGCCCGGCGCGGGCGCGCCGAGATCGCCTTCATCGACCGGGTCACCCGGAGCCTATCCTCCCGCGCCGCCCTGATCCCCTGGCGGACCGCCCCCTGAGGCCTACATATACTTGGCCAGGTTCCGCCGGATACGGTCCTTCACCGGCTCGCCATCGGCCGGAGCCTCGAAGTCGCGACCGGTGATCTGTTCGAACAGGGAAATATATTTCTGGCTGAACTCCACCAAGGTGTCGTCGGGGATCGCCGGAATCGGCTGGGTATAGGGATCGCAGCGCGCGGCGATCCACAGCCGCAGGAACTCCTTATCGAGGCTTTCCGGCTCGTCGCCCTTGGCATGGCGCTCGGGGTAGCTGGCCGCCTGCCAGTAGCGGCTGGAGTCGGGGGTGAGTATCTCGTCGGCCAAAGTGATCCGGCCATCGCCGTCGAGGCCGAATTCAAATTTCGTATCGACCAGAATCAGGCCGTTCCGGGCGGAAATCTCGCGCCCCCGCGCGAACAGCGCCAGGGAAAGCCGCGCCAGCTCGTCCCATTGCGCCTGGGTCAACAAGCCGGTCGATACGATTTCGGCCGGAGAAATCGGGGCGTCGTGCCCCCCCACCGCGGCCTTGGTGGTAGGAGTCAGGATCGTTTCGGGCAGCTTGTCGTTCTTGACCAGACCATCGGGAAAGTCGAGGCCGTACATATGACGCCGCCCGGCCCGGTACATGGACCAGATCGAGGTGTCGGTGGACCCGGTAAGGTAATCGCGCACCACCATCTCGATGGGCAGCATGTCGAGGCGACGCCCCACCACCACATTGGGATCGGGGTATTCCATGACATGATTGGGGCAGATGTCGTTGGTTGCCTCGAACCAGAAACGGGCGGTCTGGGTCAGCACCTGTCCCTTGAACGGCACCGCCGCCAGCACCTGATCGAAGGCGCTTTGGCGATCGGTGGAGATCAAGATCCGTCGCCCGTCCGGCAGATCGTAATTCTCCCGCACCTTGCCCTGATAATAGTTGGGCAGCTCGGGAATGGCGGCTTCGGTGAGCACGCGGGGAATGGCGGCGCGAATCACGGCGGCGGAAAGCATGGATAGCCTCCGAAGGGATGGGGGGAGGCAACTTATGGCATTTCGGCGGCGGTCGGGCAAGACAAGCGCGCCATATGTCGTCGATCCGACCGAACGGGTCGATCTAGATCCATTTCTCTACTGACAACGGCCGCGCCGGAAGGATAAGCTTGCCCTGTCACCCAACCAAGAGGGAGGACCGTAAATGAGCCTTCATGACCGTATCGAGTCTTTGAAAGCCAAGCACGCGGATCTGGAATCGGCCATCGAGTCGCAGACCCGCAGCCCTAATCCCGATAACTCCCGGATCAACGACCTGAAACGCAGAAAACTGCGAATCAAGGACGAGTTGACAGACATCACCACCTCGCACTGACGGCGCCACGGGTCAGGAGTCCCGTCTCCGCCTGTCGGAGCGTCGCCGCGCTGGCGTGGGTCGGGACTCTATCCGCCGCAATGCCTCGCCTCGTCCGCACCCCACCCATCGGGGTGGGCCGCAGGGTGTAACCACATTCGCTGGTTATCCGCCCCAAGCCGCGTGGCGGCTCACTTCCAGCCGCTCTAAACTGCCTTTGCAATATTTGCTGAATTGCGGCATCCTCCCCACTCGTATGGAGGGACGGCCACCCGCTTTGGCGGGTGCAACGTCCCCCACCGGGAGCGGCAAAGCAGAGGAACCAGCCCAACATGACCAACCCATACCAGCAGGCCTACGACAGATCATTGAAGGATCCCGAGGGATTTTGGGGCGAAGCCGCCCAACTCGTCCATTGGTCCAAGCCCTGGGACAAAGTCCTGGATTCCTCCAACAAGCCGTTCTACCGCTGGTTCGTCGGCGCCGAGACCAACACCTGCCACAACGCCATCGACCGCCATGTGGCGGATGGGCGCGGCAAGCAGGCCGCCATCATCTACGACAGCCCGGTCACCAACACCAAGCGGACCATCAGCTACGACGAGTTGCTCGATCAGGTGTCCCGTCTGGCCGGCGTCATGGCCGGTCTGGGCGTCGCCAAGGGCGACCGCGTCCTGCTTTACATGCCCATGGTGCCCGAGGCCCTGGCCGGCATGCTGGCGGTGGCCCGTCTGGGCGCCGTGCACTCGGTGGTGTTCGGCGGCTTTGCCCCCACCGAGCTGGCGATCCGCATCAACGACGCCAAGCCGAAGGTCATCTTGTCCGCCTCCTGCGGCATCGAGGGCTCCAAGGTGCTGCCCTACAAGCCCATGCTTGACCAGGCCATCGAACTGTCCGAGCACAAGCCGTCCAACGTCATCATGTACCAGCGCCCGCAGGCCAAGGCCGAGCTGATCGCCGGACGCGACCTTGACTGGACCGAGGCGTCCGCCGCCGCCCAGCCCCATGGCTGCGTGCCGGTGAAGGCGACCGATCCGCTTTACATCCTTTACACCTCCGGCACCACCGGCCAGCCCAAAGGCGTCGTGCGCGACAATGGCGGCCACATGGTGGCGCTGATGTGGTCCATGAAGTACATCTACAACATCAAGCCGGGCGAAGTGTTCTGGTCGGCCTCGGATGTGGGCTGGGTGGTCGGACACTCCTACATCTGCTACGGCCCGCTGCTGAACGGCAGCACCACCCTGGTCTACGAGGGCAAGCCGGTCGGCACCCCCGACGCCGGCGCTTTCTGGCGGGTCATCAGCGAGCACAAGGTGGCGTCGCTGTTCACCGCGCCGACCGCCTTCCGCGCCATCAAGCGCGAGGATCCCAACGCCGAACTGATCAAGAAATACGATATGTCCAGCTTCCGCGCCCTGTTCCTGGCGGGCGAGCGTTCGGACCCCGACACCATCAACTGGGCGGTGAGCAATCTGAAGGTCCCGGTGGTCGACCACTGGTGGCAGACCGAGACCGGCTGGGCCATCGCCTCCAACTGCCTGGGCCTGCACGAATTCCCCATCAAGCCGGGCTCGCCCACCAAGCCGGTTCCGGGCTGGGGCCTCGAAGTGCTGGACGAAGGGCATCAGCCCTGCGAGGCCGGCAAGGTCGGATCGCTGGTGGTCCGCTTGCCGTTGCCGCCCGGCGCCCTGCTGACCCTGTGGAACGCCGACCAACGTTGCATCGACAGCTACTATGCCGAGTTCCCCGGCTGCTACAAGACCGCCGATGCCGGCATGATCGACGAAGACGGCTACGCCTATGTCATGTCGCGCACCGATGACATCATCAATGTCGCCGGTCACCGCCTTTCCACCGGCGGCATGGAAGAAGTCCTGGCCAGCCATCCCGACGTCGCCGAATGCGCCGTGATCGGAGTGGCCGACCAGTTAAAGGGACAACTGCCGCTCGGCTTCATCTGCCTCAAGGCCGGCGTCACCAAAAGCGACGACCAGATCATCGCCGAGGTGGTCAGGCTGGTGCGCGAGAAGATCGGCCCCGTCGCCGCCTTCAAAACCTGCACCGTGGTCAAACGCCTGCCCAAGACCCGCTCGGGCAAGATTCTGCGCGGCACCATGCAAAAAATCGCCGATAATCAGGAATTCAAGATGCCGGCGACCATCGACGATCCTTCCATCCTGGAAGAAATCGAAGAATCGCTGGAAGGCGTCGGCTACGCCAAAGCCCGCAAGGAATCGGCGGAGTAATTCACCGCCCTTGCCTCCTGACGACAACGCCCCCCGGAGACATCCGGGGGGCGTTGCTGCTTGTTCCACACCGCGGCATCAAAGCATCAGTATCCCTGCCCGGTGGTCATGGCGGATACTGGCAAGTGTTCCAACAGCACCTCTATGGCGTGGAGACGATCGGCGCAGATGTCGCGCGATGGGCAGTCATGGCGCTGGGCGCACCCCAAGGCCACGGCAGCGGTGCATCGCGCCACTTCCGGGTCCGAGCCCCGCCCGACCCATTTCAGGGCCAGATCAAGACCGGCGATACAGGTTGGAGTTATCAGGGTCCCCATGGCCTACCTCGTTGATCACGCCAAATTTCAGTGATCGAAACCGACCCTCGAAGCCTATGCCGGAGCAAAGGGTAGCGCAACCAAAGATCAATACCACCTCAGGATAGGTTCTCCGAAAAGGTGACACCCTAACGACATATGAAATCGGACAAAAAAAACCGCCCACAGTCGCGGGCGGCTTGAAAAGTTGCTTTAGAGAGGGAGGCCGGCCTCGGGGGGAGGCCAACATCTGGAATAAATCTAACAATCACTATCGGCGAGGTCAACCACTTTTATCGCGCCGCGAAATCATGACCGTCAATTCCCCATCTCACCGATATAGATACCAAGGCCCCGCGCGGTCTGCGCCAAGGTGCCATAGGGGTCGATGGCTCGGGTGACGCCGGCCACGTCGGTAATCGGCACGTCGGTCACCTGGCCGTGCTGCCAAGCCACCATGCGGCCCAGCTTGCCCTGGGCGATCAGGTCCACCGCATGGACGCCGAAAGCGGAAGCGATGATGCGGTCGCGCATGGAGGGCATTCCGCCCCGCTGCACATGCCCCAGCACGGTGACGCGGGTCTCGGCATGCACCATGTCGCCCAGGCGGGCGGCCAAATACTGGCCGATGCCGCCATAGCGATTTTCACCACCAGTCTGGACGGTGGTGACCACCTCGCCCTTCTCGGTCTTGCACCCCTCCGCCACCACCAGCAGGGCGTGCTTGCGGCCTTCGGAGCGGACCTCGGCGATCTTGTCGGCGATCCCTTCCAGGGTATAGGGAATCTCGGGCATCAGAACCACGTCGGCGCCGCCGGCAATGCCGGCATTGACGGCGATATGTCCGACATCGCGCCCCATCACCTCCAGAATCATCACGCGGTGATGGCTGGCGGCGGTGGGAGCCAGACGATCGATGGCCTCACCGGCGACATTCAGCGCGGTGGCGAAGCCGATGGCGTAATCGGTGCAGGCGACGTCGTTATCGATCGTCTTGGGAATACCGACCATGGGAATGCCGCCCTTGCGGCAGAGATTGTTGAGGATGCGCATGGAACCGTCGCCGCCGATCACGATCAGCGCCTCGATCCCCAGTTCGCGATAGCCGTCGACGAACTCCTGCGAACGATCCTTGGTGCTGCCATCCGGCATGGGATAGGCGAAGGGGTCGCCCTTGTTGATAGTCCCCAGGATGGTTCCGCCCAGCCGGAGCATATCGCCGGTCACCAGCGACAGGTCCAGTTCCATGAAATTGAGCGGACGATCCATCAGACCAAGGCTGCCGTCGCGGATGCCGAGCACCCGCCAGCCATAGTTCCGGATGGCGCGATGAACCACCGCGCGCAAGGCGGCGTTGAGGCCGGCGCAGTCGCCGCCGCTGGTCAGAATACCGATACGCTTCTCACCCATATTTTCTTCTCCCGACATCCTTACCTTACCCATACCGTTTCCCGCTGAGTTCTGCTACCGTCATGCCTGGATTTCAGGTTCCCATTTCGCCATGATCGATGACAATCTCGAAGATGTCCGCCGGCAGCTCACCGAACTCAAGACCGAGCACCGTGACCTGGACGATGTAATTTCTCGCGTGGTGGAAGGGATTCCCTTTGATCAGCTCCGCCTGCAACGGCTGAAGAAACGCAAGCTGTCCTTGAAGGACGAGATTGCCCGGCTGGAGAACGCGCTGATTCCCGACATTATCGCCTGATCGCTTATGGTACGGGCATTCCTCGGTCTCGGCACCAATCTGGGCGACCGCCACGCCAATCTGCGCGCCGCCCTGGGGGCGCTGGCCCATATTTCCCCGGTCGAATCGGTCTCCGGCATCTGGGAGACGGCGCCGCTTTACGTCGTCGATCAGCCGGCCTTTCTCAATATGGCGGTCGGCCTCGTCACCGACTTGCCCCCGCTGGACCTGCTGCGCCAGTTGAAAATCCTGGAGACGGAGCTGGGCCGTGTGGCGTCGATCCGCTTTGGGCCGCGCCTGATCGACCTCGACATCCTGTTCTACGACGATACGGTCATGGATGACGAAATCCTGACCCTGCCCCATCCCCGCCTGACCGAGCGACGCTTTGCCCTGGCGCCGCTGGCCGAGATCGCAGGTGGATTGACACACCCCATCTCCGGCCTGACCGTCGCCTCGCTGCTGGCCAACCTGCCCGAGGATGATGAGATCCGGTTCATCGGGGCGCTATAGCACTTGCGCCGGACTTGACAGCCGCGCTATGACCCTGCCTTTCCCCTCATCGGAGGGGATCATAAGGACCAAGGCCATCGTGTTCGTGCAACGCAAGCAATCAGAGACCCAAGCCGCCGAGGCGACCGCGCGGCGGCTTTATCGTATCCTGGTGCGCGATCTGGTGCTGAAATGCTCCATCGGCATCCATGCTCATGAATTGCTGGCGCCACAGCGGGTGCGCATCAACGTCGATATGGCCGTGCTGGAGCAGGCGGGGCCGCTCTGCGACGACATCGCCAATGTGGTGTCCTACGAGGACGTCATCTCGGGGATCAAGACGATGCTGGCCGACGGCCACATCAATCTGGTGGAAACCCTGGCCGAAAAGATCGCCGAACTATGCCTCAGCGACGGACGGGTGGAAACCGCCCGGATCCGTGTGGAAAAGCTGGATGTCTATGCCGAGGCGGCCTCCGTCGGCATCGAGATCGAGCGCAGCTATGCTGGCTCGACCCCGGCCGGGCAGCCCTAAATCTCGCCGATGGCGGCGAGGTAGAGTTCGAGAATCTGGTCTTCCTCCTCGCGCTCCTGGCGGTCCTTCTTGCGCAAGGATACGATCTTGCGAATGATCTTGGTGTCGAAGCCCTGGCTCTTGCTCTGGGCATAGACGTCCTTGATATCCGCCGACAGCGCTTTCTTCTCTTCCTCCAGCCGCTCGATCCGCTCAATGAACTGGCGAAGCGCATCGGCGGCGATTCCACCGATCTGACTGGACTTTTGTTCTTCGCTCATGAAAACGGGCCTCTCTGTCGGGTTGGGCTCAGACCATAGCCAAGGGCCGGTCGCGGTTCAAGCCACTGTTGCAGCCGGACAAGCTGCGCTGTTACGCTGTCCGGATGAAGTGCGTCCTCGCCCTGGCCCTGCTTTGCCTGACCCTCGCCGCCTGCGGGAATTGCGAGGCGGAAGGCAATAACGACGAACACAAGGGACGCTGCTGGATCTTCTCGAAGGTCCTCTGACACCAGCCAACGTATTACCCACGATCATCAGGACAGGAAAACGGATGGTCGCCCATACCCTGGAAAAACAGTTTATCGCCATCATCCTGGCCTGCCTGCTGTTGCCGACTCTGGCCGTGGGGTGGTTCGGGTACGACGAGGCCTATAACGCCATCCGGAATGAAAAAATCCGCAATGTCGGCCGGGTCGCCGATGACAGACGCGACAGGCTGCTGACCATCCTCCACCAAACCAATGCCAGGGCGGCGGCCTTCCTCACGGAAATGGGCAACCGCTGCTCCGCCGGGGCCGGTGGCGTCAGGGAGGATTGCGCCGCCGAGGCCCTGAACTCCTTCACCAAGAGCGAGAAATCCCTTGGCGGAATCCTGCGCCTGCCCAGCGTCACCATCACCGTCGGAACACCTTTCACCAGCCTTTACGACAAGTCCGCCATTAAACCTGACCTGCTGGCGCGGTTTTCCAAACGGATACCCGGACAGTACCGGACTTACAATATCATCACCACGGATCTTCTCCTCGACGCGCGCCTGGAAATCGCCTTCCCGGTCAGCCAGATCCAGCCCCTGTTCATCAATGATCCGGATCTGGGAAAATCAGGCGAGACCTTCCTGGCCGATGACAATGGCTTTTTCATCACCGAGGCCAGATACCCGTCGATACAGGGCCGCGACCGGCCGATTTCAACCCGCCCCATGCGGTCCTGCCTATCGTCGAACAGCCAGAACGTCCTGGACCTGGATTACCGGAATGTCCCGATCATCCACGGCTTTCGCTTCATGCCCGAAATCGGCGGCGGCTGCGTCAAGGCCAATATCGATCAGGCCGAGGCGTTCGCGCCGCTGACGGCGCTGAAATGGCGCATGGCCGGCCTGACCCTGCTGTTCGTCATGATGGGCTGCCTGATCGCGATCATCATCGCCCGGCGCATCATCAAGCCAATCGCCGCCCTGACCCAGGCGACACGGGATTTCGCCGCCGGCCGGACCGGACCGGTCCTCGACATATCGGCAACCGGCGAACTGGGAGAACTGGCGCAGTCCTTCTCCGCCATGCGCATCGCCGTGATCGAGGGAAACCGGGTGCTGCGGACCTCGGTCAGGGAGGCCGAGATCGCCAACCGGACCAAAAGCGAATTCCTGGCCAATATGAGCCACGAGCTTCGCACCCCCCTGAACGCCATCATCGGCTTTTCCGACATGATGCGCAGCGGAATCGTCGTTCAGCTCGAAGATCGGGCCAAGTCCTACTGCGACGACATTTTCAACGCCGGCCAGCACCTGCTCGCCATCGTCAACGACATCTTGGACATCGCCAAGATCGAAGCCGGACATGTGGAACTGGAGCTTGAAGCCATCAACTTGGGCGAGTTGGTCAAGGCCTGTCTCGCCATGATGAACGCCCGCGCCGAGAAGGCCGGCGTCAAACTCCGCCATGCCGGCCTCGACGGCTTGACGCCCATTTCCGCCGACCGGACCCGGTTGATGCAGATCCTGCTCAACCTGCTCAGCAACGCCGTCAAATTCACCCCGCGCGGCGGCAGCGTCACCGTCACCGCCTCGGCCGGGCCGAACGCCATCCGCCTCGCCGTGGCCGACACCGGAATCGGCATCCCGCCCCAGCATGTGGATCGGGTGACGGAGCCGTTCTACCAAGTGGAAAACGCCGCCAGCCGCAACCATGGCGGCACCGGCCTTGGCCTCGCCCTGGTCCGCGAGATGGTGAACCTGCACGACGGCCAGCTGGAGATTCGCAGCCGCCTCGGCGAAGGCACCACCGTCACCGTCACCCTGCCCTGCGACCCTGACGACGGGGACCGGCTCGATACTGGACCAAAAAGCTCTTCAGCGTTCGCTTGAGGCCGCCTTGCCGCTGCGGCATAGTGCGGGCTCCACTCTCACCGAGGCCCGCCGACCATGAAGCTCAACGACCCCTCCCTGCTCAAGTCCCTGGCCTATGTGAACGGCTCCTGGTCCGCCGCCGATAGCGGCGCGCGGTTCGACGTCCTCAATCCCGCCGATGGCGCCGTACTGGCCGCCGTCCCCGACATGGGCGCGACCGAGACCCGGCGCGCCATCGAGGCCGCCAACGCCGCATGGCCGGCCTGGAAGGCCAAGACCGGCAAGGAACGCTCGGCGATCCTGCGCGGCTGGTTCAACCTGATCATGGCCAATCAGGAGGATCTGGCCACCCTGCTGACCGCCGAGCAGGGCAAGCCGCTGGCCGAGGCCAGGGGCGAAATCGCCTATGGCGCATCCTTCATCGAATGGTTTGCCGAGGAGGCCAAGCGGGTCTATGGCGACGTCATCCCCGGTCACGGCGCGGATAAGCGCATCGTGGTGCTAAAGGAGTCGATCGGAGTCGTGGCGGCGGTGACGCCGTGGAACTTCCCCACCGCCATGATCACCCGCAAATGCGCCCCCGCCCTGGCGGTGGGCTGCCCGGTGGTGATCAAGCCGGCCGAAGACACTCCCCTTTCCGCCCTCGCCCTGGCCGAATTGGCCGAGCGGGCCGGTATGCCCAAGGGGGTGTTCAACATCGTCACCACCCGCCACCCCGCCGCGGTCGGCGGCGAGATGACCGGCAATCCGCTGGTGCGCAAACTGTCCTTCACCGGCTCCACCGAAGTGGGCAAACTGCTGATGAGCCAATGCGCCGCCACGGTCAAGAAGGTCAGCCTGGAGCTGGGCGGCAACGCCCCCTTCATCGTGTTCGACGACGCCGACCTGGATGCCGCCGTCCTGGGGGCCATGGCCTCCAAATACCGCAATGCCGGCCAGACCTGCGTCTGCGCCAACCGCCTGCTGGTTCAAGACGGCGTCCATGACGAGTTCGCGCGCCGCCTCGCCAAGGCGGTCGCCGCCCTCAAGGTCGGCCCCGGCCTCACCACTGACGCCAACCAGGGTCCGCTGATCAATGACGAGGCGGTGGAGAAGGTCGAACGCCTGCTGGCCGACGCGATCGCCAAGGGCGCGACCGTCGTCTGCGGCGGCAAGCGTCACGAACTGGGCCGCACCTTCTTCGAGCCCACCATCGTCACCGGCGTCACCACCGGAATGGATATTGCCCACCAGGAAATCTTTGGGCCGGTGGCGCCGCTGTTCCGCTTCCAGACCGAGGCTGAGGCCATCGCCATGGCCAACGCCACCCCGTTCGGGCTGGCGGCGTATTTCTATGCCGGAAACATCGCCCGCGTCTGGCGGGTCGCCGAAAAGCTGGAATACGGTATCGTCGGCATCAACGAGGGCATGATTTCCACCGAAGTCGCCCCATTCGGCGGCGTCAAGGAGTCCGGCATCGGCCGCGAAGGCAGCAAATACGGCTGCGACGACTTCCTGGAAATCAAATACCTCTGCATGGGCGGCATCAAGGAAGAGTAGCCCGGCGCCACATGGCGCGGAAGCCAAGCGAACGGAGTTCGCGCTTAGGCAAGTTGAGGGATAACTAAAACGACTCAGCGGCCCGTCGGCCGCAGAATCTCTGCCAGATCAAGGCTGGAAGGCTGCGACAGCGGCCCGGACCGGGTGATGGTCGCCGCCCCCAGCCGGGCGGCGGGAGCGGCCATGGGGGCGATGCTGGCCGCCACGCCCAGCTCGCCCCGCGACGGGATGACGGCGACATTGATGGCCACCAGCCGCAATTGCCCGCCGATCCAACCGAATACCGGCCCACCCGATTCGCCCTGGACCGCGTCGCAATCATGGAACAGCACGCCCGGCAACGGCTGTTCGGTAAGGTGGCAACCCAGATGGGCCAGCGGCACGAAGGCCTTGTCCTTGCCGTAACCGGCGATCGCCACCGTCATGCCGACCTTGGGCTCCGCCAGCGCCACCCAGCCGATGGAATCGCCGACCGGCTCTTCCAGTTCCAGCAGCGCCCAGTCATTGGCGCGGGTCGCCAGGGTCTGCTGCTCGGTGGTGAACACCCAGGCCGGCGCGGGATGCAGCGCCGTCACCTTGGACGCCTTGAGATACTCGCCGCGATCGAAACCGGCGACGAAGGTAAAGGCGGTGACCGGCATTGGCCGCTGCGTCCGGTTGTTCCACAGGCAATGGGCGGCGGTCGCCACCAGACGGGGGCCGATCAGGGTGGCGCTACAATGGCCGCCCTGGCCGTTATTGAGCCGCCCCATGGCGCTCCAGGGAAACTCGGTGGCGCTCATGCGCAGGCGCTGATCCTGCGGCCCCTTGATGCCGTGCAACTCGCGCTGGAACTTCCGATCCGCCGCCGGCCCGGCCAGCGCCGGCAGCGTCAACAGACAGACCAGCAGGATTCCAAACCGATGAAGCACGCCATTGGGCCGTCGGTCCAGGCCTGCCTTCATCACCCCATCCTTTCGCGGATCGCCCGTGCGATATCGCCGGCAGCGTCCAGCCGGGGACGCGGCCAACCCTCGAAGGAGGCCGCCCCGGTCAGGGGCTTGGCCACTCCCAGTTCGAACAGGCGGGCGTGCAGGCGGGCATGCTTGGCCGCCACCCAGCCCTCGGGCGCCCAGATGAAAACCGGGGCCGGAGCGGCGCAGGCCTCGCAGCACATGCTGACCGAATCACCGGTCACCACGATGGCGTCGGCCAGGGCGAGAAAAGCGAAATAGGGATTGTCGCCGCCTTGACCGAACAGGTGCAGCCAGCGCGGCTCGGGCAGCGCCGCCGCCAGGGCCTGTTCCTGCGCCGCGCCGGTGCGGCGGCTGGTGGTCAACAGCACCGAGCCGCCCGACGCCGCCGCCAGTTCCGCCACCCTCTCCCCCAACGCCCGGGCCATCTCTGTCGGGAACGGCTTGCGCCGGGTGGCGCCGCCGACGATCACCGCCACCCAGGGGCGCGGCAGATGGGCGAAGCGCGGCCGCCAAAGCGCCGCCTCGGCCTCCAGGCGGCGCGGCGTCACCCGATGGGGAGCGCCGACAATCTCCGAGATATTGCGGCCGGGCGCGGTGCGGTCATGGGCGGGCGAGGCGATCAGGTCGAAATCGTCGCGGCCAGGAAATCCGGGGTCCATGATCTGGGCCAGAAACGCGCCGCTGCGCCGCTTGATCCAGCGGGCTACCGGGGCGGTGCGGCGGCCGGCGGCGATCACCAGATCGGGCCATGGTGGGACCAGACCGGCGCGGCATTCTCCGGCCACTCCCAACAGACCGGCGCCCCGCAGGACATTGGGCAGCGCCCCCAGGCGGTTATAGCGGATCGTCTTGACCTCATAGGCCAAGCCCAGCGCCTCGGCAACGCCCAGGCATTGACTGACATTGCCGACCCGGTCGTCGGCCAGCACCCATACCCGTTTCAAGGTGGTCTCCGTGATCATGGCGACAGGCTCCGTCAATACCGTCGTCATTTCAACCGTATTTGTGGACGTGGACGTCAATGCCCCCTATATTTGGAGGCGTAGAGTTCCGTCCCGAGGACCGATCATGTTCGCCGACAACACATTGACCCCGAAGGAAGCCGTGCGGCTGTGCGCGCTGGGCACCATCGCGTCAAAGCCCATGCATTATAGCGAACTGGCGGGATCGGTCCGGCATTTTACCGGCCGCATCATGGGGCCGTCGCTGGAGCTGATGGGAACCTCCATCGAACTGCTGCGCTACGAAGGTCTGGTGGAGGCCATCGACGGCAAGGGCATGGAAGACGACGCCCAGCTGACCATCTCCACCGCCGGCCAGCGCGAACTCCACAGTCTGCTGACGGCGCGCCTGCGCCCGGCCAGCGATCTGTCCAAGCTGGTGGTGGCGCTGAAGATCCGGTTTCTCGACCTGCTGAACCCGGCGGAGCGACAGGATCAGGTCGAGCTGCTGATCGAAGGTGTCGAGTCCGAACTGGCCCGGCTGATCGATCTGCGCGGCAACAACTCTCAGGAAGACGGCCCCGACAGCGCCCTGGTCGCCTGGCTCGACCACGATATTTCGCTGCTGGAAAGCCGGCTGTCCTGGCTGGAAGACTTCCGCGCCCGACTGTGACGGCCGACCCCACCCTTCCCGGCCTGGCCGAGGCCCCCCTGGCCGCCACGCCCGATCACAAGGGCCATCGCGAGCGGCTGCGCAAGCGTTTTGTCGATGCGCCCGAGGCCCTGCCCGACTACGAGTTGCTGGAACTGCTGCTGGGCATCGCCATCCCGCAAAGAGACACCAAGCCGCTGGCCAAGGAGCTGATCCGCCGCTTCGGCAGCTTCGCCGACGTCATCACCGCCGAGGTCGAGGATCTCAAGACCATCGACGGCATCAAGGACGTCGCCGCCACCACCCTCAAGGTCGTGCGGGAGGCCGCTATCCGCCTCGCCCGCGCCCCGGTGATCAACACCTCGGTGATCTCCAACTGGGACACCTTGCTGGATTACTGCCGCACCGCCATGACGACCCTGCCGACCGAGCAGTTCCGCCTGTTGTTCCTCGACCGCAAGAACGCCCTGATCGCCGACGAACTCCAGCAGACCGGCACCGTCGACCACACCCCGCTCTATCCCCGCGAAGTGGTCAAGCGCGCCCTGTCGTTGCACGCCAGCGCGGTGATTCTGGTCCACAACCACCCCAGCGGCGACCCAAAGCCGTCGCGGGCCGATATCGACGTGACGCGAATGGTCAAGGACGCCCTGGCGGCGGTCGGCATCGCCGTCCACGACCACCTGGTGATCGGCCGCAAGGGCCATGTCAGCTTCAAGGCCATGGGCCTGCTCTGAACCCATCTTGGGCGGGGCTCATCATTTTGGCGCAACCACGCATCAAATCGTGTTATCTCATCGAACTGGCCGGGATGCCCCAGGCCGCTCCCAACGCAAAGAAAGCATCGCACCAAACATGGAATTTTTCCCTGCGGGTCATCCGCTCACCCGAGCGCTGGCCGAGCGCAACTACACCGACCTGACCCCCGTCCAGATGGCGGTCATCGAACCGGGGGCCAAGGACCGCGATCTGCTGGTCTCGGCCCAGACGGGCTCGGGCAAGACGGTCGCCTATGGCATGGCCATCGCCAATACCCTACTCGGCGACGCCGATGTGCTGGAGCCCGCGGCCGAGCCGCTCGCCCTCATCGTCGCCCCGACGCGCGAACTTGCCCTGCAAGTGCATCGCGAACTGACATGGCTTTACGAGCATGCCGGCGGTCGGGTGGTGTCTTGCGTCGGCGGCATGGACCCTCGGGCCGAGCAGCGGATGCTGGCTCGCGGCGCCCATATCGTGGTCGGCACGCCGGGCCGCCTGCGCGATCACCTGGAACGCGGCGGCCTCAGGATCACCAGGCTCAAGGCCGTGGTGCTCGACGAAGCCGACGAGATGCTGGACCTCGGCTTTCGCGAGGATCTGGAGTTCATCTTGGAAGCGACGCCGCAAGAGCGCCGGACCCTGCTGTTTTCGGCCACATTGCCGAAGGCCATCGTCACCATGGCCAAGCGCTATCAGCGCGACGCTTGGCGCATCGCCGTTTCGGCCGGAAAGCAGGGCCATGCCGATATCGAATACCGCGCCGTCCGCGTCGCCCCCAACGAGGTCGAGCATGCGGTCGTCAATCTGCTGAGATACTTCGAATCGCCCTCGACCCTGGTCTTTTGCAACACCCGCGACTCCGTCCGGCATTTGCAGGCCATCTTGCTCGAACGCGGCTTCTCCGCCGTCGCCTTATCCGGTGAATTGGGCCAGAACGAGCGCAATCAGGCCCTTCAGGCCTTGCGCGACGGACGGGCTCGGGTCTGCGTGGCGACCGACGTCGCGGCGCGCGGCATCGACCTGCCGAATCTGGACCTCGTCATCCACGCCGAGCTGCCGCAAAATGCCCAGACCCTGCAACATCGCAGCGGTCGCACCGGCAGGGCCGGGCGCAAGGGCATCAGCGTCCTGATGGTGCTGCTGTCGCGCCGCCGCAAGGCCGAACAGCTGCTGCAAACCGCCGGCGTCCAGGCCGTTTGGGGCGGCGCTCCCTCGGCGGACGACATCCGCAAGCTCGACCAGGAGCGGTTGCTGCAAAGCCCGTTCGTCACCGAAGATCTGAGCGAGGACGATCTGGCCATGGCCAAGGCCCTGCTGGCCGAACGCTCGCCCGAGGACATCGCCGCCGCGTTGGTTCGCATGTACCGCGCCCACCTGCCCGCCGCCGAGGAAGTGTTCGACCCCGGCCCCGGCACGCCGTCCTATGAACCCCGCGAATATCGCGAACCCCGCGAACCGCGCGAGCGCGGCGAAAGAAGCAACGGCCTATCCGGCCAAAGCGTCTGGTTCCGGCTGAATGTCGGCCGGCAAAAGAACGCCGATCCGCGCTGGCTGATCCCGATGATTTGCCGCCAGGGCAAGATCACCAAGCAGGAAATCGGCTCGATCCGGATTTTCGAGCGCGAGACCAAGTTCGAAATCGACTCGGCGGTGGCGGAACGGTTCATCGCCTCCGTCCGCCAACTCGAACGGGCCGATGTCCGCATCGAACCGCTGGAAGAGTCGTCTCCGGCCGAGCGCCCGGCGCACGAACCTCGGCCGCCCAGAACTCACCGCCCCCCCAGCGATGGCCCCATTACCGCCAAACCCGCCCCAAAGGCCCCCTGGAAGGGCAAGCCGGGCGGACGTCCTGACTACAAGCCAAAGTAAAACGGCTCGAATACCGGTGAGCCGCCACCATGGCTCACCGGTATCACAGGGCATGGATTAAGCCCTGGTATTTTCGGATAATCTCAGAGCCGGCCCAGCCGTTCGCTGACGCGCGGCAGCCACAGATTGGCCAGCAGGGAACAGACTTCCTCGCGGGCGGACTGGTGCGACTTGGTGATTTCCATGCCGATGCCGGCCTGCTCCAGGTCCAGCACCGTCAGCCCCCACAGGAACATGTAACGATAGATCACCCGCTCGCCAAAGCCATCGGCAAGGCGAAAGCCGAGAATTCGCTGCATCTGCGGCAGCACCTCCGCCATCATCAGCTTGTTACGGTCGACCAGCGCCGAAAGTCGTGACCGGGTCACCACCCAATCGATTCCCGACTTGTGCAGCTTGCGGCGCTCCTGACGCAGCTCCCAAACCAGATTTGCATAAATGCCGGAACGCTTGAGCTCTCGGGTAACCGGGTCCAGCTGCCCCAGCAGATCGAGATCAAGCAGGCTGTCATTGATGGGG
The DNA here is from genome assembly GCA_030651575.1 of Phaeospirillum sp. Lineage (GTDB taxonomy): Bacteria > Pseudomonadota > Alphaproteobacteria > Rhodospirillales > Magnetospirillaceae > Phaeospirillum. Next base: position 441,439 of record JAUSFB010000032.1, read on the forward strand.
GTGATCAGGGTATCGGCATGGGTATGGGCGTGGCGGGCCAGGGGCGCATCGGCTCCGGGGCAGTCCACCACCACGAAATCCGACGTCTGATTAAGCTCGGCCAGTACGGTGTCAAAGGCCGTCCTATCCTCGGCGATGGCCCCGGACTTGAGATCGTTGGCCGAGGGCTGCACTACGCCGACCCTGGGCATGGGCAAGGTGACGCCGCTGCGTTCGACCCAGGCCTGCCGGTTGGCGATATAGCGCCCCAACGACTGCTGACGGTGGTCGAGATCGATGCTGCCGACCCGAAAGCCCAGCCGCAACAAACCCACCGCCAGATGCATGGCGACGGTGGTCTTGCCCGAGCCCCCCTTCTCGTTGCCGATCACCACCACATGGGCGCGTCCAGCCACTGATCGTCCTTTCCTGTCCTGAGCCTGTATCATCCTTGGCCAAAGCGGTATGCTACACTATCGGCGTCGGGTAAACCCACTGATCGCTTGGAGACAAAGCACATATGCCCCTTTCCGGCCCCATCCTCGATCAAGCCGCCGGAACGGCCTCGCCGTTGGCGCCCGTCAGCCTGAACCTTCTGGCCGATATCGACTGTATCGTCTGGCGCCGCGAAATGGCGGCGGATGGGGTCATCCGCTATTCCTGGTTCTCGAATAATGTCGCCTCGATCCTGGGGGTTCCACCCGAAGCCCTGGCGGTCAACAGCAAGGGCGCCTTGACCGTCATCCATTGGGCTGACCGCGATGCCCATATCGCCGCGCTGCATCAGTCGGCCAGGATGCTGCAACCCTGCCAGGAGAACTTCCGCGCCATCACCGCCGATGGCGAAACCCGCTGGCTGCGCGGCTCCTCATACCCCCGGAAAACAGGTGACGGGCGGATCGTCTGGGAGGGCTTGTGGCAGGACCATACCCAGCGCATCCGGGCGGAAGCCCAGCATCAGATGCTGATGGACCGTGCCGCCGATTGCATCTTCATTATTTCGGGAAATGCCCGCGTCACCTGGTCCAATGCCGCCGCCGAACGAAACTTCGGATACCCGGCGGAAGAACTGCTCAACCGTTGCATCGGAGAGTTGATCGACCTTCCCGGATGCAGCTCGTGCACCAAAAAGCATCTGGTCCAGTCGGATAACGCCGCCGACTGCCTGCCGCACGGCAGCCACGAAGTATCCGCCATGCGTCAGGACGGAACCACCTTTCCGTTCGAGATAACCATCAGTGAGACCCGCAGCGACGGCAAGCTGTCATTGATCGTGATCGGTCGCGACATCACCCGCCGACGGACCGCCGAACGGCTGCTGGAAGAAAGCGAGCAGCGCCTGAGGGTTACCTTTGCCGCCGCTTCGCTGGGGATCGTCGTCGTCGATCTTGACGGCACCATCCGGTTCTATAATCCCGCTTTCGAGACCATGTCCGACAGTTCCCGCGGCAGCCTGCTGGGAGTCAGCCTCTACTCCTTCGTTCCCGACACGATCATGCCGCCGCCGTCACGGATTCCCCCCCCGGGCATGGCCTTTTGCGTCATGTGCGAGCCGCATCTGGAGGATGGCGGGGACCATCACTGGCGACTGACCGGAACTAAATTCGCGGCCACCCCGAACGCCGCCGAACATTCGATGCTGTTCTTCATCGAAGACACCACCGAGACCACCCATATCGCCCAGGAACGCCGGCAGCTGGAGCTAATGCTTCAAGAGGGGCACAAGCTGGAGGCGCTGGGCCGTCTGGCCGGCGGAATCGCCCATGAGCTCAACAATATGCTAGGCCCCATCTTGATGGGAGCCGAGATGATCGCCCGCACGGCTCCCCTCGACCACCGCAATACCGAGCGGGTACAGCGCATCATTGATGCCGCCAAGAACAGCCGCGACATCGTGCGCAATGTTCTGGCCTATTGCCGCAAGGAGCAAAAAACCCTGACGCCGGTGGATATCGTGCCGATCTTCGACGGATTTTCCGCCATGGCGGCATCGATCCTGCCGCCAAGCATCAAGGTGGAAAAATACCGCGAGGTCGAACACGCCATCGTCGTGGCCGATGCCGGCCAGTTGCAGCAGGTTCTGCTCAATCTGGTCAACAACGCGCGTGACGCCATGTTCGGGGCCGGCACCCTGAAACTTGAACTCGTCACCTTGCAACCTCGGCAGCTCGCAGCCCTGTCGCGCAAGTTCGTCGATGACACCGATGGAACCGGCTCACGGCCCAATCCGCTATCCGCCATCGACTTCGACCGGCCCCATGTGGAAATCAGAGTCAGCGATACCGGATGTGGGATCAGCCCCTCCACGGCAACCAAGATCTTCGATCCGTTCTTCACCACCAAACCGGTGGGTCAGGGAACCGGGCTGGGGCTGTCGGTGGTGCAGGGCATCATCAAGAGCATGAGCGGCGTCATCATCGTGGACAGCACCCTGGGAAAAGGAACCAGCTTCCTCGTGATCTTGCCGCAATCCAACGAATTGCCCGTTTAGAATACCGTCGAGATCACCACAATGGTAGCCGTCACCATGGCGATGATGATGCCGGTCACCGCCGCGGTCTGACGGCCGATGCGGTCGGCCTCGGTGGCGCGCTCCTCGGTTTCGGTGATGATGTGCTTAATCTCTTCCTCGGCAGCATGGTACTGGGCCTGAGCCCAATGGAACTCGTGCTCGTCACGAACCTTTTCCTCGCCGTTTTCCAACAGATTGTAAATCTCGACGATGGAGCCCTTGCGAACCAGCCGGGGGATTTCCTTTTCCAGCTCCTTGCGCTTTTCGCGACCGTGATAGCTGGCCACCACCGGAGCCAGCACCGCCCCCATCCAACCGGCGAGGCTAGGCAGTGATTCCGGCCCCAGCCGGTATTGCAGCACGGCGTAGAGATTCAAGGTGGCCATCATGGCGACGCCTTGGCTCTGGTCGTTCAACTGCGACAGATTGCGGTCGATATCGGATCGCATGCGCGCACCGAGAAAGGCGGCGATGTGCCGGTCCATCGGACCATGCTTGCTATCGGAACGCTTGCCGGCGGCGACGTTCAGGGCTGGCAGCAGTTCCTTGACCTCGACCACATATTCCTCGCCGACCAGCGAGCTTTGACATGGCAAGGCGTCGTTCATCTCATACAGGCACCGTTCCAGACCAAAGCCCATTCCGGTCTGCAACAGATACCCGCGCAACTCGCGGAAATTGGCCTCCATCAGCGAATTGTCGGGCTGGTATTCACCGCGCATCCCAAACCACAGCTTTGGAACCTCGCGTGAGATGATTTCGGTCAACAGGCGGGTGTCACCCCGGCTGGCCATCACCGCCGCCAAGGCCGCCCCAAACCCGTCGGGCATGGAGTTGAATCCCTTGTAGCGGATGGGGGCCGAGTGATCCAACAAGATCAGGACCTTGCACAGCATCAGGTCGGTGGCGCCCTTTTTGTCGGCACTGTCGCTGAGCGCCATACGCACCACCTCGGCGACGACATTGGCCTTGTCCTTGTCCTCGACCGCCCGGCGCAGCCAAAGTTCAACCTTGCCTTCGACCACCGGCGGAATGGCGGCGTCCCAGTTCTTGGACATGGCCTGCGACAATTCGCGGCCATTGAAGTATTCCTTGCCCAGAAACGGGAAGCCGCGCGCCGCGCGCTTCTCTCCGCGCGGCTGCAACGGCGACATGCGCCGTCCCGACATCCACATATCCAGGTCTTCCAGGCCCCAACGCTGGTCGCCGTCGTCGCAAAGCAGACCTCGCAACAATTCGATCATCGCCAGCGGCAGACGCTCCTCACCGATGAGGGTGTTGTAGCTGCCCTGCTGGATCTTGGCGCTGAGGACGGCGTCGTCGCTCAGTCCCGCGACCGGATTGCGCCCCAGCAGCGCAAAGGCCAGGGTCACGCCAAAGGAATAGAAGTCGTCGGCGAAGGTGCCGCTTCCCCGTGCGATCGGGGTGCACATACCGGACTCGATCGTCTCGAACAGCATCGGCTGGTCGAAACCGGCCGGGGCGGTGACGCAATCGCCGACGGCGTAGCGGTCGCCATTACCACTGATGTCGAAAATATTGGTGGGACGGATGGCGCGATGAGTAACCCCCCGCGAGGTTATCTCCTTAAGGGCCGCGGTCAGCGGCTCGATAACCTTCTTGGAGATTTCGTACTCGTCGACGCGGCGAATCTCACCCTTGAGATTGGTCATGATGCGACGGCCGGCGGGGCGCTCATACACCACGGCCATGCACTGACGCCCGGCCGGTGGCCAGTTCATGGGTCCCCATTCGACCAGTTGCAGCAAGCCGGGCGACGAGACGCCCTTCAGCGCCCGCATGACGGTGACGCGGGGCGGCAGTTCCGGCTTGCAGATCAAACCGAACAGGGCGCGGCTGGGGTCGCGCTTGTCCTCAGCTCCAAAGGCCTCGGCCGAGGGGGTCGACAGGTCGGACAGCGGCTGCCCCGAACGGATCGAATAGCGATCGCGCAGCATGCCGGGCGGCCCGGCAGGCTTCGCGACCTCTACCTTGACCTCGTCTTCCTCGACCTCTATCTCGGCTTGCTCGGCGTCCGCCATCAGCCCCACCCTAATGCCGGCCACGAATCACCGGCGCACTCCCTACTGTAAAGATAGGAGCGCCATCCCACAATCACGTCGCGAAAGGATCATGGACCAGGATGGTATCCTCCCGCTCGGGGCTGGTGGACAGCAGTGCCACCGGCGCCTCGATCAGTTCCTCGACCCGGCGGATATATTTGATGGCCGCGGCGGGAAGATCCTTCCACGACCGGGCGCCATAGGTGCTTTCCGACCAGCCGGGCATGACCTCGTAGATCGGCTCCACATCGGCTTGGCGCGACATGGAGGCGGGATAGTGACTCAGCACCTCGCCGCGCGAGCGGTAGCCGGTGCAGATCTTCAGCTCCTCCAGGCCGTCCAGAATGTCCAGCTTGGTGAGCGCGATGCCGGTGATGCCGCCAACCTTGACCGCTTGGCGCACCATGACGGCGTCAAGCCAGCCACAGCGGCGGGGGCGGCCGGTCACGGTGCCGAACTCGCGGCCGCGTTCGCCGATGCCCGCGCCGATGGCGTCGAACAGCTCGGTCGGAAACGGGCCAGAGCCGACGCGGGTGGTGTAGGCCTTGCAGATTCCCAGCACATAGCCCACCTGCCCCGGCCCGACGCCGGCGCCGGTGCCGGCATTGCCCGACACCGTGTTCGACGAAGTGACATAGGGATAGGTGCCGTGATCGACGTCGAGCATGGCGCCCTGGGCGCCCTCGAACAGCACGCGCTTGCGGGTATGGCGCACTTCGTCCAGGTGCCGCCACACCACGTCGGAGAAGGGAAGAATCTTGGGAGCGACCTCAAGAAGCTGGTCGAGCATCTGCTGGCCATCGGCCTCGGGAGCCCCCAGGCCGCGCAGCAAGGCGTTGTGATGCCGCAACAGCCCCTCGATCTTGGCCTCCAGCACGGCGCGGTCGTCCAGGTCGCAGACCCGGATAGCGCGGCGGCCGACCCGGTCCTCGTAAGCGGGGCCGATACCGCGACCGGTGGTTCCAATCTTGGCCGAGCCGCTGGCTTCCTCGCGGGCGCGATCCAACTGACCGTGGATCGGCAGGATCAGGCAGGCGTTCTCGGCGATCTTCAGCACGTCCGGGGTGATGATGATCCCCTGGGTCTGGATGCGCTCGATCTCGGCAAGCAAAGCCCACGGGTCGACCACGACGCCGTTACCGATGATGCTGAGCTTGCCCCGGACCACGCCGGATGGCAGCAGCGACAGCTTATAGGTCACACCATCGATAACCAGGGTATGACCGGCGTTATGGCCACCCTGAAAGCGCACCACGACATCGGCACGCTCGGACAGCCAGTCGACGATCTTGCCCTTGCCCTCGTCGCCCCACTGGGCGCCGACCACCGCGACATTCGCCATTCTTGTCCCCTACCCTATTGGACGATCACAGTTCCATCCGGCCCGAGCAGGTGCCCGCAGCCCAGACGCTTCACTTCCGCCGCCGGGTCCGCCTTGGAATCAAGACCGCCGACGGTAACCCAACCTTGCGCCCGCAGCGCCTGCGCCCATGGGCGGGGCGTGCCAGCCGGCACGAATACCTTGCGTTTATCCTTCGGCCCCGGCAGCGCCGCCAGCACCGAATCCATGAACAAAGTCGCCCCGGTGGCGGGTTCCGTCCCGCCGGCGAGATAACGACCGCCACGTCCCAACTCTGCTCCGATATTACGGGCGAACAGGGTGAAGCCGACACCGGTATGATACTCGAATCCGCGATTTTCCACCGGATCAACCGTCAGGGCCAAATCCGGCAGATCCGCCCGGACCAATTCGACCACCCGCGCCAGACGATCGCGCTCGGCGGCGGCGGCGGGGGGCAGGGTCATGGCCTTCAAGGCGGCAAGGGCGCGATCGGCGGGGCCGGCGGCGGCGATCAAGGCCCGCAGCAGCGGCGCGGCGACGGGGCCGGCCTCGGCCACCAGGGCGGAATCCTTGTGATCCAGGGCGTGACGCAACCGCTCGGCCAGGGCGCCGTCAAGGCCAAGCTCGGAGAACAACACCGTCATCAGGGTCGGCAGCGCCATATCGACCGTGACCCCCGGAACCCCAAGATCGGCCAGGGCATCGGCGATCAGCACCAGAACCTCGGCGTCGGCGACCGGCGAATCGCTGCCGATCAGCTCGATCCCGGCCTGGCCGAACTGACGCTCCGGGCGCAACTGGGTACCCTTCACCCGCAAAACCTGACCGGCATAGGACAGCCGCAAGGGGCGCTCGACACTGGCCAGCCGAGTGGTGGCAATGCGGGCCACCTGGGGCGTCATATCGGCGCGCAGGCCCATCATGCGCTGACTGAGCGGGTCCATCACCCGGAAGGTATGGGACGCGGTCGCGGCGGCGGCGCCGTCGAGCAGGCTTTCCTCGAACTCGATCAGCGGCGGCTTTACCCGCTCGTAACCCTGGGCGGAGAAATGGCGCAGCAACTGGCTGACGACGTCGGCCTCGTGAGAAGCGTCGGGCGGCAGCATGTCGCGCAGGCCGGCGGGCAGCAAGGCACGATTGGCAAAATCGGTCATCGGAGGTGTCGCAACCTGGAGCGAGGGCGGCAACTGCCGCCCGGTTATTCGAGCATCAGCCTACGTATCGCGTTTACCCCCGAACGGCAAACGGAAATGACGGCGACGAGGAACAACCTCAGAAGCTCTTGCGATTCCCGAGATCGTCAAGGCAGCGCATCACCCCCTCGGAAGCGTTCGCCACCAGCGCGATCGCCGCCAGGGCTCCGTCCAGGTCGCCGGCCTTGAAGCGGCGCGCCGCCTCGATTCCGTGGCGATGAACCTCGTGATGGGGCTCCTCCAGCGCGGCAAAGGCGGGGTGGTTGCGGATGCTGTCGTCCTGAAGAGTCCCACACCACTTGCCCAGCCGGCACTTGGTGTGATCGGCAAGGTCGTCGGGGTTGAGGGACTCGCGCCCGACCACCATGTCGGCCAACCGCTTGCGCCACAACACATGGTCGGCGATGGCGGCGACGTTGAATGCGGCCAGGGTGGCGATGACTCCGACGCCTTCGGACACTTCGGCAGAGGCGGCGATCGCCTGGCTGCGAAGATCCACCTCGTAGACATACGGATATATTACAATACCTTGGGCACACTCAAATTGAGCAGGTATATCTTCAATGAAGAACCATGATGCAACTGAATAGAAATGAACAGCCCCCGCGAAAGACACCTTTCGCGGGGGCTGTGTAATTGCGACTTTACCTTATTAGAAGCGCAGGGACTTGGCCTGCACGACCTGAGGCAGGGCCTTGACCTTCTCCAGCAGCTCCGCCGTCACCGGCTGATCCACCTGGGTCAGCAAGATGGCGTCGCCACCAGCCTCGGACCGGCCGAGATGGAAGGTGGCGATATTGACGCCGGCCTGACCGAGAACGGTCCCCAGCGAACCGATGAAGCCGGGCTTGTCCTGATTGGTGACGTAGAGCATGTTCGGACCAAGCTCGGCCTCGATCGGAATGCCCTTGATATCGACCAAGCGGGCCTTGTCGCCACCGAACAGGGTGCCGGCGACCGAGCGCTCACGCTGATCGGTGATCACGGTGAGGCGGATCAGGGTGTGGTAGTCGCCCTCGGTCTCGGACTTGACCTCGGACACCTTGATATTGCGCTCCTTGGCGATGACCGGGGCGTTGACCATATTGACCGCCTCATTCATGGGCTTCAACAGGCCTTCCAGCACGATGGCGGTCAGCGGCTTGGTGTTGAGGGTCGCCACATGACCGAGATACTCGATCTTGACGTCCTTGATGCCGGTTTCGGTCAACTGGCCGGCAAAGCTGCCCAACTGATTGGCCAGCGTCATGTAAGGCCTCAGCTTGGGCGCGTCCTCGGCCGAGACCGACGCCATGTTGATGGCGTTGGTGACGGCGCCGGTCAGCAGGTAATCGGCCATCTGCTCGGCGACCTGGAGGGCGACGTTTTCCTGGGCTTCCGAGGTCGAAGCGCCCAGATGCGGGGTGCAGACCACCTTTTCGTTCCCGAACAGGCCGTTTTCCTTGGCGGGCTCGACCTTGAACACGTCCAGGGCCGCGCCGCCCACATGACCGGACTCGATGGCCGCCTTCAGGTCTTCCTCGACCACCAGACCGCCACGGGCGCAGTTGATGATGCGAACGCCCTTCTTCATCTTGGCCATGGCCTTGGCGTCGATGATGTTGCGGGTGGCGTCGGTCAACGGCGTGTGCAGGGTGATGAAGTCGGCGCGCGGGAACAGCTCGTCCAGCTCGACCTTCTCGATGTTCAGTTCCTTGGCCCGCTCATGCGACAGGAAGGGGTCATAGGCGACCACGCGCATGCGCAAGCCCTGAGCGCGATCGGCGACGATGGCGCCGATATTGCCGCAACCGACGATGCCCAGCACCTTGCCGGTCAGCTCGACGCCCATGAACTTGGACTTTTCCCACTTGCCGGCATGGGTGCTGGCATTGGCCTCGGGGATGTCGCGCGCCAGGGCGAACATCATGGCGATGGCGTGTTCGGCGGTGGTGATGGAATTGCCGAAGGGGGTATTCATCACCACGACGCCACGCGCGGTGGCGGCGGCCACGTCCACGTTGTCGACGCCGATCCCGGCGCGGCCGACGACCTTCAGATTGGTGGCGACGGCCAGCACATCGGCGGTGACCTTGGTGTTGGAACGGATGGCGAGGCCGTCGTAATTACCGATGATGGCCTTCAACTCGTCGGGCGTCAGCCCGACCTTGACGTCGGTCTCGATGCCGCGATCCTTGAAGATCTGGACGGCGGCCGGGCTCAGCTTGTCGCTGATCAGAACTTTGGGCATATCAACTCCCCCTGTCATGCTTCGAGACGCTTCGCTCCTCGGCATGAGGCTCGATGGAACAAATGAAAACGCAAACGGCCTCACCCCGAGGAAGAGCCAAAGGCTCCGTCTCGAAGGGCGAGGCCGTGCCTGTCAGACGACCTTGGCCGCGAACTCGGCCTTGACCTGGGCAAAGGCCCAATCCAGCCATGGCAGCAGCTTTTCCATGTCGCTGGTCTCGATGGTGGCGCCGCCCCAAAGCCGCAGGCCCGACGGAGCGTCACGATAGGCGCCGATGTCGTAAGCGACGCCTTCCTTATCGAGGATGGAGACGATCTTCTTGGCCGCGGCGGCCTGATCGTCGGCCGACAGCTTGGTGAAGAACGGCGCCTTGATGCCGATGCAGATGGAGGTGCAGGAGCGCACCTTGGCGTCATCGGCCAGATTGGCGGCCCAATCGGACTTGTCCAGCCAGGATTGCACCACGGCAAGATTGGCCTCGGAACGGGCGATCAGGGCCTTGAGGCCGCCGATGGACTCCGCCCATTTCAGGGCGTCGATCTGATCTTCGACCGCGATCATCGAGGGCGTGTTGATGGTCTCGCCCTTGAAGATCCCCTCGCTCAGCTTGCCGCCCGAAGTCATGCGGAAGATCTTGGGCAGCGGCCAAGCCGGCTTGTAGGTCAGCAGACGCTCGACCGCGCGCGGGCTGAGAACCAGCATGCCGTGCGCGCCTTCGCCGCCCAGCACCTTTTGCCAGGACCAGGTGACCACGTCCAGCTTGTCCCAGGGCAGGTCCATGGCGAACACCGCCGAGGTGGCGTCGCAAATGGTCAACCCCTTGCGATCGGACTTGATCCAGTCGCCGTTGGGCACCCGGACGCCGGCGGTGGTGCCGTTCCAGGTGAACACCACGTCACGGTCGCAATCCACGTCGGACAGCTTGGGCAGTTCGCCATAGCCGGCCTTGAGCACGCGGGTGTCTTCGATCTTGAGCTGCTTGGTGATGTCGGTCACCCAGCCTTCGCCAAAGCTTTCCCAGGCCAGCGCGTCGATGCCGCGCGCGCCCAGCAACGACCACATGGCCATCTCGACGGCGCCGGTATCGGAGGCCGGCACGATGCCGATGCGATAATCCGCCGGAATACCGAGCACGGCGCGGGTGCGATTGATGAGGTCCTCAAGTCGCGCCTTGCCGATCTTGGCGCGATGCGAGCGGCCCACCGGGGCATCCTTGAGCACATCCACGGTCCAGCCGGGACGCTTGGCGCAAGGGCCGGACGAGAAATTGGGATTTGCCGGCTTGATAGCAGGCTTCGAAAAATCAGTCATAAATGTAACCCCTCCTTGCAGAAGGGACGCGGCCCGTTGGGAGGCCTTGGCCCGCGCGGAGTTTAGGAGGCCGGACGGAAGCCCGTCAACGAAGCATTTGTCCTGAATTCGAGAATCTCCCGCCGACTGGCGCGGTCCCGCGAGACTTGTTATCCTTCCCGCCATGATCAGCCAATTCACCCCCGATTCCGCCCTGAACGCCATCGCCGCACCGCGGGTCGGCAGCCCGAGGACATCGCCTGTCAGGGACGCGGCCTTCAACGCCGCCCTGGCCGTGGTTGCCGCCGCCCTGCCCAAGGGCGCGCAAGCGGCGATCACGGCGGTCGGTGAAGTCCACACCCTCGCGGACGCCCTGTGGGCCGAGGTCCGCGCCACCCCCGCCTTTGCGCTGGGCACCGGGCGGGCCGCCTGCGGCAAGGGCTGCGGCTGGTGTTGTCACCAGCGGGTGGGCGCCACCGCGGCCGAGGTTCTGTATGTGGCGGACGAACTGCGCAAACGGCCCGATGCCGAGGCCCTGACCGCCCGCCTCGACGCATGGCCGACGGGCCGCGCCTGTGCCTTCCTGGTGGAGGGCGCCTGCGCCATCTACGAGATCCGCCCGCTCAAATGCCGGGGGCTCTATCAGATGGATGCCCGCTGGTGCATGACCACCTATGCCAAGCTCGATATCCCCCTGTTCGGACCGCCGCCCTCGCATGAATACCAAATCCCGCCCAAGGACGTCTTCGACGGGGCGGTCTTTGGCATGGCCCTGCCCTTTTATCGCGCCGGCCGCGACTGTCCCGGCGTCGATTTCATACCGGCCCTGAAAGCGGTGATTCACCGTCCCGATGCCGTCCAGACCTGGTGGCGCGGCGAAAAGGTCTTTCCCGCCGAAACCCGGCTGCACGACTGGTTTCCGCCCATGAATCAACCGCCACAGTCCACGAAATAGTCATCGCCGCTTCTCACGCCGGACCCGGCGTGATGATTTCTACAGCTAGGTCCGTCCCAAGCGAGAAAATTCCATCTTGGGGCAACGGTCCATCACCACTTGCAGCCCCGCAGCCCTGGCCCGGGCCGCCGCCTCGGCATTGATCACCCCCAGTTGCATCCAGACCACCTTGGCTCCGATGACGATGGCCTCGTCGGTGACCTGACCCGCGGCCTCGGAATTGCGGAACACATCAACCATGTCGATGGCGAACGGGATGCTAGCCAGATCCCTGTAGACCCGCTCCCCCAACAGTTCTCGCCCCTCCAGGCCGGGATTGACCGGGATGGTCCGATAGCCCCGCGCCTGAAGGAAGGCCATGACATAATGACCGGCCCGTTCCGGATTGGGACTGGCCCCGACTACGGCTATAGTTTTAATAGTTTGAAGAATATTGATAATTTGTTCATCGGAAGTGTCGGACACGGAACGTCCTCCCCGGCTGCCATCACGATATGATGATGGATCATATATCGAACTAATGATTTTCATTATAGTAGACATGCCCCACTGTGACACCCATCGTCACCTTGTCGGGGTATCCCATGTCCGGACCGCTGTCGCACCTGCGCATCCTTGACCTCAGCCGGGTTCTGGCCGGTCCGTGGGCGGGTCAGTTACTGGCCGATATGGGCGCCGAAGTGATCAAGGTCGAGCGGCCGGGCGAAGGCGACGACACCCGCAGCTGGGGGCCGCCCTTCCTCAAGGACAAAGACGGAAACGACACAAGCGAAAGCGCCTATTTCCTGTCGACCAACCGGGGCAAGCGGTCGGTTGCCATCGACTTCACCCGCCCCGAGGGCCAAGCCCTGATCCGCAAGCTGGCGGCCGCCAGCGACGTCGTCCTGGAGAACTTCAAGGTCGGCGGGCTGGCCAAGTACGGCCTCGACTACGCCGGCCTGCGGCAGGTCAAGCCCGACATCATCCATTGCTCCATCTCCGGCTTCGGCCAAGATGGTCCCTATGCCCAGCGGGCCGGCTACGACTTCCTGGTCCAGGGCATGGGCGGACTGATGAGCCTGACCGGCGAGCCTCAGGGCGAGCCGGTCAAGGTCGGAGTGGCGCTGACCGATATCTTCACCGGCATGTATGCCGGCTTCGCCGTGCTGGCGGCCCTGGCCCATCGCGACCGCACCGGCCAGGGTCAGCATATCGACCTCGCCCTGCTGGATGTTCAGGTGGCGGTACTGGCCAATCAGGCCGCAAACTATCTGGTGGGCGGGATAGTCCCCCAGCGCCTGGGAAACGCCCATCCCAATATCGTGCCCTATCAGGCCTTTCCCACCGCCGATGGCCACATCATCCTGGCCATCGGAAATGACGGCCAGTTCCGGCGGTTCTGCGACGTGGCGGGACGGCCCGAGCTTGGCGCCGACCCGCTCTACGCCACCAATGCCGAACGGGTGGGCAATCGCGCCCAACTGGTCCCCATACTCAAGGAACTGTTGGCCGCGCGGTCCAGCGCCGACTGGATCAAAACCCTGGAAGAGGTCGGGGTGCCCTGCGGCCCCATCAACGATCTGGCCCAGGTCTTCGCCGATCCCCAGGTGCGTCATCGCGGCATGGCGGTATCCATGCAGCATCCCCAGGCCGGCGACGTCACCCTGGTCGCCAATCCGATCCGGCTGTCGGAAACGCCGGTGGCCTATGACCGGCCACCGCCCATGCTGGGGGCGGACACCGACGAGGTCCTCAGGCAACGGCTGGGGGTGGGAGACGCGGAACTGGCCGACCTCCGCCAGGCGGGAATTATCGGATAGGAGGAGGCGCCTAGAGTCCCAGCAATTTCCGGATGCCGGCGATGTTCCAGCCTTTGGCCGCCTCTACCAGCAGGTCACTGTGGCCCAGGCTGTCGCCTTCGATCTGCAACAGCACCCGGCTGCCCAGCACTATGGTGATTTCGCCGGCGCGAGTGACGGCGTCCCACCGCAGCAAGGCGTCCTCGGCCCCGATCTTGACCCGCTTGATATTGGGCTGGTTGAGAGCGATGACGGCAAACTGGGCGGCGGCGGCGGACACCGCCGGACTGTCGAGGATCAAGGTGGCGTTCAACGAGTTTTCGTCCCGGCCATAGGCGCGGCTGACGGCCAGACCGCCGCCGGTGCTGGCCAATCCCTGGATTTCCACCGCGTCGCCCCGCCAGCCGGTCAGCGGGGCGGGCATGAACTCGCCCAAGCCGTTGCCGAGGCGAAAATGCAACTCGGCCACCGCGGCCTCCAACTCGGCGGTGGCCTTCGCCCAATCGCCCTTGGCATGGGCCAGCCGCGCCGCCTCGATCCTGGCGGGAACCAGGTCCGCCGCCAGGACAGACCCGACCGACAGTAGTGCAGCGACCGAAACGCAGACAAAGAGCGCGGGCTTGCGCATGATCGACAACCCCTCCTGGGAATTGGTTTTTCCGACCTTACAAAGCCCATGGCCCGGCGGCAAGGGTGCGTGGCTCGCATCCTTCTGTTAGGGTCGCGGGATACTGACTCTGGGATCGCGGATTTGAACCTCGTTTTTCTCGCCCTCGTCGGCGTCGCCTTTGCCGTCGCCGCCCTCGCCGAACTGACCGGCGGTCGCGGCGCCATGGAGGCCCTGTCCGCCGCCATGGTCGAGGCCGCCGCCGCCGCCGTGCCGCTGGCGCTGGGTCTGGTGGGGATCATGGCGCTGTTCCTGGGGCTAATGAAGGTGGCCGAGGAAGGCGGGCTGCTGACCGCCACCGCCCGGCTGCTGGAGCCGCTGCTGCGCCGCCTGTTTCCCGAAATCCCAGCCGGACATCCCGCCATGGGCGCCATGGTGATGAATGTCGCCGCCAATCTGCTGGGGCTGGGCAATGCCGCCACACCGTTCGGCATCCGCGCCATGGAGCATCTGGAGCGCCTGAACCCCATCAAGGGCAGCGCCAGCAACGCCCAGGTTCTGTTCCTGGCCATCAACACCGCCGGCGTCACCCTGCTGCCGACCAAGGTGATCGCGTTGCGGGCCTCGGCAGGCTCCACCGACCCGGCCGCCGTGGTCGGCCCCACCCTGGTGGTCACCCTGGTTGCCACGGTGGTCGCCATTATCGCCGCCAAGACCCTGCAAGGGCTGTGGTCGCCGCCGCCGCCCGTCGTCAAGGCTCTGCCTTGCACGCAACCGCTCTGGCCAAGCCTGCTGGCGCTGGCCGGACTGTTGGGGCTGGTGCCGCTGCTGCTGATGAAAGGGCGCGAGATCGGCCCATGGATTCTGCCCGGTCTGGTGGTCGGACTGCTGCTGTTCGGGGCGCTGCGTCGGGTGCGGATCTACGAAAGCTTCGTCGAAGGCGCCAAGGAAGGCTTTGCCGTCGCGGTCCGGATCATTCCCTATCTGGTCGCCATCCTGGTGGCCATCGGCATGTTCCGCGCCTCGGGGGCCATGGCCCTGGCGCTGGAGCCGCTGGGCCGCCTGACCGCGCCGCTGGGCCTGCCGGCCGAGGCCCTGATGATGGCGGGAATGCGGACCCTGTCGGGTTCGGGCTCTTACGGGCTGCTGGCGGCCGATCTTCGCAATCCGGCCATCGGTCCGGACTCCTATCTCGGCGTCCTCCTCAGCACCCTCTACGGCTCGACCGAGACCACCTTCTATGTGCTGGCGGTGTATTTCGGCGCGGTGCAGGTCCGCCGCATCCGTCACGCCCTGGCGGTCGGACTGATCGCCGACTTCGCCGCCCTGGTGGCCGCAGTCGTGGTCTGCCGGCTGATGTTTTAGTCAGCCGCCACCGGCATGGTCATGTCCTCGACCACCCGGAACGCCGAAACGCCGCGATAATAGTGATGCAGCAATTCACGTTCCGAGACGCGAATTTCGCGAAGAGACACCCCCAGCAACTGACGCAACTGGGTATCAACATCGCCCTTCCACAGGGTATAGCCGGTATCGAATAACGGATAGGAAGCGGCCATGGCGCCCTCCTTCGCGGTGGAACCGGAGAGCCCCTGCCCACCGGCAATTCCTGCCGCCCACCCCATCCGCCGATTCCCAGGAAAAGCCAGGGACCGACATGGGGCTCGAAAGGAGTCATGCATAAAACGCGCCAGCCTAACGTTCCCACTTCCGGCGCAGATCGTCCTTTTCCAGGGCCAGCCACTGGATAGCCACCGTCGCCATGGAATTGTTGATCCGCCCGTCCCGCACCATGGCCAGCGCCTCGGCGGCGGAGACCACCAGGACGCGGATATCCTCGCCCTCATGCGCCAACCCATGAATGCCCGACACGATCGAGCTGTCGATCTTGGCGCAATACAACCGACAGCTCTCGGACGAGCCGCCGGCGGTGACCAGATAGTCGCCGATATGGATCATGGCGGAAGGCTCGGCCCCCGCCTCTTCCTTGGTCTCACGCCACGCCACGTCATCGGCATGCTCGCCTTCCTCGATGACGCCGGCGACGCATTCGATCAGCCAGGGATGCCAACCGGCGGCATAAGCGCCAGGGCGGAATTGCTCGATCAACGCCACCGAATCCCGGTCGGGATCATAGAGCAGCACCACCACGGCGTGACCGCGCTCAAAAACTTCGCGCACCATCTCGCCGCTCCAGCCGCCGGCGAAGGTGCGATGCCTCAAGCGATAGCGGTCGATCCGGAAATAGCCCTGAAACACAGTCTCCTTGGAGAGAATCTCCACATCCGTCTCGGCGTCCAAAGTCGGAATCTCCATTTGTTGGTCCCTCAAACGCCGGGCGCGAACTCCGTTCGCTTGGCTTTCGCGCCACGGGGCGCGGCGGCCCTTGGCCTTGCCTCCGGGCTGTCGCCCATCGGAACGTTGGTCCCTCAAACGCCGGGCGCGAACTCCGTTCGCTTGGCTTTCGCGCCACGGGGCGCGGCGGCCCTTGGCCTTGCCTCCGGGCTGTCGCCCATCGGAACGTTGATCCCTCAAACGCCGGGCGCGTCACGTCCCGAGCAAAGAACCTACCGTTCCCAGGAAGATCGTCACCAGCCCCAGAATCAGATTGATGGTGACGATATGGCGCATACGAACCTGATAACTGGCCGCCTTGGCAAGGTCATCGCTGGCCAGGGCTCGCTTGAATCCCTGCCAGGGGCCGAAATACAGCTGAGTATAAAGCCCCATCATGACCAGACCGCTCAGTTGCATGATGTCCACATGGGTGGGGCCGCCGGCAAAGCCGCCGCGATACCCCACCAGCAGCACGCCATAACCGGTGGCCAGCAGGGTCACCACGCTCAGCCAGACCCAGACGAAGAAGCGGGGAAACACCTCGCGCCACACTGCCAGACGCTGCGCGGCCTCCAGATCATTCAGCACCGGCCGCAGAATCACATGAGCAAAAAACATCCCCCCCACCCAGATTACGGCGGCAAGAGTGTGCAACCCCATGGTAAGCCCGTAGGTGTAATCCATTTCGATCACCCCAATCCCAGCTTGGCGGCGATTTCGTCGGCCAAGGCTTTGATTTCCTTGGTGGCGGTATGGCGCGGATTGCTTTCCACCACCCCCTTGCCCTCCATCATCGAGGCGGCGAAGGCGACCCGATTGCCCAGCACCGTCTGAGCCACCGGAACCTCGGCGTCGCGAATCTTCTTGCGGACCGCATCCACCAGCTTACCGCGAAGCGGAGTGCGGTTAAACACCATCAGAGCCGGCGACTTTTCCTTGCGCGCGATCTCCAGGGTCGGGCCGGTGGCCCACAGATCCATGGGCGAAGGCTGCATGGGAACCAAAATCAGATCGGCTGCCCGCACCGCGATGCGGACTTCGGTCTCGGCATGGGGCGGACTATCGATCAGCACCAGATCCACATCGCGCCGAAGGCGGTCCAACTCGGTTGAAAGCCGCCATCCCGAGGCCTGGACAAAGGTGATGCCGCCACCGGCCTCGTCCACCAAGGCCTTGCGGATATCGTACCACGCCGACAGCGAGCCTTGTGGATCGATATCAAGCAATCCGATCCGCATGCCTTGCCGGGCATAAGTCACGGCAAGCTGGGCCGCGATGGTCGTCTTTCCCGCCCCGCCCTTCTGTTGGGCGATGGTCACGGCCTTGGCCGACATGAATGCTCCCCCTCATGGAATTCCCTGGACAGGAAGGCTACCCCCTTCCACTCATTTTGCAAGGCCCACGGGAGCAGAGCCGTCGCACTTTATCCCCCAGGTGAAAACACCCTCCTCGCCAACCTCGCAGATATCATCGGGCTTGAAGCCGGGGATCTGCTGAACGGCGGTGGGAAGGGCGGTGTAGGGCTGATTACCGCGAAACACCAGACAGGGATAGGACGCCGCCACTTCCTTGATGTCGAGACGCCGGTTCCACTGCATGAAGCCGCGCTTCCACCAGGTGTGGTCATTGATGAACCAGGCATACGTGTCGGTCGGCATCAGCAAGGCCAGCTTGGCCGAATAGCGCCCCTGGGTATTGAGGTCGCCGCGCAGGAAGGCGTAGGGCAGCGACGACGACGAGTCGAAATCGATCTTGGCGCAGGCCTTGAACCGGCTCATATCAAAGGCCTGGGCCTCCCTGGTCCAGCGGGAAAGCTCGGCGTTTTGTTTCCACACCGCCTGAATGGTGATCAGGCCAAGCGCCACCCCAAGGCCGATCCATGCCCGACGATGGGAACGCACGGGAAAGACCTTGCCGCTCAGTACCCAGAGAATGGCCAGCGACGGTCCGGTCAGCATCAGGGCCGGTACCATGTAATGGGCGGCGGCCTGCTTGGCGATGATCAGGATCAGGAAAACCTGACCGCACAGGATTCCGGCCAGCAGCCGCGCCAGCGGCTCCGCCGGAATCAGGCCGCGCCGCCGCAGCCGGGCATAGCCCGCCAGGGCCAGCAGCGAAGCCGCGAACACGATGGTGAAGATCAGCTTGGAACCGAACAGCCCGATGATCGCCTTGGGGTAGCGTCCGGCATCGACCACGGTGGCCGCCCCGGCGCCATAGGCGCCGCTGTGCAGCACCATCCGCCCGACCCAGTCGAACCAGATCTCACGCGATGGCAAGGCCGGCGAGGTGAAGACCAGAAAACCGGCGACGGTGGCCAGCGGCAGCACCACGAACAGCCGGCGGCGGTCCAAGGCGAACAGGGGCACCAGCCCCAGCGCCAGGAACTGCATCTTGCAGGCGATGCCAAAGCCGATGACCACGCCCAGCCAGCCGGCATGACGGTCCGTCAGCCGCTCGGCCCGCGCCACCCGCAACGCCGCCACCATCAACAGGCAGACCGCGATGATCAGGAACGGCTCCGGCTTGGGATGAAGGCTGAATTTCGGGATGATCATGGACAGGAACGGAGCGCTTTGAGCCAACAGCGCCGGGGCCAGACGTCCGGTGGTGATCAGGAAGGCCCGGCCCATCGCCGCCAGCGCCGCCCCCACCAGCGGGTACAGCACCGTGGTGATGGTCACCAGATGCCCCTCGGGGTCATTCAGCACCGCTTCGACCACGGCGCCATTGGGCTGCCCCGGATGCATCAGGCGCAGCACCACGGCGATGAAGACCTGCACCGGGGTGCCGGGATGGCTGACATCGGTGGGAGCCAGCCCCTCGACGATCATTAATCCATTCAGCAGGTAATAGTAATCGGGATCAAGGTTGAACACCTGCCAGAACGGCAGCGAACTGCCGCGCATGACGAACAGCACCGCCACGAACAGAACCGGCAAAGCCAGCAACGCCCCCCAGTGTCGAACCGTGATCATGCCTCGGCCCTCAGCGGAAAGACGGCGTAGAGATTGGCGCTCCAGAACTCGGGCGGGGTCAGGAGCGCCCAGGACAAAAAACGATGAACCAGGGCGTCGGTAATCATACGCCGGCGCGACCCCTGACGCTGGGCCAGGATCAGCGGCGCGCCATAACCGGCGGCGTCGGCCAACTGGCGTAACGAAATGGGAGAAAACGCGGTGCGATGGGTCAGGTCGCCGAACTGATACTGAAGCCCCCAGGGCGCGCCGGCATTGGGAACCTTGATCACCACCTTGCCGCCGGGCCTCAGACGGCCGCGCACGGATTGCAACAGATGGCGCGCATCCTCGGGCGTGAAGTGCTCCAGCACGTCCAGCATCACCACCCGATCGAACGGTCCCTGCGCCGGGTCGGCCAGCAGATCATGGGCGTCGCGGCAGGAAAAGCGGTCGCGGACCGCCTCGGGAACCACCACCGCCAGGGCGGGGTCGTGGTCGATGCCCAGCAGGTGATGAACGCCCTTGGATCGCAGGTAGGCCAGGAAAGCCCCGGTACCGCATCCAATCTCCAGGAAGGACATGGCCGGGTCGCAGGCCGCCGGCCCCCAGATCTCGGCATCGAACCGCCTGATCTGCTTCGGCCCGACCACCGGTGTCGAATAGCCTTTGTGGCTGGCATAGGTTCCATAGAACCCCGGCGCGCTCTCGGTCAACTGGCCTCTCCCCCGCTACTCACGACTTGGTGTAGCCGAGCGGTGGCGGCCGGGTCAATCGCGGAAGACGACGCGGTTTCTCCCGCCGTCCTTGGCCTCATAAAGCGCCCCATCCGCGCGGCGCAGGGCCATGTCGATGGTAGCGTCGCCATCGCGCACCTGGGTGACGCCAAAGCTGGCGGTGAAGCCCAATTCCCCCTTCTCGGTGTGCAGGCGGATGGCGCCGATTTTTTCGTGCAGGCGCCGGGTCACCTCTAACGCCGCGTCCAGGTCGCTTTCCGGCAACAAAATGGCGAACTCCTCGCCGCCCATGCGCCCGATGACGTCCATATCGCGCAGAACGGCGATACAGGTGTCGGCGACGGCCCGGATGGCGTCGTCGCCGACGCCATGGCCGTAACCGTCATTGATCAGCTTGAAATGATCGATGTCGAAGGTGATCACGCTCAGAGGACGATCATGGCGATGCAGCCGCCCCAACTCGGCCTCGGCGATGGACAGGAAATGACGGCGGTTGCCCACGCCCGTCAGGGGATCGGTGGTGGCCAGCCGCCACAATTCCTCCTCCATGAGCCGACGGTCGGTGATATCAACCACCGTGGCGACGATTCCGGCGACCTGACCGATGGCGTCGCGAAAGCAGGCCTTGTCCATGACCACCCGGCGACGATCGCCATCGGCACGAATGACGTCGACTTCATAGGTCTTGACCCCATTCCCCGCGAGGACCTCCTGATCGGCGGCGTAATAACGCTCGGCCAGCTCTGGCAAGAAGACATCGAACACGGTCTTGCCGGTCAGCTCCACCCGGCCTTTGCCGAAATACCGCTCGTAGGCATTGTTGCAGGTGATGAAGCCGCCATCCCTGTCGCGGGCGAAAATCGGGATGGGCAGGGTGTCGAACAATGCGTCCTGGAACGCAAGCTGCGACCTCAGGGCCTGATCGAGCCTCCCCTTCCAGAAGGATAGCGCCGTGGCGATGGCCGCCGCGACCAGCGCCAGCACGAAGATGACGACCGCCTGATTCCGCGATTCGAACCAGGCGCCAAAGGCCTGACTCTCCGGAATGCCGACCAGGGCGTAAATATCGTATCCGGGCAGCTTCTTGATCGCCGAGACGCGCGAAACGCCGTCAATGGGCGAGACCCTGGTATACAGCCCCTCCGACAGGCCGCGTTCGAACAGCCTCGCGGCCTCGACCGACGCCACCGGCTTGCCGTAGATTTGCGCGGAGGCGGGATAGCGGACCAGCAGCCGATGATCCATGTCCCGAAGCGACAGGACGCTCCCGGGTGAAAGCCCCAGCCCCTCGTAGAACTTCTCCATGTAGTCGGTCATGCCGATATTGGCCACGACCATACCGCCGAATTCGCCGCCACCAGTGACGATCCGCCGGGCGATCTGGATGCCCCATTTGTTGGATATCCGCCCCTTGATGACCTCCGAGACCACCGGGCCGGGCGAGGCGCCGTTCTTCAACGCCAGGAAGTAGCCCCGATCGCCCAGCATCCCGCCCGGCGGAGTCCCGACCGTATTGGCGAACACGTAGCCATCGGCGTTGGTCATGGACATGGAGACGATGCCCTGCGCCCGGACCTGCAAGGCGACCAACCGGCTTTCCAGCGTGCCCCGCCGTTCCTGGGAAAGCGACTTGGCAGAGGCCAGATCATCCGCATCCGGCAGCTGTACCGCCCGCTCAAGGACAAGATCGGCCCGGTCGAAGGTGGCGGAAGCGTGCTCGGCCACCAGCCGCACATAAGACGTCGCAAGACGTCCCCCCCGCTCCCGCGCATCGTCGTGGGAGCGGCTCAGATCGATATAAAGGTGGATAGCCAACAGCGAGAGGGCGGCCCATGTGGCAATAATGGAGAGCCGAGCCCCCCGATTGGCGAAAGCACCAAACTGCAACCGTCACCTCTTGGGAATCAACGAATCGGCCATATACAATAAGCATTATCCCTCTTTCACTGGAAGGGGATTTTGTCGCGAACATGCCTCAAGACTCCGATTGCGGCCCATCCCGCATCGGGCGATAGTTCCAGTCCTGCGCCCCCCTGACCGGGAGATACCCCATGCCCGCGACGCCACCATCGAAGGCGAGGACCAAAGCGCCCAGCCCGGCCAGTCAACGCACGATTTCACTATCCTTGAACGGCACCGCGACGGTCATTGCAGTGACGGACCCGAACCAGCCGCTGCTGTACGTGTTGCGCAACCAGTTGGGACTGACCGGGGCCAAATTCGGCTGCGGCAAGGGCCAGTGCGGCGCCTGCACCATCCTGATCGACAACGAGCCCGCCCGCGCCTGCCAGACTCCCATCGCGGCGGTGGCCGACAAACGCGTCACCACCATCGAGGGGCTGGGCAGCGTCAAGGCGCCCCACCCGGTCCAGGCGGCCTTCATCGCCGAGCAGGCCGCCCAATGCGGCTATTGCGCCACCGGCATGGTGATGTCCTCGGTGGCGTTGCTGGCCCGCATCCCAAAGCCCAGCCTGGACGAAGCCAAACGGGCGCTGTCGGGCAATCTGTGCCGCTGCGGCACCCATCAGCGGATCCTGCGCGCCGTGATGCGCGCCTCGGGGAGCGCCCAGCCATGACCGCCGCCCTGTCCCGTCGCGATCTGCTGAGAACCGGCGGCGTTCTGCTGGTCGGCTTCGCCCTGCCCGCTTCCGCCCTGGCAACCCCCTCTTCGGTTCCCCGCGCAAAAACCGTCGATACAACCGAGGTCGATGGCTTTCTCGCCATTCACCAGGACGGCTCGGTCACCATCTTCTGCGGCAAGGTCGATCTGGGTCAGGGGCTGCGCATCGCCATCCGCCAGATGGCGGCGGAGGAGTTGGGCATCGGGGTCGAGCGCATCGCCATGATCGAAGGCGATACCCTGCTGACCCCGGACCAAGGCCCCACCGTCGGCAGCACCGGCGTGATGAAGGGCGGCGTCCAGATTCGTCAGGCGGCCGCCACCGCCCGTCAGGCCCTGATCCGGCTGGCGGCGGAACGGCAGGATCTTCCAGCCGACCAGGTCGATATCGTCGACGGCGAGGTCCGCCCCCGATCGGGCGAGGGACGATCCTTCGGGATCGGCGACCTGGTGGGAGAAGCCGGCTTCAACCTCAAGCTCGACCCGAAGGCCCCGCTGCGCCCGCCCGCCTCCTACCGGGTGGTGGGCAAGCCGCTGCCCCGCCCCGACGTGCCGGCCAAGATCACCGGCCGCCATGTCTATGTCCACGACTTCACCCTGCCCGGCATGCTGCACGGCCGGGTGATCCGGCCGCCATCGGTGGGGGCGACCCTGACATCGGTGGACGAAGCCTCGGTCAGGCCGGTCAAGGGCGCCCGCGTCATACGGCTGCGCGACTTCCTGGCCGTGGTGGCCGAAACCGAATGGGACGCCGTCCGCGCCGCTGGCCTGCTGAAAGCGCAATGGTCGGATTCCGCCCCACTGATGGGGCACGCGGCGGTACGCGACGCCATGAAGGCCGGCCCCTTTGTCGGCCGCGACACCCTGGTGAACACGGGCGACGTCGCCGGAGCCCTGGAAGATTCCGACGCCAAGGTGCTGCGGGCCGAATATTTCTGGCCGGTGCAGTCGCACGCCTCCATGGGACCAAGCTGCGCGGTCGCCGAGGTCAAAGGCGGCTCCGCCACCATCTGGACCGCCTCCCAGGCCACCCACCGCTTCCGCCCCGCCTTCGCCGCCATGCTGGGGCTGCCGGTGGACAGGGTCCGGCTGATCTATCTCGACGGCTCGGGCTGTTACGGCATGAACGGCCATGACGACGCCGCCGCCGACGCCGCCCTGCTGGCCAAGGCCACCGGCAAGCCGGTCCGGGTGCAGTGGAGCCGCGAGGACGAACTGGGCTGGGATCCCAAGGGACCGCCGCAATTGCTGGCCCTGGAAGGCGCGCTGGGCTCCGATGGTCAGGTCACCGGCTGGCGGACCGAAATGTGGCTGCCCAAGGCCACCGCCGGCCTGCCCAACGTGCCGTTGCTGGCCCCCCAATCCGCCGGAATCGGTCAGCCCATGGGCCTGATCACCGGCCTGATCAACCAGAACGGCGACCCGCCCTATGCGGTGCCCGCCGTCGAGGTCACCGTCAACTGGCTGGCCGACGCGCCGCTGCGGCCCAGCAATATCCGGGCGCCGGGCAAGATCGCCAACACCTTCGCGGTGGAAGGCTTCTTCGACGAGTTGTGCGTCGCCTCCGGCCTGGACAGCCTGTTCGGCCGGCTGCGGCTGCTGCGCGACATCCGCGCCATCAAGGCGCTGACCCGCGCCGCCGCCCTGATGAGCTGGCGCCCCCGCCCCGCGCCCAATCCGATTCCGGGGATCGGGCGCGGCATCGCCTATGTCCACTACAAGCACTCGGAAACCTATGTGGCCATCGCCATGGAAGTAGCGGTGGACCGCGACAGCGGCAAGATCACCCCGCGCCGCGTGGTCTGCTCCCATGATTGCGGGTTGGTGATCAATCCCGACGCGCTGAAACTCCAGATCGAGGGCGCCATCATCCAGACCTTGTCCCGCACCCTGCTGGAAGAGGTCGCCTTCGACGCCAAGGCGGTGACCAGCACCGACTGGGCCAGCTACCCTATCCTGGGATTCGCCGATATCCCCGAGATCATGGTCGATCTGATCGATCAGCCCGATCTGCCGCCGCTGGGCGGAGGCGAAGCCGCCGCCACTCCGGTTCCGGCCGCCCTGGCCAATGCGGTGTTCGACGCCTGCGGCGCACGGCTGAGAACGGCACCGTTCACCCCCGATCGGGTCAAGGCGGCGCTGCCGCCCCCGGCTTAACTCGACACCCCTCCGTCATTTCCTTGCCCCAGCCCTCACGACAAGCTACATTGGAGTTGCTGGACAATGCATGGATACTACACTCATGACGACGGATATTCGTGACGGGTTCCTCGGCTCCATCGGCAACACCCCCCTGATCCGCCTCAAGCGCGCCTCGGAAGAGACCGGCTGCGAGATTCTGGGTAAGGCCGAGTTCCTTAACCCCGGCGGGTCGGTCAAGGACCGGGCGGCGCTGGCCATCGTGCGCGACGCCGAGGCCAAGGGGCTACTGAAGCCGGGCGGCGTCATCGTCGAAGGCACTGCCGGCAATACCGGAATCGGTCTGTGCCTGGTGGGCAACGCCCTGGGCTATCGCACCGTCATCGTCATGCCCGAGACCCAAAGCCAGGAAAAAAAGGATATGTTGCGCCTGATCGGCGCCGATCTTCGTCTGGTTCCGGCGGCGCCTTACTCCAATCCCGGCAATTACGTCCGCTATTCCGAGACCCTGGCGGCCGAACTGGCCAAAACCGAGCCCAACGGCGTGCTATGGGCCAACCAATTCGACAATGTCGCCAACCGCATGGGACATTTCCACACCACCGGCCAGGAAATCTGGCGCCAGACCGGCGGCAAGATCGACGCCTTCACCTGTGCCGTGGGCACCGGCGGCACCCTGGCCGGCACCGGCATGGCGCTGAAGGAGCACAACCGGAACATCAAGGTGGTTCTGGCCGATCCCATGGGTTCGGCCCTGTACAACCACTACGCCCATGGCGAATTGAAGGCGGAAGGTAGCTCGATCACCGAAGGCATCGGCCAGGGTCGCATCACCCTCAATCTGGTGGACGCCCCCATCGACGATCAGGTCCAGGTGACCGACGAGGAAGCGCTGCCCCTGATTTTCAACCTGGTCAAACAGGAAGGACTGGTATTGGGCGGCTCGTCTGGAATCAACATCATGGCCGCCATCAAAGTCGCCCAAGCCCTGGGACCGGGACACACGGTGGTGACCGTCCTGTGCGATTACGGCACCCGCTATCAGAGCAAGCTGTTCAATCCGATCTTCCTTCGGGAAAAGGGCCTTCCCCCCCCGTACTGGCTGGAGTAGTCCGTTCCGGGGCAGACGGCGCCCCGACGGGAAAGAAAAATAGGCTTGGGCTTTTCCCCACAAATTAATTTACCATGGCCTGGAATGCAGATATCGGCGTGAGAGGGCGCTGTGGTGAATTCCAAGTGGGCTCATACTTCCAAATGGTGGATTGTTGCGCTACTGGCCTTCTCGAACATTTTTGTCATTGCACTTGTTTGGCTATTTATTGACTCAAGCTATCGCCAATATCAAGATCGGGCCGAAGTTAGCTCCCGCAATACGACCCGCCTTGTTTCGCAAAGTATCGCCGGCGATATCAATCATATCGATCTGACCCTGCGCAGCGCGGTCGATGAAATGGTGCGCTTGCGGAGCGCGGGGGCAAGGATTGACTCCCGGGAACTGGATGGGTTTCTAACCCGCCTTCAATCACGCCTACAGATGGCCGACAGCCTGCGCACCTCCGACGACGGCGGCAATGTGACTGCGGGCTCCGGTGGAGTGCCGGCGGGTGTCTCCGTCGCCGATCGTGACTATTTCATCCGGCTGCGTGACGATCCGGACGCGGGATTGGTGATTTCTCAGCCGATCATGGGACGTCTCAGCAAGAAATGGGTGCTGATCTTCGCCCGCAGATTCAATCTGCCCGATGGCGGGTTCGGCGGCATGGTCTTTGCTCCAGTGCCCATCGAATGGTTCGAGCAGAAATTCAACAACCTGGAAGTCGGCCCCGGCGGCACCGTGGTCATGCGTGGCGACGCCAGTCGTGGATTCGATCTGCTGGCCCGTTTTCCCCATGCGGGCTATGTCGGCCAGACCAAGGTCTCGGAGACGTTTCGCACTCGAATTACCGCCAATCCCGATGGCGGCACCTATCAGGCCTTGGCCGGGGCTGACAACATCCGCCGGACATTTTCCTATCGCCCCATCGCCAATTTCCCCCTGATCACCCTGGTCGGACTGGCAACCGACGACTATCTCGGCGAGTGGAGGCGCGAAGGCTCCAAGATTGTTGTCCTGGCGGTCGTATTCATCATCATCACCACTCTCGGCGGGGTTGCCATGCTGAGAACCTGGCGCGCATTGGAGCGACGGACCGAGGAACTGGCGCGATCCAACGCGGATCTGGAGCAATTCGCCTACGTTGCCTCCCACGACCTTCAAACGCCCTTGCGCAATATCAGCGGTTACGCGCAGTTGCTGGCCCGACGCTACAAGGGGCGGCTGGACAACGATGCGGATGAATTCATCGACTACATCGTCGGCGGGGCAAAGCACATGTCCACGATGATTCCCGACCTGTTGAACTATGCCCGCGTTTCAACATCTTCGCCCGACCTGGTTCCGGTCGATCTCGGAAAGATCGTCGAATCCATCCTCGGCAATCTTGGCGCTGCGGCCGAAGCCGCCGGAGGTCGGGTCCAATATGGGAAACTCCCCGTCGTTCTCGCCGAGCCCCGACAGGCCGAAAGCCTGTTTCAGAACCTGATTGAAAACGCCCTGATCTACCATCACCCGGGCCGTCCCCCGAATATCGAGATTTCCGCGGAGCCTGGACCCAAGGGATTTTGGCGCATTGCCGTCCGCGATGATGGAATCGGCATCGATCCAGAGTATTTTGAAAAGGTTTTCATCATCTTCCAACGGCTGGAGCCGAATAAATTTCCCAATGGGACCGGGATCGGTCTGGCCCTGTGCCGTCGGATCGTCCATCGCTTCGGCGGAACGATCTGGGTGGAATCTCAGCCGGAAAATGGCACAACCTTCCTCTTTACCCTCCAAGACGGCTCGAGCGCCGCCCATACCTGAGTCGGAGAACGTCTCTCGGGGATGCCCTAGGGGCGCTCGCCAAGCCGGGCACGGGCGGCTTCCCACTCCTTGTGCATCATCTTGGCGCCGCGCGTATTATGATTGCGCAAGTGTTCGTGATAGCGACGATGGTAATATCCATTGCACCCGACCATTTTCGCCGCACGGTCCCAGGCGATGCGTAAGCACTCGATTTTGAGGCGACAGGTCTCGCTACAATAATCATGACCGATTGCCGGGCTGCCGCAAATTTTGCAGGTCACGTCATGCTCTCCAGATTACCGAATCCCGCCGCACGAACGGCGCGGCCGATCACGGCGTTATTCATTACCCCGCATGTCCTTCATTGACCAGAAGCGACATCGTGGCGCCACGGACCAAAACGTCGGACGATCCAAACAAACGGTGGCGTCTCCTGGGTACGAATAGGGACCATGTAAAGAACAAACCACGAGACGCCCCTGTGTGTTTCCAACCCCTTTTGCTCCCACGCCAGAAACCCGAGTCCCGCAAAAAGGCATTGATTTCTGCGGGACTCGGGGTATGTTGCGGGAATATAGCAAGAGCGATCAAAGCAAAACCGTTCAACTTGAACCTTCTGCGTGAAAGCGGTCTGCCGGTTCCCGACTGGCTGGGTTGAGCGGCGTCCAGACAAGACCAAGCACACGAGGGGAAACCATCGCCATGACCTACGCCAATCCGGATGCCCTCGTCAGCACCGAGTGGCTGGCCGACCATCTCAGCGCACCCGATGTGCGCGTCGTGGATGCCAGTTGGTTCGCGCCGGCGCAAAATCGCAACGCGCGCGAGGAATACGATGCCGAGCACATTCCCGGTGCCGTGTTCTTCGATATCGATGAGATCGCCGATTCCAATACCGTCCTGCCGCACATGCTGCCCCCGGCCGAAAAGTTCTCCAGCAAGGTCCGCAAGCTGGGCCTGGGCAACGGCAACAAGATCGTGGTCTATGACGGTACCGGCTTTGCCAGCGCCGCCGCGCGGGCTTGGTGGATGTTTCGCACCTTCGGCCATCGCGACGTCTCCGTGCTGGATGGCGGCTTCCCCAAATGGCTGCGCGAGGGTCGCCCCGTCGAGGATCTGCCGCCGGTTCCCCGCACCCGCCACTTTGTCTCTCACTATAACCACCTGCTGGTCCGCGACCTGGATCATGTGCGCGCCAACATCGAAACGGGCCGCGAGATCCTGATCGACGCCCGTGGCTCCGCCCGCTTCAAGGGCGAGTCTCCCGAGCCGCGCCCGGCGAAGCATCTGGGCCATATCCCCGGCTCGATCAACGTGCCGTTCACCGACATGATCGATGACAAGACCCGCTGTATGCTGCCGGCGGATCAGCTGGCGGCGCGCTTTGCCACCGCCGGCATCGAGCCCAAGCGGCCGGTGACCATCACCTGCGGCTCGGGCGTCACCGCCTGCACCGTCGCCCTGGCGCTGAACCTGCTGGGTCACGAGGATGTCGCGATTTATGACGGCTCGTGGGCGGAATGGGGCAATCGCGACGACACCCCGATCGATCAAGGCTGATCCTTCGTTTCCGGCCCACTGGCTTGAACCGACGCCGAGTTCGGCCGCATCCATCGTTACGAAAGAAATGCATGGGCGTATTGATGCCGCCCATGATGTCATCCATATTAAAGTCAGGAGATATGCGAAGGAGAGCATTCCATGCGAAACCGTAAAACAAGGGTTCGGGTCGCTGCGCAGGATAACAGCTCCCTTATCATCATGGCGGCGGCGGCTTTGGTGGTGCTCGCCACCTTGGCAAGCGTCCTGGCCTAGGCATTCAGGCGGATAGGACGGAATCCAGTTGGGAGCGGCGGCGACTTAGGCCCAGAGCGGCTATCAATACGGTTATATTGCATCGCAACATAGCGCTTGCATTCAGGCCGGATTGGTTTATGGTGACATGATGTTGCAGTGCAGCAATCACTGCGGTTCAACCACTCGCCATAAGGAAGTCCCGTCATGACCACCGCCACCGTTGACCAGATCACCGCCGCCACCAAAGCCAATGTCGACGCCCTGACCAAGGGTGGCAACGCCGCCATCGCCGGTTTCCAGGAGCTGGCCAAGGCCTATCAGGCGCTGGCGACCAAGAATGCCGAGAAGCTGACCGCTTCGATCCAGGCCCTGACCGCCGTCAAGAGCCCGGCCGAGTTCGTCGAGTTGCAGCAAAAGCTGATCAAGGAAGGCGTCGACGCCGCCGTCAGCGACAGCCGCAACATCGCCGACCTGACCACCGCCGTGTTCACCGCCGCCTTCGAGCCGGTGAAGCAGCAGGTCGAAGCCGTGCAGAAGTCCGTGAAGAAGTAAGCTGCCCATTCGGCAACGCTGCTATAAAGCCGCACTCCGTCAAGGGAGTGCGGCTTTTTCAGTATCGAAGGGTCGGCCAAGGGCGCCGGATCAAGTATCGAGACAGAGCAGAAACAGCTGGTGCTGGCTGCAAATCTTCAGCTTGGCGTAGGCGCGTTTGCGATAGGTGGCCACCGAGTTGGGGGTGACCCCAAGATCCAGGGCGATAGCCTCGGTGGTGTAGCCGGTGACGATGCGGCTGCACACCTCCAATTCGCGCAGGGTCAGCGAAGGAGCCCGACGGGCAAGGATCGTCGCCACCGCATCCGGTCGACATTTCGCCTTGGCCGGCGGCGCGCGCAACTCCAGATGTCGAAGGATGCATTGCGAGGTGGTCTCGGCCAACCGGGCCAGATTTTCGATCTCCCGCACCGAGAATGCCTCGGCCCCGGCGGAAAAATAGTAATTCTGATAAATGGCGTGCGTCTGGGCCTGATCGAGGATAGAGAGCTTGCCCTCCAACTGGGCGTCGTCGAAAAAGCAGCGCCGATACCAGTCATCCTCGATCTGACCACGCCGCATCACGCCAAGGCACAGCCCATGCCGCCCGGAACGCTGGAGGCGGCCCAGGGTCGGGTCACGCTGGTACAGCTTTTCCGCCACATACTGGCCGACCAGGGACGAAGCCATATGAGGATGCGCCCGATGCCAGGAAAACAGTGATCGGGTCCGGTCGCCCTCCAGCGACACCACGTTGATCTGATCGAATCTGGCGGCGGCTCCCAGCAGTCCGATCAGGTGCACCTCGAAGCCGTCCTGGCCGATGGAACCGACCACGCCCGCCAATCGCCGGCTCAACTCACCGTCGCCGGTCCGCGCCGCGATCTCGCTGTAATCCTGCCAGACCGGCAAGACTCCTGGGACTTGCCGGCCGATGGGCGGCGCTTCCATTGCACGATCCTCCCCAACGAGCGGGCCTTGTCCGCCCCATTCAGGTAAAGACCCTAACATGGGCGCGGCTTTTCGGCCAAGCCGAAAGTTACCAGCCAGTAACATCATTACCTTTGGGTAACTAAACTCTTGCCCAAGGCAAGGGACAGGGCTAGCTTTCCTCATGAAATTCAAGGATCGAGGAGTGGCGGCAATGGCGATCCCGAAGAAGGGCAACACGGCGTTTCCCGACCGCGCCGCCCAGCGGGAACTGAAGCTTGAGGCCCTGCACGAATGCGCCGCCAGCGCCTTCAACGAAAGGGGATTTCACGGAACCTCGCTGGACGACATCGCCGCCGCGCTGGGCATCTCGAAGCCGGCGCTTTACCGCTACGTCCCCAACAAGCAGGCCCTGCTGTACCGGCTGCACGGCATTTCGCTGGATGCGGCCGAGGCGGCGGTGACCGAGGGGGAAGCCAGCCCGGCGGATGGAATCGAGCGCCTGCGCATCGCCCTTTGCCAATACATCCGCTCGCTGACCGCGTCGTCCAGCGCGTGCCTGGTGCTGATGGAGGAAGGCGCCATGACCGGCGCCGCCGCCGCCGACATCCTGGCGCGCCGCCGTGCCTTCGAGGCCCGCTTCCGCAAATTGGTGAGCGATGGAATCGCCGATGGCTCCATCACCCCATGCGACCCGAAACTGGCCGTGTTCAGCGTCCTTGGGGCGGGAAACTGGGTGTCTCGCTGGTACAGACCGGGAGGGGCGCGGTCCGGCGGCGACATCGCCCGCGCCATGAGCCAGCAACTGGTTCGCGGCCTTGCCGTCGACCCGTCCCGCTACCGGCTGGAAGGGTAAAGGCCGCGCTTCCCGAAGGAAGCGCGGATTGCATTCAGTCCACCAGGGACCAATTGCCGCCCTTGACCTCGACGATATGAAAAGCCCGCAGCGACAGCCCCAGGTGATCCGCCGGCGTCATGGAGACGATGCCGCCGGTCCCCACATAGCCGGAGGTCTTCTCGATCTCGTCCCTGACCTTGGCCTTGTTGGTGGAGCCCGCCCGATTGACCGCCGCCAGGGCGATTTGCAAGGCGTCATAGGCATGACCGGCAAAAGTTGACGGTTCCGCGCCGTGCTTGACCTGATAGCCCTTGGTGAACAGGCTCACCACCGGCTTTTGCGGATCGGTCGCCGCCAGTTGATCGGGCACCACCAGCCCGCTGGCGGGCAGCCGGACGCCTTCCGCCGAGTCTCCGGCCAGACGGATGAAGTCCTTGGAGGCGACGCCGTGGGACTGGTAAAGCGGCGCGGTCATGCCAATCTGACGGTAGTTCTTGGTGACGATGGCCGGGCCTTGGCCAAAACCGAAGTTGAAGACCGCCTGAACGCCGGGCGTGTTCTTGATCTTGGTAAGCTGGGCGGTCACGTCCGGATCCTTGGAGGAATAGACCTCGTCGGCCACGATCTCGACACCACTATCCTTGGCGACCTTCAGGGTCTCGTCATGGCCGGACTTGCCGAATCCGGCATCCTCGGAAATGATCGCCGCCTTGGTCAGCCCCCGGTTTTTCATGTCGGCCAGGACCTTCTCGGCCGCCATGCGGTCGTTATGGGAGACCTTGAACACCCACTTCTTGACGGGATCGACCACCACGACCGCCCCGGCCAGGGAAATGAACGGCACCTCGCCCCGCTCGATCAGCGGAACCATGGCCATGGTAGTGGCGGTGGTGGTGCCGCCAATCAGCAAATCGACATTATCATTTTGAATCAGTCTTTTGACGTTCCCGACCGCCTTGTCGGCAAGGCCTCCGTCGTCATAGACCACCAGTTCGATCTTGCGCCCCAGCAGGCCGCCTTCCTTGTTGATCTGCTCCACATACATTTCGAGAACCTTCTTCTCGGGCTCGCCGAGAAAGGAGGCCGGACCGGTAAACGATAACGGCGCGCCGATCTTGATGGTTTCGGCCGCCTGGGACGCCGAGGCCGCAGCCAACGCCCCCAACCCGATCAGCGCCCCGTAAACCGTCCTTTTGCCAATGACCATGACGTAGTCCTCCCCATTCCTGTTTTCACGCTTTTCTCAGGTCCTTGATGCGGACCGCTTTGCCGAGCGAGCGTGGAAGCTCGCCCGGATTCCTCAGAACGACGTCGCAGGTGACGCCGATCAAACTCTTGATGTGGTGGCGGATGTCTTTTCCGACGCTGGCATAGTCGCCATCCGGCAGTAGAGGGTCCGCCTCGACCTCCACGGTCAGGCGGTCCATGCTTCCCTGGCGGTCCACTACCAGCAGGTAATGGGGCCGGATGCCGTCGCGGCCCAACAAGACGGACTCCACCTGCGACGGGTAAACGTTGACGCCCCGGATGATCAGCATGTCGTCGGAACGGCCGGTGATGCGGTCCAGGCGAACATGGGTGCGGCCGCAGGGGCATGGCTCGACCCGCAACCGGGTGATATCGCGGGTGCGGTAGCGCACCATGGGCAAGGCCTGCTTGGTCAAGGTGGTGATGACCAGTTCGCCGACCGCGCCGGGCGGCAGCGGCTCCAGGGTGTTCGGGTCGATGATCTCGAACAGGAAGTGATCTTCCCAGCCATGCAGGCCGTCACGCTCGGCGCATTCGGCGCCGACTCCCGGCCCCATGATCTCCGACAGGCCATAGGTGTCGTGGGCGCGGGCTCCCAGGCGGCGGTCGATGTCGCACCGCATGGCCTCGCTCCACGGCTCGGCCCCGAATACCGCCACCCGCAACGGGCCGCCGGCCAGATCGACGCCTTCCTTTTCAGCCAGTTCGGCGATGTTGAGGGCGTAGGACGGCGTGCAGGCCAGAACGCTGGCCCCCAGATCGGCCATCATTGCAATCTGCTTTTCCGTATTACCACCCGACATGGGAACGACGGTGCAGCCCAGACGCTCGGCCCCGTAATGAAAACCCAGGCCGCCGGTAAACAGCCCATAGCCATAGGCATTGTGGACCAGATCGCCGGGGCGCACCCCGGCCGCCGCCATGGTCCGGGCGCCCAGATCGGCCCAGTTTTCCAGGTCGGCCTTGGTATAGCCCACCACGGTGGGCTTGCCGGTGGTTCCCGACGACGCATGGACCCGGTTCAACTGCTCACGCGGGACCGCCAGCATGCCGAACGGGTAGTTGTCGCGCAGGTCGAGCTTGGTGGTGAAGGGAAAGGCGCCCAGATCGTCGAGGCTGCGCAGATCCCCCGGAATCACCCCCCTGGACTCGAAGGCCCGGCGATGATGAGGCACATTGTCATGGGCATGGCCCAGGCTCCAGGCCAGACGCCGGAGCTGGAGGTTCTGAAGCTCGTCCCGCGACATGGTTTCCTGCGCGGGATCGAACATGGCAGCCACTGCTGCCCGTGTGGTGACGGACATTGATTCCTCCGAAGCCGTTCCCTCTTTGCGCCCGGAGACTCTCGCGGCCCCCTAAACGCGCACCTCACCCGGCGGCGGTTGACCGCCGGCGAAACCCCTGAAGCACCTCCACCCGCCGATGGACCGAGGCCTGGATGCGTTCCAACTCGGCCGGGCCGAGATGCTTGTATTTTCCGATCATGCCCACATAGTCCGACACCGGCCGGGGACGTCCGACCCCACGGGTAAAGCACAGGCCGTCCTCGGGAGTGAACTCCCACAGGGTGACGAAATTGGTCTCCACCTGCCGGCGGCAGACCTCGGTGGTCATGGCGGCGGGAAAGCGCCAGCCGGTCGGGCACGGCGCGTGAACGTGCAGATAGGCAAAGCCGGTCCGGCTGGCCTCCAGGGCCTTCTCCAACTTGGCATGGTAATCGTCGAGGAAGGCGGTGGACGCCGTCGCCACATAAGCGCAGCCATGGCCCATCAATAACTGCGGCAGATACTTGCCATCGGTGGACTTGCCCCGCCCAATCTCGCCCACCGGCGTGGTCGATGTCCACGAGCCGAAAGTGGTGGAGCCCGACGCCTGCATGCCGGTGTTCATGTAGCCTTCGTTATCGACGCAGATGAACAGGACACGCTCGCCCCGCTCGGCCGCGCCGGACAGCGACTGAAAGCCCACATCCACCGCGCCACCATCGCCGGCCAGGGCCACCACGGTGACATCCCTGCCCTTGCGTTCGTACTGTCGCTTGACGCCGCCCAGCATGGCCGCCGTATTGGTCAGCAGCGGGTGGAAGATGGGCATCTTCGCCCCGGTCTGGCCGTTATAGCCCACCGTCCCCATGCCGGGAATACAGCCCGGCGGCGCGGCCACCACCGAATTACGGCCGATGCGGCGCATGGTATGGCGGATCAGAAGTTCCGAGTTGCAGCCCTGGCAGGCCGACAGGCCGGGAACGAACATATCTTCCTTATCCGCATGGATCTCATGCAACCGACCGGCGGCCGACAGGTGTTCCAGAGCCCCCTTGTCGCAGGCGGGCACACAGGCGGGACTACCGTCGCACATGTCGCATTTCTGAACATGCCCGGCGGCCGGATCAAAGACGATCCCGCCATAGACGCAGCCCACGGTGCACAGATGGCAATCGACGCAAAGATCCTTGAACCAGTCGACGATTCCGCTGTCGCGATGCTTGTCCAGCGCCCCCGCCGGACAATTGGCGACGCATTTGGGGTCGCCGCACTGGCGACACAGGGCCATTTCCCAGCCTCCGTCGCTTCCGGCCACGATGGCGACGCGGCTGGCGCTCCCCTTGGCCTTGGCACAGGCGGTCATGCAGTCGCCGCAACCGTCGCAGCGTTCGGAAATAAAGCGGATGGTGTCCTGACTGGCCAATTCTACCTCCAGCCGCGCGACATCAGCGCACGGGCCGTCTCTAACGGATGGGACAGGAACCGATCACGCACGGGACCGAGATCGACGCGGCGCTGGATCAGCCGCCACAGGATTCCGGCGTCCATCACCCGATCGATGGCGGCCAGCCCGATCAGGCGATTGTCCTTCAGCGCGATCCGGCAATAGCCGTCGCCCTCGTCGGTAACGACCTCGACGCCATCGCCCGCAGGAGCGGCGGCGGCTCCGACCGCCACGGCGTGACGGCCGAAGAAGCCGTAGGTGTTGAGCGGAATACCACCCAAATAGGGTCTGAGGTCGTCATCCCCGGCCATGTCCATTCCCGCGATTCTCCCCTGCTCCACCGCCTCGGGCAGAGTGCCGTTGACCATGGGCGCGCCGGTCGGAAAGCCGGGAGCCTGGGCCACGTCGCCCGCCGCCCAGACCCCGTCCCGGGCGGTCCGCATGCGCGTATCGACCAAGATTCCCTTGTCCGTCGCGATGCCGCTATCCGCCAGCATCCTCAGAGCCGGCCGCACCCCCGCCGCCACCAGCAGCAGATCAGCCTCCAGCTCGGTTCCATCGTCGAGGCCAAGGCGGCACGCCTCCGTCTCCACCCCCGCCGCCCGCTCGACCCGACGGCCCATCATCATGTGGGTTCCATGGCGCTCGAAGGTCTCGCGGATCAGGGTCGAGGCCCTAGGATCGAAATACTCGGCCAACACATGGGGGCGCATCTCGACCACGGTGACGTCAAGCCCCGCCCCGGCCAGAGTCTCGGCGGCATGCATGCCGACCAGCCCTGCTCCCAGCACCACCGCCCGCCGCGCCGTCGCCGCCCTGGCCCGAATGGCCAAAGCGTCGTCCAGGGTGCGCAAAACGTGATAGCGAACCCCCTCCAGTCCCTCGACCGGCGGAACTACCGGCTCGGCCCCCGTGGCCAGCAGCAGCTTGTCATAGGTCCAACACCCGCCATCGGCCAGCCGGACGGCGCGGGCATCCGCATCCACCGCGACCACCTGGGCGTCCAGCACCAGTTCGGCCCGGTTTTCGGCGAACCACGCGACACTGCCCAGGCCTACCTTCCGTGGGTCCGAGCGGCCCGACACCACATAGGGCAGGATGGTCGGTGAATAGGGCCGATGCCGCTCGCGGCTCAGCATCACCAGCCGCCCCTGAGGATCAGCCATGCGGATAGCCGCCAGGGCCTCGCGCCCGGCATGGCTGGAGCCGATGATCAGGTAT
This sequence comes from Phaeospirillum sp., assembly GCA_030651575.1. Classification (GTDB taxonomy): domain Bacteria; phylum Pseudomonadota; class Alphaproteobacteria; order Rhodospirillales; family Magnetospirillaceae; genus Phaeospirillum. The sequence continues at coordinate 478,336 of JAUSFB010000032.1, forward strand.
CGGGCGTGCATGTCAGTCATGTTCGTTCAACCAGATGGGAGAAGCGGAAACGTCGCCCCGCGCGGCCTGGGCGGTCAGTTCGATCACCCGCTGGAAATGCTCCGAGGTGATGTCCGCCCCGGCGAGGCCGCCGATGAAGCCGACCAGGGCAAGCCGATGGGGCGAGGCGAACAGGGTGGTCATCACGTCTTGATGAAGCGGGCCGCAATCCCAGGCGAACGACACCGAACGATCGACGATCCCGGCGGCCTTGACCTTGCCCAGGGCGGCGATGATGGCGTCGCGCGGGAATGGCCGATAGGTCTTCACCTTGATCAGGCCGACCTTCTCGCCCCGCTCGCGGGCGGCGTCCACGGCGTCCTTGCCCGCCCCGGTCATGGAACCGATGGTGACGATGGCGTAGTCGGCATCCTCCAGGCGATATTCCTCCACCAGAGGCGCCCAATGGCGGCCGAAACGCTCGCCCCACTCGACGTGAATATCGGAAAACACCTCCAGGGCGTTGGCCATGCCCCGCACCTGACTCTTGCGATACCCCACGAAGGACGCGGCCCCGCCGGGTCCGGTGCCGCCGGTCAGTGGGTCCACCGCCATGGGCCGGTCGGGGTCGAGCGCGATATGCCAATTGACGTCCGGCTCACCCAGGAACCCGTCCACCATCTCGGCCGCCGGAAGCTCGATGCGCGACACGGCGTAGGAGAGGTAATTGCCGTCATGGCAGACATTGACCGGCAGCAGCACGTCCTTATGCTCGGCCAGCTTGAACGCCATGATCACGGTGTCGAGCACCTCTTGCACATTCTCGCAATAGACCTGAATCCATCCGCATTCGCGCACGGTCATGGCGTCTTGCTGCCCGCCCCAGACGCATTGGGGCGACAGCATGTCGCGGGTCACCAGCGACACCACCATGGGCAAGCGCAGGCCCGGCGTGCGGATATAGGGCTCGAACATGAAGGCCAGCCCCGGCCCCGAGGTGGCGGTATAGGTCCTGGCCCCCGCCAGACAGGCGCCTTGAAGCGCCGACAGCACCGAATGTTCCCCCTCGGCGTTGATCAGCTCGGCGGTCAGCACACCGTCAGCGACGAACTGCGACAGGCTTTCCACCAGCGAGGATTGAGGCGTGATGGGAAATACCGAAACCACGTCCGGCCGGGCCAAAACCACCGCCCTGGCGGCAGCCTCGTTGCCGTCACAGACGATCTTGCGCGATGAATTGACAAGCTGGTTCATCAGGCCGCGTCCTCCCCGATCATGGCGATGGCGTTCTGCGGGCATTCCTGGGCGCAGACGCCACAGCCCTTGCACACCGCCATGTCGGCGGCGAACCAGCGCGGGCGTTCGGTGATGCACTGCACCGGACAGAACAGCCAGCACACGGCGCATTTGACGCATTTGGCGCGGTCAACCACCGGCCGCAGCGCCCGCCAGTCGCCCGGCAGCATGGTACTGAGCCGAGTGGCGATGGGCGCCAGATCCCTTGGCAGGGTGGAGGGGTCAGGCATGGGCATGACAGGATTCCTTAAGGGTGCTGACCTGGGTCTCGTCATAGCCGCGCCGGATCGCCGTCAGATTCTGCGCCAGCCCGGCATCGCGGAAATGTGATTCCTCCATGGCGCGGCACAGCGCCGCCAGCGAGACGATGCCGGTGGTCCGGGCCAGAGCGCCCAGCATCACCGAATTGGTGATAGGGCGCCCAAACAGCTCCATGGCGATGGACACCGCATCCACCAGCCCCAGCCGTCGCGCCGAGGCCGGCAGGTTCATTTCACTGGCCGGCTTGCGCCCCGCCAGCACCAGGGTTGCGCCATCGGCCATGCCGGCGAAGATATTGACGGCGCGGCCCAGGGTCTGGTCGATGCAGACGATGATATCGGGATGGTAGATGTTGGTCAGGCTGCGGATGGGCTTGTCATCGACCCGCAGGAAGGCCGAGACCGGAGCCCCCCGCCGCTCGAAGCCGAAGGTGGGGATGGCAATGGCCCACTTGTCTTCCTCGGCCAGCGCCTGGGCCAGGATGCCGGCGGCCATCACCGTTCCCTGACCGCCCCGGCCATGCAGTCGGATTTCGTTGCTCATGACAACCCTCCCCAGCCGGGCCGCACGCCGGGACCGGCGGCACCACGCCCCCGCGCCGGCGTCATGGGTAAGGAAAAGCCCTGGGTCAGCGCCATGCGGGTGATCAGGATATATTTGAGGCCCCAGCCTCCGATCACGGCCAGCAATCCGGCAAGGGGAAGCGCCCCGACCGCCACCAGCACAGCCGGCAACAGATGTCCGACCAGGGCCAGGGGTAAGTGGAGTCCCCTGGCCGCCGCCATGGCCGCGGCCGGAGCCTTCAGCCGAGCCAGATAGGAGCGCCAGACCACATAGCGGATCGCCAGCAGGACCAATAGCCCCTCTCCCAGCCAGGAGATTGCCGTTCCGGTCAGAGCCGCCAGAATCAGGACCAACCCGGCACCCTCGGTGGCGGCGGTGGCGAGAATCAGCGGCAGGGTCAACTTTGCCCGCCAGGCGGGGATACCCTTGGCGGCGGTGAGGATACGCCCCTGGCAATAGACGAAGCCGCAGGCGATCAGGGCCATCGGCCCCAGCAGACGGGGAGCGTCCAGCAGAACGACGCCGCCACCCGCCACGTACAAAGCCAGGGCGACGATGCCTTCCCGGGTCATCCACGAGGTCTGGGGATGGAAAAAGACATTGATCGCCCGCCATGGTCTGCCGATTTCCAACCAGACACAGCCGAGGCCAAGGCCGATCAGGGTTCCTCCCGCCAAGGCGACGGCGACGATGGACAGGCTGCCGCCAAGGCAGGCGGCGAAGCCCAGAACCAGCAGGCCGGCTCCGCTGCCGCCGCCGATGAAGTTGCCAGCCGCCCGCCAGTCCCAGCTGGATTGCAGACGGGGCGCGGTGCCGGCGAGGGGTGAAAGCTTGCTCATTGGCCCTTGTCCCACAGGTAATAAAATCCCGGCCCGGTGCCCTGATCCTCGTGCATGCGGAACCACTGGTTCTCGGCGACAAGGCGGGACACCGCGCTGTCCGGGTCCTCCATATCGCCAAAGCGCAACGCGCCGGAGATGCAGGAATTGACGCAGGCGGGCGTGGCTTCGGGATCGATGCCCGGCACCTTGCCGGCCTTGATGCCGGCATCGATGCGCTCGACGCAAAAGGTGCATTTGGTGGCGACGCCGATCTTCTCGTCCTTGATGCGCGCCCGCTCGTTGTCCATGGGCTGGCCGCCATAGGCGTATTCGACCCTATCCACCTTGAAGCGGGCCTCGTAGGGACAGGCCACCGCGCAATAGGCGCAGCCGATGCACAGATCGTAATCGATGGTGACGATGCCGTCGGACCGCTTGGTAGTGGCGGTGGAGGGGCAAACGTCCCGACAAGGCGGCTCGTCGCAATGCTGACAGCCGGTGGGAATGAAGATCCGGCGGACATCCGGGTACTCGCCTGCCTCCACGTCCAGCACCCGGCGCCACTGCACGCCGGGGGGGGTGGCGTTGGTTTCCTTGCAGGCCGCCGTGCAGGTCTGGCAGCCGACGCAGCGCCGAAGATCGGCGACCATGACGTAGCGGGTCATCAGGACGCTCCCTCGCTGTTACGCAGCCGCCAACCATGGGCATAGACCACGTAGCGGTTCTGGCGGGCGAACCCGACCAAGGTGGTGTTGAGACGCTCGGCGGTCTGGATGGCCAGCAAAGTGGGCGCGGACATGGCCACCAGCATTCCCATACCGGCCGATGCGGCCTTTTGGACCATCTCAAAGCTGGCCCGGCTGGTGACCAGGGCGGCCCCGGCTGCCGTATCGCCCCGTTGCCGCGCCAAAGCACCGATCAGCTTGTCCAGCGCGTTGTGACGGCCGACATCCTCGCGCACCAGGGCGACCTGGCCCAAAGCATCCATCCAACCGGCGGCATGGGTCGCCCCGGTCTTGCCCAGCAGGTGCTGACCCGTCCGCAACTGGCCCAGCGCCCCGGCCAGAACCACGGGCGCAAAGGTGGCGGCGGCGGTGACGGCGGGCAGGTCGCGCAGGACCTGACCCAGACTTTCGGCGCCGCACAACCCGCAACCGGTACGCCCCGCCAAGGCGCGACGGCGACGCTTCAACTGATCGAACCGCCGACCCGCCAATTCGATCCGAACCGCGATCCCCTGGGGCAGCGTTTCCACCTCCATGCCCAGCACATCGGCGGGCGAGGCGGCAACCCCCTCGGTCAGGCTGAAGCCAAGGGCGAAATCCTCCAGATCGGTGGGAGTCGCCAGCATCACCGCATGGGCAAGGCCGTTGTATTCCAGACTGACCGGAATCTCCTCGGCCACCCAATCCAGATCGGAATCGGAGCGGGAGAAGCTGCGCCGCTCCACCGCCACCACCCCGACTCCGTCGCCGGGCTCGCCCAGGGCGGGATTGGGCGTCGGCATCTCGATGGGCGCGGCGGTCATTGGCAATCTCCCACGATCTTGTGGATGCCCACCCGCACGATGTCGGACCCGGAACCGGTGGCGTCGGTCAGCGCCAGGGTGGTCTCGGACAAGGGAGTCAGCGAATTCAGCGACGGAAAGCCCAGATCCTTGGCATAGGGCGTCTTCCAGTGCTCGAACTGGCCGGGAATGACGATGGTGTCCGGGCGGCAGCCCTGGACCAGTTCCACCTGCCCTCGGGTGAAACCGGTGGTGGAGCGCACCTCGACCCGCTCGCCCTGGATGATTCCCATCTTCCGCGCCGTGCCGGCATTCATGATGATGCGGCCATGGCCGCGCATATTGGCCGCCACCTCGTTCATCAGGGGAATGCCGGAATTGGAGCCGGTGGAATACTGCATGCTCTTGGTGGTGATGCCCCACAGCGGATAATCGGCGGGGTCGCCGCCCGAGGCGATCACCGCGTCGGTCCAGCGGTCGGGGACGTGGTGCCATTGCGGCAGGGCCTGATACTCGCCCAGTTGCTCATCCCACCAGGTGACGCCCTGGCCGTGCAGACGGCGGCCCAGTTCCTCGCCGATGCGCAACAGGCGCTCCTGATAGGGCAGTTCGAAGCGCAGCCCCTGATCCACCATGCTGGGATAAAGGTACCAGTCGGTACGCGAGAACGGCTTCACGAACAGGCCGTTTTCCTTCATCCAGGCCAGGTCCTTGACCTCGGCCCCGCCGGTCATCTCGGCGGAAGCGGCCTTGCACACCGCGTCCCAGATGGCATCCGGATCATTGACCCGGTCGGTGGGAAGCGAGAAGTCATAGCCCTCACCCTTCAGGGGCACCAGGGCGAGGCCCCGGTTGAGGCGCTCGTTATATTCCTTCAACAAGCCGGTACGCCGGGCCAGTTCGGTGGAAATCCAGGTGAAGTCGCGGGCCTCGCCCTGGGGCTCGACCACTTTCTGACGCAAGACATAGCCCTGGTGCGCCCAGTGCTGCTCGACGAATTTGGTGCCGCCGGCCCGGATCAACTGGGTGCTTTCCAGGTCCGAGGCCTCCGGCAGCAAGATGTCGGCCATGTGGTTGGTCTCGTCCATGGTATAGGCGAAGGCCACGATGTACGGCATCCGCGAAATGGTCTCGGCCAGCCGCTCGATTTCCCAAAACGAGATGGCGGGATTGGTGCGATAGGCGAACCACACCTCGGGCATGGCCGGCTTTGGCCAGTTGGGCGGCGCGTCCCGCATGAACATCCAGGCGAGATGGGTCGGCCCCAACGCCTGACTCCACGGCCCATTGCCCACATGGGGCACCAAGGTGGAATGGGCGTTGCGGCCCTTGGGCTTGGCGACCCACTTATCCGGAGTGGTGGCGTTGAACGAACAGGCCATGAAGCCGTCCTCGCCCGGCTTGACGGTAGCGAGGCGGTTGTCATGCGGGCGGTTGATCCGCACCGTGGTGCCCAGGGTGCCGCCCGGCACTTCCAGCGCGCCCACCACCGTGGCCAGCACGGTTCGCGCCCAGCAGCATTCGAACGCGCCCCAGCCATTATTGACGGTCTTGCCCAGCGCCACCGCCACCGGCCGGAACGGCAGCACCCGGCCATCGACTTCCATGGTCTGGCCGATACAGGCGTTTTCCAGATATTCCAGCGCCACCCGCCGGATAGTGGCGGCGGGAACGTCGCACAGCTCCGCCGCCCATTCCGGGGTATAGGCGCGCATGGCCTCCACGGTCAGCACCAGCGAGGGCCGCCCCACCACGTCGCCATGACGGACCACCTCGCCATCGGCCTTGTGAGCCAGGGCGGCGGCGATGGGGTATTGGCCGGTCAGGACCGGCGCCGCGCCGGGCTGATCGAAGACGACCGCGGCATCGGTTCGCGAATCCCAGATCAGCGGCTTGGCCGTCTCGGGATCGCGCAGGTAATAGCCGTCCGGCCCGACCAGATAGGGCGAGTTGGTGCGGTCGCGCAGAAACTCCACATCCAGCCGCTCCGGGGGAACCTCGCACAGCAGGACATGCAGCATGGCGAACATGAAGGCGGGATCGGTCTTTGGCTTGATCGGCACCCATTCAGCCGAACAGCCGGCGGTCACCGACAGATGCGGCTCGACCTGCACCCGCTTGATGCCGCGAATGCGCGCATCGGCGTGACGGCGCACGGCGCAGACGCCGCCGGTCACCTCCACATTGGCGCCGAACGAGACGATATAGCGGGTATGCACGGTGTCCGAGCAGACCGTGAAGGCGCGATGCCAGAACTCGCCGTACAGGTGCTCCGAGTGGGTGCACTTGACCCCCTGGCCCGAGCCCAGGCTATAGTCGATCGGCCCCCAGGCGGCCAGGAAGGCCGGCAGGGTTCCCATATAGCTGGCCGGGGTGCCGCCATGACCGAAGGTGGCGGCCACCCGAGGCAGCCCCTGATCGTCCAGCAGCCCACGGGCGCGGATATCGTTGAGCCTGGCGGCGACGGCGTCCAGCGCCTCGTCCCACGAGACCGGAACAAAGCCAGGGTCCTCGCCCTTGCCCTTCTTCGGGTTGGTCCGCTTCATGGGGGTCAGGACGCGGTTGGGATTGTAGGTCTTTTGCACCAACCCATAGGCCTTGACGCAAGGCCGGCCGTCGGCGGGATGTATACCGGCTCCGGCGTGGTTGGGCTCCACCGCCAGGGCCACCCCGTCCTCGACCACCACGGTCATCAGATCGGGACCGGCCACGCAGTTGTAGCAATAGGTCGCAACCCGCTGAGTCCCGGTCTTTGCCTGAATGTTCGCCACCACACATCCTCCCCCGCCGACCTTGGCGTCTGGGGATCAGTGTGGGTGAAGGCGAGCGTTGGTGTCTGTCCCCCTGCAAAGGGACAAGGGCGAGCCCCTTGGCGGAAACTCGCCCTTGTCGTTTCCAGAGTCCGGGTCGTTTCTAGAGTCCGGCCTTCGACGCCTTGGCCTTCAGGCGCGCCTTGGTCTTCTCCACATCGGCGATGAACCGCCCATGCCGGCCGCTCGCCACCGAATCGAGGGCGTCGGCGGCGGTGAACTCGAAGGTGACCGCACGCCCCTCGATCTTGGCGACGGTGATGACGATGTCCACCCACATGCCCAACGGGGTCGGCGCCAAATGATCGAGTTCGACTCTGGTGCCCACCGAATCGTCGCCTGGATCGACGTATTCAAGGAGAAACTCGCGGCAGGTGGTCTCCAGATCGTAAACCAGATACGGGGTGGCGTAGACCCGGCACCCCGGCCCCAGGATGCCGATGGTGCGGCCTTCATCGATGACCCAGCGGCGCGTCCTGGACATGCCGACAGCCAGACTTTCCTTCATGGCGACTCTCTCCAAAGTTGGTCGCCTGCTCTGCCAGAGTCCCACGACGCTGTCTGTCACCCTGCAACGGGACACGGCATCCCAATGTCCGATGAATCAAAAAAAGGGACCCGAAGGTCCCTTTTCCCGAGAATTAAGGCGAATGCCTTACTTCTTCTTATTCCAGGGGCAATTTTCCTTGGTCGCGATCGGCGTGCCCAGATTGCCCTTGTCGTCGGCCTGCTGATAGAAGGACACCGAACCGTCGGGCATGCACACCGGATCGGTGAAACCGCCAAACGGCTCCCAACGGCCGGAACAGCCGGCCAGCAGCAGCAAGGTACCAAGCGTAAGAACGACTTTCTTCATCTCGAATCTCCCCTCGAAAAATTAAAATCTGAGTAACAATACCCCCAGATCAAGGCTTCGTCCACCCGCCTGGAGCCATTCTCAACGAAGATGCCCGGCGAAATCCTGCCCGATCACGGCGACGGCGTCGGAGCGCATGCCATTGTAACCGGCGGCCATCTCGCGGCCATAGGCGCCGATCAGATTGAACTCGATATAGTCGCCATCGGCGACATCCACCGGCAGCATCAGCGGCCAGGGCAATATGTCGTTGCCGTCGCAGGTGGGGCCAAAGGCGGTGAAGCCGCCCACCGCGCCCATGCGCGGCCGCCCCAAGAAGTCCACAACCCGATAAGGCAGCGACAGCGCGGCCTTCCCCCAATAGGTCTCGGCAAGGCCGCCGAAGATTCCGTCGTTGAGATAGACCGAGTCCGGCTTTCTCAGATTGACTCGCACCAGCAGCGACCCACCCTCGGCCACCAGGGCGCGGCCGGGTTCGCAGAGCAGGCGGATGCCGCGCGGTTCGGTCAGTGCGGCGTGGGTCTGGCGGATCATGTCGAAATAGGCCGACAGCGGCGGCGCGGCGGTCGAGCGGTAATAGGCGGGAAAGCCGCCACCCACATCCATCAGCCCGACCGAGACCCCGGCCCGGTCAAGCAACTCGACGGCCAGGGACATCCCCAGCCGGAACGCCCCGGGGTCAAGGCATTGCGAGCCCACATGGAACGTGACCGCAGGCGACAGGCCCAGGGCGACCGCCCGTTTCAGCGTGACGACGAATACGTCCGGAGTTGCTCCAAACTTGGTCGACAGGTCGTAGACCGCTCCCGACCCCTTGGGGATGGCCAACCGCACCACCGGAATCATTCCAGTCCCGGTCAGCGCCGCCACCTTTTCCAACTCGGCGATACAATCGACGGCGAAATGACGCAAGCCGGTTTCCCAGGCCACCGCGATCTGACCAGGGGTCTTGGCCGGATGATGATAGAACATCACCGCACCGGGCAAGGTCTCGGCCACGCGCCGGATCTCCATGGGCGACGCCACGTCGAAAAGCCGGATGCCCTCGGCCCACAACGTTTCAAGCACCAGCGGATGGGCGTTGCACTTGACCGCGAACAACGTCTCGCCGCAAAAGCCGCTCACGAACTCCCGCGCCGCCTGGGCCATCCGATGCGGACGGAACAAGTGGACGGGAATCTCGGGCCGCACGGCGCCGACGAAGGCGGCGACCGATGGAAACTCACCGATCACCGGAGATTGCGCCCAGAACACCCGGCCATTTTGGCCAGATAAGCCTTGCCGTCATCATTGAGCGCCTCGCGCCGGCCAGTGATCCATTTGCGACAGCCGGGCGCGCCGCAAATACACGGAAACTGACGAAACAACGTGTCCTCGGTCATGGCGTAATCGATGGTCAGCAGGTCGCCCACCGCGATATCGGTCAATGCCCAGACTTCAAGCCGCGCCATGTCCAACACGCAGTTGGGCGCGCAGGCATGAGACAAAAGACCAACGAAATACGGATCGTGCAGATGGATGTTCGGCGTGACCTGGAGGGTATGCTGAAGAATTCGGTTGGACAGGACTCCGACGAAATGGGCCAGCAGCGACCCGCGCCCGAACGGAACTCTGGCCTTGAGGCCCTTGCCGATCCTTCCATTCACCGCTGCCGCCGCAAACTGCTCGGAGGTGGGCAGAGTCTCGTCCATACCAAGCTCGCGCGGATAAAATCCGGTCATGATGGACTAAACACCTCAGGGTCGAACCATGAAGGAGTAAATCTCCATTACGGTGCCCTATGCAAGGCCCGCCGTCAACCGGGTATCCGCTCGGCGGAGATAACCCCATCCGTTTGATTTCAATGGACAAACTTGAAACGAAGCACTCCTGCCCGTTGATCGTCCCGACCGAACTGCACCCTGGAGTCCAGGCAGGTCTTCCGGGGCCGGCCCGCTCGTGCTAAACAAAGAGTCAGACCCATGGGAGAGGCTCGCCGGACCTTGGCGGAATCGATAGCGATCAACGCGGGAACGCACCCGGCCCGCACATTGCCCGAGTGGGAGCGTGCGGCGCGGGAACTGCTTGAGGAAGGGCAGAATTTCCTGGCGCATGACGTTGCGCGCGAAGGCCTGAAGCAATTCCCAAACAGTTTCAAACTGACCATCTTCGGCGCCGTCGCCCTGTCGCAGACCGGCGCCCTGGACGAAGCGCGCAAGCTGCTTCAGCCGGTACTGGACGTCATCCTGATCGACGAGGGGCCGTTTCACCGCCTGCATGTAAGTCTCAAGCGGGCGGTCGAGATTCTGGACGACGAGCCCGGCAAGGAAACCCTGGCGGTGATGGCCGAACTGGCCGAGGCCATGGAGCTGGTGCGCGGCAAGAAGCTGGTCGCCGACGCCGATGTCGAAACCTATACCGCCCTGGCCGGAGTGTTCCGCGAGGCCTGGATCGCCTCGGGCGCGCGGCGCGATCTGGAACACTGCCGCGAACTTTACCTGCGCGCCTTCAGCACCGGCGGCGCCACTCGGGCCGGCATCGACGCCGCCGTCACCTCCTGGCTGCTGGGCGACATCAAAAGCGCCCATGATCTGGCTCGCGGCGTCAGCGACCGGGTCCGGGCGGCCGAGACCGAGTTTTCGCTGTCGCCGGAGGAGCGGTATCAGCTGCTGGTCACCGTCGGCGAAGCCCATCTGCTGCTGGGCGAGACCGAAGAGGCGCTGGCATCCTTCGCCTGGGCCAGCACGCTGGAAGGCATCCATTACGGCAGCACGGTCTCGGCGCTAAAGCAGTTGGCGCTGCTGCAAAGCGGCGGCCTGACCGTCCCCCCCGCTGTTTTCGACATCATCAAGCCGCCGACCGTGGTCGTATTCACTGGCCATCCGCTGGACCGGCCGGGCGAAGGCCCCCACTTCCCTCCCGAGCTGGAGGCCGCCGTCCGCACCGAGATTGCCCACTCGCTCGACGAGTTGGGGGCTCAGGTGGGTTATTCCATGGCAGCCTGCGGCTCGGATCTGCTGTTCATCGAAGCGATGCTGGAGCGCGGGGCCGAGGTCAACGTGGTAATGCCCTACGCCATCGACGATTTCATCGCCGAGAATGTCCGCTATGGCGGCTCGCGCTGGGAAATGCGCTTCCGCAATGCCCTGAAACTGGCCACGACGGTGACCTATGCCACCGAGGAACGCTATCTCGGCCACGGCATGCTGTACCGCTTCGCCAATCAATGCCTGCATGGCCTGGCGACGCTGCGGGCCACCTTTCTGACCACTGCGCCCTATCTGCTGGCGGTGTGGGATATGATGCCGGGTTCGCTGGTCGGCGGGGCTGCCGATTTCATCGACCAGTGGGAAGACATCTCCCAACTGCGCATCATCGATCTGGACAGCCTGCTACAACAGCGCCCGGAACTGGCGGGCGACGCCGCCCCGACCATGCCGGACCTCGACTCCGAAGACGACGAGGAGCAGGGCGAAGGCCGCGTCATCCGCTCCATGATGTTCTGCGACATCGCCGGATACTCCAAGCTGAAGGAGGAGCACACGCCGGTGTTCCTCGACTTCCTGCGCATCATCAACCGGGGCATGACCCGGCTGGAGATCCAGCCCATCGCCATCAATACCTGGGGCGACGCCATTTTCGCGGTGATGGGCAAGGCCTCGCCCATGGCCGAATACGCCCAGACCCTCCAAGAGATGGTGGCCGAGGCTGACGAGGAACTGCGCGACCGCCTGCCCCACCCGCTGTCCTTGCGCATTTCGCTCCACGCCGGACCGGTGTTCCAGGCCAGCGACCCCATCTGCGGTCGCCAGAACTTCTACGGCAGCCACATCAACCGCGCCGCCCGGCTGGAGCCGGTCACGGTGATCGGCCATGTCTACGCCACCCAGCAATTCGTCGCTGTGCTGACCGCCGAACAGAGCGCCTTGCGGTCCGAAGCCCAGAACCGTGGCGAGGAGTTCGACGAAAAATTCGCCTGCGAATATGTGGGCGTCCTGTCACTGGCCAAGGATTTCGGCAAACAGGCGGTCTACCATCTGCGCCGCCGCATCGCCGGCCTGCCCCGCGACGACGAGGAAGGTCCCTCCCGCCCCAACGAGCCGGAAATGGAGTCCGAGGCCGAGACAGGATTCAGCGACGCGGATATGTCGGCCATGCTGGCCGAGGCCATGGACACCATGGAACGCGAGGAGAGCCTGGCCGCCGTCGAGGAACCGCCCCTGCCGCCGCTGGTCTTCGGCACCGTGATGTCCGACGACGATATCGCCGCCCTGTTGGAAGAAACCGACGACGAAGACCAGGCCGAACTTCCCCCCCTCGACCTCGACGTCACCATCTCCGACGCCGACATGCAAGCCATGCTGGACGAGGCCGGAGAGGACGAGGAATTCGAACTCCCACCCCTCGACCTCGGCGCCGCCATCTCCGACGCCGACATGCAAGCCATGCTGGCCGAGGCCGGAGAGGATGAGGAATTCGAACTCCCACCCCTCGACTTCGGCGCCACCATCTCCGACGCCGATATGCAAGCCATGCTGGACGAGGCCGGAGAGGACGAAAGCCCAGTCGCCGAAGCTCCTCCCTCGCCACCCGTATTTTCAGCAACGACAGTCATGTCGGATGAGGATATCGCCGCCCTGCTGGAGGAAGTCGAAGACGAGAACGACACAGTCCCGACCGATGACGACGACCGGGCCGAACCGTCTTTCTCCGGCATCATGTCCGACAGCGACATGGCCGCCCTTCTGAGCGAGGCCGAGCCCGCCATGGAGGAAGAGGAGGAAGAACACTCCGACCCCGAACTGGCCAAAGTGGCGGCCGCCGTCAAAGCGGCCATGGCCAAGCTCGACGCCGAGGAATCGGACGAAATCAAGCTCGCCCCGCCCAAGCCAAAACTGGCCGAATAAACCATCCCCGGCCCGAGCCCAAACCGCCCACTCAGGCGGCAACGAAGCGGGCGCGCGGAGCCGGCATAACGATGGCCGGGCGGCCGATATCTTTCATGAGCCCAGGCCCGTTGACCATCTCGAAGCCGCCTTGCACCACCCCGCCAACCACCTTGCGGTGACGGGCGCTCCACAGATAACAGCCGATTCCATCCTTGGCGGTCGCCTCTTGCACCCGGCTCAGGGTCTCCAGCAGGCACTCGTCATCCATGCGTTCGTCCGGCCGCAGTTCCGAAAGGTCGAGCCCAACCATGGACACGCCGATCTCTGCCGCCAGCGAACTGCGCCTGGCCGACATGCGGGTCCGCACCAGAACCTCGCGACAGAGCGAGCGGACATAAGAAACCACCGATTCAAGCTCGGGCGTGGTGGTGCCGTCGGGAATGCCGAAAATCTCGATCGCCAGCCGGGCACTGCGGGTTTCCTGGGTCAGTTCAGAGAGTGGAATCACAACGCTGCCGCGCTGCTCCGACGACAGCGACGCCCAACTGATGGGGATGATCACAGAGGCCTGATTGGTCCTTTCATCGCCGCCACGGATGCCCGCCACGATATCGCGGACCGCGGTGGAAACCACGAACCGGTCAAGGCGCAGGGCGGCGTTCACATCTCCGGGGGGATAGGCGCGACAGCCCTCCACCGCCTCCGCCCCCTCGTGATCGATCCGGATCACCCGGGCGCCATAGGCGGAGATCGCCTCACCCGAAGCCACCCAGGTCGGCCGCCACACCAACGACAGGCGAGCGGCGGGGGGAAGCGGCGCGACAAGATCGGGATCAAAGGCCAAGGGCTTGGCCGGCGCCCCCTCGATCACCTCCCAGACCTGCTCCTGTCGCCGGGCGTCCTCACCTCGCTCCATGGGCTTCCACTGGTTGACGCTGTCGCTGACCGTGCCGGATGCGACGAAGGCGCGGCTCTCCCGAATAGCGGCCTGGACATGATCGCAATCCAACTCGCCAATGTCGGAAACCGCGTCGGTGACGAAAACCTCGGCCGCCACCGCCATGGAACGTTGGCCTTCGCCCGATTGCTCACCGAACAGATGCCGGCCCAGATCCTCGACCACCGCCAGGGTGCGCTGACGCGCCTCCTCCGGCGACAGTTCGGGAAAGGCGATGATCCAGCGGTCCTCGCCATCCTGGCAGAACGGATTTCCACTGCCCGCATGACGCCGGATCACCTGCTCGACGATCAAGGCGACCTTCCCGGCCAAGCGCGGCCATTTCTCACCAACCCAGTCGCGGAACTCCGCCAGCGACACGACGTGAAGCTTGGCCTTCAGTCCGGGGTTGCGCTGCAACATCTCCTGTAATCGATCGGCCGCCGATTGTACGGAGAAATCATGTTTGGGCTTGCCGACATGATGCCCGGCCTTTGCGGATTCAGCGGGATGAATATCAGCGTCTTCATCCCAGATCGAACGCAGAGACTGCGCCAGACGAAGCCAAATGCTCGAAGAGGATCCGGCCATTTCAGCCTCCATCCATCCCAGAACTTCCCTTAAAAATTATAGCCCCGTTTTTACCCCAAAACCAAGGCCTAAGACTTAGTTATCAACATGGCGATTCTCATACGAATCCCAGATAACCCATATTAATAGTGCGAAATAATATAGTACTATTTTTATCAGGTATTAGAGGTTCCCGGCGGCTGAGGATAGCTCACGCGGAATCGGCGCCGCGAAGCGTCGTTTCAGTCAAGATCAAGCCCGCCAGATGACCGCGATACGATCACAGTCCGTGGTATTGCTTGAACCACTCGATAAAGGTGGGGACGCCGATACTGATGGGAGTAGTGGGGGCAAAGCCGACATCACGCTGAATCGCCGAGATATCGGCCGCCGTTTCCTTGACGTCGCCGGCCTGCATGGGCTCGAACTGATAGATCGCCTTCTTGCCCAGCGACGTCTCGATCAGGCCGATGAAGTCCATCAGGTGCTCGGACTTGTTGTTGCCGATGTTGTAGAGGTGGTAGGGCGGCGTGACGCCGTCATCGGCCGGCGGATGATCCAGCACACCGACAACGCCGGAAACGATGTCGTCGATATAGGTGAAGTCGCGGCGCATATCGCCGTTGTTGAACACCTTGATCGGCTCGCCGGCGATGATAGCCTTGGCGAACAGATAGGCGGCCATGTCGGGGCGGCCCCAGGGGCCATACACCGTGAAGAAGCGCAGGCCGGTGGTGGGGATCCGGAACAGGTGGCTGTAGGAGTGGCTGATCAGCTCGCCCGCCCGCTTGGTGGCGGCGTAAAGCGAGATGGGGGTATCGACCCGGTCATCCACCGAGAACGGCAGCTTGGTGTTGGCGCCATAGACCGAGGATGAGCTGGCATAGACGAAGTGGCGGCACTTGCCCGAATTGCGGGCCAGCTCCAGCATCACCAGATGCCCTTCCACGTTGGCGTGGGTGTAATCGTGCGGCGCCGACAGCGAATGCCGCACGCCGGCCTGGGCCGCCAGATTGATATAGGCGGTGATGTCGGGAAAGGCGCGGGCGACCTCGGCCATGGCCTCGCGGTCGGCGATATCCGCCTTGACGTAGCTGAAACCGGCATGCATGGCGAGATGGGATAGCCGCAGCTCTTTCAGCGCGACGTCGTAATAGGGGTTGAGGCTGTCGACTCCGACCACCGTCTCGCCCCGCGCCAACAGGCGCTGGCAGGTGTGATAGCCGATGAATCCGGCCGCGCCGGTGACAAGGATGGTCATTCGCACAAACCCTCATATTCAAGCCTGCCTCGTATAGCTTGAACCGAACAGGAAATCATCCCCCGTAATTCGTCATCCGGCGGTAATATCCTTACATGGCAGACCCTGTCGGCGCGTAATCCGTACTTTTTCACGGGACATCTTTCCGGCGGCGCAACCGTCACCACCTGTAAATGAGAGGTTAGGAGGCAGACCGCCATGACCGTCACCGCGATCGTCACCCTGGACGACAAATACGTGTTGGAGCAAGGACGGGTCTATCTCTCCGGCATCCAGGCGCTGGTCAAGCTGCCCATGCTCCAGCATCTGCGCGATCAGGCCGCCGGACTGAACACCGGCGGCTTCGTGTCCGGCTATCGCGGCTCGCCGCTGGGTGGGCTGGACAAGGAGCTGTGGCGGGCCGAGAGGTTTCTGACCAGCCACCAGATCCGCTTTCAACCCGGCCTCAACGAGGATCTTGCCGCCACCGCGGTCTGGGGCACCCAGCAGATCGGTCTATTCCCCCACCCGACCAAGGACGGGGTCTTCGCCATGTGGTACGGCAAAGGCCCCGGCGTCGATCGCACCGTCGATGTATTCAAGCACGGCAACTCCGCCGGCAGTTCGCCCCATGGCGGCGTGCTGGTGCTGGCCGGCGACGATCATGGCGCCAAGTCCTCGACCCTGGCCCATCAGAGCGAACACGTCTTCATGGCGGCCCAGATTCCGGTCCTGAACCCGGCCGGGGTGCAAGAGCTGATCGATTTCGGCCTGTTCGGTTGGGCCTTGTCGCGTTATTCCGGCCTGTGGGTGGCCATGAAGGCCATTTCCGAGACGGTCGAAAGCTCCGCCTCGGTCGTGATCGATCCCTGGCGCCACACCTTCGTCACGCCCGACGACTTCATCATGCCCGAGGGCGGCCTGTCGATCCGCTGGCCCGACCGCTTCCTCGACCAGGAAATGCGGCTGATGCATCACCGCATCCCGGCGGCGCTGGCCTTCGCCAAGGCCAACCGCATCGACCGGGTGGTGATCGACTCGCCCTCGCCGCGCTTTGGCATCTGCACCACCGGCAAGTCCTATCTCGACGTGATGCAGGCCCTGACCGATCTGGGCATCGACGAGCAGCACGCCGCCGAGATCGGCATCCGCCTGTACAAGGTCGGCATGAGCTGGCCTTTGGAGCAAAGCGGCATCCGCGCCTTCGCCGAGGGACTGGAAGAGATCCTGGTGGTGGAGGAAAAGCGCGCCGTCATCGAGGAGCAATTGAAGGCCCAGCTCTACAACTGGCGGGAAGACGTGCGGCCACGGGTGGTGGGCGAGTTCGACGAGACCGGCGCCTGGATCCTGCCCTCGGCCGGCGAGCTGACGCCCTCCCGGATCGCCCGCGTCATCGCCGCGCGGATCGGCCGCTTCTATACCTCCATGCGGGTGATGGAGCGGCTGGAATGGCTGGACGTCAAGGAGCGCCAGTTGACGGAGGTTCCCCAGGGCTTCAACCGCATCCCGTATTTTTGCGCCGGCTGCCCGCACAACACCTCGACCGTCGTGCCCGAGGGCAGCCAAGCCATGGCGGGAATCGGTTGCCACTTCATGGCCAACTGGATGGACCGCGAGACCCTGACCTACACCCATATGGGCGGCGAGGGCGCCACCTGGATCGGTCAGGCTCCGTTCACCGGTCGCAGCCACATGTTTCAAAATCTGGGAGACGGCACCTATACCCATTCGGGTTCACTGGCCATCCGCGCCGCCTTGGCCGCCAAGGTCAACCTCACCTACAAGATTCTGTTCAACGACGCCGTCGCCATGACCGGCGGCCAACCGGCCGAAGGCGGGCTATCGGTGCCGGCCATCGCCTCACAGGTCCGCGCCGAGGGCGTCTTGCGCATCGCCGTAGTCAGCGACCAACCCGACAAGTACCCGCCCCATTCCGGCTTCCCCCTGGGGGTAAGCTTTCATCACCGCGACGACCTGGACACGGTCCAGCGCGAGTTACGCGAATGGCCGGGGGTGTCGGTGCTGATCTACGACCAGACCTGCGCCGCCGAGAAGCGTCGCCGCAGAAAGCGCGGCCTGATGCCCGATCCGCCGGAACGGATCTTCATCAACGAAAAGGTCTGCGAGGGCTGCGGCGATTGCGGCGTCAAATCCAACTGCGTCGCGGTGGTCCCGGTGGAGACCGAATGGGGCCGCAAGCGCGCCATCGACCAGTCGTCGTGCAACAAGGACTTCTCCTGCGTCAAAGGCTTCTGCCCCAGCTTCGTCTCGGTCAAGGGCGCCCGCATCCGCCGGCATCACGGCCTGGAGGAACAGTCCTTCGCCGAACTGCCCGATCCGGTCCTGCCCTCGGCGGCCGAGCCGTTCGGCATCATCGTCACCGGCATCGGCGGCACCGGCGTGGTGACCGTGGCCGAAGTGCTGGGCATGGCGGCCCATCTGGAAGGCAAGGGCGTCACGTCGCTGGATCAGACCGGCCTGGCCCAAAAGAACGGCGCGGTCATGAGCCATATCCGCATCTGCGACGATCCGACCCAACTCTACGCCGTCCGCATCGCCACGGCCCAGGCGCGGCTGCTGCTGGCCTGCGACATGGTGGTGGCGGCCGGCTTCGACACCCTGTCCAAGCTGAAGCCCGGCCGCTCGCACGCCATCGTCAACGACCATGAAGCCATGCCGGCCAGCTTCACCCACGCCCCCGACATGGCCTTTCCCGGCAAGGGCATGCACGAGACTATCCGCGATCACGTCAACGATGCCGTCAACTTCCTCGACGCCACCCGGCTGGCGACCACCTTGCTGGGAGACGCGCTGGCGGCCAATATGTTCCTGGTGGGCTTCGCTTGGCAAAAGGGCGAGTTGCCGCTGGCCGAGGCCTCCATCTTGCGAGCCATCGAGCTTAATGGCGCCATGGTGGAGTTCAACACCCAGGCCTTCCTGTGGGGCCGCCGCGCCGCCTTTGACCTGACGGCGGTGGAACGGCGCATCGCGCCCCCATCCGGCGAGACCTCGGACCATCGCCGGCTGTCGCGCGACCTGGACGAATTGATCGTGCGGCGGGTGGATCACCTGACCGGCTACCAGAACACCGCCCATGCCGAACGCTACCGGACCATGGTCGAGCGGGTCCGCGCCGCCGAGCGCAAGATCGCGCCCCATTCCGAGGAACTGACCGAGGCGGTAGCGCGCTCGCTGGCCAAGCTGATGAGCTACAAGGACGAATACGAAGTGGCGCGGCTGTACTCCGACGGCGGTTTCATCGCCGCGCTGAAGGAACAGTTCGAGGACTGGGAACGGCTGGAAGTCCACCTCGCCCCGCCGCTGCTGTCCGGGGAAAAGCGGCGCTTTGGGCCGTGGATGCTCAAACTGATGCCACTGCTGGCCCGCCTCAAGGGCCTGCGCGGCACGCCGTTCGATCCATTCGGGCGCATGCCGGAGCGCCGGATGGAGCGGTCGCTGATCACCGAATTTCAACAGGTGGTCGAAGACCTGCTGGCCGGCCTGAACCCCGCCAACCACGCCATCGCGGTGGAGATCGCCACCCTGCCCCGCCAGATCCGTGGCTTCGGCCCCATCAAGGCCAAGGCCGTGACCGACTACCATGACCGCCTTGCCGATCTGTTGGCCGGCTACCGTTCCCTGGAGCGGTAGCCGGAGCGACGCATATCAGCCCGAACGCACCTCCGACAGGAAGTCCGTCACCTCCTGCTCCAGGCGGCGGCTGCCCTCGCCCAGTTCGGTGGCGGCGTCGGCCACCCGGTGGGCCATCTGCCCGGTCAGTTCCGACGAATCGGCGACGGAAACGATGGTCGCGGCCACGCTTTTGGTTCCTTGCGCTGCCGTATCGACGTTCCGGGCGATCTCCGAAGTCGCCGCCCCCTGCTGCTCGACCGCGCCGGCGATAGCGGTCGACATCTCGTCGATATGACTGATGGTGGCGCCGATATGACGGATGGCGTCCACCGCGTCCTTGGTCTGGGTCTGGATGTTGGCGATCTGCCGTGAAATCTCCTCGGTGGCCTTGGCGGTCTGATTGGCCAGAGTCTTGACCTCGTTGGCGACCACGGCGAAGCCCTTGCCGGAATCACCGGCCCGCGCCGCCTCGATGGTGGCGTTCAACGCCAGCAGATTGGTCTGGGACGCGATGTCGTTGATCAGGGTGACAATCTCGCCGATCTTATGGGCGGAAACCGCCAATCCTTCGATCCTGGTGTTGGTGATCTGGGCCTCCTGAGCCGCGTCGCGGGTGATGGCAGCCGATTCCGAGACCCGCCGGGAAATCTCCTGGATCGAGGACGACAACTGGATGCTGGCGGCCGCCACCGCTTCGACGCTGTCGGTGGCTTCGCGGGTGGAGGACCGGACCGAAGACAGGCCCTGATTGCTGTCATCGGCGGAATCCGACAGCACCTTGATGGTGGACTGCAGCTGTCCGACCGACCCCGCCACGCTGGTCACGATCCCCTTGATCCGACTTTCAAAGGTAACGGCGAGACGCTCCAGCATTCCATGCCGTTCGGCTGCCGCGTTCTGCTGGCTTTCGCGCGACGCCGCCAGTTCGGAAATGTCGTGGAGATAAACCAGCAGATAGGGCTTGCCGCCGATCATGCTGGCCACCAGCGTAACCGAAACCGGCAAGGGCTCGCCATCCAGCCGCTTGTGCATCCACTCGAACCGGTTAGAGCCGTTCTTCAGGGCAATCCCGATCAGCTCCATAGCCTTCTCGCCGGAGGGCCGGCCGTCGGGCTGGAATTCGGGCGAGAAATCGGGCGGCATCAGCTGCAGCACCTGATCCTTGCCCGAGGCCCTCAGCATCTTCACCGTGGCATCGTTGCAGTCAACGATCCGCGGACCGTCGAGGACGAAATTGGCATCCCTGGACTGGCCAAAGAACATGGATTCCGCTTCGGTCCTGAAATCGCCACCACCGCCGCCAAACAGGAGAATGGCCTGAAGCACCACCGCGATCACCGCCAGCCCCTTGATGATGGTCGCCAGGATGGCGGGAACCCCGGCCTCTCCCGCGAGCGCCAGATAGACCGCCGCCAGGGTGAACAAAATACTGGCGGCCATCACATAGCTCCGATGCGATGCCTGCATTTTCGCCTCCCACTCTGATTATTATAATTGCTCTCGATTTCCCGTTAGATTGGGCTTATCCAGCAGCCAGGATAAGCACGCCCCGACGACAGCGACAAGACGCTCGTTGTTTGCGCTTGATTAAAGGTCTCCGCCGAGTTTGACTTTCTCCATGGATGACGTCGAACACCTCGATACCGAGTCGATCGAGGCGGAGGAGCGGATCGCTCCATCCGTCGTGATCATTGATATGATGCTGCACGAGGCGGCCATGGCGCGCCGCGTCTGCGACTACGGGGGCGCGCTTCGCGCCTACGCGCAGATACAAGAGATCGACCCCGAGCGGACCGACGCCCTGTTGGGCATCGCCGAATGCCAGCGCCTGTCGGGCCTTCCCCACGACGCCCTGCAAACCTGTCAGACGCTGCTGGAGGTCAACCCGCGCCATGTCAGCGCGCGCTTGGAGATGGCCGAGGTGCTGCGCCAGCTTGATCGGGGCGATGAGGCGCACGCCATCCACGACCTGCTGCTGCACGAACACCCCGACTCGCCCTATACTTGGTGCGGCCTGGCCCGGCTGCTGGGCGACGAAGGTCAAGCCGAAGCGGCGGAGGCCTGTCTGCGCCGGGCGCTGGCGCTGGCTCCCGCCCATGTTCCCGCGCTGGCGTCCCTGGCCCGGCTGCTGGCCCGCCGGGGCGACTATCCCCGCGCCATGGATATTTTTCACCACGCCATTTCCATCGCCCCCGACGACCCCACCCATCCCGCCGGTCTGGCGCGATCCCTGATGGCCCTGGGGCGGCTGGACGAAGCGGCCCAGTGGATCGGACGCGCCCTGGCCCTGGACGACGAATGTGTCGAGGCCCACCTTGTTCGCGCCGATCTGGCCGTCCTCAGCGGCCATCTCCAGGAATCCTGGCACGATGCCGAGTGGCGCTGGCATCGGCCCGGAACCATCCGCCCCGACCTTGCCTGCCCCGCCTGGGACGGAACCCCGCTGGCCGGCGGCATCCTGCTGGTCCATGCCGAAGACAGCCTGTCGGACACGCTGCGTCTGATCCGCTTTGTTCCCCTGCTGACCGAACGGGGATTCCGAGTGGCACTGATGGCGCCGCCGACCCTGATTCCCTTGCTGGGCCATATGACCGGGATCGAACGGGTGCTGGCCGATAACCACCCCCTGCCCGACGGGCTGAATGTCGAAGCGTGCGTCGCCCTGCCCGACCTGCCCCGCCGGCTTGGCTTCGACCTGGCATCGCTGCCGGAAACGCCCTGGCTGGAAGCGCCGGCCCGACGGCGGCGTCCGGTCCTGGCGCCGCCGGAATCCGTTCTCCGGGTCGGCCTCGCCTGGGCCGGAAACGATCCAGCCGCCTCCATCCCGTTCCCGGCTCTGCTGCCGCTGGCCGAGATTCCCGGAATCGTGCTGTTCGCCCTGGAGGTCAGCCACGCCTCCAATGCCGCGGCCACCCTCGCCGATCCTTCGCTGGTCACCGATTTCAGCCCCACCGTCGCCGATTTCGCCGATCTGGCCGGGCGAATCGCCGAATTGGATTTGGTGATCGCCGGCGACTGCGCCACCGCCCATCTGGCGGGCGCCATGAACAAGCCTGTACTCCTGATGCTGCCGTTCGACGCCCATCCCCGCTGGATGCGCGCCACCGACCGGACCCCCTGGTACCCCACCATGCGACTGTTCCGCCAACCGAAAGCCGGTGACTGGCCATCGGTGATCGCCATGGTCCGGGCCGAGTTGACGCGGCGAGCCGCCAAGGCCGCCCAGACCCGCGACGACGAACGGGACAAAGTCAGCGGCGCCAACGCCGTCCAGGCCGCCTTTCTGGCGGCGCATCTTGAACCCGGCGATCTGCTGATCGACCTTGCAGCCGGCGGAGGCGAATTCACCCTGGCCGCCCTGGCCGCGCACCCCGATGGCGCGGTGCGCGTGCTGGCGATCGAACCCCACCCCGCCACCGCCGAAGCCCTGCGGCGTGGCCTGGACGAATTCGACGCCGCCGAAGTCGTCACCGCCGCCCTGGGCCGTAACGACCAACCGGTGCTGGTGGCCAGGACGGCCCGACACGGCCGACGGGTCTTCGCCCTGCCCGAAGGCATCCCGGCGACCGGCCGGACCACCCGCCTCGACGCCTTGCTGGCCGACCGGCCGGACCTGACGACGCGGCGAACGGTGCTGCGCCTCGGTCAGACGGGATGGGAAGACGACATCCTCGACAGTCTTGCCACCTTCCCCGTCGCCGTGACGATCTTCGAGCACCGGCCGGGCGCGAACGCCGCCCGCGTCATGGCCAAAGCCGGATTCAGCCTGTGGCGGTTTCCCACCAGTACCGCTTTTGGCGGCCTCGTCACCTTCGCCGACGAACCCGGCATCGTCCTGGCCCTCGCCGCGACTCTGGAACCGGCCGGCCATTACGGACCACTCCATCTGCCACCCTCGCCCGGGGATATGGCCAATGCGCGGATGCTGGCCGAACAGCTGACCGCCGACGCGCTGATCCACCAAAGCGCCCGACGCCTGGGCGAAGCCGCCGCCGGCTATGCCAAGGCGCTGATGCAAGATCCCTTCGCCGCCGGAGCCAATGCCAACAAGGGTGTGATGATGCATATGGCGGGCCGCCGGGATGCCGCCATCGCTTGCTATCGCCGGGCGCTGACCCGCGCCCCGACCGCCTCGGTAATGGCCAATCTGGCCACGGCGCTGCGCGAGTCGCAACGCCTGGACGAGGCCGATGCCGCCATCGGTCAAGCCCTGGCGGCCGAGCCGGACAATGCCGACTTCCTTTATGATCTGGCGCTGCTGCGACGGGACCAGGGCCGCCTGGATGAAGCGGCGCGATTGCTGCGCCGCATCCAGGCGCGGCGCCCCGGAGCGGCCTGGACCCTGGCTCAGATTCTGGTGGCGACCGGCGATACGACCGCCGGCTTCGATCTGTTCGCCTCCCGCCCCGGCCCGCCCTCGCCCGCCCCCGCCCCTCATATCCCGGCCTGGCGGGGAGACGACCTGCTGGCCAGCACCCTGCTGGTTCACCAGAACTGCGATCTTGCCGACGCGGTGTTGCTGGCCCGGTTCATTCCGGCGGTCGTCAGGCATGGCGGCTTGGTGACCATGGCCTGCCAACCCGAATTGGCCCCGCTGCTTCAAGACCTGTCGGGGGTCGAACGGGTGATCTGCGGCGACGATCCGATCCCGCCCTGCGACCTGCGCGCCGACCTGACCGATCTGCCGCGTCTGTTGGGCGCGAACGCCGCCAGCCGATCCCATGGCGAAGCCTATCTGTCGCTGCCCGGCCATATGCGCCCCCGCCGCATTCCCAAGGACGGACGACTGCGGGTCGGCCTGACCTGGGGAGGCCGCCCTTCCGGCCGCGCTTGCCCGCTGACCGAGATGCTGACCCTGGCCAGCAACCCCGATCTGGCGCTGGAAGCCCTGGTCGATCAGGAATTGGCCGCCGATATTGAAACCGTCGGCGCCCATGGTCTGGTGACGCGAATCACCCCGCCGCCGCTTGATCTGGCCGAAACCGCAGCCGTGATCGCCACATTCGACGTGGTGGTGGGCGGCGACACGGCCGAACTGCATCTGGCCGCCGCACTGGGCAAGCCCACCTGGGTCCTGCTGCCCAACGCCTTTACCTGGCGCTGGCCGCATGGCCGCGACGACAGTCCATGGTATCCCAATGCGCGAATTTTCCGTCAATCCGACGATGGCGACTGGAAAACGGCCATGTCCAGGATCGCGGCCGCCCTGAAGGTTCTGGCGGCGAAAAAGCGGGGATAACCCTACATCACCGTGGTCGGGGCGACATCCTCGTAGGTTTTCAGAACCGCATCGGTGCCGGACTCGATCTCGATCAGGCGGACCTCGTAGCCCCACAGATTAGCGATATGGCGAAGCACCCGAATCGCCTCGGCCTCGGCCAGCAGCATACCGTTATCCACCAGATGATGAACGATCAGGCGACGGTCCCCGGCCAGATCCACATCGACGATCTGGATGTCGGTTTCCAGGTGGGCGATGTCGTAGCTGCGGGCCAGACTGCGGCGGACCTCGCGATAGCCCCGCTCGTTATGGATCGCGGTCACCTCCATCTCGGAATTCTCCGCGACGTCATGAATCTTGAACAGCCGCATTTTGCGGATCAGGGCCGGCGACAGGTATTGCAGCACGAAGCTCTCGTCCCGGTAATCGGCCCAGGCCTGACGCAAGGTTCCATACGGGTCGCCATTGCCGGCGAAATCGGGGAACCATTCGCGGTCCTCCTGGGTGGGAGCCTCGCAAATGCGCCGGATGTCGCTCATCATGTTAAAGCCCAGCGCATAGGGATTGATGCCGGAATAGCGACGATCATCGAAATCGGGCTGGAACACCACCGAGGTGTGGGAGTGCAAAATCTCCAACATCGCCCCGTCGCTCAACAGCCCCAACTCGTGCATACGGTTGACGATGGTGTAATGGGTGAAGGTGGCGCAGCCCTCGTTCATCATCTTGGTCTGCTTTTGGGGATAAAAGTACTGCGAGATCTTGCGCACGATGCGGATCAGCTCGCGCTGCCACGGCGCCAGTTTTGGCGCCATCTTTTCAAGGAAATACAGCAAGTTCTCCTCGGGCAGACCCAGCCGGCGCTTGCGCTCGGCCAATTCCTGCGAGCCCTGTCTGGTCGCCGCCGGCTTTGGCACCGTCCGCCACAGATCGTTGAACATCTTCTCCTGATAGGCGTTGCGCTCGGCGGCGCGCCGCTCCTCGTCGGCCAGATCCGGGGTGCGCTTGCGCGGGTATTTGTGGACGCCATGGCTCATCAAAGCATGGGCGGCGTCCAGCACACGCTCCACCGCCTGATGGCCGTGACGCTCCTCGCATTGGGCGACGTAGCCCTTGGCGAATTCCATGTAGTCGAGGATGCCCTTGGCGTCGGTCCACTGCCGGAACAGGCCGTTATTCTTGAAGAAGTGGTTATGGCCAAAGGCGGCATGGGCGATCACCAGCGTCTGCATGGCCATGGAGTTCTCCTCCATGATGTAGCTGATACAGGGGCTGGAATTGATGACGATCTCGTAGGCCAGACCGCGCATGCCTTTGCGGTACAAGGTCTCGTCCTGAGCAAAATGCTTGCCGAACGACCAGTGCTTGTACATCAGCGGCATGCCGATGGAGGAATAGGCGTCCAGCATCTGCTCGGCGGTGATGACCTCGATCTGATTGGGATAGGTGACAAGCCCCATCTCGCCCTTGGCGATGGCCTCGACGGCGTCATAGACGCGCGCCACCTTGTCGAAGTCCCAATCGGCGCCGGTAAACAGGGGAGTGGAGTCGTTCATGGCCCCTCGCCTCCCGCCGCCCAGGTGGTGCTGTCGTGGCGTTCCTTCGAGAACAGATCGCGGAAAACCGGGAAGATCTGGCTGCGCACCCGCACCCTGCGCATGGCCAGATGGCCGCCGGGCCTGACCACCGGCTTGTAGGTGCGCCACAGGTCGGAGTCGCGGCCCAGCCAGTCCTTATACTCGGCCCCCACCTCGATATAAGCGAAATACTGGCAGGCCGGCAGGATGACGTCCTCCAGCAATCCCGCCGTCTTGGCGTTGTCGGAAGACGTGTTGTCGCCGTCCGAGACCTGGGCGCAGTAGATGTTCCAATCGCCGATGGGGTAGCGGTCGTCGATGACCTTTTTCATCTCGATCAGGGCGGTCGAGACCACGGTTCCGCCGGTCTCGGTGGAGTAGAAGAAGGTGTCCTCATCCACCTCCTTGGCCTCGTGGGTGTGGCGGATGAACACCACGTCCACATGCCGGTACCGGCGCGACAGGAACAGATACAGCAGCATGAAGAACCGCTTCGCGAGGTCCTTCATATGCTCGGTCATGGAGCCCGACACGTCCATCAGGCAAAACATCACCGCCTGGGTAATGGGCTTTGGGATGTGCTCGAAGCGAGAATAACGGACATCCAGCGGATCGATATAGGGCACCCGCTTGCTCTTGGCCGACAGACGGTCGAATTCAAGCCGCAGCACCGACAGCCGTTCGGGATCGAGTCCGGATTCCTCCAGCGCCCTGATTTCGGCCTCCAACTCCTCCAGCTCGGCCGGTTTGGGCCGCCGCAACGCGATTCGCCGCGACAGCGAGTTGCGCATGGTCCGCACCACATTGAGATTAGCCGGCGAGCCGGTGGACGAGTACCCCGCCCGCATGGGCGTGGTTGATTCGGCCTGCTTCATCTTCTTCTTGACCAGATCGGGCAGTTCCAGATCATCAAGGAAGATATCGAGGAACTCTTCCTTACTCAGAACAAAGGCGAAGTCGTCCTGCCCCTCGCCATCGGCGCTGCCCTGATTGCCGCCACCCTGGCCGTCACCATCCTCGGGCTTCTTGATGTGATCGCCCTCGATGAAGTCCTTGTTTCCAGGCACCACATGGTCACGAATCCCACCCTTGGCGGCGCGGTGAAAGCTGGACTCGCGCAGCCCGTCCATGGGAATGGAAATCTTCTCACCATTGCCGATGTCTTGAATCGACCGGCTACCCGAAGCCTCGCGCACCGCCTTGACGATCTGGGCGCGGGCGCGGCGCAGGAACCTCTGCCGGTTGGCAAGGCTTTTACCCTGAGGATTGAGGCGGCGGTCGATGATGTTCATTGTTCATGTCCCTCAGTCGCCGGGCGGGGCCATCCGGCGCCACAGGGCGCGCCGGCCCTTGGCCGCAACTCCCTCCGGTCGTCCCGCAAACCTCATCCCGCCTGCTTGACCCGCATATACCATTCCACCAGACGCCGGACCTGGCGCTCGGTATAACCGCGGCTCATCATGCGTTCGACGAACTCCGAGTGCTTCTTTTCCGAGTCGGAGTCCTTCTTGGAGCCAAAGCTGATCACCGGCAGCAGTTCCTCCACCTGACTGAACATGCGCCGCTCGATCACTTCGCGGATCTTCTCGTAGGAGGTCCAGGACGGCGACTTGCCGCCTTGGGCGGCGCGCGAGCGCAGGGCGAACTTTACCACCTCGTTGCGGAAGTCCTTGGGATTGGCGATACCGGCCGGCTTTTCGATCTTGGACAGTTCCTGATTCAGCAGATCGCGGTTCAGCATCTGGCCGGTATCGGGGTCCTTGAAGTCCTGATCCTCGATCCAGGCGTCGGCGTAATCCACATAGCGATCGAACAGGTTCTGGCCGTAATCGTGATAGCTCTCCAGATAAGCCTTCTGGATCTCGTTGCCGATGAACTCGGCATAGCGGGGAGCCAGTTCACCCTTGATGAACTCCATATATTTCTTCTCGGTGTCCTCGGGGAACTGCTCGCGCTTGATGGCTTGTTCCAGCACATACATCAGGTGGACCGGGTCGGCCGAAACCTCGTGAGTATCGTAGTTATAAGTGGACGACAGCACCTTGAAGGCGAAACGGGTCGAAATGCCGTCCATACCCTCGTCAACGCCGGCGGCGTCCTTGTATTCCTGCATGGGCTTGGCCTTGGGATCGGTCTCCTTGACGTTCTCGCCGTCATAGACCCGCATCTTGGAATAAAGGTTGGAGTTCTCGTGCTCCCGCAGGCGCGACAGCACCGCGAAACGCGACAGCATCTGAAGCGTGCCGG
Source organism: Phaeospirillum sp. (assembly GCA_030651575.1). Lineage (GTDB taxonomy): Bacteria > Pseudomonadota > Alphaproteobacteria > Rhodospirillales > Magnetospirillaceae > Phaeospirillum. Next base: position 506,723 of record JAUSFB010000032.1, read on the forward strand.
GAGCGCAGGGCGCATTGGCCAGTTCCGAGGTATCGATCAGCTTGTCGTAGATTTTCTGCTCCTCGGCCACCCGCAGACAATAAGGCACCTTGATGACACAGATGCGGTCGATGAAGGCTTCGTTGTTACGGTTGTTCTTGAAGGTCTGCCACTCGGCCTCGTTGGAATGGGCCAGCACGGTCCCCAGGAACGGCATGGCGCCGATATTTTCCGAGCCGATATAGTTGCTTTCCTGGGTGGCGGTCAGCAGCGGATGCAGCATCTTGATGGGAGCCTTGAACATCTCGACGAATTCCAACAGCCCCTGGGTGCAGCGATTGAGGCCGCCCGAGTAGGAATAGGCGTCGGGGTCGTTCTGGCTGAACATCTCCAGCTTGCGGATATCGACCTTGCCCACCAGGGTCGAGATGTCCTGGTTGTTCTCGTCGCCCGGCTCGGCCTTGGAAACCGCGATCTGCTTGAGCCGCGACGGGTAGAGCTTGACCACCTTGAACTTCGAGATGTCGCCGGCGAATTCGTCCAGACGCTTGACCGCCCATGGGCTCATCATGCCGGGCAGGCGGCGGATCGGGATGCCGTATTTATCTTCCAGCACCGGCCCCATGGTCTCGGGATCAAACAGGCCCAGGGGGCTCTCGAACAGCGGACTGAGTTCCTTGCCGGCCTTCAGCACATAGATGGGATGAACCTCCATCAGCGCCTTCAGCTTCTCGGCCAGCGACGACTTGCCGCCGCCCACCGGCCCCAGCAGATAGAGGATCTGCTTGCGCTCCTCCAGCCCTTGGGCCGCGTGACGGAAATAGCCGACGATGCGCTCGATCGTCTCTTCCATGCCGTAAAAGTCGGAGAAAGCCGGAAAGATCTTGATGGTCCGGTTCATGAACACCCGCGACAGGCGGGCGTCCTTGGCGGTGTCGATGATCTCGGGCTGGCCGATGGCGGCGATCATGCGCTCTGCGGCCGAGGCGTACATCATGGGGTCCTCGCGACAGCCTTCGAGGTAATCCAGCAAGGACAGGTCAACCTCCTTGCGATTTTCGTAGGCTCGTGAGTAGCGGGTGAAGATATCATCGGAGGCGGGCATATCGTCACTCCTTGCCGAGGGAGAGTTCAGCGACCTGCCGCCGCGCCGAATCCCAGGCCGCAAGCGCGCAGGTCCTAACACTTATGTTTGGATTGGATTTGGCAAATACAGGGGGGGAGGCCAAAGATTTCCGCATGGAAGCCATCGCGCATGCAAAGGCGATGCGGACAGAACCGCATCGGGGCTCCGAGATGGCGATAGGAAATTCGGAGGACCACATGGTGTCATCCTTCGCGCCGGCTTCCATTGACTGCGATTATAGGCGAACAGTCCTTAAGAAAATACTGTGAACCGGATTCAGCCAAATAGAAAGGCCATCCCAGGCTACGCCCAGGATGGCCTTCGATCATGGCGGGAATATGGTCGGGGTTGAATAATCGGCTAGATATACTGACCCGAATCCACCTTGATCACCTCGCCGGTGATGCAACGCGCCGCATCCGACAGCAAGAACAGCACCGCGTTGGCGATGTCGCTGGTATCGGGAAGAATGTTCAGCGCCGCCTCGGCCAGAGCCTTGTCGCGGAACTGCTGGTCCAGCTTCAGAGTCATTTCGGTCAGCACCATGCCGGGCGCCACCGCGTTGCAGGTCACGCCCTTGCCGCCCAGCTCCTTGGCCGCGCTTTTGGTCAGGCCGACCATGCCGGCCTTGGAAGCGGCGTAGTTGCCCTGCCCCACCTTGCCGCGCAGGCCGTTGATGGAGATCATGTTGACGATACGCCCGACCCCCGCCTGAACCATGCCGGGACCGGCGGCGCGGATGGTGTGGAAGGCGCTGGTCAGATTGACGTCGATCACCGAGCGCCACTCGTCGTCGCTCATGCGCAGCAATGTGCGATCGCGGGTGATGCCGGCATTGTTGACCAACAGATGCACCGGCTTGCCGATGGCGGCAAAGGCGGCGTTGACGCTGGCCGAGTCGGAAACGTCAACCGCATGGGCGGTCATGCCCGACGGCAAGGCCCCGATCTCGCGGTCAAAGACGTGAACCTCGGCGCCACCCGCCGCCAGACCTTCGGCGATGGTAAGCCCGATCCCGCGCATGCCGCCGGTAACCACCGCTACCCTACCTGGAAATTCCCACTTCATACCAACCCCCTCTTGACCTGCTGGCTCATTTCGGTATTATCGTACCGAATTATTCATTTAACAGGGTACCGTCCACCCAGGGGCGCCGTCAAGTGTCGGCACCTCGAACACGCAAAAGGGAACGGACCCAAGAGCCTGGGAGGTTCGCGAGTTCCATGAGCACCACAATCCGCGACATCGTAAGTGCCGATCTCGAACGGGTGATCGAACTTGATCGCCGCCTCACCGGGGCGCCGCGCCGCAATTATCACGAAAAACGGATGGCAGCCGCCACCGCCGAGCCCGCCAGCTTCGTGACCATCGCGGCCGCCGACGGCCCGGTTCTCAAGGGTTACGCCTTCGCTCACATCCTGGATGGCGAGTTCGGCGGTACCGGCCCGGTCGGCGTGGTCGAGACCATCGGCGTCGATCCCGACCAACGTGGCAACGGCCTTGGCCGCAAGCTGATGGCCGCGGTCGAGGACGCCATGCGCGCCCGTGGCGTCCGCGAGTTGGTCACTCAGGCCAACTGGACCGAGCACGGCATCACCCGCTTCTTCCAGTCGGCCGGCTTCGAGCTGGCGCCCGGTCTGGTGCTGGAGCGCTCCACCGGCGACACCGCCGCTTTCGACGCCCCGCTGGCCCAGCAGGTGCGCGACAGCGACGAAGTGGACCTGTCCGATCCGTCCGGCGACGATTTCGCGGCGCTGTCGCGGGACCGCATCCCGGTACGCTCGCTGACCGAAGCCGACTTCCCCTTCATCGTGTCCATCGACCGCAAGGTCATGCGCCGCGACCGTTCCAGCTACTACAAGCGCAAGATCTCCGAGGTCACCAAGGAATCCGGCGTGCGTGTGTCCCTGGTGGCGGAAATCGACGCTCAGTTCGCCGGCTTCGTCATGGCCCGCACTGAATACGGCGAGTTCGGCCGCGCCCAGACCATCGCCATTCTGGACACGATCGGCGTCGACCCCGCCTATGGCCGCCACAATGTCGGTCGCGCCCTGATGAGCCAGTTGCTCACCAACCTGTCGTCGCTGGGTGTCGAGAAGGTCCAGACCCAGGTGGCCTGGAACAGCTTCGAGCTGCTTCAGTTCCTGGCTCGCTGCGGCTTTGCCCCGTCACAGCGCCTCAGCTTCTGGCGTCGCCTCGGCTGACCTATAGCAGGTCGTCGGTCCCCCCCCTTTCCTGACGACCCGCATATGGGGTCGGAGATCGCAAGGTCTCCGGCCCCACCCCTTTTGGCGCCCTATATCTAATGCATGAGACACCCCGACATCGGTACTTCCCGAAAGATTGGCCTCGGGCTACTCTACCCCGGAAGATGGTGGATACTCCGGCCACGGGGTCGGCGATCCAGCCCTGGGAGTAAGACCCATGAAGTATTTCGTAGCCGCGTTTCTTGTCGGTTTGACCGCCCTGGCCCCCATCGCCGCCCGTGCCGACGCCGACGACATGAAGTGGGTCACCAAGTGTCTGAAGGATAATTCCGACGCCAAGGTCGCCATCGAGGTCGTCACCAAGTACTGCACCTGCATGAACGACAAGATGGATTCCAACGAGACCAAATCCATCAGCGCCTGGGAAAAGACCCATCCGACCGAGATGAAAGCCTGCGAAAAGGAAGCCGGCTGGAAGTAATTCCCCCCACGGCAACCCTATGAAACCCGGGGAGTGAGCCGCAAGGTCCGCTCCCCGATTTCATATTCGGAGCAACCTCCCCCCTTCGCGGACATATGGGCTCCCCAACAGCGATATCGATTTGTTATACTGAGTCATGGATCTCCGCCAACTCAGATACTTTCTCGGCATCGTCGAACATGGCTCGCTGACCCGCGCGGCCGAGGCGCTGCATGTGGCGCAGCCGGCGCTCAGCCTGCACCTGCGCCGGTTGGAGGAGGAATTCGGCTGCCCGCTGGTTCACCGGACCGCCCGTGGCGTAATCCCCACCGAAAGCGGCCACCGGCTGGCCATCCGGGCGGCAGCCCTGGTCGAGCAGATGTCCGGCCTGCGCGATGAAATCCGCGGGCTGGAAGCGGCGCCAAGCGGCCCCGCCGTGATCGGAATTCCCACCTCTTTGGGTCCGGTCCTGACGGTGCCGCTGGCACTGGAGGTCCGAAGCCGCTTTCCCTCGGTCCACCTGCGGGTGGTGGAAGGGCTCTCCGGCCATATGCTGGAATGGGTTTTGTCGGGACAGGTCGATATGGCCCTGGTGTTCGGGGCCGAACATCCCCCCGGCCTCGCCACCCGCTTCGTGGCCCGCGAGCGCCTGGGACTGGTGGCGGCCCGAGGGTCCACCATCGCCGAGGGACGCGACCGGATCGACCTCGCCACCGTTCTCGGCCTGCCGCTGATTCTTCCCGGCCGCCCCCACGGCGTCCGCGCCGAGGTCGAGCGCGCCGCCCATGCCCTGCGATCGAACCTCGACGTGGTGATGGAAATCGACGCCCTGGAGCAGATCAAGGCGCTGGTCGCCGAGAAAGCCGGCTACTCCGTCCTGTCCGAACGCTATGCCCACTTTGGCTCCGAGGCGGCCAAGCTGGTCTGCATCCCCATCGTCGATCCCGAAATCGAGCGCGTCATCTCGCTGGCGCACGCATCAGACCGCCCCCTGACCATCGCGGCCAAGGCGGTCCAGGGTATCGCCCTCGACCACCTCAACCGGCTGACCAAGAATGGCCGGTGGATATGATACAAGATTTCATAAACTGCGGATCGCTTGGTAATATAATGATGGACCTGACTTGCGCATTCCGCTTCCGATTCGCCCAAGGACGATGGTAGCTTCTTTCGCTTCCGCCGGAACAACAGGGCCAAACCCGACGACCGCTGGAAGTCTTGTCGAGAGTGTGAGGTGAGGAGCTTTCCATGTCTGCTGCCGTTCAGGCGAAGCCACAGTCACGTCTTCTGTTGTCGGGTAATGACGCCATCGCGCGCGGCGCGTGGGAGGCCGGCGTCAAGATCGCCACGGCCTATCCCGGCACGCCGTCCACCGAAATGCTGGAAAGCCTCTCCCTCTACCCGGATCTGTATGCCGAGTGGTCGGTGAATGAAAAGGTCGCGCTCGAAGTCGCCATCGGCGGCTCCATGTCGGGGGCGCGGTCGTTCTGCGCCATGAAGCATGTGGGCCTCAACGTCGCGTCGGACGCCTTCATGACCGTCACCGTCGCCGGCGTGGTCGGCGGACTGGTAATCGCGGTGGCCGACGATGTGGGCATGAGTTCCTCGCAAAACGAGCAGGACTCCCGCTTCTGGGGTCGTTTCGCCCATGTTCCCGTGCTGGAGCCGGCGGATTCCCAGGAAGCCTACGAGATGGTGAAATACGCCTTCGAGCTGTCGGAGACCTATAACACCCCGGTGATTTTGCGCCTGACCACCCGCGTCTGCCACGTCAAGGCGGTGGTGCAAGTCGGCGAGCGCAGCCCGATCGAGATCACCGGCTTCAAGTCCGATTCCAGCCGCTGGGTGATGACTCCCGGCAACGCCAAGGGTCGCCTGCCGGCCCAGATCGCCCGCGAGGGCAAGCTGCGGACCCTGGCAGAATCCTCGCCCCTGAACTTCCTGGACCCCGGCTCGGATCGCCGCGTCGGCTTTGTCGCCTCGGGTCCGTCCTACATGCATGTGCGCGAAAGCTTCCCCGACGCGCCGGTGCTGAAGCTGGGCTTCACCTATCCAGTGCCGGTGGCGCTGGTGGAACAACTGGCGGCGCAGGTTGATCATGTGGTGGTGGTCGAAGAAACTGAGCCGCTGATGGAACATGACCTGAAGGCCGCCGGCCTCGGCCAGATCCACGGCAAGGATCTGCTGCCCCGCCTGGGCGAGCTTACCCCCAATATCCTGATCCCGGCGATCAAGGGCTTCCTCGGCGATCCCATCCCGCCCACCACCACCTACCCCAAGTTCGAGCCGTTCCCCCGCCCGCCGACCATGTGCGCCGCCTGCCCCCATATGGGCATCTACTACTCGCTGGCCCGCATGCGCAAAAAGGTGCAGATTTCCGGCGATATCGGCTGCTACACCCTGGGTGCCGGCCATCCCTGGAACGCGCTGGACACCACCATCTCCATGGGCGCCTCCATGGGCATCGCCCTGGGCATGGACAAGGCGCGCTCGGAAGAAACCAAGGACAAGGCCGTGGTCGCCGTCATCGGCGACTCCACCTTCCTGCACATGGGCATGCAGGGCCTGCTGGACATCGTCTATAATCGCGGCAACGTCACCGTCTTGCTGCTGGACAACCGCACCACCGGCATGACCGGCGGCCAGAACCATGCCGGCACCGGCAAGGGGCTCAGGGGCGACGACACCCCCCGGGTCGATTTCGCCAAGCTGGTCGAGGCGCTGGGGGTGCCGTCCGAACGCATCCGCAAGATCGACCCCTACCAGTTGCCGGTCGTGTTCAAGACCATCAAGCAGGAGACCGAGACTCCGGGCGTGTCGGTGATCATCACCGACCAGCCCTGCGTCCTGTCCGAGTTCTACGTCAAGATCAAGCCCTACAAGGTGATCGACGACGACTGCACCGGCTGCGGCAACTGTATCAATGTCGGCTGCCCCGCCATCACCGTGCGTAAGTCGGAGACCAAGACCCGCCCCGACGGCAAGATCAACGAGCTGAAGTTCACCACCATCGACACCGCCATGTGCACCGGCTGCCATATGTGCGTCGAATCGTGCGGACCCAAGGCCATCGTACAGATCCAGCGGGCAGCGGCGACCCCTGGGGAGCAGATATAATGAGCGATATCATTACCAATATCCTGGTCTGCGGCACCGGCGGCCAAGGCGTCATGACCGCCGCCGAAATCCTGGCCCAGACCGCCATCACCAAGGGCTTCGACTGCAAGAAGTCCGAGGTTGCCGGCATGGCCCAGCGGGGTGGCGTCGTCACCAGCCACGTCCGTTTCGGAAAGCGGGTCTGGTCGCCGGTCATCACGCCGGGCACCGCCGATATCCTGGTGGCGTTCGAGGTGGCCGAGGGCTCGCGCTGGGCCGACATGCTGCGCCCCGGCGGCATCGCCATGGTCAACACCATCCGCCTGGTTCCGCCGATCGTATCCATCGGGCTCTTCAAGTACCCGGATGATCCGGTGGCGCAAATGCGCGCCGCCGGCGTCACCGTTTACGACTTCGACGCCGGCGCCCTCGCCCGCGACCTGGGCGACCTGAAACTGATCAACACCATCATGCTGGGGGCCATCGCCGACTTTCTGCCCTTCCCCGCGACGGAACTGGAAGAACAGATCGTCGGACGGTTCCGCGAGCGCAAGCCGGCCATGGTGGAGGCCAATCGGCGCGCGTTCGAGGCTGGCCGAGCCGCCGCGCGGGCGCGGGCGGGGCAAGATCAACCCCTCGCAGCCACTTTATAACACTTTTGGTCCCTTTGGCTTTCTCACCGTGTTCTGCTAAGTTCAATGGATCGGTGAGAAAGTCGCCCCTAAGGGAGAAGATCGGATGCCAGCCGCGATTGATCTGGGTGGGCTCAAAGCCCTGGTGATCGATGATCAGGAATTCGTCCGCACCATCGTCAAGAAGATGCTCCAGCAGGTCGGCATCGGTACCGTGGTCGAGGCCCATGACGGCAATTCCGGTCTGGAAATGGCCGAACGCGAACTGCCCGACGTGGTGATCTGTGATGTGCAGATGCGCCCGGTGGATGGGTTCGGCTTCGTCAAGGCGTTGCGCGCCCTGCCCCATGGCCAGACTATGCCGGTGATCATGCTGACCGCCCATACCGATGCCAGCACCGTCAGCCGCGCCAAGGAACTGAAGGTCGACGCCTTCCTGGCCAAGCCAGTCCTGCCGCCGGCCCTGCGGGAAAAGATCATGGCGGTAATGAACGACCGCAGGGTCACCGCCGGCTGAAACGGCGGATCGCCCCCTATCCCGGCATCCCCCAGCGCCGCGCCGGAGCCTTGAACCGCGCCGCAAGGCCGCCCAGCTTGCCGCCAGCCATCAGACCTTCGACGCGCTCGCGCAGCTTGGGGATGTTCCTGACGTCATCAAGCCGGCGGCGCAGGAACGCCCAGCTGTCGGCGCTGTCCTCCGAAGCGTCATCCAGCCAGTACAGCAAGGTCGCCGAATAGACCGCGCCGAGGGTCGCGCGCTTGGTGTACCACGAGAAGTCGTGCGAGCGGTCGCCGATGACATGCCAGACCGCATCGGAAGTGCCCCAGGTCAGGCGCAGGGCCAGGGGCAGGTTCTGTGGCAGCGACAGCAGCGAAGTGGCGCGACGGATCGCCTCGCGGTGGTCGGCCCAACGTTCCAGCCGCAGGCGGATGGCCTGAAAGACCCGGATTCCAACCCCGGCGCCGTCATGGCCGCCGACGGCGAAATCCTCGGCCATAGCGCGGTCGGCGAAGCCGACGAAGTGCGCCACGACCTCGGACGCGCCCCCCGGGAACAGACGGGCCGGCAGGGTGGGATCAAGGTCCAGATCGCGGGCCGCCGCCGCCAAGGTCGCCCCGGACCAGCCATCGAAGGCGGCGTGGGGCAGCATCGCTTTTACCAGGGCGTCCTTCATCCGCAACGTCTCCATCTTCTACTCTCCCTCATCGAACGCGTCGGAATCATTCATGGCCCGGCGGATCTCCTCGACGAATCCGAAACTCCCCAGGTCCGGCATACGCATGGGGTACAGGAGTCCGTCCAGGTGATCGAACTCGTGCTGGACGACGCGGGCATGAAACCCCTCGGCCACCCGATCGATCGCTTTACCGTCACGCCCCAGCCCCCGGTAACGCAGCTTGGTAAAGCGCGGAACCGCCCCGGTCAGCCCCGGCAACGACAGACACCCTTCGTACGCGGTTTGAACGCCATCGTCGAGCGGCTCGATCTCGGGATTGATCAAAACCGTCAACGGCACCCCATCGCCCTGATTGCGAGCCGGCGGGACATAAAATATCACCAGCCGCAACGGCACATGCACCTGCGGAGCGGCCAGGCCGGCTCCGCCGACGTCGATCATGGTTTCGATCATGTCGGCGATCAGCCGCTTGATCTCCGGAGCGGCGGGGTCCTCCACCACCCCGGCCACGCCTTGCAAAACCGGGTTTCCCATGCGGGCAATCTTTAAAATCGACATCTGGACACCATTAATTATCCCTTGCCCCTTCACAAGTCCGGAACCCTGTGCTATCAACCCACTTCCCGGACGGCAGGTATGCCGTGCGAAGGAGACTTTTCAGCCTAGAGGAGCGGTGGCGCAACGTGCAAGTTCTCGTTCGTGACAACAATGTCGATCAGGCCCTGAAGGCGCTCAAGAAAAAGATGCAGCGTGAAGGGGTTTTCCGCGAGATGAAGCTTCGCCGTAATTACGAGAAGCCTTCTGAGCGCCGCGCCCGTGAGAAGGCGGAGGCCGTTCGTCGCGCCCGCAAGCTTGAGCGTAAGCGGCTCGAGCGCGAAGGCTTCTAAACCAAGACGTTATCCGGCTGGACAAAATCCGGCCGGAACAGTCTTTCCATTTGCCGCGCTGATCGGCGCCATGGCTTCCGCCGTGGCGTCTTTTGGCGTTCCGATATAGGGTCTTTGCCCTGTTGCCCCCCACTGCCTATGCCCGTATCTTGAATACGGGGATGGTTTCAGATGTCACGCAGACGCCCCCATGAATTCATTGGTTCGTCGGTATCAGGGGGGCTTTGCAATGCGGTTTCTGCAAAATCTGCGGATCGGGCGACAAATCGGTGCGGCATTCCTGCTTCCCGTCTTCGGATTGCTGGCCTTTTCCAGCTATGTCATCGTCCAGCGCTGGGTCGTGGTCAGCGACACCAGCGGCCTGATCCGCATGACCTCCCTGGCGGCCAATATCAGCGCGACCGTTCACGAGTTGCAAAAGGAACGCGGCGCCTCGTCGCTTTACGTCTCCAGCGGCCGCACCCAATTCGCCGACAAGGTCACAAGCCAGCGCAAGCTGTCCGACGAGGTCGCCGAACGCCTCGAAAAGGAAGCCTCGCTCGGCGACAGTCTGGCGCTTGGGCCGGTCTTCATCGAGTCGGCGAGCAAGGCCAAGACCGCCCTCGCCAGCCGAATCAAGCTCCGCGCCGACATCGACAGCGGCGCGCTGGACCGCAACGCCCTGTTCCAGGCCTACACCACCATGATCAAGGTCCAACTGGACCTCGTCGGCCAGATGAGCCGCATCACGCCCGATAAGGACACCGCCGAAGCGGTGGGAACCTACCTCTCGTTCATGGAGGCCAAGGAGCGCGCCGGTCAGGAGAGGGCCACCGGCGCAGCCGGGTTTGCCGGCGCCTTCGACGGCGTCATCTATCGCCGGCTGGTATCGCTGATCGCCGACCAGGAAATGCTGTTCGCCCACTTCGCGCGGACCGCGTCCCCCGATCTGGTGGCGTTCTTCATCGACAAGATGAACGACCCGGTAGTGGCCGAAGTCGCCGCCATGCGCGAAGCGGCCCATGCCAAGGCGTTGACCGGCGGAGAGGGCGTCCCGGCCCCCAAATGGTTCGCGGCCTCCACCAAACGCATCGACCTGATGAAGGCGGTCGAAGACCGCATCGCGGCCGAGTTGATCGCCAACGCCCAAAGAATCAGCGATAGCGCCCGACTGCTTCTCTTGTTGCAGATCGTCTCGGTGGTGATCGGCCTTGGCGTCACCTTCGTCGCCGTCACGGTGGTCACCCGTGGCATCACCGGCCCGATCCACGACCTGACCGAGGCCATGACCCGGCTGGCCAAGGGCGATACCGCCATCCACCTGGACGGCCTTGAACTGAGGAGCGAACAGGGCGAAATGGCCCGCGCCGTCGAGGTCTTCCGCCACAACCGCATCGACTCCGACCACCTCGCCGGAGTCCAGGCCCTGGAGCAACAGGCCAAGGAGCGCCGCCAGCGTCATATCGAGCAACTGACCGGAGCATTCCGCCACGAGGTCTCCGGTGCCCTCGACGCGGTGGACACCGCCTCGCGCCAGATGGGAGAGACCGCCCACACCTTGGAGAACACGGCCCGGACCATGACCCGCCACACCGCGTCGGTCTCGGCCTCGGCCGATCTGGCCAGCGCCAATGTTCAGACCGTGGCCGGCGCGGCCGAAGAACTGGCCGCCTCCATCAACGAGATCAGCCGTCAGGTGGCGACCTCGGCGGCGGTCTCCCAGGAAGCGGTGGGCGAAGCGGCCCGCACCAACGCCCTGGTTGCCGGCCTCGCCGACGCCGCCCGCAGCATCGGCGAAGTGGTGACCATGATCGGAGACATTGCCGGCCAGACCAATCTGCTGGCGCTCAACGCCACCATCGAGGCCGCACGGGCGGGCGAGGCCGGCAAGGGCTTCGCCGTGGTCGCCAACGAGGTCAAGCACCTCGCCACTCAGACCGCCAAAGCCACCAGCCAGATCACCGAGCAGGTGGGGGCCGTGCAATCCGCCACCGATCAGGCGGTAGTCGCCATCCAGAGCATCGGCAATATCATCGAGCGGATCAATCAGGTGTCGGCCGCCATCGCGGCGGCGGTGGAGCAGCAGGACGCCACCACCCGCGACATCGCCCGCAATGTACAAGAAGCCGCACAGGGCACTCGCGACGTCTCGCAGCACGTCTCCGACGTCACCGCGGAGGCCGCCACCACCGGTCAGAATGCCGGTATGGTGCTGGGCGCGGTCCAGGCCCTGACCGAACAATCCCAGGTCCTGAACCACTCGGTTCAGCGCTTCCTCGCCGGGGTGGCCGAGGCCTGAATGAAAAAGCGGCGGGCCGAGGCCCGCCGCTTCATTCGTCCGTCCACCTTCGGAAAAACTAGGACTTCAAGGCGACCAGCACCTCGTCCAGCATCTTCTTGGCATCGCCAAAGAGCATGCGGTTGTTTTCCTTGTAGAACAGCGGGTTGTCGACGCCGGCATAGCCCGACGCCATGGAACGCTTCATAACGATGGACGTCTTGGACTTCCAGACCTCAAGAACCGGCATGCCGGCGATCGGGCTGTTGGGGTCTTCCTGCGCCGCCGGATTGACGATGTCGTTGGCCCCGATGACCATGGTCACGTCGATGGTGGGGAAATCGTCGTTGATCTCGTCCATTTCCATGACGATGTCGTAGGGAACCTTGGCTTCGGCCAGCAACACGTTCATGTGGCCGGGCATGCGCCCCGCCACCGGATGGATGCCAAAGCGCACATTGACGCCCTTCTCCCGCAGGAACTTGGTGATCTCGTAGACCGTGTGCTGAGCCTGCGCCACCGCCATGCCATAACCCGGCACGATGATGACGTTCTTCGCGTCCTTCAGCAGCTCGGCTGTTTCCAGGGCGCTGACCGGCGTAACCTCACCGGCCGGCTGACCATCGGCCGCCGCCACCACCGTTCCGCCACCGGTGCCGAACCCGCCGGCGATGACGCTGATGAAGTTACGGTTCATGGCCCGGCACATGATGTAGGACAGGATGGCGCCGCTGGAACCCACCAAGGCCCCGGTCACGATCAGCAGATCGTTCGACAGCATGAAGCCGGTCGCCGCCGCCGCCCAGCCGGAATAGCTGTTCAGCATGGAAACCACCACCGGCATGTCGGCGCCGCCGATGGCCATCACCATATGGACGCCGAAGGCCAGGGCGATGATGGTCATCACGATCAGGGCAAAGGCGCCGCCGCCGCCGGTCTCGACGTTGAGGAACATGCGGCCGACCCAGATCACGACCAGCAGGCCCGTCAGATTCATCCAATGACGACCCGGCAGCAGCAGCGGCTTGCCGCCGATCTTGGCCGAGAGTTTGCCGAAGGCGATCAGCGATCCCGAAAAGGTCACCGCGCCGATGAGGATACCCACATAGATCTCGACCTCGTGGATGGACTTATCCACTCCGGTGAGCACCACCGAGGTATCGGAATAACTGGCGTAGCCGACCAGACAAGCCGCCAGACCGACCAGACTGTGCATCAATGCGACCAGTTCGGGCATCTGGGTCATCTGCACCTTGCGGGCGGCATAGAGGCCGATGCTGCCACCCACGGCCATGGCCATGACGATCCATGGCACGCCGCCCCAGGTCACCTGCGGGCCGAACACGGTGGCGAACACCGCCAGCCCCATGCCGATCATGCCGTAGAGGTTGCCTCGACGAGAGCTTTCCGGGTTGGACAGACCGCCCAGGCTGAGAATGAAAAGGATGGTGGCACCGATGTAGGAAACGGTAGCGAGACTAGCTGACATGGTGCCCCCCTTACTTGCGGAACATCGCCAACATGCGACGGGTGACGGCAAAGCCACCGAACATATTGATGGAGGTGAGAATGATGCCGATAAACGCCAGGAAGCCGATCCAGAACCCCGGACGCGACACACTGGCCTCAAGCGGCGGAGAGATCTGGACCAGCGCCCCGATGGCGATGATGCTGGAGATGGCGTTGGTGACGCTCATCAGCGGCGTGTGCAGAGCGGGAGTGACGTTCCAGACCACCATGTAACCGACGAAGCAGGCCAGCACGAACACGGTGAGATGTCCCAGGAAGGCCGCCGGAGCATTGGCGCCGACGAACCAGAAGGCCAACGCGCCGATGCCAAAGACGATGGCCAGGGTTTTGACGGGCATCGGACCGCTGCTGCCGTGGCCATGGCCGGACTTCTTCGCCGCGATGGGAGCGGCGGCGGCCGGCTTGGCCTGGGGCGGGGCGGCGGAGAGCTTGGGCGGCGGCGGCGGCCAGGTGACGACGCCGTCCTTGATGACGGTGGCGCCGCGGATGACCTCGTCTTCCATGTTGACGTCGATGGTGCCATCCTTGGCCTTGGCCAGTTCCTCGGTCATGCGCAGCAGATTGGTCGCATACAAGGTGCTGGACTGCTTGGACAGGCGCGACGGCAGATCGGTGTAGCCGATGATGGTGACGCCGTGGCGCACCACCACCTCGCCCGGAACGGTCAGCTCGCAATTGCCGCCCTGCTCCGAGGCCAGATCGACGATGACGCTGCCGGGACGCATGCTCTGCACCATTTCGGTGGTGATGAGCTTGGGGGCGGGCTTGCCGGGGATCAGGGCCGTGGTGATGATGATATCGACGTCCTTGGCCTGCTTGGCGAAGGTCTCCAACTGGGCCTTTTGAAAACCCTCGCTCATCACCTTGGCATAACCGCCGACACCGGTGCCTTCCTCCTGATAATCGACAGGGATGAATTCGGCGCCCATGGACTTGATCTGATCGCCGACCTCGGGCCGCGTATCATTGGCCCGGACGATGGCGCCAAGGCTGACGGCGGTGCCCAGGGCGGCAAGGCCGGCGACACCGGCACCGATAACGAAGACCTTGGCCGGCGGCACCTTGCCCGCGGCGGTGATCTGGCCGGTGAAAAAGCGGCCGAAATGGTGCGCGGCCTCGATTACCGCACGATAGCCGGCGATGTTGGCCATGGAGGACAGGGCGTCCATCTTCTGGGCGCGCGACATGCGCGGAACGGAGTCCATGGCCAGCACGGTGATCTTCCGATCGGCCAGCGCCTGAAGAAGGTCGGGATTCTGGGCAGGCCAGACGAAACTCACCAGGGTGGCGCCTTCCTTGACGAAGGCGACCTCGTCCATGCTGGGGGCGCGGACCTTGAAGACGATATCCGCCGAACTCCAAAGCTCGGCGGCGCTGCCGACGATCCTGGCCCCGGCGGCGACATAGGCGTCGTCGCCAAAGTTGGCCAGCGCACCGGCGCCGCTCTCCACGACAACCTCGAATCCCAACTTGATCAGCTTTTCAACGACATCGGGCACGCTCGCGACCCGCTTCTCGTTGGCATAAATTTCTTTTGGGATTCCAATGATCGAAGACATGGCTTCTCCTGTGTTTCATTGGCGTTGCATCTCGCCCCGCACCATAGCGCCGACGCAGACACGTGAATTGAGACTCGGCGCGTAATCAGGCATTGACTACGTATTGTGTGAAGCGAAACGCGACAGAACCCGTCTATGTCAGCGCATCCCACCATCGCTGCAAAAATCAACACTATTCCAGCGATCAATGCAATGTCCTAAAGGTCAAAGCCGCTGGATTCTTCATACGAGATCTATGGATAGCGATTATGGCCATTCTGTAAAAACGACTTTGCCGTGTCATGATCGCTTCCGTGACCATGCCCCCTCACCGAATCCCGCGCCCGATTTGATGGCCGCCGCAATGATGCGTCGCGGCATAAACCACGTTTTCGGGTCACGGGCGAGCGGTCAATCGCCGGTTACACCTTCTGAGTAGGAACAATGGTGGAGTGCCCACCACCCGTCAAGGTAGGCTTGTCAGGACATGCCGCCTCCCGGCATGATGACCGCCGGAAACGCCGCTTTGAATCGGGCCGGATAACATCCGCCAGGCATCGGGAGAACAGCCGGATGAAGGCAAGTTTGCTCGGCATCGTCACGATAACCCTGGCCGCGGCTCCGGCGATGGCCGAGCCGGTGGGCTTCCGTTACGAGATCATGTGGGGCGGCTTTCACGCCGGCGACCTGGCCATCACCCGCGACGACCGGGAATCCTCCAGCCGGACCGGCATGTCCATCCGAACCGTCGGCCTGTTCGACAAGCTGCTGCGCCTGCGCTTTTCAGCCGAGGGAAGCAGCCGGCTGACCCATGGCGCCGACCCCGCCTCCGAGTCCTATCAGACCCGCTACCGCAACCGATACCAAGAGCACCTTTTACGGATCGTCTTTGGATTGGATGGCGAGCCCATGACCATGATCGACGAAGTGGTGGAACGCTTTGCCCCGCCCCCCGACGATGACGAGCCCAACCCGCCGGTCACACCGGAAAGCCGCCGGGGCGCCATGGACCCGCTGACCAACGTGACGATCCTGGGCCGCAAGGCCAGAGCGGCGCTGGAGGGCGGCCCCACCCATTTCCGCACCGCCTCATTCGATGGACGCCGAGCCTACGATTTCGAGGTGACGGTGCTAGGCCGCGGCCCCATCAGCATCCGTGACCGTGAATTCGACGCCATCGCCCTTCGGATGGTTCTGGCCCCCGTCGCCGGCTTCAAGGCTAAATTCCGCCGGCTGTGGGAAGACGCCGAATACACGGTTCATCTCGACCCGGACTCCTTGCTGCCGCTCCGGGTCATGACGGACAGCTTCACCGCCGCCACCGTCATCAACGCCCTGGAGCCCTGCCGGGTCGCGGCAGAGCAGTGTGCCCCCCGTTTGACCGGAAATTCTCGCTAATCCGAGGGCATTCGCCAACATCTTACGCTGTAACGACTTGTAACGTTCGGGTCGCATATATTAGACTTTATGGATTAATAATTTTCGGCCTCCCCGGACAATCCGGACTCGAATGGCCGGAAACTCGGGGAGGAAAACCGGATGAACCTTTCAGGTGCATTTTCGGGATTACGGATCTCGGCCCGCCTCTGGTTGCTGGGCGGGGTGCCGCTGGTTGGTCTGGCCGTGGTTTTCGTGGCGGATTCGCTTCAGCTCAGGGCGGAGATGGTCGCCGCGCGCGAAGTCAAGTTGCGCCATGTGGTCGAAGCCGCCTCCGGTGTGCTGGACCACTTTGCCGAAGAGGCCAAGCAAGGCCGCCTGACCGAAGCCCAGGCGAAGACCGCCGCCATGGCTTCCATCAGGAAGATGCGCTACGACAAGGCCGAGTATCTGTGGATCAACGATCTGGGGAAGCCGGTTCCCGTCGTCATCATGCACCCGATCTCACCGGCGCTTGACGGCAAGATCCTCGACGACGCCAAATTCAACAAAGCCACCGCCATGAGCGAAGGCAGCGCCGGCAAAGTTGAGCCGCTCGACCATATCAACCTGTTCAAGGCCATGGTCATGGTGGTCGAAAAGGCCGGCCACGGCTATGTCAGCTACGACTGGCCAAAGCCCAAGGAGGGCGGCGGCACCAGCACTGAAACCTTCCCCAAATTATCCTACGTCAAGGGATTCGCGCCCTGGGGCTGGCTGATCGGCTCGGGCGTCTATATCGACGACATCGATATGGCCTTCGAGGCGGAACTGGTCCGGCGCGGCGTGATATTGGGGCTGATCTTGCTGGTGGTCGGCGGCATCGGGCTGGTGATCAGCCGCAGCATCTCATCAGGCTTCAAGGCCCTGGGCGCGGATATCGACACCGTCCGCCATGGCGATCTCGGCGCCCCCCTGTCCCTCAGCGTCAACCGACGGGACGAGTTCGGCGAAGTCGCCGGAGTTCTGGTGGAAATGGCTGAAAACCGCCGCCTGCTCGACACCGCCGATCAACAGCGCCAAAGCACCCAGCGCAAGGCCGATCACGACCGTTATCTCATGCAGCGCAACATGCTGCGTTCACTGGTTCAGGCGGCCATGCTCGGCAACGAGGCCATGATCACCCTGTCCAAGATGAAGTACGAAATCGACCAGTCCACCACCGAAGTCAACCGCATGGCCATCGCCATCGATGAAATGAGCGATTCGATCCAGGCCATTTCCACCGACAGCAACAGCGCCGCCGGAGGAGCCGGCATAGCCGGCGATGCCGCCAATAGCGGCCTCAACGCCAGCCGGGACGCCTTGTCGGCGTTCGAACGCATCGTCACTGCGGTCAGCAGCGCCGGGGCCAAGGTCGAGGGACTGGCCGAGGCGTCGGCCCAGATCGGCGAGATCGTCACCGCCATCGAGGCGGTGGCCGGACAAACCAACCTGCTGGCGCTCAACGCCACCATCGAGGCGGCGCGGGCCGGCGAGGCGGGCAAGGGCTTTGCCGTGGTCGCCAACGAGGTCAAAACCCTGGCCAACCAGACCGCCAAGGCCACCGTCGATATCCGCTCGCGCATCGAATCCCTGCAAGGCGAGATGGGGGCCATCGTCGGCGCCATCGATCAAAGCACCTCCGCCGTCTCGGATGGCCGCGCCCTGGTGGGCGCCCTGGGCGAGCGGTTGCACGGCATCGCCGATCAGGTCAGCTCGGTTCAGCAAAGCATGACCACGATCTCCGGCGTGCTGGAAGGCCAGTCGGGAACCGCCGGACGACTGGCCTCCGGCACGACCCAGATGGTCCATCTGGCCCGTCAGAACAACGAATTGCTGAGTGAAGTCCTGGAATCCATGGGCCGCATGAGCCAACACCTGGACTCCCAGGTCGGCAATTACGCCAATCTGGGCTCGGGCGCCCTGTTGGTGGAAATCGCCAAGAACGATCACATCGCCTTCAAGCGCCGCGTGCTGGACGGTGTCCTGGGCCGCACCGATCTCAAGGCCGACGCCATTCCCGACCACCATGGCTGCCGCCTGGGCAAGTGGTACGACGCCATCACCGACCAGACCGTGCTCGGCAATTCCGCCTATACCTGTCTGGTCAATCCCCACCAGCAGGTCCATGCCGCTGCCAAGGTCGCCTTGACTCTGTCGCGAGAGGGCAACCTGAAGGAAGCCTTCAACGCGCTGGAGGAGATGAACACCGCCTCGGTCAGCGTGGTGACCATGCTGGAGAATCTGGCGACCGAACTGAACAAGATGGAAGAGACCCGCCTGCTGGTGACGGGATAGGGGCGCGCCGCGCGCCCCTGCCTCCCCCCCCCTGGCTACATCGTCTCCAGCTCGTCGATGAAGCCGACCACCACATCCAGTCCCTGACGCCAGAAATCGGGATCGCCGGCGTCGAGGCCGAACGGCTCCAGCAACTCGCGATGCCGGAGCGTGCCGCCGGAACGCAGCATCTGGAGATACTTGGCGGGAAAGTCGGGCACCCCTCCCTTGGCATGAACCGAATACAGCGAATTCACCAGACAATCGCCAAAGGCATAGGCGTAGACGTAGAACGGCGAGTGGATGAAGTGCGGGATATAGGTCCAGAAATGACGATACTCGTCATCGAAGCGCACGGCTGGGCCGAGGCTCTCCGACTGCACCTTCATCCACAACGCGCCGATGGCTTCGGGCGACAGCTCGCCGTGGTGACGTTCCTCGTGCAGCAGTGACTCGAAGTCGTAAAAGGCGATCTGGCGGACCACGGTGTTAAGCATGTCCTCGACCTTGGAGGCCAGCATGATGCGGCGGCTCTTGGCCGAGGTCTCGCGCTCCAGCATGGAGCGGAAGGTCAGCATTTCACCGAACACCGAGGCGGTCTCGGCCAGGGTCAGCGGCGTATCGGCCATCAACAGCCCCTGCCCGCCCGCCAGCACCTGGTGCACCCCATGCCCCAACTCGTGGGCCAGGGTCATGACATCGCGGGTCTTGCCCTGGAAATTGACCAGCAGATAGGGGTGGACCGCCGGCACCGTCGGATGGGCGAAAGCGCCGGGCGATTTGCCCGGCCGGACCGACGCGTCGATCCAGTTGTTGTCGAAGAAACGCCGCCCCACCGCCGCCATCTCGGGCGAGAAGGCCCCATAGGCCCCCAGCACGGTGTCGCGCGCCTGCTCCCAGGTGTATTTGCGGTCGTCATCGTCGGGTAGGGGGGCGTTGCGGTCCCAGTAGTCCAGCTTGTCGACGCCGAACCACTTGGCCTTCAGGGCGTAATAACGGTGGGACAGGGGCTTGAAAGCCCCCTTGACCGCCGCCGCCAGGGCATCGACCACATGGTCCTCGACCTGATTGGACAGGTTGCGATAGGACTGTGGCCGGGGATAGTTGCGCCACTTGTCGTCGATCTCCTTTTCCTTGGCCAAGGTGTTGGTGATCAGGGCGAACAGCGGGGCGTTCTCGCCCAGGACGCCGCCCAGGGACTTGGCCGCCGCCTTGCGCTTGGCGCCGTCGGTGTCCGACAGCAGGTTAAGCACCTCGGCCGAGGTCAGGGTCTCGCCGTCCAGGGGAAAACGCAGCCGCGCCATGGTTTCGTCGAACAGCCGGTTCCAGGCCGCGCTGCCCACCACATGCCGCTCGTGCAGCATCTTTTCCAATTCATCCGACAATTGATGCGGCCGGAACATGCGGACATCACGCAGCCACGACGCGTAATGCCCCGCCTCCGGCGCTGTCAACAGCTCGGCCAGCCGATCATCGGCCAGCCGGTTGATTTCCAGGGTGAAAAATAAGGTGTGGGTCGAGATTTCGGTGCCCCGCTCCTGCATGCCCTGATAGAACCGGCCGCGCTCGGGATCGGAGACATTGGCGGAATAAAGCAGCTGGGCATAGGACATCGCCCGGTAGATGCTTTCGTTGATGCCTTCATACTCGGCGATGGCGCGACCGAAATCCCTGCCCGATAGCGTCGCCAGCTTGCCGGCGTAGGCCAACTCGAACGCCTTGGCGAGATCCGTGGCGGCGACAAGATCCGATTCCAGATTCGGCGCTTCCGGCGATGAATAGAGATCGGAAAGATTCCACTCGGGAACGGCACCGAGATCGGTCTTGGCTTGATGATTCATATGTACTGACTCCTTGCCCGAGGACCAAATATAGATATGACTGGCGGCAACGAACAGGGAGATTGACGTATGGTGGATATTCGCACCTGCCCCAGCCTGCCGGCCATGTTCCTGGAACAGGCCAAGGATATGGGGCAGCGCCCGTTCCTGTGGGCCAAGCGGGGGGGAGTCTGGCGCGTCCTGTCATGGCGGGACGTCGCCCTCGACGTCGTGGCCCTGGCCGGCGGTTTGCGGGCTCTGGGCCTGGAGCCCGGCGACCGGGTGGCCCTGGTTTCGGAGAACCGGCCGGAATGGGTGATCGCCGATCTGGCGATCATGGCCGCCGGCGGAATCACCGTTCCCGCCTACACCACCAACACCGTCGCCGACCACCTTCATATCCTGGATAATTCCGGCGCCCGGCTTGTCATCGTCTCCAGCCGCCAGTTGGCGGAACGAGTGCTTGCCGCCGCCACCCGCGCCGACCGCCAGCCGGGGGTGATCGCCATCGAGCCGCCGCCGCTGTCGCAATCGGCCGGAGTGGACATGCAGTCCTGGGGCGCGGTGCTGACCATGGGGCGTGAACCCGCCCTTGGCGACAAGGTCCGGCAAGGAATCAGCGAAGTGAAGCGCGACGATACCGCCTGCCTGATCTACACCTCCGGCACCGGCGGCGTTCCCAAGGGCGTCATGCTGTCGCACGGCGCCATCTTGCACAATTGCATGGGAGCGACCGGTGTCCTGAGGGGGCTCGGCCTGGACGACAACGTCTTCTTGTCGTTCCTGCCACTGTCGCACGCCTACGAGCACACCGCCGGCCTCCACTTTCCCATCTCCATCGGCGCCCAGATCTACTACGCCGAAAGCATCGAGCATCTGGCCGCCAATATGACCGAGGTCCGGCCGACCATCATGACGGCGGTGCCCCGCCTTTATGAAAGCATGCGCACCCGTATCCTCAAGGGGCTGCCCAAGATAAGCCCCCTGCGCCGCAAGCTGTTCCTGGCCGCCCTGGCGCTGGGCGCGCGCCGGGTCCGGTCCGGCCGGCTGGGACCGCTGGAATCCATCGCCGATCTGATCTTGGAGCGACTGGTGCGCGACAAGGTCCGGGCGCGCTTTGGCGGCCGCCTCAAGGCCTTCGTCTCGGGCGGGGCGCCCCTGCCGGTGGAAATCGGAACCTTCTTCACCGCCCTTGGCATCCGCATCCTCCAGGGCTATGGCCAGACCGAAGCGGCCCCGGTGGTCAGTTGCAACCGCCCGGACAATGTCCGCATGGAGGCGGTCGGGCCGCCGCTGGACGGGGTCGAGGTCCACACCGCCCCGGACGGCGAAATCCTGATCCGGGGCGAGTTGGTCATGCAGGGCTATTGGCGCGACCCCGAAGCCACCGCCGCCGCTATCGACGCCGAAGGCTGGCTGCACAGCGGCGATATCGGCGTCATCGACCCCGATGGCGCCATCCGCATCACCGACCGCAAGAAGGATATCATCGTCAATTCCGGCGGCGACAACATCGCGCCGCAGAGGATCGAAAGCTTTCTCACCCTTCAGCCCGAGATCGCGCAGGCCATGGTCCATGGCGACCGCCGCCCACATCTGGTGGCCCTGATCGTGCCCGACCAGGAATGGGCTGAAGGCTGGGCCAAGGCCAATGGCCGCGCCGGCCTCGGCGGCCTCGGCCACGATTCCGAGTTCCGCCGCGCCGTCGCCCAGGCGGTGGACCGGGTCAACGCTCAACTGTCCGCCATTGAAAGAATCCGCCGCTTTATCATAAGCGATGACCCACTTTCGGTGGAAAACGGCATGCTGACCCCTACCCTCAAAATCAGACGCCACAAGATCCGCGAAACCTTCGGTGATATCCTTGAAGGCTTGTATGAAGACAAGAAGCAATCCATCGGCCACTCTGACCCCACATTTCTATGAACACCTTGTTAACACACTGTGAATACAGGCTGAAAATGGTCCTTTTATCCGTTTCAAACACGGTTTACCTTGCCTTTTATCAGGCAAACACCATAAATTCCTCCAACCTGAGCAGGCCAAAGCCTATACAGAACTCATATTTCAGTCTGGATGCATATGGCCAGTCCCGCCTTCAAACTTCCCACCGCTGCGTCCCAAGCCCCACTGGACCTGTCGAAGGTCAAGGCCTTGGTCTGCGAACCGAGCGGCCTGCTTCGGCAAGGCATTCGGCTGGCGCTGAACAATGTGGGGATCCGCGCGATTACCGAGGCCAACACCTTCCTTGCCGCCCACAAGGCCTGCGAAGAGGGTGAACACGACTTCCTGGTCCTGAACCAGGAGATCGAGGCCAATGACGCAACCTATCTCCTGCGGGAAATGCGGGCGGGCAAGCTGGGCAAGGATCCGTTCGTCGTCTCCGTGATGCTGCTGGCGTCGCGGGAGGAGCCCATGGTCCGCGCCGCCATGAATTGCGGCCCTGACGACCTTCTGCTGATTCCCTTCGCCCCCGATCAATTGATGAATCGCCTGAAAGTGCTGGTGGAGCGCCGCAAGCCCTTCGTCGTCACCCATGACTATATCGGCCCCGACCGCCGCGGCGTTCCCCGGCCGGGAGTGACCTCCGCCACCCAGTTCCACGTCCCCAACCCGGTCAGATCGCGCAGCCAGGGCATCCCCCAGGATCGCTACAACAAGCACCTGCAAGAGGTCGTCGCCGCCATGGCGGTCGAGCGGATCAAGCGTCTGGCGGCGACCATCGAATGGGAGTGCAACGCCCTTACGGTCAGCTTCCGCGACAGCGCCGCGACGCCCGAAACAACGTTCCGCAGCCTGATAAAGCTGGATTCAGTCTGTGAAGAGCTTTCCGACCGCGTCAGCAAGACACTGGGGCACGCCACGGATATTATCACAGGATATCTTACTGATATTCGCAAACTCAAAAATACGCCAAGCAAAGTCACATTCTCGGATGTCGAACATTTAACTGTCAGCGGACGTAAAATTTACGGGACGTATACGTCGCGATAGCTTACAACCCTCCCATCAGTATGCCCCGCTTCATCTGCTGACGCCGTGGCGATATTCCCACACAAATGCTAGATTGAAAGTGATCCGGCGCATCGCCTGGGGGGATCGCCATCATGTTGATCAACCGAACCGATTCCGCGACCTTTCAGGACCCGGAAGAAGTCTGCTCCAAGTCGCCATTCCGGGTTCTGGTGGTCGAAGACGATCTCGTTCACTTCACCTATTGCGAATACATCTTGCGCTCCATCTATGGCGACAAGCTGCTGCTGGAACGCGCGGTTGACTGCCTCGGCGCCATCGAGAAGCTGAACACCCAGGAATTCGAGATCTGCCTGCTGGACTATCTGGTCAAGGACGGCAACGCCAAGGACGTGCTGGCCCGCGTCGATTTCGGCCACGTCACCACCCCGGTCATCGTGGTCAGCGCCTTCGACGACCGCGACTTCGTGCTGGAAGCCTTGCGCCACGGCGCCGACGACTACGTCATCAAGGGCAAGTTCAGCGAAAACGACCTGCATCAGGCCATCCAGTATGCCATCTATCGCAAATACAAGGAGTTGCGGCTGCGCCAACGCGCCCTGTACGACCCGCTGACCGGTCTGGCCAACCGCCACCTGCTGTTTGACCGCCTGGACGAAGTCCACCGCTTCTCCACCCGGCATGACGAGAAGTTCGCGGTCCTGGTCATCGACCTGGACAAGCTGAAACAGGTCAACGACACCATGGGTCACGAAGCCGGCGACCGCCTGATCCAGTGCTCCGCCAATGCCCTGATCGGCAGCATGCGGTCCAGCGACACGATCGCCCGCGTCGGCGGCGACGAATTCGTCGCCATCTTGAAAAATATTCGGGACAAGGAGGGGGTGGCGCGCCTCTGCGACAGCATGCGACAGGCGATCGAGGCCAGGGCCGCGGCGGAGATCGGACTGACGAAGGATATCAGTTGCAGCATCGGCATTGCCGTCTTTCCCGATGACAGCTCCTCGCCGACCGAAATGCTGCGCATGGCCGACACCGCCATGTACACCGTCAAACGCGCTGGCGGCGGCAGCTTCAAGTTCGCCTGACACCGCCGAGCCCGTGAAACTACTCTGCCAGTTCGACCCGATTGCGGCCCAGGGCCTTGGCCCGGTATAGGGCGGCGTCGGCCCGGCTCAGGCATGCCTCCAACCCTTCGCCGTCCTTGATCTTGCATTCGGCAACGCCGATGCTGACGGTCAGGCGGAGCGGAGCGCCGCCACCGACCGGAATATCCAGTTGCGACAACCGAACCCGCAGGCGTTCGGCCACGACCATGCCGGCCTCCAGGATCGCTTCCGGCAGGGCGACGGCGAATTCCTCGCCCCCCATGCGACCGATGATATCCTGATCGCGCAACACGTCGCGGGCAAGAACGACGAACGCCTTCAACGCCTCGTCGCCGGCGGCGTGGCCTCGTTCGTCATTGACGCGCTTGAAAAAATCGATGTCGAGCATCAACAGCGTCATCGGTCGGCCATAACGGCCGGCCCTTTGGATTTCCGCGCCGACGGCTTGCAGGAAATAGCGGCGGTTATGGGCTTCGGTCAGGAAATCGGTGGTGGCCAGTTGAACCAGTTCCTTCTGGACGCAGGCCCGCTCCAACGCCTGACCGACCCGACGGGCCAGTTCGCGCACCAGTTCGCGCTCCGAACTCGCGAAGGCCTCGCTGCCTTCGGCCGGGCGGCTTTCGGGCCAGCAGATCTCGATCCGTCCGGCGGGGTGCGAGCCGGCGAAGACCTGCGCCTCCAGCCGCCAGGGCGTCTCCTCGAAACCCTTGGTCTGAACATAACCGCCGGGCAGCAAGCCGTTGAGGCAGGTCAGCCGGACCCCGATGGTCTCCGGCCGCAGCCAAGCGGAGGGGATCAGGGTGACCGCCTCTTCCATGGCGACCTGCAAGGGCAGTTCGGGTGACTCCAGCGTGCGCGAGACTCCGTACAGGCAGTTGATCTGACGCATGCGCCGTTCCAACTGCCGATTGGCCTCCAGCGCCTCGTCCCGGGCCTCGCGCACCAGAATCTCGGCGCGCTTGCGGTGAATGGAGTAACGCAACGACCGCGACAGCGAGGCCGCGTCGATGCGGGCCTTCAGCATGTAGTCCTGCGCGCCCTGCTCCAACGCCTGGATCGCCTGCGCATCGTCGTCGTGGTTGGTCAGCACCACCACCGCCAACTCTGGCGCGGCGCCGCAGAACCGCTGCACCGTTTCGCCCCCCACCGAATCGGGAAGGGTCAGGTCGAGGAACACCACGTCGAAGCGGATCTTGGAGATCGCCTCCAACGCGGCGGCCAGACTGACCGCGTGCTCGACCTTGACGCCGGACAACTTCTCCAGCTCGGCAAGAATCAAGAGGGCCTGGGTCGGACTATCTTCGACCAGAAGAGCATGCTGAAGTGTGGCCACGAAACAACTTTCCCCGAAATAACCAACAGGATTCATCGACTGTAGCGCATAACGGCAAGTGCAAGCACCCATGGAATGCCATATCATCGCCCTAATTCTGGGGGACACTCCCATCATCCCCCGCGACAAAACCCATGCTCGCGTTCCTACCGGAGGAAAATTCCATGCGCCGCCTGCCCTCAGTCCTCGCCGTCCTTGCCAGCGGCCTTGCCCTGGCGGCGTGCCAGAAGGTTGACAACACCGCCGGAGCGCCGACCGTCTATATCGATCCAGGCAGTTCCGGCCCGGTCAAGGGCGTCGGTATCGAAAGCCAGGACATCGTCGGCATGACCGACCAGATGCTACGCGACATGCTGAGTCAGCCCCGGCTGGCCAATGCGGCCACACCTCCCAACGTGATCATCGACGCCGAGTATTTTTACAATGAAAGCTCGTCGCGGCTGAACAAGAACTCCATCACCGACCGTCTGCGCGTCGGCCTGAACCGGGCGGCGGGGGGCCGCATGCAGTTCGTCGGCCGCCACTACGCCGACATGGTGGCCAAGGAGCGCGATCTGAAACGCCAAGGCACGGTCGACAGGGCCACCTTGCCGGCCGCCAAGGCGCAGAAGGGCGGCGACTTCCGCCTGGGGGGGCGCATCACCTCGCTCGATTCGCGCGATCCCAAGACCGGGATGATGCAGCGTTACAACCAGATCATTTTCGAAATGGTCGACCTCGAATCCTCGGAAATCGTCTGGAGCGGCATCTACGAGTTCGCCAAGGCGGCCCAGGACGACATCATCTATCGCTGACACCGTCAAACAAGGAATCGCGGCCATGGCCGTCGCGGGCAGATCACGGTGGAGCGCGCGTCTCCTGGCGTCGGGCATGGCGGCGGCCCTGCTCGGCGGCTGCGTCACCGCCCGCGAGCAGGAGGCCCGCTTTGACGCCGGCACCGTGCACGCCTATATCGACGACAAGCCGCCGGAGCTTCGCCGCCACTTCTACATCGCCCAGGCCCAGGGGCAGCGCAATCGCATCCTCAACGATATGCGCCTTGGCCTCGCGACCTTCGCCATGGGGCGAAACCAACTGGCCGAACAGCTGTTCGACGACGCCCTTCAGGGGATCGAGGCGGTCTATGCCGATAACGAGGAGGCCAAGAAGGCCCGCCAATTGCTGGTCAAGGAGCAGAGCAAGGACTTCAAGGGCGAGCCCTACGAACGGGTCATGGCCTATTACTACCGGGGCCTGCTCTATCTGCGGACCGGCGACTACCAGAACGCCAGGGCCAGCTTCAAGGGCGGCATGTTGCAAGACGCCTTCGCCGAGGAAGAGCAGTTCCGCGCCGACTTCGCCCTGATGCCTTTCCTCCAGGGCTGGGCCGCCCATTGCGGCGGCCAAAGCTCGCTGGCGGCCGAGGATTTCAAGGAATTCCGCGACATCAACAAGGACGCGCCGCTGCCGCGCGACCAGGATACCGTGCTGGTCCTGGTGGAAACCGGCGGCGCCCCGGTCAAGGTCTCGGAAGGCCCCCGTCTCAAGATCCGCCGCAACGGCGCCGCCGAGACCGCCCGCATCCTGTGGACCGATCCGGAGCACCCAAAGGATCGCCCCAAGGACGCAACCCACGTGCTGGAAGACATCTACCGGCAGGCCTCGACTCGGGGCGGGCGTCAGTTCGACGCCATCCTGGAGGGTAAGGCGGAATACAAGTCGGCCGCCGACACGGTCGGCAACGTCGCCTTGGTCGGGGCGGTCATCGCCGGACAGGTCGCCGTCAGCAACAGCCCGCGCCGGGGCGCCAGCAAGCAGGACCGCGAACGCCAGCAGGAAATCCAACGCGACGCCGCCATGGTCGGAGGCGCCCTAGCCGTCATCGGGCTGCTGTCCAAGGCGGCCGCCCACGCCATCGAGTCCGAGGCCGATATCCGCTACTGGGACAACCTGTCCGACCGCGTCCTTGGCGTCACCCTGGCCCTACCCGACCGTATCCAGAAGATCCGGGTCGAGTTCGGCGAGAACCACCGCCCCGTCGAAGTTCCCATCGTCCGGTCCGGGCGCTGCGGCATCGCCTGGGTCCGCAACGGCAACACCCTGCCCAGCAACCCCCGCGCCCCCAACAGCGCGCCCTCCGACGTAATGACCAGTCCGGTGATCATCCCGGCGGCTCCCGCCCCGCCGGGTCCGGTGACCACACCGCAAAAAGCCGAAGTCCAAAAGGAGTAAGACCCATGAGACGCTTGCTTGCCACCACCTTCGGCCTTGTTTTGCTCGGCGGCTGCACCACCATGGACCCGGCGCCCCGCTGCGACATGGGCCGGATATCGAGCCAGCGCGATCTGGTTCCGGGGCCGGCCATGGTGCCGGGCGAAAGCTCACCGCTAAAGGAAATGCCGCTGAATTCGGTCAACATCACCGATGAAGGCATCCTCAACAAACTCTATGTCCGCACCATCACCGCCCGCCGGACCGCCACCGGCACGGTCGAAGTGATAGCCCAGGTGGTCAACTGCACCGACTTTCCGCTGAACGCCGAAGCGCGCACCCAGTTCTACGACGCGAATCCGGCCCCGTCCGAGCCGGTCAGCGCCTGGAAGCGGATTCACCTGTCGCCCCGAACCTCCAACGTCTACAGCGAGTTCTCCATGGGAGCCCAGACGGTGGACGGCTACATGATCGAGATGAGGGAAACAAAATGACCCGCACTCCGCTTTCCCTGCTGCTGGCGGCTGCGCTTTTGCTGCCGTTCGGCGCCGTCGGGCAGACCGTCGGCGGCAAGGTGCCGCCCTATCAGGCCCCGGCCAAGGTCGCCCCGCCGGCGCGCGATGGTCAGGACGCCGATGTCAACTTCGACAAGACGGCCCGTCCGGACCCGTTCAAGCCGCGCGAGGACCTTGTCCAGCAATTCTCCGCCGCCTATGCCAAGGGCGGACGGCCGCGTCTGGCCTTCTACTGGAACCGCCAACTGACCGATACCCTGGCCCAGTGGTACAGCGACAGCCGCACCATCACCTCCAGCAAGACCGCCAACGCGACCGAGGGCGACCTGACCCTCAAGCAATCCGGTTCCAGCCAGAATACGGTCGAGACCCAGCGCCGCGCCACGACGGAATCCACCCGCGGCCAGCCGGCCGAAACCTGGGAGTGGGAGTTTCAGGACGGGTTCCTGGCCCCCTTCCTGCAAGCCGACGCCATCGTGGTCGACCGCACGGCCATCATGCGCATCATGGGGGCCGGGGCAGAGGAGATCGAGCCCCGCACCGTCGAGGTCATGGCCTTGCAGAACATGGCCGATCTGTTGGTCGAGGTGCTGGTAAGCGATTCCGCCAAGGCGACCACCGGCTACGAACTGCGCGCCCGCATCCTGGACGTCCGCACCGGGCGCATCCTCGCCATGGTCAACAGCCGTGGGCTGAGGGAATGGCAGCAACAGGAAAAGGTGACGGCGACCTCACGCGGGTTCGACCTGCCCGACGAGGACGACGAGACCTTCGGCCCCGAGCGGGCCGACCAACGCTACAAGGCGACCGCCAGCGGCTTCGAGCGCAAGCGCAAGCCACCCAAGCTGAACGCCATCGCCGGCAACCTGGCCCACAACGTCATGACCGGCATGATTCCCCGGCTGGAAAGCGGCCCCGCCGCCGCGCCGCCGGCGACTCCGGTCACCAGGGCCGCACCCGCCCCAACGACCTCGGCCCCCATGCCGCTGCCCCCGCCAAAACCGACCGTCGAGGCCAAGGCCGCCCCCAGTCAAAGCGCAGTGCCGCTACCCGATGTGGACGCCACGCCGCTGCCCGCTCCCACCAAGACAACCCCGGTTCCCGAAGCGCCGGCCGGGGAAGAGCCGCCCATGCCGCGTCCGACCAAGCAATAAAAAAGCCCATCCCCGCCAAGAACACCGTCCTTGGCGGGGATGGATCGCCTCGTCAGCAGCCAAAGGAAAAGGCAGTCTCGGTGCCTTCGTCCCAGCCGTCCCACAGGTAATCGTCGGCGACGCCATCGGCGATCAGACGGAAGGCATAGCGCGCCTGTTCCAGATAAAAGCCGCAATAGGCCCCGATCTGATCCATGCCGCCATTGGCCTCGTGCGCCTCGGCCGGACAGGGTGAGCCGCAGAAGTGGCGAACCGGACAGGGCGCACAGGCGGCGATATCCTCGACCTTGCGCCCGGTCACCTGCTTGAAGGCCGGACTGTTCAGCACATCCTCGACCCGGTCGGTGAACAGATTGCCGCCGGCGAAATCCGGCAGGCCGATAAACTCGCTGCACGGGAACAGCGAGCCGTCGGGCGCCAGGGCAAAGAAACTGCGCCCGCCGCCGCAGGGCGAGATATCGCACATCAGCCGCCGCGCCGTCGGCGCCAGGATCGAAATCAGGATATTGGCGAAATTGGCCACCACCATCTTGCGACCGGTCTGGCGGAACAGCTCGTGCGAACGGTCCAGCGCCGCCAGATAGGCTTTCGACACCGCCTGATCCTCGACCCAGGCATCGCGGCCGCCCGGCTGGGTGCAACGCACCACGTTGAGCATGCAGGCCGGCACCTCATGGGCGTGGAGGAACTCCACCATGGGGGTCAGCTGCTCCAGATTTTCACGGTTCATGGTGCAGATGACGCTATAGCCGGCATAGCCCTTGAGACGCTTGATGGCGTCCACCGTCGAAGCGAACACGCCGTCGCCGTTCCAACGCTTGCGCGAGCGATCGGCCACCTCGGACAGCGGCGCGTCCAGGGACAGGCCGATGCTGACCCCACGGGCCACCAGAAAGTCCATCGTACCCATGTCCAGCATGGTGGCGTTGGTCTGGACCCCAAAGCGAAAGCGGTCGCCATAGGCGTCGATGGCGGCGAACATGGCGTTGCGGTTCAGCAGCGGCTCGGCGCCGTGGAAGATGATCTGAGGGGTGCGGCCCTCCGGCATGGTGCGGGCGAAATACTCGTCCAGCCGCGCCATGGCGTCCATCAACCTTTCCTGGCTCATATGCTCGCCGTTGCGGCGCATATCACGCGGGATATAGCAATAAGAACAGTCGAGATTGCATCGCTCGGTCGGATTGAAATAGACCGCCGATGGGGTAAGGTGAAAGCGCAGCATCTCCATCTCGCGCAGGAACTCGGCCCGCCGGGCCTGCCATTCCGCCACCACGGCATCGCGTTCGCCGGTTTGATCCTTGCGTTCCAGCGCCCAGAAAGCGGCGTCGGGATCGATCAGGGCGGTGTAGTCGGCATGGCCGATATCGAACCGCAGGAGGCCGTCGGGAAGACGGCCCCCAAGAATGGGGGCCGCCACGGTCACCGCTTCACCTGCTTGTCCATCAAGACATAATGCGACAGGCCGGTACCCTCGGCATCGCAGGTCTTGCGGGTGGCGATGATCGCCGGACGGGTCTTGGAAGGCTGCTTGGCGGTGACATCCTCGGTCTTGGTCATGGGTCTAACTCCCGTTGATCGGGGCTTCGGCAAGGGCGTGCGGACGCCTTCGCCGAAACCCTTTTCCATCGGATTTCGCCCCGAGATGAACCATGTCCGGCAGGTCTTCTGGCTTTCGGATCGACCACGAAACCACACCTTCCCGACGGGATTCCGCCAGTGGTCGGGCTCGTGAAAGCCCATGTGGTCCGTGTCCCCGATTACAGCGGCGGGACCGCCACGGAATTTCACCGTGTTCCGGGATGCAGGACAACAGGGGCTTTACGCCGGCAAAGCGCCGCCGTCAAGTCTCCGTCATGCGCGTGAACCCCAACCGCACCTTAAGGCCGGGCTGATTGTCGCCCAGCATCAGGGCGGCCCCATGCAGCCGCGCCACCGCCTGGACAAGCGACAGGCCCAGGCCGTTGCCGGGGGTGGTACGGGTGGAATCCAGGCGCACGAAGCGTTCCAGCACGGCTTCGCGTGAGGCCTCGGGGATACCCGGCCCGGAATCGTCCACCATCAGTTCCACCGCCCCGCCCTCGGCGGCACCCACCGACACGGTGACGCGGCCGCCGGCGGGGGTGTATTTAACGGCGTTGTCCACCAGATTGGCGACCGCCTGGAACAGCAGGTGACGATCACCCTTGACCATCAGCCCGGACTCGGCGTGGCAGAGCAGGCTGACATCCTTCTCCTCGGCCAGGGGCTCGTACAACTCGACCGCATCGGCGGCCAGGACGGCCAGATCGACCGGCTCGAACCGCTCCAGCCTTGCCGCCGACTCGGCATGGGAGATGGTCAGGATGGCGTTGAAGGTGGCCAAGAGGTTATCGGCCTCGGCCATGGTCTCTTCCAGGGTGCGGCGATAGCCCTCGCAATCGGGCGCCCCCAGCAGGACCAGATCGATCCGCGACCGCAGGCGATTGAGCGGGGTGCGCAGATCATGGGCGATATTGTCGGAGACGGTGCGGATTCCCTCCAGCAGCCGCTCCAACTCGTCCATCATCTCGTTGAAGCTTTCGGCCAGGGAGTCGAACTCGTCATTGCTGCCCGACAGGGTCATGCGCTGGCTCATATCGCCGCCAAAGATGCGCCGGGCGGTGCGGCTCATCTCCTCGACCCGCTGGAGCATGTGGCGGCTGGTGAAGTAGCCGCCCACCACGCCGAGCAGGATGGTCAGCGCCAGGCCCCAGCCCAGCGCCCGGTTGATCGCCGACTTGACCCGCTTGGCGTCGGCCAGCGACCGGCCCACCAGCAGGCGGTAACCGTCGGCCAGTTCGTAGGCATGGGCCAGTATCTCGGTCCCCGGACCGATCCCGCCCACGGGCAGGACGCGGAAACGGACCCAGCCCAGCAGGTCGGAAACCTCCGACGGCCAGGCGCGCAGATTGCCGGCCAGGGGATGCCCGTCCAGCCCCATCACCAGATAGCTGGCGCGGCCGTCGATATCCTGGCGGGCGCGTTGAGTGATGATTTCGGCCAGACCGGCAAGATCGCGGTCGTGATAGACCTCGGACAGGCCGGTGGCCTCGGCCTCCACCGTCTCTTGCACCTGCCACTCGATGAACATGGTGGTGCTCCACGACACCAGCACCAGCAAGGCGATGGCCGAGACCGTGAAGATGCCAAGATAACTGAGCGCCAGCCGGAAGGTGGTGGTGCCGAGCAGGCTGGCGTCAGCGGGCCGCACGAAGCGTATACCCCGCGCCACGAACCGTATGAATCAGCGGCAGTTCGAAATCCTTGTCCACCTTCTGACGCAACCGGCTGATATGGACGTCGATCAGGTTGGTCTGGGGATCGAAATGATATTCCCAGACATTCTCCAGCAGCATGGTCCGCGTCACCACCTGACCGGCATAGCGCATGAGGTATTCCAGCAGGCGGAATTCACGCGGCTGGAGATCGATGCTTTGTCCGCCCCGGCTGACGCTGCGGGCCAGCAGATCCATCTCCAGATCCTCGACCTTCAGCTTGGTCTCGGGCTGGGCCGCCGAGACCCGGCGCGACAACGCCTCGATCCGGGCCAGCAGCTCGGCGAAGGCATAGGGCTTGACCAGATAGTCGTCGCCCCCCGCCTTCAGGCCGCGAACCCGGTCATCGACCTTGCCCAGCGCCGACAGCACCAGAACCGGCGTGGTGTTGCCGGCGGCGCGGATGGCCTGGATGATGGCCAGACCGTCCAGGCCCGGCAGCATTCGGTCGATGATCATGGCGTCCCAGCGTTCCGACGTGGCCAGGAACAGGCCATCGGTGCCGGTGGCGGCATGATCGATCACATGACCCGCCTCCCTCAGTCCCTTCGCCATATAGGCGGCGGCTTCGCTATCATCCTCGATCAACAGGATTCGCATCTGGGTATCCGGTCCATTTGGGTGGAGACCTTACAGTCTTCGGGCATAACGGAAAAGCCCTCGCGCCAGGGGGGGGGAGCGCGAGGGCCTTTTTCCGGTCGCCGAATGCGGGGGGACGCATCCGGAGAAGTCAGGCGCATCGCTCGGGGGGGCAAGCGGTGCGTCGGTCGGTCGGCGGGGAGTTCAAATCCGCCGGGTGCGAGACGGGTGTTGGCAGGGAGCGCAAACTTACCGCCGGAACGCCGTCTCTAACCTTACAAGCCAGAGCATGCCAGGAGCGAGGTTACCGCAGTATTTCGGTGCGGTTAAACTTTAGTAATGATCCCTCCCCGTCTCCACGAAACCGACGGTAATCATCTGAAATAACTTGCTGTTTCCACCTCCCGCAGTCTTGACAGCGTGGTAATCCCACTTAAATCAGCAGTACCGGGGACGCCGTCCGGGTCCCTGGGCGCGTGCTGCGTCTGGCGGGCGCGGGTGTGTGCCGGTCGCCGTGGAGGCATGGTTTTCCCGGCACTGCGCCGTTCATCGGCTGCATCCCGCCCCTTCCGCCACCAGGCCCGACCGCCTTGCAGTTCGCGAGGTGAAAACCTGTCGATGGAGGAATGCCATGAATCGCATGATGGTTCCAAAGGGTCGTGGCCCGTTGGCCAGTCGCGACGCCCCCTTCTTCGCGCTGCAACGGGGCATCAACCGTATGTTCGACGATCTCTGGCATGGCGTTGACATGCCGGCCGTGTTCACCGGCCATCGCTTCCCCAGTCTGGAGGTCCATGACCAGGACAAGGAGGTCAAGGTGAGCGCCGAACTGCCCGGCCTGACCGAAAAGGATGTGGATCTCACCTTGGAGAACGGAATCCTGACCCTGAAGGGTGAAAAGAAGTCCGAAACCACCGAAACCACCGAACACGGCGTGATGTCCGAACGGTGGTATGGCCGCTTCGAACGCTCTGTCGCGGTGGACGGGATCGACGAAGACGCCGTCACCGCCAGCTTCGAGAACGGCATCCTCACCGTCACCCTGCCCAAGAGCGAGCGGCAGAAGGAAGCCGTTCACAAGATTCCCATCGCCGCCAAGTGAGCCCCCTTTAGGAGGGCGGATACGCCTCTGGGTGCATCCGCCCTCGCTCTTGTGCTACACTGGCCCCCCGATGACGCCGGAACAGGACGTCACTACGAGGGAGGTCGGCCATGTTGAGTCTGGAAGACTGCATCGCCTTCAGCGGGTTGACGCGCGAGCAAGTGGACGCCGTCGCTTGCCACGAACATCTGCCCCTGATTATTATCGCCGAATGGGCCGAAAGCATGCTGGAGACCGAGGACGGTTGCACCATGGTCGAAGCGATCCTGGCCGAGGAAGTCGCCGCCGCCGGCATCCATCACCGGGACCGGGCCGATGAATGGAGCCATGCCCTGGAGGATTTCCGCCGGGAACACAGCCACGACATTCATCACTGACGGGCCGTGCGCCCCTTCAAGACCGCCGCCTCGAAACAACCCCGGCGTCAGTCCCGCGCCCCGACCCGATCGACCATCTTCAGGTGGATGACCGCCTGTTCGGTCGGTTGCGGACGGCCGAACAGGTAGCCCTGGACGAAGTCGCAGCCATGGGTCCGCAGGAAGTCGGCCTGCTCCTCGGTCTCGACCCCCTCGGCCACCACCTCAAGCGACAGCGCCTTGGCCATGTTGATGATGGCGAGGCAAATGGCGGCCCCTTCCCGCTCGTGCGGCAAGTCGATCACGAAGGACCGGTCGATCTTCAGCACGTTGAGCGGGAAGCTCTTGAGATAGCTGAGGCTGGAATAACCGGTTCCAAAATCGTCGATACTCAATTTGATGCCGATGGCCCGCAGCCGGCCGAGGGCGCCACGGACATCGGCCACATCGCCCATCAACATGCTTTCGGTCAACTCCAGCTCCAGCAGATCGGCCGGAATGCCGAACTCGACCAGCAGAGCCTCGATCTCGGCCACCAGCCCCGGATTGCGCAACTGCACCGCCGACAGGTTAACCGCCACCGGCACCAATTGCCGGCCTTCCGACCGCCATTGCCTCAAAACCCCCAACACTTGGCGCATGACCGTCAGCCCGATGGCGCTGATCAGCCCGGCATCCTCGGCCACCGGAATGAACTGAGCCGGCGGCACCATGCCAAGCTCCCTGCTATTCCAACGCGCCAGCGCCTCGAAACCGATGACGGCGCCGCCGACAAAAGCGAATTTCGGCTGGAGATGGATGATGATCTCATCGTCCTTGATGGCCCGGCGCAGTTTAGCCTCCAGCCGCCGCCGCTCGACCAGTTGCTGATCCATGGCGGCGGTAAAAAGCTGATAGCCCAACCGGCCGCGTTCCTTGGCCTGATACATGGCGATATCGGCCTTGCGGATCAGCGTCTCGGCATCGATGCCGTCATCGGGCGCCATGGTGATGCCGATGGAGCAACCAACCTCGACCACCTGATCGTGGATCGCGAACGGCTCGGACATCATGGACAGAATCTGCTTGGCCATATCCTCGACCTCATCGCGGGCGACGATGCCGGGAGCCAGCAGGATGAACTCGTCGCCGCCGTGGCGGCAAACCGTGTTGCGGCCACCTTCGATGGTCCGCAGCCGATCCGCCACCAGCCTTAGCAACTGGTCGCCGAAACTGTGTCCCAGCAGATCATTGACGAATTTGAAGTTATCGAGATCGATGAACAGCAGGCAGACGCGACTGCCCTCGGCGGCCTCCGCCAGCGCCTCCTGCAACTTTTCATGCAGCACCGGCCGGTTGGCCAGCCCGGTCAGCGGGTCATGCCGGGCCAGAAAGCGGATATTGGACTCGGCCTCCTTGCGCGCCGTGATGTCGCGCAGAAAGCCGGAATAGAACCGACGGCCGTGGAACATGAAGGTGGCCAGCGACACCTCGACCGGGAACAGGCTGTCATCCTTGCGCTGGGCCATCTGTTCGAGGGGCTGGGTGCGCAGGCTGATATTGCCGCCCGCGCCAAGATGGGACAGGATGGCCAGATGCCGGTCTCGCATATGCTCGGGCATCAACAGGCCGAGATTGCCGCCCAGCGCCTCCTCCACCGAATAGCCGAACATGCGGAAAGCGCCACGGTTCCAGTAGACGATCCGGCCGCCATCGTCGATTACCACCATGGCGTCCACGGTACTTTCGGCCACCAGACGGAATTTCTCCTCGGATTCGCCAAGGTCGGTCAACAAGCCCTCGACCCGCGCGGTCATGGAATTGAAGGATCGCGCCAGCGCCCCGATTTCGTCGTCGGAGTCGATCTTGGCCCGACGGCCAAGGTCGCCGGCCTCGACCGCGCGGACCGCGTCCCCCAGATGAATCAGCGGCTCCACGATGACGCGGCGGGAATAAATGATCATCACCCCGGCGCCCAGGCCGGCGAACAGCAAGACCAGGGCAACGATGGCCGCGGTCTCGATCGGCAGCCTCAGGGCCGAGGCCAGGGGCTGTTCCACCACCACCACAAAGCGGCGGCTGCCGACCACCATCGGCTCGGTCGTGATCAGGGACCAGCCTCCGGACAACCCCCTGGAGAATCCTTCGGCCGGCGCCGGGATCACCGTGGTGTTGGACAGCACGACCGAGGGATTACCATGGGCGATCACATGGCCGCGACTGTCGAGAACATAGGCGTTGAGATCCGGCAAGCCGGGCTGCGGCGCCGTCATCTCCCAGACCCGGCGAAAGCGGGCCTCGACCACCAACAACCCCTCGACCTCACCGCTGAGGGGAACCAGGGCGGGAACCGCGAGCCCGATCACCGGCTCGTTGGTGGCCTCGTCATACCGCACATTGCCCAGGGCCGTCGTACGCGACACCATCGCGGTGGTCACTTCCGGCAGGTGCGCCAGGGAGGTCGAGCCGCCCGAGGCCCTGGCCTTATACCGGCTGGCATGGGCCAGAACCTTGCCGCCGCCATCCAGGATGGAGACCTGGACGAACATCGGCTCGAAGGCCAAAAGCCCACTCGCCAGGTCCCGGCGCTCGCCCTCGTCAAGCCTCACCAACCCCCGTTGACGGGCCGGTCCATCCAGTTCCAGCACCATCGCGCCCAGGTAGTTGCGGAACTCGGCGATGATGCCCCGTCCCACCTGCTTCTGAATGGCCAGACTCTGGCTCTCCTGAAGCCGGAACGTGGTCAGCGCCAAGGCCGCCCCGGCCAGCAGCAGGGGCAGCAACGCCATGCCTGTAAAGGCCAGAAACAGCTTGCGGCGAAGGCTATCGCGCACTGTTGCTCTCCCCACCGCGAAACAGCTCGGCTTGGCGCAGATAGCTTTCCGCGATATCGACCCCCAACCGCTGGGCCGTTTCCAGGTTGATGGACAGCCGGAACTCGGCGGTCTCAATGGGAAGATCCCCGGCCGGAGTCCCCGCCAGAACCTGCACGGCGATCCGCGCCCCCTGACGGCCAAGCGCCACCAGATCAAGCCCGTAGGACATCAAGGCCCCGTTGATGACGCCCCGGCGGTCAACCGTGGTGACAGGAATGCCAAGCCCCATGCTGGCCTTGAGAATTTGCGGCAAATACGACGCCACCAGGGCATCGGTGGGGACAAAAAAGGCGTCGACCTCACGCGGCAGGGACGCCAGAACCTCTTCCAACTCGGCTACATTGCGGACATGGCGCAGGTCAAGGGTAATTCCCAACTCGTGGGCCACCGGCTTGATACGCTCCACCGACAGGCGTGGGCTGATGTCATCGGGATTATAGGGGACAACCACCGTGCGGATCTTCGGCACGATGGTCTTCAACCACTGCAACCGCAGCGGCTCCTGAATCCCAAAGGTGACGCCGGTGGCGTTACGGCCGGGGCGCCCCAGGCTGTCGGCCAGCCCAGCTCCGACCGGATCGCTGGCGGGCGCGAAAACCAGGGGAATGCCCGCTGCCTGAGCGGCGCGATGCCCAGCCTTGGCCGCCGGAGTCGATAAGGCCAGCAGCAGATCAGGCTTCAGCCCCACCAGCCGCCGCGCCTCTTCCTCCAGCGCGTCTCCCAGCAGGGGGCCTCGATAGAAATAGGTGACCCGCCTGCCTTCCTCGTAACCGTACTGGGACAGACCAGCCTTGAAGCCATCCAGGGACAGTTCCGCGATCCGACCATGGTTAAGGACCCCGATCACGACATCCTTCTGACGGAGGACGCCCATCGCCTGGAGCAACAGCGCCAACGCCAGCACCGCCACCACGCCCAACATGGCCAATACCCACCGCAATCGCATTCGGGAACCCTTCTCACCTCTGACGCATAGGGCGTACGGGCGGGAAAACTAGACGATAGTCATGGTATGATTAGGTGATCATCAGCCACTATATCAAGTCTGGAACCTGGTTTCCGCGCATCATTCGCGCCCCGTCGCCACGATGTCAGGCGGCGGCGAGAAATGTGTTGCTACTTTGTACTCATCCGTCCTATGTTTGTTCCGACACGGGAGGTGCAGATGGACAATTCACTGGAATATGCCGCACGCGAAATGGTTGCTTATTTCGGCAGTCAGGCCGTGGATATCGCGACGCGACGAGCCGAGGATCTGGCGCGGCGCGGCGAATGGCGAGCCCAGGACCGCGCCATGCTGATGCTGAACCAGATTGAAAACATGACCACGCGCTGCACCCGGGACGGACAGGGCGGCTGCCTGTAATGGGACACAAAGCAGGAGTGAGCCACGAGCAGGCGGAGGTCATCGCGCTCCGGGCGCTGGCTTGGCTGATCACCGACGAAAATCTTGCCGGGCGTTTTCTTTCCCTGACCGGCTGCGATGGCGAATCCCTGCGCCAACGGGCCGGGCAGCCAGAGGTTCTCGGCTCGGTCCTCGACTTCTTGATGTCGGACGAACAGGCCCTGCTGGACTTCGCCCAATCGGCCGAGATCGCCCCCGAAGTCATCGGGCGGGCCAGGCATCGATTGCCCGGCGCCATGTTCCAAGCCGATCATCATTGAAACATCGGGCCAAGCCCGGCCACAATGCCCCCCGACACCGGGTCCCGGTGATCGAATCCGGTCACCGGGCGTCGGTCCGCCTTGGCTTTTCGACTCGCCAAGGCGCGGGTTTTTGTTTCAGGAGATGGGCATGTCGCGTTGGATCAGGGTCGGAGTGATTGCCGTTGGCGTGATTGCCGCCCCCGCCATGGGGTGGTGCGCCTCGTCCCAGGCGAAGTCACCGCCGGCGGATGCTCCGATCCAGGCCGCCATCGCGGTGGATAACTTTGTCCTGGTGGAAAGGGCTCCGGTCCGGAACGGCTTTTCCCCATTCAATATCGAAGCCACCGGGCTGCTGCCGGCGCCACGCAAGCGGGAAAGCTTCACACCCTCCGAGGATGAGCACTTCTACACCTTGCGCCGCACTGTAGAGCGTTTTCTTCACCGCAAGGAAATCCCCCAGGGCTGGTTCAAATCCAACGAAGCCAAAATCGCATTCGAATCGGAACTGAGCCGCTTCCGCGCCCCCGATGGCGTCGCCTATGCGGTGGAGGGAGAATTGGTGGTGCACGGCGGCTCAGTCATCCCGCTGGGGCTGAACCTGACCGTACCGCCCAACGGCGCCGTTTTTCGCTACTCCGCCGGATTGATCGTCGCCGATCAGATCGTGATGATGAAGGAAGGTCTGCTGGATCAGACCAACCACAAGGCCGGCTGGATGGTCGCACTGCGCCCCAGCGGCGCCGACGCCGCCATTCCGGTTCGGGCCGTGTTCGCCGTGCGGGCCGAAGGCGGCGACCCCGAGGCCAACCGCAAGGCCCTGGCCACGGTCGCCGCGACGCTCACCAGTTCCAGCGATGGCCGCCCCGCAGTCGCGGAGCGAGCCAACGACGCCAGTGAATGGCTGAAGCCCGTGCCGTCATTTATCCGGCCAGGGCAATCCGCCGCCGGGGGCAAGGCGGAAAAGCCCGCCAAGGCGGACAAGGAGAAGAAGGGCGGTCATTAATCTCGGTCACACATACCCCAGTCGAAGCGCCCCCCAATGGTGGCCATTAACGGTGATCGGGGCCGAGACATCAAGCATCAGCGCCTGTCTGCCGCCCCCCATGTCGCGGCGATAGCTTTGCACCGTGAACGGATTGGTCGAGCGCGCCGCCTTGATTCCGACCTCGTCGTCGAAGATGCGGCGATTGCGGCAATTGGCAGCGTTCCAGGCGCTGTCACGGCCCTGGGGCTGCGAGAATTTGGCGTTGTGGGTCGGCAGGTAGCCGTTGCGGTCGACGGCGGCGCAAAACACAACCCGCTCGTTGCCAGCCAGGATAGCGTCCTGGATGGCCGGCAGCACCCGATCGGTGAACTCGGAGAACCGTGTGGTCCGCTGAAGCGGATCGGTACCGTCGACCGGACGATACTGCTCGTCGAACAGGTTTTCCATGGAGATGGTCCCCTGGGCGATCTCGCGCTCGAACAGGCCGGAAATCTCTCGGACGGCATCGCGGACCATGGCCACGAACGGCGTCTCGGCAGTTTCGATGCCGGCCTCGGCGGTCAGCACCACCAACCGCTCCCCGGCGCCCAACAGATCTTGAAGCCGGACCCGCGCGCCATCGAGACGCCCGCGAAACGCCTCCAGTCCCGCCGCCGCCGTATCGATTTCGGCGATCATCTCGGATGAGCGGTCATGGATGGCGGAAGCGTCGTTCGCCACCAGCCCGACCCGGCTGGTGATATCGGAGAGCGACATGCGGATCTGGTCGATGGCGTCGGCGATGGCGGAGGTCTCGGCGGTCAGGCCGCCGGCGCGGTCGGCGCTCTGATCGCCCTGCTCCACCAGCCGGCCGGCGGTGGCGGTCAATCCCTCCAGGGTTTTACGGATTTCGGCGCTGGCGGAGCCCGCCTTGCGCGACAGTTCCTTGACCTCTCCCGCCACGACGGCAAAGCCCCTGCCGTGTTCGCCGGCCCGCGCCGATTCGATGGTGGCGTTCAGCGCCAACAGATTGGTCTGTCGGGCGATAGTGCCGATGCCATGGGCGACTCCGACCACATTGCCCATGGCGTCTTGCAGCTCCAACAGCAGGCCGCGACCGTCGGTGACCATGCGGACCACCTCGTCGATATCGCCCAGGGAGCCACGCACCCGGCTTTGCGAGTGCTCCGCCTCGGACGAGGCCGCCCGCGCTCCGCTCAGGGTGTCGTCCACCGCGTTGACGATCCGCTCGTTGCTGGCTGACAGATCGCGGATGCCCCGTTGCAAACCGGCCAGCAGGACATGCTGCCCGGCGATATTGGTGGCGACTTCGTCGATATCCTCGGCAATCTCGATCATCTGCTTGCCGATGCCACCGGTTTCGCGCGCGAAGGCCGTGACGATCTCGGCCTCTTCCTGGCGGATCCGCAGCAGCGATGTGACGCAAAAACAAACAATGCGCGCCAGCGGCCGCACCGTCGCCAATGACCCGGCAATTCCGAAATTGATCAGCCGCTGGCCCTCGAAATCGACGCCCATATTGACGCCTTCGCGCATAGCCGAGGACCGGGCAGCCTCTTCCTTGGTGACGCCGTATTCATCCATCTCACCGCGCATGATGCGGGCCGCGATGTCGTGGGTGGAGCCGATCCGCTCGCGCAGGCTGGAGGCGACGATCCGCCCCTCCTCGCCCATGAAGCTGCAAACCAGCCCCAATTCGCTGGAGAACACATCGCACAGCTCTTGTCCGAACCGGACATCGAATTCAACGCTCATGGCCATCTCCACCTCGGCGGGCGCCTGCCTTGCGGCGATCGTCAAAGCGTATAATCCACGACATTATTTATGGTCAAGTAATTTTACCACAATACTTTAATGCGATCAAAAACATTGCCGGACGCCATCCCCCCGCCCGACGACGGAGACGATCAAGCGAGTCGTATATGGCTCGCCAGCATGATGATAGAATGAGCGTCATGAAGAATGAAAAGCAGCCCCGCCCGACGCGCGAGCAGCCACCGGAGGAATGTCCGGTGAAGGATCGCTGTCGGCGCGCCCGCGCGGCGGTGTGCCTGGACTGCGGCGCCAAACGGCCGCGACGGAAGGCGAAGGCCGAGCCTACTCCACCGAAACCTTGTCCAGTTGCCCCATGATGAAGCCGATGATGACCAGCACGAACGGCACCACGAACAACATCCAGACGACGGTATGAATCACGCGATCGCGTAGCGTGGTGTCCTCGTCGGCATAGGCTCCCGCGACCAGCGGCCGGGCCGCCTCGATCCGGGGGCGCAGGAACACCCAGTAAGCGCCCGCCAGCGCCACGCAAGCCAGCACGGTAACGCCCACGATATCGGCCCCGATCCCGGCGGCGCGGTCCAGCTTCACCCCCATGACCATCAACCAGACCGGCGCGGTCAGCCCCGCCGCCGCCGGGATGATCACGGCGCACAGAGTGGCAAAGACGGCAAGCGGAGACCTGGGAAGACGCATGAGACCCTCAGAGAATGAAACGTAAAGGACACTAACAGCCTATACTGACGTCGGCATCACTCTTTCCCGCCATCGCGCTCGCGCAGGTAATCATCGGTGGTGCGGGTTACCCGGGGGGCCGCACCGGCCATGGGCCGCTTGCCGTCCTCCATATCGTACTGCGCCACCACCCGGCAGTCCTCGCACATCTTGATCAGATCAAGCTTGCCGGGCGCGGCGAACATGGAATGGCCGCTCATGCGCTCGACCATGCGCTCGATCACCGATTTCGAGGCAAAGGGCTTGCCGCAACGGATGCAAGGATAGGGCTCCTCCTCCTTCAGGGTCCGCCGCACCCTGGCATCGGCGGAAAAGGAGAGTCGCGGCGCCAGGGTCACCGCCTTTTCCGGGCAGGTGACGCGGCACAGGCCGCATTGAACGCAATTGACCTCCAGCAGCCCCAGGGACGGCTT
Organism: Phaeospirillum sp.; assembly: GCA_030651575.1. GTDB lineage: Bacteria > Pseudomonadota > Alphaproteobacteria > Rhodospirillales > Magnetospirillaceae > Phaeospirillum. The sequence goes on from JAUSFB010000032.1 coordinate 550,123, forward strand.
GTCGGGATGGCCCGACAGCGCCTTGGCCGGGCAAGCCGAGACGCAGGCCATGCACAAGGTGCACTTGGCCGCATCGACCTCGATGGCCCCAAAGGGATCGCCCACCGCCAGTTCCAGCGCATCCACCGGCTTGGGAGCATGACGATGAAGATGGGCCAGCGCCAGGGTCAGGGTCTGGCGCTTGCTTCCCAGCACCAGGAATTCGGCCGCCGGCTCCACCGGTTTCGGCGCGACCTCGGCCAGGACGACGGCCAGGGCGGCGGGATCGGCCTCCACCAGCACCGAAACCGTCGCCGACCAGCCCAGGCCGCCGGCCACCCGATTGGCCAGGGCGGCGGCGGCCCGCAGCGGCTCCAGATCCCCCCGCCGCTCCGGCTTGGCCAACAGCAGCACCCGCGCGGCTCCCTTGGCCAGGGCGGTCAGTAGGAAGTCCGGCCCCAGCGCCGCCACCACCGGCACCGCCAGCGGCAGCACCGCCGCCGGCAGGCCATCGCCAAAACGGGCCAGGGCGGAGATCATCCCGTCACCATGCTCGCCGTCATGGACCAGCAGGATCGGCCGCTCGCCACCGCCGGCGCCATAGGTCTCCACCAGCGCCGACAGCCGTTTAAACAACCCGTTGCCGCCCGGCACGTCGAACCGGATGGCTCCGGTGGGGCAAGTGCTGGCGCAAGGACCATGGCCGCCGCAGACATGGGGGTCCACCGTCGCCGCATCGCCCAGCGGCTTCAGCGCCCCCGACGGACAAACGTCGAGGCAGCGGGTACAGGCGACCTGACCATTTCGGGAATGGGCGCAAAGCGCGGCGTCGATCTTGATCCAGCGCGGTTTTTCGAATTCGCCGACCAGCCCGAGGATATCCGACAGCGCCCGCTCCAGCGCCAGCTTGTCCCGAGGATCGACCACTACCCAGCCGTCGCGCGGCGCCAGCAATGGCGGCGAGCCGGTCAGGTCGAGCACGATGTCTCCGGCCAGCGGGCGGTCACCCACCGCCGCCTCGAAGGCCAGGACGCCGCGCGCCGATGGTGAAGCCCCAGCCAGATCGGCGACAGTCAGGGTAAAGGCCCCGAGATGGCCCGAGGCCGAGACCGGCCGCCCCCGAAACAGGCCGAGGGAGCGGACCGCCGGAGGAATCAGGTCCCCGTCATGACCGGGCAACAGCACGCAGGTCACCGCCCGCTCCGCCCCCAGCCGTCGGGCGGCGTCCAGCACCGCCTGACCACGACCCAGAATCAGAACGCTGCCATGCGACATCAAGGTGACGGACGGAGTGGCTTCGGGCTCCAGCACCGCCTCGGCCAGCAGCGCCGCCATCTTTGGGGCGGTGCGCCCGGCCTGGGACGACCAGCCGGCGCGGTCGCGGATATCGACGCAGAGCGGCGGCTCGGCCTGGACCAATCCGGCCAGTTCGCCGAACAGCGGAGCCTCTTGACCGCAGCAGACCAGCAAAGGCTCGCCGCTCGACACCGCCGAACGATAGGAATCCAACTGGGCGCGGCAAAGCTGGGAATAAATCTGCTCTGGTGAATCCGTCCCCAGCACCGCCGCCACGGCCTTGGGATCGAGCGGCATGGAGCCCTCGCACGAACACATCATCACCCGCCGGCCATTCAGCTTCATTTTGCCGCTCTCCCATTGCTCCCCGCCAGGGGGACGCCTACTGTAAAGGCCAGAAGGCCAACAATGGAAGACCAAGACATGCTAGTGCGCCCAGATCCCGAGGATGCGCGGCTTTATCAGATCGTCACCGGCATCGACCAGAACGGCAAAGCGACGGATGCCGCCGTGATCAACGAACGCCCGCTGACCATCTTCCTGAACGGTCGCGAGATCGTCACCGCCATGACCATCGGCGACCATCCCGACTATCTGGCGCTGGGCTATCTGCTGAATCAGAATATGCTGCGCCCCGACGACGAAGTGCGCGCCGTCGATTATGACGCCGAAATCGAAACGGTGGTGGTGCGAACCGCCCGCCAGACCGACTACGAGGAGAAGCTGAAGAAGAAAATTCAGACCTCCGGCTGCGCCATGGGCACGGTGTTCGGCGACGTCATGGAAAAGTTCGAGACGGTCAGTCTGGACACCACCGCCAGATTCCACACCTCATGGCTCTACGCCTTGCAGAAATCCATCAACACCATGCCTTCGCTCTACCTGAAGACCGGCGCCATCCATGGCTGCGTCTTGTGCGAAGAAGACCGGCCGCTGATCTATATGGAAGACGTCGGCCGCCACAACGCCATGGACAAGATCGCCGGCTATATGTTCCGCCACGGCCTGTCTTGCGCCGGGAAAAGCCTCTACACCACCGGACGGCTGACCAGCGAAATGGTGATCAAGACGGTGCAGATGGGCATTCCGGTCCTGCTGTCGCGCTCGGGCTTCACCGCCTGGGGGGTCGAACTGGCGCGCAAGGCGGGGCTCACTCTGATCGGCCGCGCCAAGGGCAAACGCTTCATCGCCCTGGCCGGGGCCGAGCGCATCGTGTTCGACGCCGACCCGGCCCAGGCCCATGACGAGCCCGGCCACCTGTCGCGCAAGGGAAGCCGGGACGATGAATAAGACAACGCCCCCCCCCATCGCCGGGGTGATCCTGGCCGGCGGCCTATCGCGGCGCATGGGCGGCGGCGACAAGTCGCTGATCGCGGTCGAGGGCCAAAGCCTGCTCGACCGCACCATCGAGCGGCTGTCGCCCCAGGTCGGCCCCATGATCCTCAACGCCAACGGCGACCCCGCCCGTCTGGCCGGGTTCACCCTGCCGGTAGTGCCCGACGTGATCGAGGGCTATGCCGGCCCGCTGGTGGGAGTCCTGACCGGCCTGGAATGGCTGCAAGACCACTCCATGGGGGTGGAATGGATGGTCAGCGTCGCCGCCGACACGCCTTTGTTTCCCCAAGATCTGGTGGAACGGCTGCACCAGGCGGTCGTGGACGAAGGGGCCGATATCGGCATCGCCTGCACCGGTTCGCGCACCCATCCGGTCTTTGCCCTGTGGCCGACCCGCTTGGCCTCCCAACTGCGCGCCGCCGTGGCCGAGGAAGGCATCCGCAAGATCGAGGCCTGGACCGACCGCTACAAGGTGGCCCGCGTCGATTGGCCGGCAAAGCCGGTCGACCCGTTTTTCAACGTCAACACCCCCGAGGACGTGGTGCGGCTGCGCCTGATCCTGTCCGACGCCCTGCCAGCCGAACCGCCACTCTCCGCCCGGACCGAGGTGGCGCTGATCCTCGAACGCCGCGACAGCGCCACCACCTGGGTCAAGGAGTCCTGGCGGCCGCTGGAAGTGATCGCCGAACCGCCGCCCAGCCCCGAGCCCTGGGTGATGCTGCGCCAGGGCGAAGGCTTCGAACACTACCTGGTCTCGGGCGTGCCGGTGGAATTGCACCGCTCGGACCTCGCCAGCTATCGCTATAATCTGGGTGGGGTCGATCCCCGCCTCTATGTGGTGCTGCGCCGTCAGGACGATCCCACCCGCCCCGTCGGCGTGGTGTTGGCCACCGCCGCCCCCGATCAGGCCCAAGCCATGAGCGAAAGCGGCGAGGATGTGGTCGACGGCCTTGCCATGCCGGAAGCCCTCCGGGCCTGGGTCGAGATGTTCTGCGCCTGTCACCCCGCCGACGAGCCCATGCGCAAGCGCAAACGCGACACCATGGATGCGGAAGGCGCCTTCGCGGCCAAAACCCGGTCATGAGCGGGCATGGCCCGCGCCGCGAAAGCCAAGGGCGCTGATGCGCCCACCCGGCGACCGAGGAACAAGAACCCGACGGGCCGCAGGCCCGGAGTTGCGGCCAAGGGCCGGCGCGCCTCATGGCGCGAAAGCCAAGGGCGCGGATGCGCCCGCCCGGCGATTGAGGAACATTAAACCATGAACAACTCATTCATCTCGCGCTGGTCCAAACGCAAGCAGGAGGCCAAGACCGCGCCGGAATCGGTCGTCATCGTCGAGATGCCGGCAGAATCGCCAGCCATTGCCCCGGAGGAACCGCCGCCGGAGCTTCCCCCGATTGAATCGCTGGGCGCCGACTCGGACTATTCCGCCTTCCTCGGGCCGGGCGTTTCGCCCAGCCTGCGGCAGGAGGCGCTGACCCGGCTGTGGGCGACCGATCCCACCCTGATGGCCCCAGAGACCATGGACCTCCATATGGGGGACTATTCCAACCCGCCGACGGAACTGATCAAAACCGCCTGGCGACTGGGCAAGGGCGTGCTCGACGCCGCCGAACTGGCCGCCGAGGAGGAGGAAGCCAAGGCCGCGGCCCTGGTCAAGCCCCCGGATTCCGATTGTTAAAGTGTTTATTTTACAGAAATTTTTAAATTTCACACAATTAAGAACATAAACAAAATTGCAGCAATCCTGATATTGCAGAGCACAAATTCTTATCCGGCCACAACACGTAGACAACAAACCTATTCTTTCGTTGTTCTTGACGGATAACACCGATGCGAGGATGATCGACCTGTCACTTGCCAAGGGTGACCAAGGTTTCGGCGACAGATCCGAACCATCGGGAGAGACTATGCAGGCGAACCCCGCCACCAATGCCGGTACGGACGAAAGTTTCCTGCGGGCTCGCTTCTATGGCCTGATCGCCGCCCTGTTGGCTTCGCCTCCACCGGAAGAATTACTGCGCCGGGTCGCCGCGCTGAAGCCCGACCCAACGCCGCTGGGCAGCGCGCTGGGCGAGCTTGCCCTGGCTGCCATGGCCGGCGACCCCGATGACATCGCCGAGGAGTTCCAGACCCTGTTCATCGGCGTGACCGGTGGCGAACTGGTGCCTTACGCCTCGTGGTATCTCACCGGCTTCCTACAGGAAAAACCGCTAGCGGCGTTGCGCGACGACATGGCCCGCCTGGGCGTCGAACGCTCGCCCGGCGTGTCCGAGCCCGAGGATCACGCCGCCTCGCTGTTCGAGATCATGCAAGGACTGATCACCGGCCTGTTCGACGCCCCCCTGACCCTGCGGGAGCAGAAGGCCTTTTACGCCGCCCATATGGAAAGCTGGATGCCCCGTTTTCTGGCCGACCTGGAACAGGCCGGGTCCGCCCGCTTTTACCGCGCCGTGGGCAAGGTTGGCCGCGTCTTCCTCGATATCGAAACCCAAGCCTTCGCCATGGTGGACTGATGCCACAGGAGCACAAGATGATCGACCGCCCTGAGAAATCCCCCAATGCCCTCGACCGGCGCGCCTTCCTGCGCGGAATCGGCCTTTCGGCCGGAGCCGCCGGAGCGGCGGCGGTCGGTGTCACCGCCACCAAGGCGGACGCCAAGGCCCAGACCGGTGCCGCCCAAGGGACTGGCTACCAGGAAACCGAACACGTCCGTCGCGCCTACGAAGCCGCTGGCTTCTGATATCGGAAGGGATCCGCCATGCTGATCAAGAAGCGTGAAGGCTCGGTTTCGCAGAGCCGCCTGTCCGAAACCCTCGCTTCCGTCGCCGGGGCCTCCGTCGACCGGCGCGGCTTCCTCAGGCGTTCGGGGCTGGCCGCCGGTGGCGCCGCCCTGGCCGGAGGATTGGTGGCCGGAACGGTCCAGCGGGCCGAAGCGGTTCCCCAGGCTCCCGACGCCAAGGGAGAGATCAAGCGGGCCATCTGTACCCATTGCTCGGTGGGCTGCACCGTCAACGCCGAGGTCTCCAACGGCGTCTGGGTCGGCCAGGAACCCGCCTTCGACAGCCCGATCAATCTGGGTAGCCACTGCGCCAAGGGCGCGGCGGTGCGCGAGCATGCCCATGGCGACCGCCGCCTGAAATACCCCATGAAGCTGGAGGGCGGAAAATACAAGCGCATCTCGTGGGAGCAGGCCATCACCGAGATCGGCGACCGCCTGCTGAAGATCCGCGAGACCGCCGGTCCCGATTCGGTCTACTGGCTGGGCTCGGCCAAGTTCTCCAACGAACAGGCCTACCTCATGCGCAAATTCGCCGCGCTGTGGGGCACCAACAACGTCGATCATCAGGCCCGCATCTGCCACTCGACCACCGTCGCCGGCGTCGCCCAGACCTGGGGCTATGGGGCGATGACCAACTCCTACAACGACATTCATAATTCCAAGGCGATGTTCTTCATCGGCTCCAACGCGGCCGAGGCCCATCCGGTGGCCATGATGCACATCTTGAAGGCCAAGGAGCAGAACAAGGCGCCGCTGATCGTCTGTGATCCGCGCTTTACCCGCACCGCCGCCCATGCCGACGAGTTCGTCCGCCTGCGCCCCGGCACAGATGTGCCGCTGATCTGGGGCATCCTTTACCACATCTTCGAGAACGGCTGGGAAGACAAGGAATACATCCGCAAGCGCGTTTGGGGCATGGATCAGGTCCGCGCCGAGGTTGCCAAATGGACTCCGGAGGAGACCGAGCGCGTCACCGGCGTTCCCGGCGCCCAGGTCCGGCGCGTCGCTGAATTGCTGGCCAAAAACCACCCCGCCACCGTGGTGTGGTGCATGGGCGGCACCCAGCACACCGTCGGCAACAACAATGTCCGCGCCTATTGCATCTTGCAGCTGGCCCTGGGCAATACCGGCGTCGCGGGCGGCGGCACCAACATCTTCCGCGGCCATGACAACGTCCAGGGCGCCACCGACATGGGCCTGGACGTCACCACCCTGCCGGCCTATTACGGCCTCGCCGCCGGAGCCTGGAAGCATTGGGCGCGGGTATGGGGCCTCGACTACGAGTGGATCAAGGCCCGTTTCAAGACCCCCGAGCTGATGGAGGCTCCCGGCATCCCGGTATCGCGCTGGTATGACGGCGTCAACGAGGCCAAGGAAAACATCGCCCAGCCCGAACCGATCAAGGCGATGATCTATTGGGGCCACGCCCCCAACTCCCAGACCCGCCAGCCCGAACTGAAGAAGGCGATGGAAAAGCTCGACACCCTGGTGGTGATCGACCCCTATCCCACCGTCACGGCGGTGCTGCACGACCGCACCGACGGCGTCTATCTGCTGCCCGCCGCCACCCAATTCGAGGTGGACGGCTCGCGCACCGCGTCCAACCGCTCGATCCAGTGGAGCGAGCGGGTGATCAAGCCGATGTTCGAGTGCAAGGCCGATCACGAGATCATGTATCTATTCGCCAAGAAGTTCGGCTACGACGCCGAATTGTTCAAGAACATCAAGCTCAACGGCGCCGAGCCGCTGGTCGAGGACATCCTGCGCGAGATCAATCGCGGCGCCTGGACCATCGCCTATACCGGCCAGTCGCCAGAGCGGCTGAAACTGCACATGGCCAACCAGCAGACCTTCGACAAGACCACCTTGAAGGCGGTGGGCGGCCCGTGCGACGGCGACTATTACGGCCTGCCCTGGCCGTGCTGGGGCAATGCCGCCATGAAGCATCCCGGTACCCCCAACCTCTACGACACCTCCAAGCCGGTGAAGGATGGCGGCCTCAACTTCCGCGCCCTGTTCCCGGAATACAAAGGTGAAAGCCTGCTGGCGGTGGATTCTTGGCCCGAAGGCTCCGAGCTTCCCGCCGGCCATCCCGGCGTCACCTTCGGCATGCTGAAAAAGCTGGGCTGGGAGGCCGATTTCACCCCCGAGGAACTGGCGGTGATCAAAAAGATCGGTGGCGAGAAGGTGGACGAGGTCGCCTGGACGGTGGATATGTCCGGCGGCATCCAGCGCGTCGCGGTCAAACACGGCATCGCGCCATTCGGCAACGGCAAGGCCCGCGCCGTGGTGTGGAACTTCCCCGATCCAGTGCCCATCCACCGAGAACCGCTGTATACGCCGCGCCGCGATCTGGTGGAGAAGTACCCCACCTATGCCGACAAGAAGATGATGCGGCTGCCCTTCCTTTATAAGACCATCCAGGACAAGGACGTCTCGAAGGACTTCCCCATCATCCTGACCTCCGGGCGGCTGGTGGAGTACGAGGGCGGCGGCGACGAGACCCGCTCGAACCCCTGGCTGGCCGAGTTGCAGCCCGATATGTTCGTCGAGGTCAACACCTTCGACGCCAACAATGTGGGCGTGCGCAACGGCGAGTTCGTCTGGGTCCACGGCCCCGAAGGCGGCAAGGTCAAGGTCAAGGCCAAGATCACCGAGCGGGTAGGACGCGGCGTTGCCTTCATGCCGTTCCACTTCGGCGGCTGGTTCCAGGGCAAGGATCTCCGGTCCAAATATCCGGAGGGCGCGTCTCCCATTGTCCTGGGCGAAAGCACCAACACCGCCCAGACCTACGGTTATGACGCGGTGACGGCCATGCAGGAGACGAAAGTCACCCTGTGCCGCATCGAAAAGGCGTGAGGAGGACATAGATCATGGCCCGCATGAAATTCCTCTGCGACGCCGAGCGTTGCATCCATTGCAGCGGCTGCGTCACCGCCTGCAAGAACGAACACGAAGTGCCGTGGGGCATCAACCGCCGAAGGGTGGTGACGCTCAACGACGGCAAGCCGGGGCAGCGCTCCCTGTCGGTGGCCTGCATGCACTGCTCGGACGCGCCCTGCATGGCGGTCTGTCCGGTGGATTGCTTCTACCAGACCGGCGACGGCATCGTGCTGCACAACAAGGATCTGTGCATCGGCTGCGGCTATTGCTTCTACGCCTGTCCGTTCGGTGCGCCGCAATACCCCTCCACCGGCAATTTCGGTGGACGCGGCAAGATGGATAAGTGCACCTTCTGCGCCGGCGGTCCCGAGGCCGACCATTCCAAGGCGGAATTGGAAAAATACGGCCGCAACCGCATCGCCGAGGGCAAGCTGCCGCTCTGCGCCGAAATGTGCGCCACCAAGGCCCTGCTGGCCGGCGATGGCGACATGGTGTCCACCATCTACCGCGAACGGGTGATGGCGCGCGGCTTCGGGTCCGGCGCCGCCGGCTGGGGCCACGCCTATCGCGAGCAGGAGCGCACCCGCGAACGCAAGGGGCCTGGGGCGAAGGAGTAGCGCCATGAGCAGCCGACGCACCACCATCACCGTCACGTTGGGGCTGGTCCTGTTGGCCGGCTGCAACGCCGAGGAACGCGGCCATGCGATCAAACTGGACAAGGGCGTCTATGCCGGGGCGTCGGACAGCGTGCTATCCGACGCCACCCGTCTTGCCCTGAACCAGCGCATGATCTGGCAGACCGACGGCCCCGCCAGGGTAGCGACGGCGACCGGCCCCGCCGCTATGCCGTCGGGCACGGCCGCCGTCACCGGCCGCATGGCCGGCCAGAACTATTGAGGAGGAGGAACGCGATGCGCTGGACCACCTTCCTCGCGAGTCTGCTGATCATCGCCGGGTGCTGGGTGCCCCCGGCAATGGCGGCCTCGTCCGATGGCGACATTCCCACCGCCGCCCAGTCCGACCGGATCTCTCAGCCGGACACTTGGCGCGCCATTCGTCAGGGCGAAGGCGGCTTCATCGCCGGCCAGCCCGCCCAGCGCGGTGTGCTGATTCAGTCCGAGGGCGAATCCTGGCGGGCGGCGCGCAACGGCAAGCTGGCCTGGTATGCCGGATTGGCCCTGGTGGGGGTCAGCCTCGCCATCGGCGCGTTCTACTTGTTCCGCGGCAAGATCATGATGGAGGGCGGACCGTCGGGAAAAACCATCCTGCGCTTCACCAGGATCGAACGCATCGGCCATTGGATGACCGCCGGCTCGTTCCTGGTGCTGGGGATCAGCGGGTTGAACATGCTGTTCGGGCGCTGGCTGCTGGAACCGCTGATCGGGAAAACCCTGTTCTCGTGGCTCACCTGGGCCGGCAAATGGCTGCACAACCTGTCGGGCTTCGTCTTCATCGCTGGAATGGTGGTGATCTTCGTGCTGTGGGCCAGGGACAATCTGTGGGACCGCTATGACGCCGGCTGGATCGCCCATGGCGGCGGCCTGCTGAAGAAAGGCGATCATCCCCCCGCCGCCAAATTCAATTTCGGCCAGAAGACTCAGTTCTGGATGGTGATCGTGGTCGGCGCCCTGGTGTCGTCCACCGGCATCAGCCTGCTCTTCCCCTTCAGCTTCGCCGATCTGGCCGGTATGCAGGTAATGCAGTTGGTCCATGCCGCCCTGGCGGTGGTCATGGTGCTGTTCATCCTGGGCCATATCTATATCGGCACGGTGGGCATGGAAGGCGCCAGCACCGCCGTCACCACCGGCTATGTGGACCTGGAATGGGCGCGCACGCACCACGCCGTCTGGGTCGCCGAGGAGGAGACCAAGACGGCCAAACCGGCGGAGTAGCGCGACGGGGCCGGCTGGCCCCTATCCCTTCGCCGCCGGGCGATGCCGAGTCAGATCCTGCGGCCAGATGGAACTGGGGTCCATGGTCTCGCGGCCCGGTTCCGCCTCGGTCAGCGGTTGACACAGCCGCAGGCTTTCCAGGCATTTGGCCGCCAATTGCTGATAGGCCTGAGTTCCCCGGGTCTTGCGGGCGATCTCGCCATCGCTGAGTTCACGAACCACCTTGGCCGGAATGCCGGCGACCAGGACGCGCGGCGGGATGATGGCCCCGGCCGGCACGAAGGCCATGGCCGCCATGATGGAGTTCTCCCCCAACTCGGCGCCGTCATAGATGGCGCTGTTCATGCCCACCAGCCCGTTGCGCCGGATGATGCAGCCATGCACCACCGAGCCGTGCCCGATATGGCCGTCATCCTCGACGATGGTGTGAAAGCCGGGGGTTCCGTGCAGCATGCAATAATCCTGGATATTGCAGCCGGCGCCGACGATGACGCTGGAGAAGTCGGCCCGCAGGCTGGCGCCGGGGCCGATATAGCAATTGGGGCCGATGCGCACATCACCGATCAGGACTGCGGTGGGATGCACGAAGGCAGTGGGGTGGACGATGGGAATCATCCCCTCGAACGAATAGCACAAGCCGCTCATGTGGTCCTCCGATGGCGCTCGAACACGGCGCGGATATGGTCCGGAATGGGAACCGGCCGCTGGGTCCGCCGATCGACGAAAACGTGGATCCAATGTCCTTCGGCGGCGGCCTCGTCGCAGCCCTCCTCGAACAGGGCCAGTCCATAACGGGCGCTGGTGCGGCCCATATGGTCGATGCGGATGCCGGCCACCACGCCGGCCGGATAGGACAAGGGGCGCAGGAATTTGCAGTGGGTCTCGGCAGCGAAGGTGATCACCGGCGAATTCATCAGATCGATGGCGCAAGGTCCGCGCAGGAACGCCACCACCACATGCTCGAAAAAGCGCTGGTACAGCACATTGTTGAGATGCCCGAACATATCATTGTCGGACCAGCGGGTCTGGATATCGACCCGATAGGGATAATCGGCCTGCCGGCCTGCTTCTTTCTTGTGCCCGCCGCTCATTGCGCCGTCCATCCGCCTTCCACCGGCAGGCTGGCGCCGGTGATGTTGACGGCAGGGGGCGAACACAAAAACACCGCCAGACCGCCCAGTTGCTCGGTGGTGGTAAAGATCCTGGTCGGCTGCTTCTCGCTCAGCATCTCGGCGCCGGCCTGCTCGACCGACACCCCATCGCGGGCGGCGCGGGTGTCGATCTGGGCCTGAACCAACGGCGTCAGCACCCAGCCGGGACAGATAGCGTTGCAGGTGATTCCGGTCTCGGCGGTCTCCAGCGCCACCGTCTTGGTCAGACCGACCACGCCGTGCTTCGCGGCGACATAGGCCGCCTTGTTGGCCGAGGCCACCAGACCGTGAACCGAGGCGATGTTGATGATTCGACCCCAACCGCGCGCCTTCATGCCAGGCACGGCGGCGCGGGTGGCGTGGAATACCGCCGTCAGGTTGATGGCGATCACCGCGTCCCAGCGGTCCAGCGGGAACTCATCCACCGGCGACACATACTGGATGCCGGCATTGTTGACCAGGATATCGACCGCGCCCATACGGGTCAGCGCGTCGCGCACCACCGCGCCGCCGCCATCGGGCTTGGACAGATCGGCATCGTTGTACAAAACCCGCACGCCGAATTCCCGCTCCAGACCTGCGCGCAGGGCCTCGACCTCGCCGGCGTCGCCAAAGCCGTTGAGCATGAGCCGAGCGCCCTGCCCCGCCAGCGCGCGGGCGATGCCCAGGCCGATCCCGCTGGTCGAGCCGGTGACTACCGCCGTTTTACCCTTCAACATGATGGCTCTCCCGATGACGCAGTCCAAAGTGATAACGCGAGAAAAATAGGCATACAAGTACCGATTTAACGCTTGAAGAACGCCTCGGCCCCGGCCCGCACCGATTCCTTGCGTTTGATCGCCTCGTTGGCCCTGACGATTTCGGCTTCCAGCCCGGTGATATAGTCCCGCAATTCCTCGATCGACATGGGATCGAGGACTTTGAGTGCGGGAGCCTTTTTGCGGGGCTCCAGATCGTCGCTGTCCATGACAATTGCCATCCTCTCTTGCCTTCACCGGTCGAACGTACCAGATTGACCGCTCCATGGACAAACAGGGGTTGAGAATGCTGCCCGACAGCATGACATGCGTCGAAATCACCAAACCCGGCCCGCCCGAGGTTCTGTGTCCCGCCACCCGGCCGTTGCCGTCGCCGCGCCCCGGCGAGGTTCTGATCAGGGTTGCCGCCGCCGGCATCAACCGCCCCGACGTGTTGCAGCGCCAGGGAGTCTATCCGGCCCCGCCCGGCGCCTCGGACCTGCCCGGCCTGGAAGTTTCGGGACATGTCGCCGCCCTGGGCGACGGCGTCGCCGCTCTGGCCGTGGGCGAAGCGGTCTGCGCCCTGGTCCCCGGCGGCGGCTATGCCGCGTACTGCGCCGTCGACGCCAGACTGTGCCTGCCGCTTCCCGCCGGTTACGACATGATCCGGGCGGCGGCCCTGCCCGAGACCTTCTTCACCGTCTGGCACAACGTGGTCGAACGCGGCCAGTTGAAAGCCGGCGAACGCTTTTTGGTTCATGGCGGGGCCGGCGGCATCGGCACCACCGCCATCCAGTTGGCCAAGGCCCTGGGCGCCACTGTGTTCGCCACCGCCTCCGGCCCCGCCAAGTGTAAGGCCTGCGCCGATCTGGGGGCCGACCACGCCATCGACTACACCGCCCAGGATTTCGTCGAGGTCGTCAAGGCCGCGACTGGCGGCGAGGGCGTCGACGTCATCCTCGACATGGTGGGAGGCGACTACATCGCCCGCAATATCAAGTCGCTGGCCGCCGATGGCCGTCTGGTGTCCATCGCCTTCCTGCGCGGCTCCACCGCCGAGGTGAACCTGATGCCGGTGATGCTGAAGCGCCTGACCCTGACCGGCTCGACGCTGCGGCCCCAGTCCAACGACGCCAAGGCGCGCATGGCCGAGGGCCTGCGCGCCACCGTCTGGCCACTGCTGTCGGCCGGAACCATCGCTCCGGTGATTCACGCAACCCTCCCACTGGCCGAGGCCGCCGAGGCCCACCGGCTGATGGAGAGCAACACTCATATCGGCAAGATCATCTTGACGATTTGACCAATGCCACATTCACCCATATAACTGTCGGCGCATTCCAAAGATGATCGCCGCCCGCATCGCGGACCTTCGGGGCCGGGCGGGCAATTCGTAAAGCTTTGCGGGGGAGTTCCCGCCCCGTCCCATCCGGGTCGGAGGGGCGCATCCCCGCTGGAGCCGCCGGCCTTGTGCCGACTGGCCCGCGTTTTAAGATATTACAGGAGGTTTCATGGCCCTGCCGCTCATGCCCAAGGCGACCGCCGTCTGGTTGGTCGAGAACACCGCCCTCACCTTCGAGCAGGTCGCCGATTTCTGCGGCCTGCACCCGCTGGAAGTCCAGGCCATCGCCGACGGTGAAGTGGCCGTGGGCATCGTCGGCCTCGACCCCGTCGCCAACAGCCAGGTGACCCGCGCCGACATCGTGCGCTGCGAAGCCAACCCCGATGCACGCCTGCGGCTGATCGTGACCGACCTTCCCCAATCCAACGCCAAGTCCAAGGGCGCGCGTTATACCCCGGTGTCAAAGCGCCAGGATCGCCCCGACGCCATCGCCTGGATCATCAAGCACCACCCGGAACTGTCGGACGCCGGCATTTCCAAGCTGATCGGCACCACCAAGCCGACCATCCAGTCGGTACGCGACAAGACCCACTGGAACGCCTCCAACATCAAGCCGCGCAATCCGGTGACCCTGGGCATGTGCTCGGAAGCCGACCTGGAAAAAGCCATCGCCCTGTGCGGCCGTTCGCGCAGCCATCACGACATCGCCGCCGAGCAGCAGCAGCAGCAGCAAAACGACGAATAGATCCAGCCGTATGGCTTGAACGAACACCCGCCGGGGCATCCCCTCGGCGGGTGTTTTTTTAGCGGCCCAGGGCCTTGGCCAGGGCCTTGAACGGCAGCAGGACGCAGCCATGACGGCTTTTATGCGGCCGAACCGTCAGGAAGGGCGCCAGGGCCGGAATCGGCGGTTCTCCACCCTGTTTCAGCATAACGCTTACCCGGTCGGCCAGTGTCGCCGCCACATCCGCCTCCAGCCCGACCGCCGAGCGCGCCGCCACGGTGGCGGCCGCCTTGCACAGCAGGCAGCCCTTGACGCCATGGCCCAAAGCCTCGATCCGGCCATCGGTCAGACGCAGGTCAAGCACAACCGTGTCGCCGCACAGCGGGTTGTCCAGGGTCGCGCTGGCATCGGGCACGTCCAGCCGCCGGGCCGCCACCGCCGCCAGATCCTTGATTTCCTGCTGGTAGATAGCCTCGGTCATATTTTCACCGGGGTTGCTCATCGCAGCACCTTGAACGCCAAGTCCAGCCCGTCCAGCAGGGCCTCCACATCGGCCCGGTTGGTATAAGGCGCCAGACTGGCCCTGACGCAGCCTTCCTCCAGCCCCAGCGCCGTCATCAGCGGCCGGGCGCAATGAGCGCCCCCCCGCACCGCCACTCCCCGCTCCGCCAGCAGATGCGCCAGATCATGCGGGTGACAGCCTTCGGCCACGAATGACACCACCGGCAGGCGCGCCTCCAGCTTCAGCGGCCCCACCACCCGGACACCGTCCAAGGCGGCGAGCCCGTCGAGCAGATGCCGGGTCAGGCTCATCTCGACCGCCGTGACCGCCGGCCAGTCCAGGCCGCTCATCCAGTCCAGCGCCACCCCCAGCCCCACCGCCTGGGCCACCGGCGGCGTACCGGCCTCGAAGCGCTGTGGCGGGTCCAGCGGCAGAGCGCCGTCCAGCCCGACCATGCCGACCATGCCGCCACCCCACAGCACCGGCGGCAGCTGGGCCAACAGCTCGCGCCGTCCCCACAGCACCCCGATTCCGGTGGGGCCGTAGGCCTTGTGTCCGGCGAAGGCGTAGAAATCCGCCCCCAGAGCGCGCGGATTCACCGGCCCGTGCGGAACCATCTGAGCGCCGTCCACCACCAGTCTGGCCCCAACCGCATGGGCGGCCTCGGCCAGCCGGGGAATATCGGTCACCGCTCCGGTCACATTGGACGCGTGAGTCACCGCCACCACCCGGCAATGCTCGTTTATCAGCGACAGGTCGTCCAGCCGGAGACGGCCATCGTCGTCCACCGCCAGGGTCACGACCTCGAACCCCTTGCGCTGGGCCAGCATCAGCCAGGGCAGCAGGTTGGAGTGATGCTCGGCCACCGACGCCACGACCCGGTCGCCCGGCCCCAAGGCCTCCCCCAAGGCCAGCGCCAGCATATTGAGCGCCATGGTGCAGCCGCCGGTGAACACCACTTCGTCCATCTCGGCCGATAGAAAGCGGGCGACGCTCTGGCGGGCCGCGTCATAGGCGTCGTCGGCGCGGCGGGCCAATTCGTGCAGGCCGCGGTGGACATTGGCCCGCGCGGTCAGGTCGTGATGGGCCACCGCCTCCATCACCGCACCGGGCAATTGCGCCATGGCGGCGCTGTCCAGGTAATGAAATCCGGCGCGGTCCAGCACCGGGAAAACAGTCCGAATCGCGACGGTCATGGCTGGCCTCCCTGAGCCTTGAGGTCTTCGGGCGTGTCCACATCGATCAGGACGCCCTGATCCATCTCGACCTCCACCACCGAGCCGCCATGCTGGATCAACAGCCCCCTGGCGCCCTTGTCGCCGGTCAAGCCCCGCATCTCGGCGAAAAAGCGCCGCCCCAACAGCACCGGATTGCCCCGTCGCCCGCCCGATACCGGAACCGCGATCTCATGGCCGGACTCGGGGGCGTAGGCCGCCGCCAGCGCCGCCACATGCAAGGCCGTGACGCGCGGCATATCACCCAGCAGCACCACCGCCGCCGCCGCTTGGGACGGCAGGGCGGCGATTCCCAACGCCAGGGACGACGCCATACCGCGCTCGGGGGCGGGGTTGGACACCACGATCAAGCCGGGGGGAAGCACGGAGAGCGGCTCCGGCCCGGTCACCACCACCACCGGATCAAGGCCGGCTTCGACCGCCGCCCGCACCGCCAGCACCACCATGGGCACTCCGCCGATTTCGGCCAGCCGCTTATCGCGCCCCATACGGCTGGCGCGACCCGCCGCCAGCACGATCCCCGCGATGGCGCTCATGACGCCGCGACCGCGCGGCCGGCCAGAACCCCGATCAAGTGGGCGCGGTACTCGGCGGTGGCGTGCAGGTCGCGGTTCAGGTCGCCGGCAGGAACCGACAGCCCGGCCAGCGCCGCCGGGCTGAACTCCCGCTCCAACGCCGCTTCGAACTCGGGCAGGCGAAAGACGCAAGCCCCGGCTCCGGTCACCGCCACCCGAACCCCGGCCTCCCCCCCGGTCTGGGCGACGAAAACCCCGACCACGGGATAGCCGGAGGCCGGGTTGCGAAGCTTGGCGTAACCGGCGCGGCACGGCAGCGGATAGGAAACCTCGACGATGACCTCGTCCGGTTCCAGCGCGGTCTCGAACATGCCGAGAAAAAAGTTGTCGGCCGGAATGACGCGGCGGTCGGTGCGGATCTCCGCGCCCAATCCCAACGCCCCGGCGGCGTGATCGCCGGCCGGATCGTTATTGGCCAGCGCGCCGCCCAGCGTGCCCATATTGCGAACCTGAAGGTCGCCGATGGAGCCGGCCAGAGCGGCCAGGGCGGGAATCTCCACTCCCACAGCCATCTCGGCATGGGTGATTCCGGCCCCGACCACCCAACATGCGCCATCGCGGCGAATGCCGCGCAATTCGGCCAGACGGGCAAGGTCGATCAGGGTCGATGGCGCCGCCAGCCGCAGCTTCAGCGCCCCCAGCAGACTCTGACCGCCGGCAAGGTAGCGCGGCTCCTCCCCTTGCCCATGGGCGGCGATGGCCTCGGTCACGCTGGCGGGACGGATATAGTCGAAGGGGAACATCACCCACCTGCCTGTCGGGCGCGGATAGCGTCGACCACCGCGTCGATGATGGGACGATAGCCGGTGCAGCGACACAGATTGCCGGACAGGCCCTGACGGATGGCGTCGTCGTCGGGCTGTTCGAGATGCTCGACCAGATCCAGCGCCGTCATCACCATGCCCGGCGTGCAAAAGCCGCATTGCAGCGCGTGACGGTCGCGGAAGGCCTGCTGCACCGGGTGCAGGGTCTCGCCGCTTGCAACGCCCTCGATGGTGAGGATGGACCGACCATCGGCCTGAGCCGCCAGCACCAGACAGGATTTAACGGCGCGCCCGTCCAGATGGACGGTGCAGGCGCCGCACTGGCCGGTATCGCAGCCCAGATGGCTGCCGGTGAGGCCGAGACGCTCACGCAGGAATGTCACCAGCAACAGCCTCGGCTCGACCTCGGCCTGGACCGGCTGGCCGTTGACCTGGAGCGAAATACGCATATATCCCCCTTCTTGCGGGCTCGTCTTCTTAAGGTGATGGGCATCCCGGCAATGGTCAATGGGCTTGCCGGGCGCTATTATCGGCCCTTGGCCTTGCCGGGCGCTTGAGGGATTGAGGGACAAACATGGCCATCGCGGTGAAATCCTGTCTCGACGTGGTGTTCTGGCTGTCGGATCAGGCGCTCAACGACCGGGAATATATCCAGCCTCAGAAGCTGCACCGCCTGCTCTATCTGTCACAGGCCTATTTCGCCGTGGCCTATCACGGGCGCAAGCTGATGCCCGCCACCTTCGTCACCGACGCTTTCGGACCGGTGGAACCCACCGTGTTCCACGCCTTTGCCTATGGCCGCCCCCTGATGATCGAAGGCAATCCACTGAGCGATCAGGTCAGCCATTTCCTCGAAGGCATCTGGCGGCGCTTTGGCCAGTACAGCGCCGACCAACTGACCAAGAAGGTCGCTGAACACGCCCCCGTCGCCTTGGCCATGGCCAAGGGCGTCAACGAGGAAATCGCCTTCAACGAGATCGTGAAGTACTACACCCTGGAAGCCGACGCCCGAAACGCCAAGACCCCCGGCGGCATCGATCATGTGGATCAGGTGGTCAAGCCGCGCGTGCTCCGCTCGCAATCGGGCAAAGCGGTCAGCGTCGCCGCCTGGAAGCCCAAGGCCGTCACGGTCAAAAAGGACGAATGATCAGCCGGAGCGCCGCTCAGGCCGCCCCGCCCTCGGCCACGGGCGCCGCGACGGGGACTGCTCCCCCCTTGCGGCCGATCATCAGCGACATGACCGCCGCCGCCAGACAGGCCAGACCGGCGGTGACGAAGGCCAACCAGTAATCGCCAAGATCGGTCCGGACCCAGCCGGCCAGGAAGGCGGCGGAGGCGGCTCCCACCTGATGGGCGGCGAAAATCCAGCCGAACATCACGCCGGCCCGCTCGCGCCCGAAGGCCTGGGTGGTCAGCTTGACGGTCGGCGGCACCGTGGCGATCCAGTCCAGCCCGTAGAACACCGCGAACAGCCACAGCCCGAACACATCCGGCCCAAAGGCCCAGTCGAGGAAGATCAGCGAGACGCCGCGCAACCCATAATACCAAAACAGCAACTTGCGCGAATCCCAGCGATCCGACAGCCAGCCCGACAAGGTGGTTCCCACCAGATCGAACAGCCCCATGACGGCCAGCAGACCGGCGGCCTTGACCTCGGGGATACCGTGATCGAAGCAGGCCGGAATAAGGTGAGTGCCGATCAGGCCGTTGGTGGAAAACCCGCAGACGAAAAAGGTTCCGGCCAGCAGCCGGAAATCCCGCGACCCCAGGCCGTCCTTCAGGGCCATGATCGCGGCGACTGCCGGATTTCCGGCCCGCACTGCCGCCGGGGGGGCCTCGGTCGCTCCCACCGGCCACAGGCCCAGATCGGCGGGACGGTCGCGCATGAAAATCCAGATGATCGGCGCCAGAATGGCGGCGGCTCCGGCGATCAGCAACACCGCCGCCCGCCAGCCCCAGCTTTCCACCGCCATGGCCATCTGCGGCAGGAAGACCAGTTGCCCCGTCGCGGTCGCAGCCGACAGCACGCCCATCACCGTGCCGCGATAGGCGTCGAACCAGCGGCTGACCACGGTCGCGCCCAGCACCAGGGCGATGGTTCCCGAACCGCCGCCGACCACGACTCCCCACAGCAGCACCATGTGCCAGGGCGCGCTCATGGCGGTGGTCGCCACCACCCCCACCGCCAGCACCGCCAGGGCCAGCGCCATGGTCCGGCGCAGGCCGATCCGGTCCATCACGGCGGCGGCGAACGGAGCCATCAGGCCGTAAAGGATCAGATTGACCGACACCGCCACCGAAATGGTGACCCGGCTCCAGCCGAACTCGGTCTCCAGCGGCACCATCATCACCCCCGGCGCGGACCGGATGCCCGCCGCCACCAGCAAGGTGACGAAGGTCAGCCCGGCTGCGATCCAGCCGTAGTGCAGTTTGCGTGTGGCAATGGGTGCGGGCATGGCGCCCTCCGTGGCAATGATACAAATCTGTCTCATTGAATTTGTACAGACAGGTCTGTATCATTGTCAACCATGAGCAAGCCCGAGCCTATCGACAAACCCTCTGCCCGCGACCGCATCCTGGCTGCCGCCAACGAGTTGTTCTACCAGGAGGGCATCCGCGCCATCGGCATCGACACGGTGATCGAGAAGGCCGGCGTCGCCAAAATGAGCCTGTACCGCGCCTTTCCGTCCAAGGACGACCTGATCGCCGCCTTTCTGGGAATGCGCGACGGGCTGTACTGGGAATGGTGGGACGGCGTTGTCGCCCGTCACCCTGACGATCCGCGCCAACAGTTGACCGACCTGTTCCTGGCCCTGGCCAAACGAACCTCCAGCCCCAGCTACCGGGGCTGCCCTTTCGTCAACATGGCGGTGGAGTTCCCCGATCACGGCCACCCCGGCCGCGCCGTCGCCGAGGCCAATAAGTGTGAGCTGCGCCGCCGGATGCGGGGCTTGGTCGACGGCCTGGGAGTGACGTCGCCGGCCCTGCTGACCGACCAGTTGCTGCTGCTGATGGAAGGAGCCTATTCCGCCGGTAACTCCCTCAGCTCCAACGGTTCATCCACCGCTGTGGCCTCCGCCGCCGAAGCCCTCATTTCCTCCCACCTGCGAGAGAACTGCCCATGACCCGACCGCACCTGTTCCAGCCCTTGACCCTGCGCGGACTGACGCTCGACAACCGCGCCGTGGTCGCCCCCATGTGCCAATACAGCGCCGTCGACGGAATCGCCCAGGACTGGCATCTCCAGCATTACGGCTCGTTAGCGGCCTCGGGGCCGGGCATGATCGTCATCGAAGCCACGGGCGTGTCGCCCGAAGGCCGTATCTCGCCCCATTGCCTCGGCCTTCACGACGACGCCACCGAGGCGGCTTTTGCCCGCCTTGTGCCCGCCCTGCAAAGCTTTGGCGACAGCGCCATCGCCGTCCAGCTGGGCCATGCCGGCCGCAAGGGCGGAGCCGCGCCGCCCTGGCTGGGCGGCAAGCCCGCCAAGGACGGTTGGCAGACCCTGTCGGCCTCGGATATTCCCTTCGACAGCGACTGGCCAGCGCCCAGGGCCGCCACCGCCGACGATATCACCCGGTTGAAGCAGTGCTTCGTCGACGCCGCCAAGCGGGCGTTGCGCATCGGCTTCGACGCCATCGAGCTGCACTCCGCCCATGGCTATCTGCTGCACCAGTTCCTGTCGCCGCTGTCCAACCGGCGCACCGACGGCTATGGCGGCCCGCTGGACAATCGCATGCGTTTTCCGCTGGAGGTGGTCGAGGCCATGCGCGCGGTCTGGCCGGCCGACAAGCCGCTGGGCATCCGAATCAGCGCCACCGACTGGGTCGAGGGCGGCTGGAATCCGGACGAGGCGGTCATCTACGCCAAGGCCTTCAAGGCCGCCGGCATCGACTATGTCTGCGTGTCCTCCGGTGGGCTGGTCCCCTATGCCAAGGTTCCCATCGCCCCCGGCTATCAGATCGATTTGGCCCGGCGTATCCGTGACGAGGCCCAAATCCCCACCCGCGCCGTCGGCCTGATCGTCGCGGCCGCTCAGGCGGAAGCCGCCCTGGCCGATGGCGCCGCCGATATGATCGCCATCGGCCGGGGCTTTCTGGACAACCCGCGCTGGGTCTGGCACGCCGCCGAGGAACTGGGAGCCGAGATCAGCTATCCGCCCCAGTTCATGGCCGCGCGCGGCAAAATCTGGCCGGGAGCCGCCCTGGCCCGGCCACGGAATTAGATCAAATTGAGTATACCTTTGGGCTTGCTTCATTAAGTTCCGTCAAGACATGCAATCGTTGATCAGGCTATCATCCATCCGCCTCATGGATTGGTGCGGATGGATGACGACCCACTGGCTTTGTGAATACGAATTGGGGCACCCCGAGATCGACCGGGACCACCGCGCCTTGATCGAAGTTCTGGCGATTTTGTCGATGGGGTATTGCGACCGCGATCTGGTCGACACCCAGGTCAAGATTCTGGAACGCTACGTCATCGACCATTTCGAACACGAAGAAAGCCTCATGCGTCAAGGCGGCTTTCCCGAACTTGCCCATCACCTCGATCTGCACGCGCAATTCCGCGCCGACGTCAAACGGATGCGGGCCGAATGGGTCGCCGGAGAGAATCCCGACCTCCAGGCGGAAATCGCAGCGGAACTGTCCCACTGGCTGATCAACCACATTCAGGGCGCCGACCGCGCCTATATTCCCTGGATCCTCAAGACATGAAAAAGCCCGCCCCACTGTCGTGAGGCGGACTTCTGACGGAAGGTCACGCGGGCGGGATCAGCCCAGCATTTCCTTCATCTTGTCCTGATCCAGTTCCTTCTCCCACTTGGAGATGACCACGGCGGCGACGCCATTACCGACGAAGTTGGTCAACGCGCGGGCTTCCGACATGAAGCGGTCGATACCCAGGATCAGCGCCAGCCCCGCCACCGGAACCGAGGGAACCACGGCCAGCGTCGCGGCCAAGGTGATGAAGCCGGCGCCGGTCACGCCGGATGCTCCCTTGGAGGTCAGCATAGCGACGCCCAGCAAGGTCAGCTCCTGCGTCAGGGTCAACTCGATGTCCAGCGCCTGGGCGACAAACAAGGCCGCCATGGTCAAGTAAATATTGGTGCCGTCGAGATTGAACGAATAACCGGCCGGAACCACCAGACCCACCACCGCCTTGGGACAGCCCATCTTCTCCAGCTTGGTCATCAGCGGCACCAGGGCCGATTCCGAGGACGAGGTGCCCAGGACGGTCAGCAGCTCTTCCTTGATATAGGCGATGAACTTAAAGATGTTGAAGCCCGTCATCCACGCGATGGCGCCCAGGACAATCGCCACGAACAGGAAGCAGGTCAGGTAGAAGCTGCCCATCAGGAAAGCCAGCGGCTTCAGCGCCGCGACGCCGTATTTACCGATGGTGAAGGCCATGGCGCCGCCGGCGCCCAGCGGGGCGACCTTCATGATGGTGTTCATCATGGCGAAGAAGATGTGCGAGCACTCTTCGATGAACATGTGCACGCCCTGGCCGGCGCGGCCCATATGGGTCATGGCGTAACCGAACAGGATCGCCACCAGCAAGACCTGAAGCAGATCGCCCGAACCGGTGAAGGCATCCACCATGGTCCTGGGGATGATATGCAAGACGAAATCGACCGTACTCTGCTCGGTGGCCAGCTTGGCGTATTTCGCCACCGCCTTGGCGTCCAGCGTCGCCGGGTCGGCATGAAAGCCGTCACCGGGCTTCAACACATTCATCACCACCAGACCGATGACCAGGGCGAAGGTGGAGACAACCTCGAAATACAGCAGCGCCTTGCCGCCGACCCGGCCGACCTTCTTCATGTCGCCGGCCCCCGCGATGCCAAGCACCACGGTGCAGAAGATCACCGGAGCGATCAGCATCTTGACCAGCGCGATGAAGCCGTCACCCAGCGGCTTCAGGCTGATGCCGATATCGGGCTTGAAGTAGCCCAACGTGCCGCCCGCGACAATGGCAAGCAGAACCCAGAAGTAGAGATGGCCCGTCAGGCGCTTCATGATTTCGGATCTCCCAGATTATGATGATTTCGCACATCTGGGCCTCCTCTATCGGATCGTCGTTCTTTCTGTCGATTGCGGTTTTCCGATGGTGATCCGTAACCCCCTAGAGATTACTTGATTTTTTATACCTAACTGGCAAATGGTGAGGGCTTGGTCACCAGATTAAGAGGATCGCATGTCCGGCAAAGACGACCCCAGCGCCGCGACATTGGTCTGGCGGGTGGTGCTGCCATTCGCAGCGGGCTATTTCCTGTCCTACCTCTACCGCACCGTCAACGCGGTGCTGGCCCCGGAAATCGGGCGGACCATCCCCCTGGATGCCGCCGATATCGGGCTGATGACCGGCGTCTACTTCATCACCTTCGCCGCCGCCCAATTGCCCCTGGGCATCCTGCTCGACCGCTTTGGCCCCAGGCGGGTCGAGGCCTTGATGCTGATCTTCGCCGCCGCCGGAGCCCTGGCTTTCTCCCTGGCCGAGGCCGTGCCGGCCCTGGTGATGGGGCGCGCCCTGGTGGGCTTTGGCGTCTCCGCCTGCCTGATGGCGGCGTTGAAGGCCAATGTCTTGTTCTTCGCCCCCTCCCGACTGCCGCTGATGAACGGCGTCATCCTGGGGGCCGGCGGCCTGGGGGCGGTGGCCGCCACCGCTCCGGTCCAGATGGCGCTTCAGGTGATGGACTGGCGGACCGTCTACGCCGGAGTCGCCGGCCTGACCCTGCTGTCGGGCCTGGTCATCTGGCTGATGGTGCCGGAACGTCCTTCATCCGCCGCCCGCGCCAGCCTTGGCGACCAGTTGCGCGACGTGGTCGAAATCTTTCGCGACCCCACCTTCTGGCGCATCGCCCCCGCCACCATGGCCTCGCTGGGCAGCTTCATGGCGATTCAGGGCCTGTGGGCCGGCCCCTGGCTACGCGACGTCGCCGCCCTCCCGGTGGCCGAGACCGCCAACGGCCTGACCCTAATGGCGGCCGGCATGGCCTTGGGCTATCTGTCGATCGGGGCCATGGCCGAGCGGTTCGAGCGGTTCGGCATCCCCCCCGCCACCCTGGGAGCCGTCGGCATGACCATCCATGCCCTGGCCCTGGCCGCCATGACCCTGGGCTGGAGCGCCGCCCCGCTGACCCTTGCCACGATCTATGGGTTTACCGGCGCATCCAGTTCGATTAATTACGCGGTCCTGACGCGGCGGTTTCCGATCCGGCTGGCGGGGCGGGTCAACACCAGTCTCAATCTGCTGATCTTCGTCTCCGCCTTCTCGCTGCAATGGGGGCTGGGCTGGGTGATCGGACGGTGGGACAAGGTCGATGGCCACTGGCCTTCCATCGCCTGGGCGACGTCGCTGGGGATTCCGCTGGCGGCGACGCTGGCCGGGCTGGTATGGCTGGCCCCCGCCTGCCGGACAGAAAAGACGACATGACCACCGAGTCCAGAGATTCCAGAACCTCGCTATTCCGAGGACTGGCCTTATCGTTGCTGCTGCATCTGGCCTTTACGGCCTTGACGCAGGTCGACAGCCTGCCCTCGTTCCATCGCGGCCCACCCGAACAGGCCATGGAAGTCGAAGTGGTGCGGGAAGCACCGCCGCCGCCGCCGGTCATGGAGCCGCCGGCCCCGCCGCCGCCGCGGCCGGAGCCGACCCAACTGGCGTCGCCCAAGCCGGTGGCCCCGCCGCAATTGGTCCGGGCTCCCCCGGCCGAAAAGTCCGCGGCCCCCAAGCAGGCGCCCCTGGAATCGGGAATCTCGTTCAGCAACAAGGCCAAACCGGCGCCGCCGCCGGGCGATCTCAGCCAAAGCGCCCAGGACCTGATCCTGGCCCAGGTGCTACGCATGTGGCACTTCGACAACACCGCCTTCAAGGGCGGCAACGACACCATCACGATGATCATCAACATCAATCGCGACGGCACCCTGGCCGAGACCATGCATAAAAACTCGCCCTGGAACCCAAATACGGTCATTCGCGGCTATGATCAGATGCCGGACGGCCCCGTAAGGCGAGCGTTGGAATCCATCTTGCTCGCCTTAAGAACCGCCCAGCCCCTGCAACTGCCGCCCGACGACGGCAAGGGATGGCCACGCCGCATGGTCATCCGCTTCCGTCCCGGAGACCTTTGACCCGGTTGTCGCTGATGGCCGCGACTGCTATCGTCCGCTCCTCTTCCATCGGACGATCATGGAGAAGGGTGTCATGAACGAAGTTAAGGTCGCGATTCTGGGAGCCAGCGGTTACACCGGGGCCGAGTTGGCGCGCCTGCTGGCGCTGCATCCCAACTTCCGCATCACGGTCATGACCGGCGACCGCAAGGCGGGGCAGCCCATGTCGGCGGTGTTCCCCCATCTCGCCACCCTGACCCTGCCCGATCTGGTCGCCATCGATCAGGTGGACTTCGCGACGGTCGACGCGGTGTTCTGCTGCCTGCCGCACGGCACCACCCAAGAGGTGATCGCCGCCCTGCCCGCCCATGTGAAGATCGTCGATCTATCGGCCGATTTCCGGCTGTTCGACGTGGATACCTATGCCCAGTGGTACGGTCACGAGCACCGGGCGCCGGCCTTGCAGAAGGAAGCGGTCTACGGCCTGACCGAGATCGCCCGCGCCAAGATCGCCACGGCACGGCTGGTGGCCAATCCCGGCTGCTATCCCACCTCGGTGCAACTACCTCTGATCCCGCTGCTGGAGCAAGGCCTGGTCTCGGCCGAGGACATCGTCATCGACGCCAAGTCCGGCGTCTCGGGAGCCGGCCGCGCCGCCAAGGAAGCCAACCTGTTCACCGAGGTGGCCGAAGGCATCCACCCCTACGGCATCGCCAGCCATCGCCACACCCCCGAGATCGAACAGGGCCTGTCCGACGCGGTCGAAAGGCCGGTGATGGTGACCTTCACCCCCCATCTGATGCCCATGAGCCGGGGCATGCTGTCGACCATCTATGTCAAGCTGACCGGCGCCAATACCGCCGCCACCCTACGCGCCGCCCTGGCCGAACGGTTCCGGGGCGAGGCCTTCGTGCATGTGCTGCCCGAGGGCGCGGTTCCGGCGACCCGGCATGTGCGCGGCTCGAACCTCTGCCTGATCAACGTGTTCGATGACCGGATCAAGGGCCGGGCCATCATCACCTCGGTGATCGACAACCTGATCAAGGGCGCCTCGGGCCAGGCGCTCCAGAACATGAACCTGATGTTCGGCTTCCCCGAAACCCTGGGGCTGCAACAACAGCCCATATTCCCGTGAGGACCAGATGAGCGGACATATCATGGCCTTTAAGGGCACTCTGCCCACCATCGCCGACGACTGCTTCATCGCCCCCACCGCCACGGTGATCGGCGACGTGGTGATCGGCGCCGGCACCAGCGTGTGGTTCAACTGCGTCATCCGCGGCGATGTCCACGAGATCCGTATCGGCGAGCGCACCAACATCCAGGATGGAACCGTCGTCCACGTCACCGGCGGCAAGCTGGGTACCTATATCGGTTCGGACATCACCATCGGTCACGGCGCGATCCTTCACGCCTGCACCCTGGGAGATGGCTGCTTCATCGGCATGGGCGCCATCATCCTAGACGGCGCGGTGGTCGAACCCGGCGGCGTGGTGGCGGCCGGCTCGTTGGTGACGCCGGGCAAGCGGGTCGGAACCGGCGAACTGTGGGGCGGCAACCCGGCCAAGTTGATGCGGGTACTGTCGCAGGAGGAGCGCGTCGGCTTCACCGTCAACGCGCCCGGCTACGTCACCCTGGGACAGACCTATCGCGGCGCGCAATGAGCCGAAACGCCCCATGAGCAAGACACGGCCCAAAAACAGTCTGCTTTCCAGACTGGCGCGGCCGTTCACCGCCCTGGGTCGACTGGTGAGTCGGGAGGAGGAGCCTGCCGGGATCGCCGTCAATATGGCGGCGACCTCCGACGGGATGGTGGAGGACTCCTTCACCCTCGCCCTCGAAACCCTGCTGACCGAGGATGACGGCAAGTTCCAGACCAAGCTTCAGGTCATTTCGCTGGTCGAGTTCCGCGAAGCGGTCGGCGACAAGTGGTTCCGCCTGTCGGAAAAGGTGATGCTGATCGCCGAGGGCGTCATCAACCTGCACCTGGGCGCCGGCAACGCGTTCGGCCGACGCGGCCAGGATTTCTTCGTCCTGCTGTTTCGCAACGTCCCCCCGGCCGAAGGCCGCCGCCGCGCCGTCCAGATCGCTCAGGAGCTGGGAACCAGACTGGTGGGCGCCCAATTCATCGGCCACGAACGGCCGCTGGCGCTGGCCACCGAAATCTCGCTGGCCGACGCCATGGGCGCCGATGGCAAACTCGACCTTGGCGCCATTCACGACGCGGTCGGCGAGATGCGCTCCCTCATCGCCCCCACCGCCCCCACCCGTGCCACCTATCGTCCTCATCTGACCAGACTTGCGGCCGACGATGATCTTCCGATCAGCCATTCCTCCCTGCCGCCCCCCCTGCCCGAACAGGGGGATTTACGCGCCCATCTGCGTCCCAGCGCGCTGTCGGCCAAGGATTTCGTCCCCCGGCGCTCCATGCTGCCCAGCCAAACCTCAGCCAAGAGCCAAGACACCCCCCGGCAAGTATCGGCGCCAAGCTGGACGGCGGTCGAGATGGGAGGCCAGACCAGCGTCGCCACCGACGATCTTGACCGGACTCCGCCCATGCCGGGCGACGCCATCCTGTCGCTGGCGTGGCGGCCAACCTGGATGGCGGCGGGCGAGGTCATCGGCGGCTACAAGGCTCGGGTCAACCGGGTGGATGCGCCGGGCGAAGCCCCCTACGAGGGTTACCGCGCCTATCCGGAGGAAGGCGGCGAGTCGGCCCTGGCACTCGACCGCTTCGTGATCGGCGCCGCCGTGCGCGAAATGCGCTCCACAGAGACCGCCGCCAGCCGCTCCATCATCATCATGCCGTTGCACTGGGCCTCGGCCAGTTCGCCACAGCGGCTATCCCTGCTGGCCCCGCTTGGCGACCTGCCCGAGAAGGTTCGCGCCAACCGTCTGATCATCGATCTGTTCGGGGTTCCCGACGGAGCGTCCGACGGTCAGCTCGACGCGACCATCCAGGCGCTGCGGCCGCTATGCAAGGAAGTGATGCTTCGGGTGCGGCTGGCCCAGCCCCGCGCGCCGCGCGCCGCTGAATGCGGCATCACCACCATCGGCATCGATCTGGCCGAGCTGCCCGCCAACGAGCGCACCGACGACGACAGCCTGCTGGAAGCCTTGGCGCGGCTGCGCCAGAACGCCGACACCGTCCGGTTGGGGGTCTATGCCTGGGGCATTCGCCGCCGCGCCGTGGTGGTGGGCGCCGTGCAGGGCGGCTTCGCCATGATCAACGGCCCAGGCCTGATGAAGGATCTGGCCCGCCCCGCGAAAGTCTTACCGGCGCCTCGCTCGCGCCTGACCGGGAAGTCATGACCATGCCCCGTCCAACACCTCCCATCATCGCCGCCGCCGTGGGGGCGGCCCTGCTCGGCCTCGCCGTGCTGGCGCCGGCCGTAATGGACTGGAACCGGCTGCGGCCGGAGATCGAAGCGGCGGCCTCGGCTGCCCTGGGACGCGAGGTGACCGTCTCCGGCCCCATTTCCGTCCGGCTGCTGCCCAGCCCCACCGCCACCATGGGCGGCCTCACGGTCGGCGACGCCTCCGCCCAGAGCCTTCGGATAGGGCTGCGGCTGCTGCCGCTGCTGGCGGGCCGGCGCGAAATCGACGAGTTGATCCTGACCGGCGGCAAGGCCGGCCCGGTGGAGGGAATCGAAGCCCGCCTTTCCCCCGCCGGCACGATTTCGGCAACCGGGCGGGCGCCGTTGCCGGGCGGCGGAACCGCCCTCCTCGCCTTCGACGGCGTCACCGATTTCAAAACCGCCACCGGCAAGCTGCACCTGACCTCGGCGCTGCTGACGATGGACGGCACGATGACGCTGTCGCCGGATGAAGCCAGCCTGCCCGACATGACGATCACGCTCGGCCAATCCCGCGCCACCGCCAACATTGTCGCCGCCCTGGGGACCTCGCCCATCCTGATCGACGCCACGATCAAGGCCGGGGCGCTTGATCTGGATACCGACGCGGCCCCCCAAGCCGCCACGCCCCGGACCACCGTGCCGGAAGCCCCGGCTGTAGCGCCACAGACCCAGGCAACGCCCCCGGCGCAACCCAACGCCTTTACCCTGCCGCGCGACATCGTCGCCAATCTGGTTTTCACCGCCGACAGCCTGCGCTGGCGAGGAATCCCCCTCAACCGCATCGAAATCAGCGCGTTGCTGGACAACGGCATCCTCAGCCTCAGCCACGCCTCACTGCAAGCCCCCGGCGACGCCCATATCGGACTGAGCGGCGCACTGACCGCCAAGGAGGGCCGCCCGGCCTTCGATGGCAACCTGCGCGCCACCACCAGCCGCGCCGGCCTGAGCAGCCCCGTCAACCTGCGCGGCTCCCTGATCACCCTGCCCAGCCTCGCCCTGGCCGTTGACGATATCCATGCCACCGGCGAGGTCGCGATCACTCTGGAGCCACCGCTGGGACTCAAGGCCCGCCTGTCGGCGCTGGGGCTGGAGGCCGGCTTTGACGGTCGGCTCGACGGTGCCCGCGTCAGTGGCCTCGCCTCCCTGCGCGGGGCCAGCTTTGCCCAGGCGGCGCGGCTGGTTTCCGGCTCCTACCGCCCCCGTGGCGCCGGCCCCCTGGCCATCACCGCCCATCTGGACGCCGAGGGCGATGGCCTCGCCTTCAACCAGCTTCAAGCCCGATTGGGGGAAACCATGCTGGGCGGACAAGGAACCCTGGCCTGGGGAGCCTCGCCCCGCCTCGCCGCCGATCTGACCAGCACCGCCATCGCCCTGGCCCCCTTCCTGCCGGCCGAGTCCAAACCCCTGGGCCTCCAGGCCTGGAGGTTGGACAAGGCCAGCGTCCACCTTACCCGCGCCGATGGGGTGACGACGGTGGACCGCCTGTCCGGGCGGCTGCTGGGGGGGGATCTGACCGGTTCCGCCAAGCTCGCCGCCGCCGGAGTCACCGCGGCCATCGCCATCCAGGGAGCCGATCTGGGTGGTCTGGGATTGGGAACCGGGGGCGTCAGGGCCACCAAGGGTCGCCTGGACGGACAGGCCCGGCTGTCCATATCGGGCCAGCAGCTGGCCACCCTCGCCGGCGATGGCCGGTTCGAGGTCAAGGATGGCGTGGTCGAAGGCTTCGATCTGGCGGCCATGGATGCCCGCATGCGCCGGCTGGAGAATCTGGGCAGCCTGCTGGGACTGGTTCAAGCCGGCCTGTCGGGCGGCAGCTCGCGCTTTTCATCGCTGACGGCCAGCTTCCGCGCCGAACGGGGGGTGGTGACCAGCCGCGACATCAAGCTGGAGGCCGAGGGCGGCGGCGCCACCGGAACCGCAATCGTCGATCTGCCCAAGGACACCATCGACGCCCGCTTCGCCTTCAAGCTGGCCACCCCCGATTCGCCACCGCTGGGGCTGCGCCTGGAAGGCAAGCTGGGCGCTCCCAACAAGGCCATCGACGTCAACGCATTGCAGCGCTATCTGGTCGAGCACGGCCTGGGCAAGGCGCTGAAGGATAAGGGCCGGGGCCTGATCGAATCGCTGCTGGGGGGCAAGCCGCGCGAGAAACGCTAACAGGCTGCGCTCACACCACGCACATGGACAAATTAACCAGAAATCCGCCGATCAGGTGATGGGGGTCGGCCCCGAACTCCTTGCGGAACGCCGCGTCCTCCCTGGGCGACAGTTCGATCAATGGATCGAACAGGGCGTGAAAGAAGATGCAGAACTCGCGCTCGCCGAACACCAGCGGCTCCTCGCTGGGGTCGTGCTCTCGCGTGACGAAGGCGTTGGAGGCGAGGCTGATGGTGGTGGGGCGGTACTGCATCAGCTTGATGAACCAGTCCTTGCGCAGATCATAGCGTTTGAAGGACGCCGAGATATGCACCAGGGTATGCCACAACACGATCTTGGCCCCGGGATCGTCATAGAATGCATCCCAGGAAAAATTGTCTCCCGAGTCGTCCTTCAGGACACGAATGATTTCGCGGCATTTCTCGGAATAGACCTCGACCTCGTCACCCAGGACCAGATGAAGGAAGGACAAAATATTGGTCACCAGGGCGCGATCGAGGGATTCATCGTGGAACAGCGGACTGAGCGGATGCACCACCAGACGACCAAAGGCATTGGTCCGGCGCTGCTCGCGCTTTTCGCTTTCGACGATCTCCATCATTTCGCGGTAAGTGCGATGGTAGAAGTCATCGAAATTGGCGGAAGCTTTCAGTTCGGACACAATGCCTTCCAGTAGGGCCATGCTAAGGGGCTGACCGTGGCCGGCCCGCTCTACCGCCAGAACCAAGGCGTCAAGAACCACATTGGTGGTCTTGCGCAGATAAAGCGGACCTCTTGCCACCATGACCATGGACCTTTCGTCATTTCAAGGGCCAAAGATTTAGCGGCCCTTCGCTTCAATATAGATCGGGGCACGGTTATTTTCCATACACGCCGATAAAGGCCCGAAAGGATGCATTGATGCGGTGGACAGGACTCGTTTCCTTCGCCCTGGCGGCCGGGGTCATGCTGGCCGCGACCCAGGCCGGGGCAGAGCAATGCGGGCCGGCCAAGGGACGGGTGGGAGAGTTCGACCACTACCTTTTCAGCCTGTCCTGGTCGCCCGGCTTTTGCGCCACATCGGCCGGCAAATCCAACCGCCAGCAATGCGAGGCCCGGATCGCCCATGGTTTTGTCGTCCATGGCCTCTGGCCGCAATATGCCCGGGGCGGCTGGCCCCAGTGCTGCCAGACAGTGCCCGCCCTGGACGATTCCGCCGTCACGGAAAACACCTCGCGCGTCATGATCGGCAGGAATCTGCTCCGGCACGAATGGGTCAAGCACGGTGCGTGCGTCACCAATCGCCCTCGGGACTATTTCGGCCTGATCGAAACGGCAGTGAGTTCCTACGGCCTCGCTCCCGGACTGACGCCGTCATCTCCGGCCCGGATCAAGGTCTCGGCGCTGAAGGCGCATTGGCCCAAGCTTCCCCCGGCCGCCATCACCGTCCGCTGCAAGGGACCGCGCCTCTCCGAAGTCCGCCTCTGCCTGGACAAGGCGCTCGCCCCCATGGACTGCCCCCCGGCCATCGTCGCGGACGACAACTGTCCGGGCACGGTGCTGCTGACCGGACAGTAAGACCGGCGAGCCAATGAATTGGCTCGCCTTATGTTGTCCCTCAGTCGCCGGGCGGGGCCATCCGGCCCTTGGCCGCAACTCCGAACCGATGAACGATTTCATCGGTTCGTCGCGGCATCGTCACCCCAACCACGTCGCCAAGGCGGCGGAGACCGCCTCGGGCTGCTCCAGGGCGGACAGGTGACCGCAAGCCTCCACCATCACCAGACGGGCGCCGTTGATCAGCCCGGCCATCTCCCGGTGCCGATCCGGCGGCGTCAAAGTGTCGCCGGCGCCGCACAGCACCAGGGTCGGGCAGCCGATGGACGGCAAAAAGGCCCGCGAATCCGGCCGCGCCATGATGGCGGTCTGCTGGCGGATAAAAGCGTCCTGGCCGACAATGCGGGCCATGTCCTTGGCCAGATCGGTGATGGCGGCATCGGCCAGCGAGGCGGGGCACAGCAGATTGGGCAGCATGGTCGGCATGATCTTGCCGAACCCGCCGGCTCGGGCGACCTCCATGGCGGAGACCCGGCGCTGGCTCTGCTCTTCGGTATCGGGCCGGGCGGTGGTGTCGAGCAGGGCCAGACGCTCGACCCGCTCGGGCGCGCGCCGCATGATCTCCATGCAGACATAGCCGCCCATGGACAACCCCGCCAAAGCGAAGCGCGGCGGCGCCATAGCCAGAACCCGCTCGGCCATGCCATCCAGGCTGTCGTCTTGGGTGAGGTCGCCCACCAGCACCTCCCGGCCCGCCGCCAGGGTCCGGACCTGGTGGGTCCACAACCGGGCGTCATTGAGCAGACCAGGCAGCAGGATCAAAGTCGAGAGCATCGTTGTTTTCCTACTTGATCAGTGCGGACAGTTCCTTGAACTCCGGGGTTCCGGCGCGATGCAGCCACTCGAAGATCACCATCTCCACCGTCACCACCTGGACGCCGCAGGCGGTCAGGCGAAGCATGGCGGTCTGGTAGCTGGAATCGGTGCGCGACGCGCAGGCGTCGGCCACCACCACCGGCTCGAATCCCTCGGCCTTGAAACCCAGGGCGCTTTGCAACACGCAGACATGGGATTCAATGCCGGCGATCACCA
Organism: Phaeospirillum sp.; assembly: GCA_030651575.1. Taxonomy (GTDB): domain Bacteria; phylum Pseudomonadota; class Alphaproteobacteria; order Rhodospirillales; family Magnetospirillaceae; genus Phaeospirillum. The sequence continues at coordinate 583,578 of JAUSFB010000032.1, forward strand.
CCTGTTTCCGGTCGAACTGGCGGAACCGCTCCAATATGGCGGCGTCGGCGGCGCAGGAGAAGTGTATCTTCTCCATCACCGCACCCTCGGGGGCCAAGTCCAGCAACTCCCCGACGGTTCGTCCCAGTCCCTTGGGATATTGCTCGCTCACCACCAGCGGCACCCCCAGCCGGACGGCGGCCCGCATCAGCAGGGCACAGCCGCGATAAACCCGCCGGGGCTCGGCCATCACCGGGGCAAGCCCGTCTTGAACATCGACGATCAACAGGCTGGAACATTCGGCTCGGATCAACATCGGGGGCTCCATTCTCCAGCATCGGACGGCAATGGGAAGCCTATCGGTCGCCGATCCAGGACGCAATCGTCAGTCTCGCGATCATGCTGCCTGATCCGAGTTGACTTAGGCGCATGAATCCCTATTATCCCGCCGCATATGACACTCCCGAATGAACATGGCCGCTCAGACGGCCCGGAAAGCACTTCGATGACATTCGAAGACCTCGGCCTTGGCCCGGAGCTCTTGCGGGCGCTCGGAGAATCAGGCTACACAACGCCGACGCCTATTCAGGCGCAGGCCATACCCGTGGTGCTGATGGGGCGCGATGTCTTGGGCTGCGCCCAGACCGGCACCGGCAAGACCGCATCCTTCACCCTGCCCATGATCGAGATTCTGGCGGCCGGCCGCGCCAAGGCGCGTATGCCCCGCTCGCTCATCCTGGCGCCGACGCGCGAACTGGCGGCCCAGGTGGCCGACAATTTCGACAAGTACGGCAAATACCATAACCTCAAGAAGGCGCTGATCATCGGCGGCGAGTCCATGAGCGATCAGGTCGCCCTGCTCGACCGTGGCGTCGACGTGCTGATCGCGACGCCGGGCCGTCTGCTCGATATGTTCGAGCGCGGCCGCATCTTGTTGAACGACGTCAAGGTCCTGGTCATCGACGAGGCCGACCGCATGCTCGACATGGGCTTCATCCCCGATGTGGAACGTATCGTCGGCCTGCTGCCCAAGATCCGTCAGACCCTGTTCTTCTCGGCCACGCTCGGCCCGGAGATCCGCCGTCTGGCCGACGCCTTCCTGATGAATCCGAAGGAAGTCACCGTCTCGCCGGGCACCTCGACCGCCACCACCGTGGTCCAGGCCATGGCCGTGGTCGAGGAAATCGACAAGCGGGAGACCCTGCGTCACCTGATCCGCATCGAGGAAGTCAAGAACGCCTTCATCTTCTGCAATCGCAAGCGCGACGTGGACGTGCTGTTCCGCTCGCTCAAGAAGCATGGCTTCGACGTGGTGCAGTTGCATGGCGACATGGCCCAGTCGGCCCGTGGCGAGACGCTGGAGATGTTCAAGAAGGGCGAAGCCCGCCTGATGGTCTGCTCCGACGTCGCCGCACGCGGTCTCGACGTCTCGGCGGTCAGCCATGTGTTCAACTTCGACGTGCCCATCCATGCCGAGGACTATGTCCACCGCATCGGCCGCACCGGCCGCGCCGGCATGAGCGGGCACGCCTTTACCATCGCCACTCCCGATGACGGCAAGTTCATCGGCGCCATCGAAAAGCTGATCGGCAACCCCATTCCCCGTATCGAGGTCGAAGGCGTCCCCGCCCTTGACCTGGACATGACGGCCCGCCGGGGCCGGGGTGGCCGGGGCGGTGACAAGCCTACTCGTGGTGGCGACAAGCCCGCCCGTGGCGAACGGCCCGCGCGCAAGCCGCGTGAAGACGTGGTTGCGGCGCCGGTCGAGGATGTCGCCGACGTCGACGCCGTCGCGGCCGAGGCTCCGCAGGACGTCGTTATCGAACAGCCCAAGCGTGAGGACCGCAGCCGTGGCCGTGGCCGCGACCGTGCCGAACCCCGCCGCGAGGAAACCAAACGCGAAGAGCCCAAGCGCGAGGAGGAGCCCCGCGCCCGTGACGACCGTGGCCGAGACGATCGCGGCCGTGGCCGTGGTCGCGATCGCGACGAACGCGGTGGCCGGCGTCGGGGTCGCATCGATGAACTCGGCATCGGCGAGATGCTGCACGCCGACGGCGTTGTCGGCTTTGGCGATCACCCGCCGGACTTCATCATCGCCGCGGTTCCCCTGCCCACCAAGACCTCTGCCCGCGACGAGGCCGAAGTGGACGAAATCGAGGCCGAGAGCGAAGACGACAGCGAGGATTGACGGGCGGGCTTCGGCCCGCCACTCGATCAAGGAGAGGCACGGGATGCAGACCATCTTCGTCATGGTGAAGTGCGAACTGGGTCGCGCCTATCAGGTCGCCGACGAGGCCGTCGACGTTGAGCAGGTGTCGGAAGTCCACTCCATCTCGGGCCAATACGACCTGATGCTGAAATGCTATCTCGATGACGCCACAGATCTTGGCCAGTTCGTGGTCGACACCATCCAAAAGCTGCCTGGGGTCAAGGATACCTTCACCCTGATCGCCTTCAAGGCGTTTTCCTGATTCCGCACCGGACCGGCAGGCGAATGGCGTCCTCCATTCGCCTGAAGTCATGGCCGACAGCTGCGACCGCCCGGCGGCGGCCACCTTGGGCGACCCGTCCGGGTGGCGACCATCCTATCCACAAGATATCGCCCTCACCCTCCCCCTGGGTGTTCCTTCGCTTGACCCGGCCGCCCACTATCGGCGAAAAGCAGAACCCGAGCAGGGTGAACCGTGGTGAATGCCCCTTGTTCACCACCAGGGAGGCCAAGAGCGAATGACTCATCTTCGCGACCAGAGCGTCGATTGCCGAGCCATCGGAGCCTACGACCTGCGCAAAGCGACCGAAGCCGCCGCCCGCGCCGCCTATGAATGGATCGGCCGGGGCGACAAGGCCCAGGGCGACCATGCCGCAGTGGCCGCCATGTGGACCGAGCTGGACGCCCTGCCGCTGAACGGCCTGATGCTGGTGGGCGAAGGCCCCCGCTCCGAGATCAGCATGCTCTACCACGGCCAGCGCTTTGGCGACGCCACATCCACTCCGGCCTGGGATCTGGCGGTTGACCCGGTGGAGGGTACCAGCTTCCTGGCCAAGGGCATGACCAACGCCATGGCGGTGGTGGCCATGGCCCCGCACGGCACCCTGTTCAATCCCGCCCCCGCCTTTTACATGGAAAAGCTGGCCGCGCCGCCGGCCGCCAAGGGCAAGATCGACCCCGCCGCCCCGGTGGATATCCGCCTCAAACAGCTGTCCGAGGCGCTGAACAAGCCCATCGACGAGATGACCATCTACGTCATCGAAAAACCCCGTCACAAGGCCCTGGTCGAGGCCATCCACGCGGCCGGTGCCCGTGTCGCGTTATACCCGGCCGGCGACGTGGCCGGCGCCCTGATGGCCGCCATTCCCGGTTCCGGCATCGACGCCCTGATGGGCACCGGCGGCACCCCGGAAGGCATGCTGTCGGCCATCGCCATCCGCGCCATGGGCGGGGAATTCATGGCCCGGATCGACCCACAGCTGGCCTCGGAACAGGCCGCCGTCGAGGCCGCTGGCATGGATACCGCCCGCTGGCACGGGCTTGACGAACTGGTGCGGTCCGACAATGTGGTGTTCTGCGCCACCGGCATCACCACCGGCCTGCTGTTCGAGGGCGTCGAGCGGTCGGGCGGCGTGGAAAAGACCCAGACATTGATGATCGGCGGCGACGCCGGTCAGCGCCAGATGCTGACCTCGTGGCATCGTCGCGGCTAACCCGTTTCTCATTCACTTCCCATGACAAGGACAGTTCGATGACCGCTCAGGCAACCCAGGCCGAAATGGCAAACGCCATCCGTTTTCTGTCCATGGACGCCGTCGAGAAGGCCAAGTCCGGCCATCCCGGCATGCCCATGGGCATGGCCGATGTGGCGACGGTGCTGTTCTCGCGTTTCATGAAGTTCGACGCCAAGGCGCCGAAATGGGCTGATCGCGACCGCTTCGTACTGTCGGCCGGCCATGGCTCCATGCTGCTGTACTCGCTGGGCTACCTGACCGGCTTCGAGGACCTGGACATCGAGCAGCTCAAGAACTTCCGCCAGATGGGCTACCGCACCGCCGGTCACCCGGAATTCGGCCATGTATCCATCGCCGACACCACCACCGGGCCGCTGGGCCAGGGCATCACCAACGCCGTCGGCTTCGCCCTGGCCGAAAAGATGCAGGCGGCGCGTCACGGCAAGGGCGTGGTCGACCACTACACCTACGTCATCGCCGGCGATGGCTGCCTGATGGAGGGTATCAGCCACGAAGCCATCTCCATGGCCGGTCACTGGGGCCTGGAAAAGCTGATCGTGCTGTGGGACGATAATCATATCTGCATCGACGGCGACACCGCCGTATCGGTATCCGACGACCAGTTGGCCCGTTTCTCGGCCTCCAACTGGGATGTCTGCCGCGTCGACGGCCATGACCACGAAGCCATCGCCAAGGCCATCGAGGCGGCCCGCCAGAGCCTCCGCCCCAGCCTGATCGCCTGCAAAACCGTGATCGGCTATGGCGCTCCCACCAAAGCCGGCAGCGAGAAGACCCATGGCGCTCCGCTGGGCGCGGAAGAGATCGCCGGCGCGCGGGCCAAGCTGAACTGGCCCCACGCCCCGTTCGAGATCCCGACCAATGTGCTGAACGCCTGGCGGATCGCCGGGGCTCGGGGCTCGTCCGAGCGCGCCGCCTGGGACAAGCGCCTAGCCGCCCACCCGGCCAAGGCCGAGTTCGAGCGCACCAACGCCGGAAAACTGCCGGAAAGCTGGAAGCAGGCGGTCAGCGACTTCAAGCGCAAGGCCTCGACCGAGCAGCCCAAATGGGCCACCCGCAAGTCCAGCCAGGAAGTGCTGGAGGCCCTCACCGCCGCCATCCCCGAGATGATCGGCGGCTCGGCCGACCTGACCCACTCCAACCTGACCATCACCAAGTCCACCAAGTCGGTGACTCCCTCCGACTTCTCCGGCCGTTATATCCATTACGGCGTGCGCGAGCACGGCATGGCGGCGGTGATGAACGGCCTGGCGCTGCATGGCGGCTTTATCCCCTATGGCGGCACCTTCCTGATTTTCGCCAACTACCTGTGGCCGGCGCTGCGCATGAGCGCCATGATGGACCAGCGGGTGATCTATGTTCTGACCCACGACTCCATCGGCCTGGGCGAGGACGGCCCCACCCACCAGCCCATCGAAACCGTCGCCGCGTTGCGCGCCACCCCCAATGTTCTGGTGTTCCGTCCCTGTGACCCGGTCGAGACCATGGAGGCCTATGAGGCCGCCCTGGAAAACTCCACCGGCCCCAGCGTCATGGCGCTGTCGCGCCAGAACCTGCCGACCCTTCGCACCGAGCATACCGACGAGAACCGCACCGCGCGCGGCGCCTATGTCATGTCCGAGGCCAAGGGCAAGCGTCAGGTGACCATCCTGGCCACCGGCTCGGAAGTCAGCCTCGCCATGGACGCCCAAAAGCTGCTGGCCGACAAGGGTATCGGGGCGGCGGTGGTCTCCATGCCGTGCTGGGAGTTGTTCGAGCGCCAGCCAAAGGAGTATCGTGCCTCCGTACTGGGTGAAGGCACAGTCCGCGTCGCCGTCGAGGCGCTGGGGACTTTCGGCTGGGAGCGCTGGGTCGGAGAGAACGGAGCCATCATCGGCATGTCCGGCTTCGGCGCCTCGGCCCCGGCCGAAAAACTGTATGAACACTTCGGCATCACCGCGGGGGCGGTGGCCGACGCCGCCCTGGCCCGTCTGTAACGGGTCGACCGGCAAGAACGCCAAGAAGGAGATAAGAACAGATGTCTCTCGTTTCAATGCGCCAGCTTCTCGACCACGCCGCCGAGCATGGCTACGGTATTCCCGCCTTCAACGTGAACAACATGGAGCAGGTCAAGGCCATCATGGAGGCCGCGGAGGCCACCAACAGCCCGGTGATCCTGCAAGGCTCGGCCGGCGCCCGCAAATACGCCGGCGAAGCCTTCCTACGCCACCTGATCCTGGCCGCCGTCGAGTCATACCCCGAGATCCCGGTCTGCATGCACCAAGATCACGGCACCTCGCCGGCGATCAATGTGCGCGCCATCCAGTCGGGATTCTCGTCGGTGATGATGGACGGCTCGCTCCTGGAAGACGGCAAGACCCCGTCCAGTTGGGACTACAACGTCGACGTCACCAAGCGCGTGGTCGATATCGCCCATGCCTGCGGCGTCTCGGTCGAGGGTGAACTGGGCTGCCTGGGCTCGCTGGAAAGCGGTATGGCGGGTGAGGAAGACGGCGTCGGCGCCGAGGGCAAGCTGGACCACTCCCAGCTGCTGACCGACCCCAACGAGGCCGCCGAATTCGTCAAGCTGACCCAGGTTGACGCCCTGGCCATCGCCATCGGCACCAGCCACGGCGCCTACAAATTCACCCGTCCGCCGACTGGCGACGTGCTGGCCATCAGCCGGGTCAAGGAAATCCACGCCCGCATCCCCAGCACCCATCTTGTCATGCACGGCTCCTCGTCGGTGCCGCAGGACTGGCTGAAGATCATCAACGACAATGGTGGCGACCTGGGTGAAACCTACGGCGTGCCGGTCGAGGAAATCGTCGAGGCGATCAAGCACGGCGTGCGCAAGATCAACATCGACACCGATCTGCGCATGGCGTCCACCGGCTCGATCCGCAAATTCATGGCCGAGCACCGCAAGGAATTCGACCCGCGCAAATACCTCAAGGAAGCCCAGTCCGGCATGGTCGGCATCTGCAAAGCCCGCTACGAGGCCTTCGGCACCGCCGGCCAAGCCTCGAAGATCAAGGTCGCCAGCCTTGAGAGCATGAGCAACCGCTACGCCAAGGGCGAACTGGCCCCCCAGGTCCGGTAAGCCAAAAAGAAGGAGCCGTCCATGACCGTCAAGATCGCCCCATCCATCCTGTCCGCCGACTTCGCCCGCCTGGGTGAAGAAGTCAAGGCCATCGACCAGGCCGGCTGCGACTGGGTCCATATCGACGTCATGGACGGCCACTTCGTCCCCAACCTGACCTTCGGCCCCCCGATCATCAAGGCGGTGCGGCCCTACACCGCCAAGGTGTTCGACGTCCATCTGATGATCGACCCGGCCCAGCCCTTCCTGGAGGACTACGCCAAGGCCGGCGCCGACATCATCACCGTCCATGCCGAATCCGACCGCCATATCGACCGTTCGCTGCAATTCATCCGGTCCCTGGGCAAGAAGGCCGGCCTGTCGCTGAACCCGGCCACTCCCGAGACCGTCCTTGAATACGTCATCGACAAGCTGGACCTGATCTTGGTGATGAGCGTCAATCCCGGCTTCGGCGGCCAGAGCTTCATCGAAAGCCAACTGGAAAAGATCGCCCGCATCCGCAAGATGATCGGCAACCGCGCCATCGATCTTCAGGTCGACGGCGGCGTCACCGCCGACAACGCCCACCGCGTCGTCGCCGCCGGCGCCAACGTCCTGGTCGCCGGCTCGGCGGTATTCAAAACCAAGGATTACGCAGCCAACATCGCGGCGATCAGGGGATCGAAAGCCGCCGCCTGACCCATTCCCCATTCGCGACGCCAACACGCTTGTCATCCCCCTCGCTTTTAAGATCAACTGCTTTGATCCAACAAAGGGGGAAAGCGCCATGGCGGTCGACCGAGAGCTGAAGGCCGGCATCGAGGTGGGATTGCGTTTCGCCATGCTGCTGACCCCCGATGGCCATTTCCTTGACCTCAGCTGGAAGGAAGTCAAGGAATGGGAGCCGGCCGACGGCTTCTTGTGGGTTCACCTGGAACGCGACGACCCCATCGCCCAGGCCTGGGTCACCGGACCATCCGGGATCGATCCGCTGGTGGCGCTGGCCCTGCTGGCCGAGGAATCCCGCCCCCGCGTCCAGGACGTGGGCGACAACCTCCTGGTCGTGCTGCGCGGCGTCAACAAGCAAAAGCCCGAGGAAGACGGCAGCATCGACACCGAACTGGTCCCCATCCACATCTGGATGGAAGCCGGACGTTGCGTCTCGCTGCGCGACAAGGAACATAACCTCAGCGCATTGCGCGACCTGCGGCTGTCCATGATGAAGGGCAAAGGGCCACGCACCGCCGGCACCCTGATGGCCCGCATCGCAGAAAAGGTCACCGATCACCTGGGCGATCTGGTGGAAGACCTGGAAGACGAAATTTCCGAGTTGGAGGATCGCATCGGCGACAATGAGGGCGGCGCCAGCATGCGTACCGACATCGCCGCCATGCGCCGCCGGGTGGTCCAGTTCCGCCGCTATCTGGCGCCCCAGCGTGACGCGCTGTACCGCCTGCGCCACGACGACGCATCCTGGCTGAACCAGACCGCCAAGGAACATCTGCGCGAGGTCAACGACCGGCTGGTCCGTCATCTGGAAGACCTGGACGAAATCCGCCAGCGCGCCACCATCCTTCAGGAAGAACAGGCCGCCATGGTCGCCGAACAGGGCAACCGCAACACCTTCGCCCTGTCCATCGTCAGCGTGATCATGCTGCCCATGACCTTCATCACCGGCTATTTCGGCATGAACACCGGAGCCCTGCCGTTCGGCGCCGACCACGCCTATGGCACCGCAGTGGCCACCGCCATCATCGCCGTCGTGGGCGGAGTCACCGCCTTCATCTTGCACCACAGCATCAAGGGCAGACGACGCCCCCGGCCCGATCGGTCCTAGTGGAAACAAATCAATAAGTTGGCGGCCCGGAAACACTATCTGTCACAAAACCTTCATCATTCTGTCGCGGGACTGTAATCGAGCCTCGCTATGGTGACGCCGTGGAAGCCCCCTTCCCAACGATTTGGCTCGCTCCCCCGGAGGACTTAATGATCAGGAAGACCCTTGCCGTCGCCGCCGTTGCCGTCGCCGCCATCGCCGTCACCGACGCCGCCCAGGCCCGCGACCAGATCCGCATCGTCGGCTCGTCGACCGTTTACCCCTTCTCCACCGCCGTGGCCGAGCAGTTCGGCAAGGCCGGCAAGTTCAAGACCCCGGTGGTCGAGAGCACCGGCACTGGCGGCGGCATGCGGCTGTTCTGCTCGGGCGTCGGCGAGAACTTCCCCGACATCACCAACGCGTCGCGCCGCATCACCGCCTCCGAGTTCGAGAATTGCACCAAGAACGGCGTGACCGGCATCACCGAGGTGGTCGTCGGCTTTGACGGCATCGTCTTCATCAACGCCAAGTCCGGCCCCAAATTCGCCCTGACCCGCGAGCAGATGTACAAGGCCACCGCCAAGGAAGTCCTGGTCGGCGGCAAGCTGACGGCCAATCCCTACAAGCTCTGGAACGACGTCGATCCGGCACTGCCCAAAGAGCCGATCCTGGTCTATGGCCCGGCCCCGAATCACGGCACCCGCGACGCCTATGTGGAACTGGTGCTGGACCCGGCCTGCGAGAAGCAGCCCGAGATCAAGGCGCTGGACAAGGACACCCGCAAGAAGGCCTGCCAGACCGTCCGCGAGGACGGCGCCTGGGTCGAGGTGTCGGAAAATTACACGGTGATTCAGCAAAAGATCACCTCCAACCCGGCCGCCGTGGGCGTGATCACCTTCAGCTATCTGGACCAGAACGCCGACAAGATCCAGGCGGCGACGGTGGATGGCAAGACCGCCAGCTTCGACAGCATCGCCAATGGCAGCTATCCGGTGTCGCGTCCGCTGTTCTTCTACGTCAAGAAGCAGCATGTGGGCATGATCCCCGGCATCAAGGAATATCTGGCCGAGTTCACCGCCGACAAGGCCTGGGGTAAGGAAGGCTATCTGGCCGATAAGGGCCTGATCGCGTCCCCCGACGCCCAGCGCAAGGAGCAGGCCGCCAATGCCAAGGCTCTTGGCGACATGAAGATGTAAAATCGGTAGAAGGGGGCCGGTTTCCGGCCTCCTTCACACTTTTCGCAGATTTCAGGCGCCGCTCCCCATGCAGACTTTGACCCTTGCCGCCATCCTGCTGCTGCTGTCGTCCTTCGCCTTCCGGCTGGGCCGCAAGCGCGCCTTCGCCGTTTCGGCCCATGAGCCGCGCTCGCTCCACTCCCTGCCGGGTTATTACGGCTCGTGGGTGGCGCTGTGGTGCGGCCTGCCGGCCTTCGCCGTGCTGATCGCCTGGTTGGCGCTGGAGCCGACGCTGGTGCGCGAACTGGTCATCACTGACCTGCCCGCCGCCATGCAAACACTGCCCGCCGAGCGCATCGACATCTTGATCAACGAGGTGCGTAACGCCGCCCAGGGGCACGCCACCGCCAATCCCGACCTCGCCGCCGCCGCCGAGCACTATAACCGCCTGCGTCAGGTCAGCTTCGCCGCCGTCACCGCGATTTCGGTCGCCATCGCCCTGGCGGGCGCCGCCTTCGCCTATCGCCGCGTCCAGCCGGCCCTGCGCGCCCGCCCCCGGGTCGAGTCCTCCATCACCGTCTTCCTGGTGGCCAGTTCCACCGTCGCCATCTTCACCACCATCGGCATCGTGCTGTCCCTGCTGTTCGAAGCCTTGCGCTTCTTCCAGATGGTGGGGTTCACCGACTTCCTGTTCGGGCTCAACTGGAGCCCCCAGATGTCCACCCGCTCCGATCAGGTCGGCAGCTCCGGCGCGTTCGGCATGATCCCGCTGTTCACCGGCACCATGCTGATCAGCCTGATCTCCATGGTGGTCGCCCTGCCGCTGGGCCTGTTCTCGGCCATCTATATGTCCGAATACGCCCAACCCAGGGTGAGAGCGGTGGCCAAGCCGGCGCTGGAAATCCTGGCCGGCATCCCCACCGTGGTGTTCGGTTTCTTCGCCGTGATCACCGTCGCGCCGCTGATCCATTCCGCCGGCGAGATGATCGGCCTGTCGGTGGCATCGGAAAGCGCCCTGGCCGCCGGCTTCGTCATGGGCATCACCCTGATCCCGCTGATTTCGTCGCTGTCCGACGACGTCATCACCGCCGTGCCCCATTCCCTGCGCGAAGGCGCCTTCGGCCTGGGCGCCACCCGCTCGGAATGCATCCGCCAGGTGGTGTTGCCCGCAGCCTTGCCCGGCATCGTCGGCGGCGTGCTGCTGGCGGTGTCGCGCGCCATCGGCGAAACCATGATCGTGGTGATGGCCGCCGGTCTGTCGGCCAAGCTGACCTTCAACCCGCTGGAGGCGGTGACCACCGTCACGGTGCAGATCGTCACCCTGCTGGTGGGCGATACCGAATTCGACAGCCCAAAAACACTGGCGGCGTTCGCGCTTGGCCTGATGCTGTTCGCCATCACGCTGGCCCTGAATGTCGTCGCCCTTCATATCGTTCAGAAATACCGGGAAAAGTATGACTGAGATGATCCAGACCACCGCCACCCGCACAGCGGAAACCGTGGCCGCCCGATTGAACCGTCGCTATACCGCCGAGCGCCGCTTCCGCGCCCTGGGACTGGGAGCCATCCTGCTTTCGGTAGGCTTTCTGGCCGTCTTGCTGGGCAGTATCGTCGACAAGGGCTGGACCGGCTTTCTCCAGACCCAGATCGCGGTCGAGATCGCCTTCGATCCCCAGGTCATCGACCCGGAGGGCACCCGCGACCCCGCCACCCTCGACACCGCCGACTACGCCGCCCTGGTCCGGGCCGGCATGGCGGCCCGTCTGTCGCCGGAGGCCGACCGCGCCACCCGGCGCGACCTCTCGGCCCTGGTCAGCACCATGGCGGCCGATCAGCTGCGCGCCATGGTCACCGCCGATCCGGCCCTGATCGGATCGCGCGCCACCCTGTGGCTGCTGGCCTCGGACAAGCTGGACATGGTGGTCAAGGGCCAGGTGCCGCGCCAGGTGGGGGCCGCCGGCAATGCCCTCAACGACCGCCAACTCGGCTGGTTGGCCGACTTGGAGCAGGCCCACCAGACCCGCAAGACCTTCAACACCACATTCTTCACCGCCGGCGATTCCCGCGCGCCGGAACAGGCCGGCATCTGGGGCGCGGTGGTGGGCTCGTTCTTCTCGCTAGCCATCACCTTGCTGGTCAGCTTTCCGCTAGGCGTCGCCACCGCCGTCTATCTGGAGGAATTCGCCCCGATCAACCGCTGGACCAACCTGATCGAGGTCAATATCAACAATCTGGCCGCCGTACCATCGGTAGTGTTCGGATTACTGGGGCTGGCGGTGTTCCTCAACGTCTTCCACATGCCGCGCTCGGCACCGCTGGTGGGCGGTCTGGTGCTGGCGCTGATCTGCCTGCCCACCATCATCATCGCCGGCCGCGCCGCGTTGAAGGCGGTGCCGCCGTCGATCCGCCAGGCCGCCGCCGGGCTGGGGGCGTCGCCGTTACAGATCGTCGCCCATCACGTCCTGCCCCTGGCCATGCCGGGCATGCTGACCGGCACCATCCTCGGCATGGCCCGCGCCCTGGGCGAGACCGCGCCGCTGCTGATGATCGGCATGGTCGCCTTCATCGTCGACATCCCCAAAAGCCCGCTGGACCCCTCGGCGGTGCTGCCGGTGCAGATCTATCTGTGGGCCGGCAGCCCGGAGCGGGCCTTCGTGGAAAAGACCTCGGCGGCGATCATGGTGCTGTTGCTGTTCCTGGTGTCCATGAACATGGTCGCCATCGTCTTACGCAAAAAATTCGAACGTCGGTGGTAGATCAATGACCCTGAATGTCGTCTTGCCTCAAAGCTCCACCAAGGTCCGCGCCACGGCGCTGGACGTCCACTATGGCGACAAACAAGCCCTGTTCGGGGTCGATCTCGATATCCGGGCGGGGGAGGTCACCGCCCTGATCGGCCCGTCGGGCTGTGGCAAGTCCACCTTCCTGCGCTGTATCAACCGCATGAACGATCTGGTCGAGGGCGCGCGGGTCAGCGGCAGCCTGACCATCGACGGCTCGGATATCTATGACCGGACCATCGATGTGGTGCAACTGCGCGCCCGCGTCGGCATGGTGTTCCAAAAGCCCAATCCGTTCCCAAAGTCCATCTACGACAACGTCGCCTATGGCCCACGCATCCACGGGCTGGCCCAAGATCAGGCCGAGTTGGACGACATCGTCATGACCAGCCTGGAAAAGGCCGGCCTGCTGAACGAGGTCAAGGACCGCCTGCTGGAGACCGGAACCAGCCTGTCGGGTGGTCAGCAACAGCGCCTGTGCATCGCGCGCGCCATCGCGGTCGAGCCCGAGGTGATCTTGATGGACGAGCCGTGCTCGGCGCTGGACCCCATCGCCACCGCCAAGGTCGAGGAACTGATCGACGAGCTGCGCGAGAACTTCACCATCGTCATCGTCACCCATTCCATGCAGCAGGCGGCCCGCGTCTCGCAGCGCACCGCCTTCTTCCATCTGGGCAAGGTGATCGAAATCGGCGACACCGAACAGATCTTCACCAATCCGCAACAGCCCCTGACCCAGGGCTATATCACCGGCAGGTTCGGCTGATGAGCGAGCATACCGTCAAATCCTACGACGAAGAACTGGCCCACCTGACCAATATCCTCGCCCGCATGGGCGGTATGGCCGAAGCGCAACTCGGCGCCGCCATCCAGGCCCTGGCCCGACGCGACGACGACCTGGCCCAGCGCGTGATCGACGGCGATGGCCGGATCGACGAACTGGACCAGGAAATCCAGACCTTCGCAGTGCGCCTGCTGGCCCTGCGTCAGCCCATGGCCGGCGATCTGCGCCAGATCGTCGGCGCGCTCAACATCTCGGGCGAGATCGAGCGCATCGGCGACTACGCCGCCAACCTGGGCAAACGCTGCCTCGTCCTCAACCACCTGCCGGTCACCGCGCCGGTGGCCGGAGTGGTCCGGCTGGCCGAGCTGGTGCGCGGGCTGGTCAAGGACATCCTGGACGCCTATCTCGAACGCGACGTGGAAAAAGCCATCCGCGTCTGGAGTCGGGACGAGGAAGTCGATGAAATGTACAATGCGGTGTTTCGCGACCTGATCGATCAGATGACCAACGACTCGGGCACCATCACCGCCTCGACCCATCTGCTGTTCATCGCCAAGAATATCGAACGGATCGGCGACCATGCCACCAATATCGCCGAGACCCTGCACTTTCAGATTCTCGGAACCCAGCCCAAGGGCCTGAGGCCCAAGGGCAACACCGTCGGAGCCCCGGAATGACCGTACGCGACACCGGCTCACCCAGTCAGATGAAGCCGCTGATTCTGATCGTCGAGGACGAAGCCTCGCTGGTCACCCTGCTGCGCTACAATCTGGAGAAGGAAGGCTATCGCGTCTGCGAGGCCGTCGACGGCGAGGAGGCTCTGACCATGCTGGCCGAGCGCAAACCCGATCTGGTGCTGCTGGACTGGATGCTGCCATCCCTGTCGGGGATCGAGGTCTGCCGCCAGATCCGCCGCAAACCCGCCACCCGCGACCTGCCGGTGATCATGCTGACCGCGCGGGGCGAGGAAGGCGACAAGATTCGCGGCCTCAACACCGGCGCCGACGACTACCTGACCAAGCCGTTCTCGCTGCCCGAATTGCTGGCCCGCGTCCGCGCCCTGCTGCGCCGTGCCCAGCCGGTCCAACAAAAGGGCTTCCTGACCTGGGGCGATATCAGCATGGATCTGGCCGCCCACCGCGTCACCCGTGGCGGCGTCCCCGTCCATCTCGGCCCCACCGAGTTCCGCCTGCTGCAATTCTTCCTGCAACACCCCGGCACGGTGTTCTCGCGCGAGGAGCTGCTGGATGCGGTCTGGGGGCCGGACATCTATGTGGAACCCCGCACGGTGGACGTCCATATCCGCCGGCTGCGCAAGGCGCTGAACTGCGACACCGAAAGCGACATCATCCGCACGGTTCGCGCCGCCGGCTACGCCTTGGACGCGGAATCAGCCGCCTAGGGTAAAGTGTCTACAGACCTTACACATAGTTGCCCCCGGCGCCCCTCCTGCGGCATGATGCGGCGATGGTCGGGGGGCAATCGGTGTTCAAAAACGTCTGGAAGCTGGTTCTAGGCATGGCTGTCGCCGTGGCGTGGCCGCTTTGCGCCGACGCCCGGACCTGGACCGCGTCCCATCAATTCCCCGTCGGCGACCCTCGCGATCAGGAGCTGCGGATTCTGGCCCGCGACGTGGCCAAGGCGGGGCTCGACATCAAGATCTTTCCGGCGGCCTCGCTGCTGCGGCCCAGGGATCAGTGGAACGGCCTGCAGAATGGCAGCGTTGATCTGGTCTTCACCCCCGCCGACTATCTGGTCGAACAGTTCCCGCAGCTGGCGGCGCTATCGCTGCCGGGCCTGATCCGCACTCATGCCCAGGCCGTCAAGATCGGCGCGTCGGCCCCCATGCGCGAACTCCGCCGACAGATCGAGGCCGAAGGCGTGATGATCCTGGCCGATTCCTGGGTGGCCGGAGCCATCGGCGGTCGTGGAAAATGTATCCTGACCCCCGACGATACCCGAGGGCTGCGGGCGCGGACCATCGGCCGCTACATGGCGGATTGCTGGACCGCCGCCGGTGCGATCCCGGTTCCCGCCCCGACGACCTCCGACATGCTGGCGACCCTGCTGGACAACGACCTGATCGATATCGCCAATACCAGCGTCACCACCATGCTGATGCTGCGGATGCAACGTAAATTCACCTGCCTGACCATCCCTGGCGAGGCCGGCGCCTTGTGGTATCTGTGGGAACCGATTCTGATCTCCAAACGCCGCTTCGAAGCCTTGGACGAACCCCGCCGTCAAGCATTGCTGGCGGCGGGGGCGCGGGCTCAGGAAAGCATGGCTGCCACCCATTCGCAGATCGAACGGCGGCTGGCGGGAGACTTCCTGGCCTCCGGCGTCGAGGTGGTCAGCATGGACGCGGACTCCCTGGCGGCCTGGCACAAACTGGCGCGGCGTACCGCCTGGAGGCTGTACCGTGAGCAGGTGCCGGGCGGAGCCGACCTGTTGGACAAACTACAAGCGGTGGAATGATGAAGGAAACCAGCAAGGCGCTGTCGCGACGCCTCCACCTTCCCGACTTCGCCACCCACTATTTCGTCGGCCAGGGGCTGGATATCGGAGGCGCCGCCGACCCCATCGGTCAATATGGCGAAGTCTTGCCCGGCATGAAGGCGTCGCGGGTCTGGGATCTGCCCGATGGCGACCCCCAATACCTCACCGGTCTGGCCGACAACACCTTTGACTTCATCCATGCCAGCCATATGCTGCAACGTATGCCAGACCCGCGCGAGGCGCTGCGGCATTGGTTCCGGGTCTTGAAGCCCGGCGGCCATATGATCCTGCTGGTGCCGGACGAGGATATGTACGAGCAGGGATTCTGGCCCAGCCGCTACAACCACGACAACCGCTGGACCTTCACCGTGTTCAAGGCCAAATCCTGGAGCCCGGTGTCGCTTAACCTGATCGAGGTGATACAGGTTCTGGGGGCTTTGGCCGATATCCGCCGCATGGATGTACTGGGGGGCAGCTATCGCCACGGCCTGCCGCGCTTTGACCAGACCCTGACCCCGGTGGCCGAAAGCGCCATCGAACTGGTGATCCGCAAACGTCCCCAGGACGAAGCCGTCGCCGGCGGCCGGATCAATCCCGACGGCCGGATGACGCCGGCCGACGTCTACATCCTGACCGGCCTGAAGGTCGAAGCGCCAAGGACCTGACCGCGCCCGCCCTACCCTTCCAAAAACGCCTCCAGCACCGAAATCTGGCTGGGAACGTTCAGCATGGGCGCGTGACCGCAGCCCGGCACCGTCACCAGCTTGCCGCCAGGACCGCGACGGGTCATTTCCTCGGCGACTTCGGGCAGCAGAACATCGGACGTCTCCCCGCGCAGGATCAGTGTTGGGCATACGACTCCGTCCCAGATCGGCCAATAGTTCAGGTTGTCGGGCTGATCGGCGAAGACCCGCATGATCTCTGGATCGTAATGAACGGTAATCCGCCCGTCATCGCGCCGGCGGGCCGATGTCTCGGCCATGCTGCGCCATTCCTGATCGGACAGGGCGCCGAAAGGAAGATAGATCTGCCGAAGAAAGACCTCCAACTCGCGCATATCGGCAAAGCTGGGCCGTGCCGTCACATAGGCGCGGATCCGGGTGATCGCCACCGGATTGGGCCGGGGGCCGATATCGTTCAGGACCAGACGCTCGACACACCGCTTCAACGGACCGGAGGCCAGCATCATCCCCAGCAACCCGCCCATGGAAGTGCCAACCCATTTGCAACGCTCGACCCCAAGCCGTTGCAGCAGCGCCGCCGCCTGAACCGTATAGGCGTCATAGGTGTAGTCGTGATTGGGGTCGCGAGACCAACTCGATAGACCTCGGCCGATGGTGTCGGGACAGATCACCCGATAGCGCGAGGAGAAATGCTTCGCCGCCACGTCGAAGTCGCGACCGGTCCGGGCCAGCCCGTGCCACATCACCAGCACCGGCGCATCCGGCGCCCCCCATTCGCTGACGTGAAGCTCCTGGCCGCCGACTTCATGGTAATACGAGCGTCGTCCGGTCATGAGGAGCCCCCTGCTGCATGATCCAAATGGCGCGCCCCCCGGACGCGCCATTTGGTCATTGTCTCCGACAAAGCATCACGACGCAACGGCCCCAAGAAGAACCACAACGATTAATGACTGATCATAACCGGAACGGTCATATGCCCCAACAGATGCCGGGTCGCCCCGCCCATGACCAGCTCACGCAGGCGCGAGCGACCGTATCCGCCCATGACGATCAGATCGGAATCCTCGTCGGCGGCCCGGCTAAGCAACATCTCCCCGACCTCCAGATCATCGGAGGCGATGTGTTCGCACACCGCGTTGATGCCGTGGCGCGATAGATGCAGACAGATATCGGCGCCGGGAATGTCGCCATGCCCCGCCATGCCGTGGCCGGGATTGATGGCAAGGACATGGACGATGTCGGCCTGTTCGAGCAGCGGCAAGGCGTCATGAACCGCGCGGGTCGCCTCCCGACTGGCATTCCACGCCACCAGAACCCGCCGGCCCACCGTCGGGAACCGACCGGCATAGGGGACCACCAAGACCGGCCGCCCCACCGCCAACACCAGGGAATCAGCCAGAGGAGGCCCCCCTTCCTCCTCGGTGGAGGTCTGACCGATGACGACGAGATCGCAATACCGGGCGTGCAGCGACAAGGTCTCGACCAAATTGCCGCCGACATCGCGCCATTCAACGGAGGTTCCGGGAACGACAAGACGCGACTCGACCAAGACCCTGGCCTTGGCGGCCGCCTCGGCATCGCCATGGGCCAGAATCGTGTCCATTTCGCCGCCCAGTTGTGCGGTGACCACCGTGGGCAACGCCGTTCGGGTCCGAACGTTCAGCGCCACCAGATGGGCTTGATGGGAAACAGCCAGCCCCAGCGCCAAATCCAACCGGACAGCGGCGCGGGCCGTATCGTCCACATGGACGAGGATATCCTTGAAGGCCATCGCATCCCCCTTGTCTATCGCCCATCCCCCTCATCCTAGGCCAACAAGGAGACGGGCGCCATTGTGCCAAGGGGAGACTCAGACCTGCGTCAATAGCTGGTCGGGTCGCAGGACTGACGATGGAGCTTCAGAACCTTGCACAGCTTGCGCGCCGCGTCCTGGCTCTTGAGCGGCCCCGCGACCACCCGCCACCGCGTCCCCTTCTCGCCCAGACTGACCGATTTCATGGTGGCGGTCATGGCCCCCAGCTCTTCCGGGAATTTGGCCTTGATCTTCTCCCAGGACTGCTGGGCCGCTTCCTCTGTCTTGGCGGTCCCCAAGGTCACGCCGGGGGTGCTGCCGCCGGTCTTGGCGCCATTGCCGTTGGTCCCCTGGCGGAATCCGGTGGCGGTGCCGCTGACCGGGGTCTTGGCCAATTGCGCGTCAAGCACGCGTTCAACCGCCGCACGCTCTTTCTTGGCCTCCTCGGCCGAGACCAGCCCGCTGGCCCGCATGCGCTCGACCCGACCGACCGCGGAGGCGGCTTCCATCACATCCTTGGGCGGCAAGACCGGCATATCGACCCGACGCGGCTCGGCCGGCAGCAGGGCGTCGAGAATGGCGAGACGCTCGGTCGAGTGTTCGGCCGGCGATATGGCGCGGGTCTCCAGCGAGACGGAAAGCGCCTTCAACCGATCGACGACCTGCACATCGGTGGGACCGGGGCGCTCCAGCCCCTGGGCCGGCGGCACGGAAGCCGAAAACGGCGTCAGCGCGCCGATATTGACGCCTCGCCGGCGGGAATGCTCGTCGGGCGTGATCAGCCCCTCATCCAGCAAGCGCCTCAAAATCCGGAATCGATTGACGACATTGGTTTCGGCCTGACCGCCGCCCGGCTGGACGGTGGCCCCATCCAACGGCTGCGCCGACACCATTCCGCGACCGGGGGCCACGGGGGATACAGGTTCCAGCACCTGCTGCGACAGGTCGGGGAGCCGGCCGGAGTGAGCGGCACTGCGCGGCGTCATCCGTCCGGTGATCTTGTCGATCACCAGCATATTGGCCTGGGCCACATCGACCAATGTCCGCACCTGCGGCGTTCCATCGGCCAGGACGGTGATGGTGACCTGCGGCCGATTGGCCAGGATCACCTCGTAATACTGGCGGGCCAGATCATAGCGGCCGGTCGCCTGATAGACCATGCCGGCCACGTAGAGGGAGTAGGGTTCCTTGGGATTCTTACGAAGAGTGTCGATGGCATAGCGTTCGGCGTTGGGATAGTCCCCCCGCGCCAGCAGGTTCATGGCCCTATCCGAATTGCCGTCATTGATCACCTGCGCCCCGTCGAACGACTGGGCCGGCCCCCTGGGATCAAGGAGAGGCCCACATGCGACGAAGCCACCCGTCGCCATAACGGCCAAGACGATCCGACCGATCCGCCTCATGCTCATCGTCCTCAGTCTCCCAGGAAATCGCGTCTATCACAGAGTTACGGCCATGATGCGTCAGAGAACGTTCATACTTTGCTAATGCCGCGCCGATTGGCTGGATCAACTTTCGCTGTTATAGTTGTTCCTTGCTCAGAGGAGCCTCATGGACGGTCGAGAAATCGAATTGAAGCTGGGACTGGCGCCCGAGGATATGGAGCGGCTGCGCCTGCGTCCCTCCTTCAATGTCCATTGCCAGGGCCAGCCCAAGACCAAGCGCCTGACCTCCATCTATTTCGACACCCCCGACTTCGCCCTGGCCGCCGCCGGCGTTTCGCTGCGGGTTCGCGCCGTGGACGACCGCCACGTCCAAACGGTCAAGACCACCGGCACCAGCGCCTCCGGGCTGTTCTCCCGCGCCGAGTGGGAGGTCTCGCTGGACTCGCCCGACCCGGCCCCTCACCACCTGCTGGCCACCGGCCTTGCCCCGTTCAACGACGCCGGCCTGATCGAACGGCTGATCCCGGTATTTTCCACCCATATCGACCGCACCGTCTATCGGCTGGCGGGCGGCGGCGACAAGGATGGGGTGGAATGGGAGGTCGAGGCCGCCCTCGACCAGGGCGAAGTGGTGGCGGGACCGCATTCCGAGACCATCTGCGAAGTCGAACTGGAACTGCGCGGCGGATCGCCGAACCGGCTGTTCGCCCTCGCCCGCCAAGTGTTGGAGGCGGTTCCGGCACGACCGCTGGTCTCCACCAAATCGGACCGGGGCTATCGCCTCGCCGCCGGCCGCACCAACCTTCCGGTCAAGGCCAAGACCCCGCAGCTCTCCCCCGGCATGACGGTGGCCGAAGCGTTTCAGGCTATCGCCCGCTCCTGCCTGGACCACCTGCTGGTCAATGAACGCTGCCTGCTGTCCACCGGCAATGGCGAGGCGATCCATCAGATGCGGGTGGCGTTGCGCCGTCTGCGCTCGGCCATCAAGGTGTTCCGCCCGATCATCGACGGCCCCCAGCTGGCCGAGGTGAAAGCCGACCTGCGATGGTTGCTGACCCATCTCGGCCCCGCCCGCGATTCCGAGGTCTTCCTGACCGAGATCATCGACCCGGTGCTGGAGCAGCACCCCAACAATCGGGGACTGACGGCATTGCGCGCCTATTGGCAAGGCGACCACGCGACCAAACTGACCGCAGCGTCCGAGGCCGTTCGCAGCCATCGCTTCGCGATCCTGGCCCTCCGACTGGGGGAGTGGGTCGAGACCGGGGCCTGGCTGGGGCCGACGGACAAGCCGCCCCGGCGCAAGCTGGAAGCCCTCATCACGCCCTTCGCCATGGCTCGACTGGGAAAATCGGTCCGCAAGCTGCTATCCGTCGCCAAGGATTCCATCAGCCGCCTCGCTCCCGAGGAGCAACACGCGGTCCGTATCCAGGGAAAACAGGTCCGCTATGCCGGCGAGTTCTTCGCCTCGCTGGCGCCGCGCAAGCACACAAAAGTCTTTCTCGCCGAATTGGCGGAGTTGCAAGACGTGCTGGGCCGCCTCAACGATATCGCCGTCGCCACCCCAAAGTTGAGCGGCAAGCATGTGGAAGGCGGCCGGGCCAAGGCAGCCGGACTGGTGGCCGGCTGGCACCAGTCGCGCCGGGCGGCGCTGGTCAGTGAAGCGGAAAAGGCTTGGAAACGCTGGCGCGCCTGCCCCCAACCCTGGCACGAAGACTGATATTGACGCAAAACAACAAATGATTTGCGCCCCAAAGTATTATCGACCAACTTCGTTCACGACCTTACCCACAGCCATTCCCTTGCCGAATACCACTGTGACGTATAGGGTGCCGCAGGGGTATTTCAAATGAAATGGGGCGGCAGGGGAAATGACCAGGTTTGAAAACCGTCCAGGGATGGCGGCTCGTGACGCCCGCCCCAGCCTGGTGGTCCTGGACGATGACCCCGTCACCCGGTCAATGATCGGAAGGTATTTCTCCAACGAAGGATTCGACGTCCAGGAGGCGGCGTCCGCCGCCGAATGCCGCACCATCCTCAGGGCCGGCACGGTCGACATCATCTTCGTGGATATCCAGTTGCCCGACGCCAACGGAATCAGCTTCTCCCAGGAAATCCGGGCTGGCAGTCCGGTCGGCATCATCTTCGTAACCCAGCGCGACAGTGAAATCGACCGTGTCCTCGGACTGGAATCAGCGGGTGACGACTATGTCACCAAGCCGGTCAATCTGCGGGAACTGATGGCGCGCTCCCGCGCCTTGCTGCGCCGCAGGAAGCTGGATAGCGCACCCGGCGGCCACCGCACCGTCATAACCTTCGGCACCTATATCCTGGATCTGACCCGGCGGGAGTTATCCGTCAATTCCGGTGAGCAGATTGCCTTGACCCGAGGTGAATTCGATCTGCTGGCGGCACTGGTGGAGGCGGACGGACGCCCGCTTTACCGTGACTTTCTGGCCGAGGTGATCAGCAGCCGCTCGGGCGAGGGCGATATGCGGACCGTGGACTCATTGATTTCCCGCCTGCGCAGGAAGCTGACCCAGGGAGACTCCCCGATCATCACCGTCAGCGGCATTGGCTACAGGTTCGGGATCGCCATCAACGTCTTGTGACCGGAAGGCGATGCCCCGCGCCCATACGCCCAAGGCCCTCAGCCCCATCCTGCGGGCCTCACGCAACAGCACGATCTGCGCCTGAAGATGAACCTGCGAGGCCAAGGGAGCCTCACCCTCAATCCGCGCCGCCTTATCCACCAGATCCGATAGACAGAGAGCACCGGCGGCGCTGCGCAGCCGATGTGCCTGGGCTTCGATGGTCGCCCGGTCGCCGGTCTCGGCCGCGGCCTCCATGGCGCCGACCATCAGCCGCGAGGTTCGCTGAAACAGGCGCGCCAGCCGAATCATCTCGGCCGACCCAAGAATGTCCATCTGCGCCCTCAGAAAATCCACATCCAGCAAGCCCTCGCGCGGGAAGAGGGGAAGGTCGGGCAGATCGACCCCGGCCAGGACATCGCGCAGCCTTCCAAGCTGAATCGGCTTTGGCAGTCCACTGTCCATGCCGGCCGCCACGCATTGCCGCAAGACATCGTCGGTCAGATCGGCGGTCATCGCAAAAATCCGCAACCGAT
This sequence comes from Phaeospirillum sp., assembly GCA_030651575.1. Lineage (GTDB taxonomy): Bacteria > Pseudomonadota > Alphaproteobacteria > Rhodospirillales > Magnetospirillaceae > Phaeospirillum. Next base: position 606,400 of record JAUSFB010000032.1, read on the forward strand.
TCTCCCGCCCCGATTCCAGGCGTCGGATCCGACGTGCGGTTTCCATGCCGTCCATGCCCGGCATCCGCAGGTCCATCAGAACGACATCCACGTCGAAGGATGATAGCGCGCCGATCGCCTCCCCGCCGCTTTCAACCATGGTCGGACAATGGCCCAGGCGTAACAGCAAGCGTCGGGCAACCTGCCGGTTGATCTCGTCGTCATCCACCACCAACACCCGCAGGCCGGGACCGGTCGGGACGAATGCGCAAGCCTCGGAGGCTGGAATCTCCGTCCCCACCGCCACCGTGACGTCAAGGCGGAAGGAACTGCCGACCCCGATCGCGCTCTCCACGGTCAGAGTCCCTCCCATCTGCGCTGCCATGCGCCGGGAAACGGCCAGACCCAGTCCAGCCCCGCCATATTTGCGGGTGATGGAATCGTCGGCCTGCACAAAATCTCCGAAAATGGCGTAGCGGATCTCGGGGGCGATCCCGATGCCGGTATCGGTCACCTTGATCGTCAACCGCGTCCCGTCATCCTCGGAGACTGCGGACAGATCCACGGCGACCATCCCCCGCTCGGTGAATTTGATGGCGTTGCCCAGCAGGTTGATCAGGATGCGCGACAGCTTGGTATGATCGCAACGGATCCAGATCGAGCCGCTTGGCTCGACCTCCAGAGTCAACGTCAGCCCCTTCGCCAAGGCTTGCGACCGCATCAGTTCCACCGCCTCGACCGCGAGGCGACGAAGATCGACATCGTCAAAGGCCGCTTGCGTTTTACCGAACTCAGCCCCATCCCGGCCGTATTCCAGGACGCTCTCCACCAGATGGCGCAGGGTTTCACCGGCAGTCTTCGCGGTGGACAGCAACTCGCGCGGGCCATGGTCAAGCGTCCTTGGGTCGAGGAGCTGCAGCATCCCGAGCAAGCCGTTGAGCGGCGTCCGAATCTCGTGACCGATGATCGCCAGAAAGCGGGATTTCATCCGCGCGGACGCCTCGGCCTCCTCCTTTGCCTGTCGGGCGTCCTCCTCTCCGGTCAAAGCCCGCATTTTCGCGGCCTCGGCCTCGGATGTCTTGGCCGCCACCTGCCGGGTCAATTCCTGTTCACGGCGCAAGTAATAAGCCTTGCGCACCTGGGCGGCGGCAACCATGGCCAAAAGAACGGCCAGCCCGGCCAGCAGGCGGAACCATAGTGTCTGATGCCAGGCCGGCAAGACCCGCACGGCAAGGACGCGCGGCGGCTCCGCCCAGACGCCGACGCTGTTGCTGGCCCGAAGCTCCAGACGGTAGGAGCCCGGCGAAAGATTGGTATACCCCGCCGTGCGGCGATGGGCGTCGGTGACGGTCCAATCTCCGTCATTTCCGACCAGACGATAGGCGTACCGGTTACGGTCCGGCGCGGAAAAATCCAACGCCGCGAAGTCCACCTGAAATCCGCCATCCTCGGGAGAGATGACGATGGCGTCGCTGGCGGGGACCGTCCGGCCTCCGACCCGCAGTTCCGTCACCACCACGGGCGGGTGGAAATCCCAGATCGGGGGCAAGGTGGGACGAACGACCGCCATGCCGCCGAATCCGCCCAGGAGTATGGTTCCATCGGACATCCGCGCCGCCGATCCCGCCCAGAACGTCTGGATATGCAGGCCTTCGGCCGGCCCAAAACTGCGAATGTCCAGGGTTTGCGGATCGATCATCGACAGGCCGCTGCCCGTAGCCGCAATGATCTTGCCGTCCACGCCCTCCATCACCGACAACACGGTATCGCTGGGCAGGCCATGCCCCCTCCCCAGACGGATAAAGCGGGGCTTGCCGTCCCGCGCCGGATCGAAGACGGCGACGCCGCTGGCAGTGGCCAGCCATATTCGTCCGAACCGGTCTTCGGCGATGCCGCTGACGATATCGCTGGGCAGGCTCTCGGGATCATCAGGGTCGCTCTGAAACCGACGAAAGCCCCCCGTCCCGGCATCGTCGAGCAAGTTCAGTCCCCGCTGGGTACTTACCCATAGTCGCCGAGCGCGGTCGCGAAAGACCGCCTGCACGCTGTTATCGCTAAGGCTGGCGGGGTTCTCGCGGTCGAAATGAAAGAAACGCGGCGGCTCGCCGTTCAGGCCGATCCGGGCCAGCCCCATGGAACTGCCCGCCCACAGATCGGTTCCGTCGCGATACAAGGCGAACACATTGGCTCCCGCCAGCGGCGGATACGGCGCGGTCTTTCCGGACGCCACATCGACCCGAAAAAGGCCGCCATCCTGACCGACCCATAGCTGGCCATCGGCGGTATCGGCGATGGCCTGAACGACGCCCCCCGGCAAATCGCCCGGTCCCGTCCCCGGCGACACGGTTCTGATCACATTGGCCATGGGGTCCAGCAAGGCCACCCCCTCGGCCCGGAACCCCAGCCACGCCTTGCCATCCTCCGTGGCGGCGACGCCGCGCACATCCGGCCCCGGCAGCCCGCCCTGCCCCCGGCGGACAACGGTCATGATCCGCTGATTGCTGAGAATATGACGGTGGACACCGCGCAGGCTGCTCACCCAGACCAGACCGGAGCGGTCGATCATCAGGCCGGTGACCGAATTATCGCCAAGACTGGCGCCGATCATCGGGTCGTGAGTGAAGCGCCGGACCGCCCGTTCACTCTGGCGCAACTCGCGAATGCCGCCGCCGTAATCGCCGAACCACAGCACCCCCGGCCGGGGCTGGGCAATGGCGGTCACCCGATGGCCCGACGACGGCAAGGCGGGTTCGAGGGTCGCCGGGCCGTCGCGCTCGACCCTGCCGACCAGGCCCCGTCTGGTCCCGAACCAGATCGTTCCCTCACCATCCTCGAACAGTGCCGAAACCACGTCTCCGCTGGTTTCGACGGGCATCGCCACCGGCTCGAACGACTGGCGATTGGCATGGCGCCACATGAGCCCGCTGACCGTTCCGGCCCAGACCCGCCCGGATCGATCGATCAGAACGCTGCCGACTTCCCCGGCGGGAAGGGCGCTTTCGTATCGCCAAGTCTTGCTCGCGGCATCGAGTCGCGCCAGCCCCTGCCGACCGGCGACCCAGATTCCCCCCTTATCGTCTCCGGTCATTCCATGGGGGCGGCCAAAGCTCCCTCCCCGGTCGCGATAGGTCACGAAGCCTCGGATCGTCTCGTCATAGCGGAGAATCACCCCGGAAGCGGTACTCAGCCAGACCTGCCCGTGCTTGTCCGCCAGAACCGACGTCACGATGTTCTCGGGCAGGGAATTGGGATCGCCGCCGTCGTGACGGAACACCGTCATGCGATAGCCGTCCCAACGGGCGAGCCCGCCGGGGGTGGCCGCCCAGATGAAACCGTGGCGATCCTGAGCCAGTCCCAAAGCCACGGGATAAGGCAACCCGTCGGCAGGCGTCAGGTGGCTGAACACCGGCGGCACCACCATATCCCAGGCCTTCGGCTCCGCTATCCGGGGGGCCGCACCATTTGCGGCAAGGCCCTCTCCGGCGCCAAGCCACAGGGCCACGATCAACAGCACGATCAGACGCACATGAATCCCCCCAAGGCCCTTCAGGCGCGAAAGGGTATCCGGTCGCCGCCAAGGGTGTCCAGCCAAGCCAGGACCGCCGCGCCTTATTGTGAACGGTCGTTCATGCTTCATCCACATCGTATCCACATCACTGGATTAGAAGACGACTCGACGGGGTATGAATAGCCACGTCCGAACCGGGCGCGCCACACGGCGCGGGAAACACGGGATTCGGAGAACCGCTTGAGGGCCTCGTGGATCTGTTCCGATCCGGTTTGAAATGGCTGAACCATCGGCCCGTATGGAGGAGAGCAACCCCATGTTCGCCACGACCATGGCGGAGGCGCTTGACAGCATCGAGCTTGCCGTTCTGGTGCTCGATGCCGATTTCCGCATCATCTTCGTCAACAACCGCTATCGCCAGGTCTTCGATATCACGGAGAGCCAATGCCGAAGCGGGGTCAACTTCATCGATCTGGCTTGGTTCCTCGCCGACCGGGGCGAGTTCGGAGCCGGCGAAGTCGAGACCATCGTCACCGAACGGCTGTCTCCGATCCGGGAGCGACGGAAAATCCGTCTGGTGCGAACCCGGCCCGATGGCGGCGTGCAGGAAGAAACCGGAGCACCGCTGGCGGGCGGTGGCTACACCTACAGCTTCGCCGACGTCACGCCCCACCACATTGCCTCCCAGCAGATGAAGGCCTCCAACCGCGCCACCGTACAGGCCCTGGCCGACCTCGCCGAGTTCCGCGATACCGACACCGGCGACCATGTGGTGCGGGTGGCCCGCCTGACCCACGAGATTACCCGGACCCTGGTGCGGGGTACGGCCTTTCCCAACGAGATCACGCCGGATTTCCGCGATCAGGTCGGCGTGGCCAGCATCCTTCACGATATCGGCAAGGTCGCGATCGCCGATGGCATCTTGCGCAAACCGGGAGCCCTTGACGCCGACGAACGGCGGTTGATGCAGGTACACTCGGCCACGGGGGCCGGCATCCTCCGAAAAGCCTTGTTGATGGCGCCCGACAGCACGTATCTGCGCATGGCCGCCGACATCGCCCGCCACCACCACGAGCAGTATGATGGCAGTGGCTACCCGAACGGGCTCAAGGGAGAAGAGATCCCGCTGGCGGCGCGCATCGTCGCCGTCGCCGACGTCTTCGACGCCCTGACCAGCGCCAGACCGTACAAGCAGCCCTGGTCGGAGGAAGAGGCGATCGCCTACCTCGTCTCACAGGCGGGACGGCAGTTCGACCCCAAGGTCATCACCGCCGCCGTATCGGTTCTTGAAGATCGCGGACAAACACCGGTCATCCGCTGGACGGACTCCATGAGTGTGGGCAATCCCATCCTCGACCGCGATCATCGGGTCCTGATCGGACTGGTCAACCAGTTGAGTCTCCCGGCCAACCGCGAAGACCATACCGTCCTTGAATTCGTACTCGACGAGTTGCTGGATTACACCGTCGCCCACTTCTCCCGCGAGGAAGAACACCTGCGACAGATCCTTTTCCCCGGATACGACCGGCACAAGACTATCCACCGGGATCTGACCGAGGAGTTGGTCGCCATCCGCTCCGGCTTCAGATCCGGCAAACAGGGTATCGGCGAGAAGGTGGCCGGTTTTGTCGGCAACTGGCTGCGCAATCACATCTTGCGAGAAGACCAGACATACATGGACTGAGGAAAGTCCCCTTCTCTCCGAAGAGAGAGAGGGGGGGGGAATCCCCTAGAACTCCGCCCACTCCCCCTTGCCGTCGGAGGGAGCGCCAGTACCTGGCGGCCTCCATGCGCAGTTTGTCTATGGCGTTCTGCTTGAACACCTGGACGGCCCGGGCCATGGCGCCAGCAAACCGACCATCAGGCTATTGATCGCCACCACCAAGATGACATGGGTGGGCGTGACCTCGGGCGCGGACATCGATAATGGGAACGGTGAATATCGGACAATGATTCCGAGCGGTTACAATTTAGGTAGGGACACAACCTGGACTTTCCTCATATTACCGTCGAGAAACTCCACCGCCAACCCACGACTCGATTCACCGGCTCGCGCGGTCATGAATATAAGGGCTGCGGTTAATTCACTTGGCCTAGCCCCGGCGGCGAGTCACCATGCCTTCCCGCTTTCGTCCAGCAGTCCGAGTCCAATGAAAAAAGATACCAGGATCCTCCACGCCGGCCGCCACCCCGAAAAGTTCCACGGCGCGGTCAATCCGCCGGTCTACCATGCCTCCACCATATTGCACGCCTCGGTGGCGGCCATGGAAAAGAGCGGCAAGACGCCGTTCGAAGGGGTGCGCTATGGCCGCTTCGGAACGCCGACCACCTTTGCCCTGGAAGAGGCGATCGCCGAGTTGGAGGGCGGCCATCGCACGGTGGCGACCTCCTCCGGGCTGGCGGCGATCACCGGGGCGCTGATGGCGTTCCTGAAGACCGGCGACCACCTGCTGATGGTCGACACCGCCTATTTCCCCACCCGCAAATTCTGCGACGAGGTGCTGAAGGGGCTGGGGATCGAGACCACCTATTACGACCCGCTGATCGGCGCCGGCGTCAAGGCGCTGATGCGGCCCACCACCAAGGTGGTGTTCACCGAAAGCCCCGGCTCGCTGACCTTCGAGGTCCAAGACATTCCGGCCATCACCGAGGTCGCCCATGCCGGCGGCGCCGTCGTGATGCTGGACAACACCTGGGGGGTTCTGACCTTCCAGCCCTTCACCAAGGGCGTCGATATCTCGATCCAGGCCGCCACCAAATATATCGTCGGCCATGCCGACGCCATGCTGGGCAGCATCACCGCCGCCACTCCGGAACTGTGGCTGACGGTAAAGAATTCGGTGGCCACCTTTGGCCACAGCCCGGGCTCGGAGGAAATGTATCTCGGCCTGCGCGGCCTGCGGACCCTGGCGGTGCGCCTGCGCCAGCACGCCGCCACCGCCATGCGGCTGACCACCTGGCTGCAAGGCCGGCCCGAGGTCGACCGGGTGCTGTATCCGCCGCTGCCGTCGGACCCCGGCCACGCCTTGTGGCTGCGGGATTTCTCTGGCGGCTGCGGCCTGTTCGGGGTGATCCTGAAGCCCGCCGCCAAGCCGGCGGTCGATGCCATGCTGGACGGGTACGAGCATTTCAAGCTGGGCTTTTCCTGGGGCGGGTTCGAGAGTCTGGTGATTCCCACCTCCGGCCACTCCATCATCCGCACCGCGTCCGAATGGAAACCGGCCGGACCGTCCTTACGCTTCCACGCCGGTCTCGAAGACGCCTCCGACCTGCAAGCCGATCTGGAACAAGGCTTCGAGCGACTGAAACAGGCAAGCTGAGATGCGGCGCCGTCGTCTTCTATCGGTCCTCGCCCTGCTCGTCCTGCTGACATCCACGCCCGCCCAGGCCCATCCCCATGTCATGGTGGACGTCCACGCCCTGGTCGAGTTCAAGGACGGCAAGATCGTCAGCCTGTATATGGGTTGGAAGTTCGACCCGGTCTTCAGCACATCCATGCTGGCGGATTTCGACAAGAACAAGAATGGCAGGCTCGACCCCGCCGAGATCAAGGATCTCGAACGCGAAGCATTTCGCGACACCAAGGAGCAAGGGCACTTCACCTATGCCAAGATCGGCGACACGCCGATCAAATGGCCCGACGCCACCGCATTCCAGGTAATGGGGGTCAAGGACTCCCTGCTCTACGCCTTCCGCCTTGGCCTGCCGGAGCCCGTCGATCCGCGTCAGACGCCGTTCGGCTTCACAACCTATGAAGAGACTTTCTACATCGACATGGACTTTCCCGACGACAAGGCCGTGACCCTGACCGGGCCGGGATCCGAGAAATGCCGGGCGGTCATCGCCCCCGATCTCGGCAACACCATCTTCGGCGGGGTGGTCACCCCAAAGCGAGCCACCATCACATGCGAGTGATCCCGACCGCGATCCTGACACTTTTGCCATCGCTTGCCTCGGCCGCCCTGGTCCCCGGCGGCGGCGCGCCTATGGGCGGTGACCTGCCCGAGCCGCTGCGTTCGGTGGCCGGCTGGATCTTCGCCCTTCAACGCCAGTTGACCGGCGAGATGCGTCAGCACCTTGCCACCATGAAGGAAACCGGATCGTGGGAACCGGCCGCCGCCATCATGCTGGCCGCCTTCCTCTATGGCGTGTTCCATGCCGTCGGTCCCGGCCACGGCAAGGTGGTGATCGCCGGATGGTTCGCCACCCGGCGCGCCCGCATCGCCCACGGCCTTATGGCCAGCCTGATCGCCGCCATGGTGCAGTCGGCCTCGGCCATTGCCGTCGTCGCCGCGCTGGCCGGCCTGCTGGCGCTGGCCCCGCGCGAGGTGATGGCCAGCGCCGGCTGGCTGGAGGTCGCCTCCTACGCCATGATCACCGTGGTCGGCGTGGTGATCATCTGGCGGACCCTCGCTGGCAAGGGCTGTGGTCACGATCATCATCACCATGGCGAGGCCTGTCGCGACCATCACCACCATGCCCCCGCAACCACCCCGACCGCCGAGCGCAATGCCCTGTTCGCGGTGGCGGCTGCTGTCGGGTTTCGCCCCTGTTCCGGCGCCATCCTGGTCCTGCTGTTCACCCTGGCCAACAATATGTTCGCAGTCGGCATGCTGGCGACCTTCGCCATGGGCTTTGGCGTCGCCATCACCGTCGCCGCCATCGGGATGGGGGCGTTGGGTCTCAATCGCCTGATCGAACGGGGCTTTGCCGGCAGCACCCTGGGAACTCGCCTGCGCACCGGCCTTGCCCTGACGGGGGCCGGCCTCATTACCCTGATGGGACTCGCTCTGCTGGCGGGGGCCATAATCGACGGCCCGACCCTAAGCGGATAACGTCCTTTCGTATAAACACCTATTCATGACGGTGCAAAGGTACTAATGGTCCCGCCCGATTGTCCGCATACAAAATATGGGATATGGTTCAATCAATGGATGGTGGATCAAGCTTAACGGGAGACTCCCATGTCACCCCTGGACTGCTCGAACTCAGCGCTTTTGGTAAAAAACCACAAGAAGGTCACGTACCGCTTCTTCGCCTCGACGGACCGGCCGCTGGCCGTCGATCTGGCGTTCGACGCCAAGACCTACCGCCTTGCCATACCAGATGACGCCCCCCGGCCGGAATGGGCGCGGCTGGCCAATAATCGCTGCTCCAATTGCACCTTGTCCACCGATTGCGACTATTGCCCGGCGGCATTGGGCATCGCCATGTTCCTGCCGCTGTTCGAAAGCCGCGTTTCCCACGAAAAGGCGGTGATCGAGGTCGAGACGCCTCAGCGCACCATCGTATCGAAATCCACCTTTCAGACCGGCATGGCCTCGCTGATCGGGCTGGTCTGCGCCACCTCCGGCTGCCCGCTGACCAAGTTCCTGCGACCGATGGCCCGCTTTCACACCCCGTTTTCCGATGAACAGGAAACCCTGTACCGCTCGTTCTCCAGCTGGCTGCTGATGGCCTATGTCCAGCAGAAGATGGGCGGTGGAAGCCAGGCGATCTCCCTGGATGGGTTGAAGCACAAATACCAGGACCTGTCGGTGATGAACGCCTGTCTGGCCGAACGCCTGCGCAAGGGCGTCACCCGCGATGCGGCGTTGAACGCCGTCATCATCCTCGACCTGTTCGCCCAGATCGCCCCCGACAATATCGACGGCGGCTTCGAGGATATTCTGGACGCCTTTACGGTCGAGGACTGAAGCCGGAGAACCAAAATGCCCTCGCCGGTCAGGCACCTCCCCCGCCTGGACCGGGAACCGCTGCCCCAGCATGGCCAGCGCCTCGGCCAGCACGACTGGCCGGCTGAACAGGTATCCCTGGGCGATGTCGCAATTGATGGCGGCCAGATGGCCCAGCTGCTCGGCGGTCTCCACCCCTTCGGCAATGACCTCCAGCCCCAGGCCGGACGCCATGGCGACGATGGTTTCCACCAGCACCTTGCGCTCCTGGCGCTCCAGCATCCCGATCAGGAACGAGCGGTCGATCTTCAAGGTGTCGAAGGGGAAACGCTCCAGATAACTAAGGGAAGAATAGCCGGTGCCGAAGTCGTCGATGGACAGGCGCACCCCCATCTCGCCCAGGGAGCGCAGCAAAATATCCACATCGCCACGCTCGGCCAGCAGCAGCCCCTCAGTGATTTCCAGTTCCAGATTGGCCGCAGGCAAGCCGGCCCCGGTCAGCGCCACACGGACATCGTCGATGAAGCCGACGTCCTGAAACTGGCGCGGCGATACGTTGACGCAGACTCTGACGTCGCCGTGGCCGGTCATCTCCGCATGGGCGGAGTTCACATACTGAACGATCCCGTCGGCGTTGACCACCGCCACCGGGCTCTGCTCCACCGCCTGAGACAGCAGCCGCACCGATTCCTCGGCCTGCTTGCGCTGGGTCAGGTCGTGAATCGCCGTAACCCGGACCGACTTTTCCCCCATCCAGCTGTGCTTGGAATAGATCTCCATGGGAAAGATGGAGCCATCCTTGCGCAGACCACGAACCTCATAGGGGTCCTCGTATTGCAGACGGACCATCTCCTTGGCGCGGGGAATATCGCGCGGATCGATGACGTCCCAGGCCCACATCTGGAGAAACTCGTCCCGCGAATAGCGGAACATGGCCTCGAAGGCATGATTGAAGTCGATGATCTTGCCCTGGTAGTGGATGCAGATGGCCTCGGTGGCCACATCCGACAGGCGGCGGAAGCGGTCCTCGCTGTCCTCCAGGGTCTTGCGGGTCTTCCAGTACTCGGTAATCCCCCTGGATACCCAGGAACTCATCGGATGGGCCTATCAGACTGCAAGCGTTCACCACCGCCCAGATGGTCCCGCCATCCTTGCGCAGCAGTTCCACCTCGACGGCGACGGCGCTGCCCTGGCCGGCACGAACGTCCTTGACGATCCGGGATCGCTCCTCCGGACGGACGTAAAGCCCCCCGGCGGCCATCCCGATCATTTCATCGACCGAATAACCAAGCTGTCGGCTGGCGTTGGAAGACACCCAAACCAGCCGGCCACTCTGATCTGTACGAAAGAATACCTCGGGAAGGCGATCGAGAAGGACCGGCAGCAAATCGACGGGCAGCGAAGCAAGCGCCCGCTCGGATAAAGTGTCCATATATGCCTCCCAGCCGACGATGCGATTATCTCGCAATCTTGATCTTGTTAAATTTCAATAGGTTTCAGTCTACTGTTCCCCCGATTCCTTCTCCACTGCAACAGCGCAATACCGTCCCCTACTTCGGCACCCATTCCCCATACTTTAGATCACGCCGCATCACGATCAATCACTGAGCTTCTTTCCATCGAGGCCTTCTTTCTTCTTTTCCGCAAGCTTGCGGGCCACTTCGGCCTCTGCCCGCTTGCGACCGAACAGCACCCGGTTGTTCGACGCCTCGACCTCCGCGGCGACACGATTCTTAGCCTTGCGATAGTGGTTCAGATTAACGATTTCGGCCATGGCCAAACTCCCTTTTTCCAGGCTCGCGCCAAGCTTAACGCGGATCAATCTTTCCGCCGAAGTGTTTTCCATACGAATCAGGCTTGCACCGTAAAGATCCGCCTGCTATATCACCGGCCCTCGCGCGGGTGTAGCTCAGTTGGTCAGAGCGCCGGCCTGTCACGCCGGAGGTCGCGGGTTCGAGCCCCGTCACTCGCGCCATTTATCCCTACCCTATATATATGGACCAACCGCTTGCCGTTTCGGCAGGCGGGCGGATGCGTTTTGTCCCCTCCCTGTAACGGCACCGCGCACCTGCACAAATATTCGCCAACAACAAATTGTGCGTTATTTTTGTGCGGATTGGCCGGCACTGCGGTGTGCCCCCGCGACATGCCTTTTTTTTAGGCTGAATATCGCGACATTCAGCCCATATATTATACATTCAGCCCCGGCCGTAGCGGCAACAATGAGCCATATCGTTGAAATTGAACAACATTTTAAAGCATGCTCATATGGCATACGAATTGAATGCGCCGGACCATCTTATGGCGACAGCAGCCTTTATGACTGGGGATTAAAATGGAGACGACGAAGACCGGCGTAGATGTACTGTTCGTCCTTTTAGGTGCGGCGATGGTCCTGGCGATGCACGCCGGCTTTGCCTTCCTTGAGGTCGGGACGGTCCGTAAAAAGAATCAGGTCAATGCCCTGGTAAAGATCATTTCCGACTTCGCCATCTCGACCATTGCCTATTTTTTCGTCGGATACTCGGTCGCCTACGGCACCAGCTTCCTGGTCGGCGCCGATGTGCTGGTCGGAAAGACCGGCAGCAGCTTTGGTCCCCAGGGCTATGACCTGGTGAAGTTCTTCTTCCTGGCCACCTTCGCCGCCGCCATTCCGGCCATCGTTTCGGGCGGCATCGCCGAACGCGCCAAGTTCAACACCCAATTGATGGCGACGGCAATTCTGGTCGGGCTGGTCTACCCTATCTTCGAGGGCATGGTGTGGGGAACCCGGTTCGGCTTCCAGGACACGATGAAGGCGATGTTCGGTCTGGCCTTCCACGACTTCGCCGGTTCGGTGGTGGTCCATGCGGTCGGCGGCTGGATCGGGCTTGCCGCGGTGCTGCTGCTGGGGGCTCGCCTCGGCCGTTACCGCAAGAATGGCAAACTGGTGGCGGTGCCGCCGTCCAATATTCCGTTCCTGGCCCTGGGCGCCTGGATTCTCTCGGTGGGCTGGTTCGGCTTCAACGTCATGAGCGCCCAGACCATCGCCGATATTTCCGGTCTGGTGGCCATCAACTCGCTGATGGCCATGGTCGGCGGCATCGTCTCGGCTCTGGTGGTCGGCCGTAACGACCCCGGCTTCGTCCATAACGGCGCCTTGGCCGGTCTGGTGGCCGTATGCGCCGGCTCGGACGTGATGCACCCCATCGGCGCCCTGGCGACCGGCGTCATGGCCGGCGCCATCTTCGTATGGCTGTTCAACCTGTGTCAGAACAAGCTGCGCCTCGACGACGTCTTGGGTGTTTGGGCGCTGCACGGCATGTGCGGCTTCATGGGCGGCATCGCCTGCGGCGTGTTCGGCCAGGAATCTCTCGGCGGCCTGGGCGGGGTCAGCCTGATGTCGCAGGTGGTCGGGTCGGTGACCGGGGCCGCATTCGGTCTGGCCGGCGGCTTGGCGGTCTATGGCGGTCTCAAGCTGGCCTTCGGCATCCGCCTGTCCGACGAAGAGGAATTCGCCGGCGCCGACCTGTCGATCCACCAGATCGGGGCCTATCCGGAAGAGGCGACCACCATGCACGACGATGGTCTGGCCATGTCGGTCCATGCCTCCAACGGCCCCAAGCGGGTGGCTTGAGCTAACCCGCCGGAACGGTCCGGGTGGCGGGAAACGTCACCGTCACCCGGGTTCCCTTGCCGATGGCGCTATCCAGGGTCAGCGTCCCCCCATGCAGTTCGACAAAGCTCTTGGCCAAGGGTAGCCCCAAGCCGGTGCCCTCCTGCTTGGGGCTGATGGCGTTTTCGGCCTGCCCGAACGGCTGCATCACCATGGCGATGTCGGCAGGCGCGATACCGGCGCCGTCATCCTCGACCGTGATCACAAGGCCGCCATCGACCAGTCCGGCCGTGACTTGGATTTTGCCCGCCACCGGGGTGAACTTCGCGGCGTTGGACACCAGATTGAGCAGGATCTGTTTCAGCAGCCGCGCATCCCCCCGCAACCGGGGCATCCCCTCGCTGGCCGAATAGCTGAGAGTCTGACGCTTGGCCATCACCGCGTGATCGATCAGGCGACATACCGACTGAAAGACCTCGCCAAGGTCGATATCGGTTTCGCGCAGGGTGACCTTGCCGACTTCGACGCGTGAGACATCGAGGATATCGCTGATCACCCGCAAGAGGTGGTAAGCGGATTCGGAAATATTATCGACAAAGCCGCCATAGCGTTCGAGGTCCGGCCCGGTCATCACGCTGGTCGCCAGTTCGGAGAAACCGATGATGGCGTTCAGCGGCGTGCGCAACTCGTGGCTCATATTGGCGAGAAAGATCGTCTTGGCCCGATTGGCGGCCTCGGCGGCTTCCCGCGCCGCCAGGGCCTGCCGTTCGGCCGTGGCGCGGCGGCGGATTTCCTGCTGCAATTCGGCATTGGCGGATTCCAGGTCGCGATTGGCCTTGGCCAATCCTTCGGCCAGGGCTGCCCTGGCCTCCGCCGCCTCCTTTTCCGCCTTGGCGCGCAGGGTCTCCATGTCACGCAGACGGATCTCGTCCATGATCCGCTTGTTCTGCTCCAACAGAAACTTGCGCCGCAACAGCGCCCGCAGCCTAGCCCGCAGCATGCTCATTTCGGCCGACTTGCCGACGAAGTCGTCGGCGCCGGCCTCCAGGGCGCGCGCCACGTTCTCCTTGTTCTCGTAGGCCGACAGCATCAGCACCACCAGCGGCGCCGCATCATCGACCCGCCGCGCCGTCAGTTCCTTACAGACGGCGATGCCGTCCATGCCCGGCATGACCATATCGACCATGACGCAGTCGAAGTCGCTGCGGGTCAGCGCCTCCAGCCCCTCCGGGCCGCTGGTGACCTGGGTGACGTCGCAGCCCTCGTCGGTCAGCTCCTGGGTCAGACTTTGGCGATAGGTGTTGCTGTCGTCGATGACCAGAATCCGCGCGCGGCGGAACAGCGAGCGCCCGACCTCCACATTCCCCGAATCGCGTCGGGACTTGCGCAGCAGGTTATGAACCCGCAGCAGCAGGATGTCCAAATCCTCGGACTTGGCGACAAAATCGTCGGCGCCGCTTTCAAGGCCGTGCAACTCGGTGGCCGAGGTCTCGTCCGCCGTCAGCATCAGCAGCGGGATGCCCCGCGTGGTGACGTCCATGTGGATCTGGCGGCACAGCTCGTCGCCCTGGATGCCCGGCAGGTGATAGTCGACGATGATGAGGTTGGGAAGCTGGCGGTTGATCTCTTCCAGCGCCGCCTCGCCCGAGGGCGCAGTGATGGTCTTGAACCCCTCCTGCTCCAGGACGAACTGAAGCCGGATGGCCTGGGTCGCGGAATCCTCGACGATCAGAATCAACCGTTCGTCGCTCACGCCGGTTCTCCCCTTCCCGTCAGGTCCAACAGCCTGGTCGCGATGGCCGGCAGGGGCAGCATCTCGCGGACCGCCCCGATCTTGGCCGCCGCCGACGGCATGCCGAAGACCACGCAGGTCGAGGAGTCCTCGGCGATGGTGTAGCCGCCGGCCTTGAAGATCTGGTTGAGGCCATCGGCGCCGTCGGCTCCCATGCCGGTCAGCACCACGCCCACCGCCTTATCGCGCAATTCGCGGGCCAGCGAGCTGAACAGCACCGTCCCCGAGGGCTTCTGCCCACAGACCGGCAGCGTGTCCACGATGGACAGGAGGCCGTGAATCAGGGTGAGGTGGGTTTCGACCGGGGCCACATAAACCCGGCCGGCCTCCGGACGTTCGCCCTCCTCGGCGATCCGCACCTGAAACGGCGTCGTTCCGGTCAGCCACGAGACAAAGCCGTCAAGGAAGCTGGATGTGATGTGCTGGACCAGCAGGATGGGCAAGGGAAAGCCAGCCCCCAGCCCGTTCAGCAATTGGACCAACGCCTGCGGCCCGCCGGTGGACGAGACGATGCCAACCATGGTGTAACTGCCGGGGCGCATGATCGGCTTTTGCGGCTGATCGATGGAACCGAAACGCAGGCCCCGATCGATCCCTTGGCGAACCACCTTGACCTGACTCATGATCGCCAGTTGGGTGCAGAGCTTGGCGGCCATGGTCTCGAAGGCGATGTTGGTGACGCCCACCGGCTTTTCCACCACCGACAGCGCCCCGGCGCGCAGCGCGTTCATGGCGATGTTGAGTTCGTCGTCGTCCACCTGGGCCGCCACCACCACGATGGGGGTCGGCCGCTTGGCCATGATCTGCAAGGTGGCGTCCAGGCCGTTCATGCCGGGCAGCCGGATATCCAGCGAGATAATGTCCGGAGTCTCGGTTTCCAGCAGATGCAGACATTGCTCGGCGCTCTCCACCGCCGCCAGCACCTCGAATCGGGCATCGCTGCCGATGATGTGCTTCAGCAACTCCCGCACCACCAGGGAGTCCTCGACGATGAGAACCTTGATCTTCTTCCTCAAAGAAATTGTCCTATGGTTTCCAGAAGTTCCTTCTGGTCGAATTTGCGCTTCACCACATAGGCGTCGGCCCCCAGCGCCAAGCCGCGCTCGCGGTCCTCGCGCGCTTCCAGCGAACTGACCAGAATGACCGGCAGCGCCTTGAGGGCGGGATCGCTCTTGATGGCCTGAAGCAGGCCGAAACCATCCAGGCGCGGCATCTGGATATCGGAAATCACCAGATCGATATGTTCGGCCCGCAGCCGGCCCAACCCTTCCAAACCGTCGAAGGCCAGCCGCACCTGATAACCGTGCGCCTCCAGGATGCTTTTCTCCAAGGTCCGGGTGGTGAGTGAATCGTCGACCACCAAGATCACCGGAACCCGGCGCTCCACCGGCTTTTCCACCGTGGTGAGGACCCGGATGCTGCCCGATTTGCGGAAATTCTCGACGATCTCGAACGGGTTGAGCACCAGGGCAATGCCGCCGTCTTCCATCAGCATGCCGCCGGCCACCATGGTGCCGCGCGCGCCGGGTACTCCGATATCCTTGACCAGCCCCTCGCGGATGGACAAAAAGCCGTCGATGGCGACCGCCACCCGGCGCTCGCCATTCTTCAGCACCACCAGCGGCACCACGTTGCGGGTGACCTTGACCGCACTTTCGCCCAGCGCCAGCAGATGGGCCAGGGACAGCAGCGGCAGTTGCTGACCGCCGAGATACACCACCGACTTGCCCTCGACCGTCCCGACATCGTCGGCCTTGACCCGATAGAGGCGATCGACGCCCTCGGTCGGCAAGGCGTAGACATGGCCCTGACATTCCACCAGAAACAGCCGCTGGGTCGATACCGACAGCGGCACCGACATGCGAAAGCAGGTTCCGGCCGGGTGACGCTTTTGTACCTCGACAGTGCCGTTCATCATGGCGGCGGCCTCGCGCACCACCGACAGCCCCATGCCGCGCCCGGAAAGGTCGTCCACCGCCCGCGCCGTGGAAAAACCGGGATCAAAGATCAGGTCCAACAGCGCCTGATGTTCAAGGCCGGCGGCCTCGGCCTCGTCAAGGGCGCCCCGCTCCACCGCCTTGCACCGGATAGCGTCGTAATCGACTCCCTTGCCGTCGTCTTCCACCAGCACCACCAACCGGCCGTCGGACACGTCGAAACGCAGCATCACGGTGGCGTTGTCCGGCTTTCCGGCGGCTGCGCGGACTGCGGGCGGCTCGACGCCGTGGGATAGGGCGTTGCGCAACAGATGCATCACCGGATCCTTGAGCCCTTGCAGCACCATGCGGTCGGCCTCCACATCGAGGCCGGAGACCTGAACCTCGACCTTCTTGCCGGCATCGCGGGCCAGATCACGCACCATCTTGCGGAAGCCGCCGAAAATACTCTCGGCGGGGACCATGCGGACCTGACGAACTTCCTGCTGCAACTCGCCGCCCAGTTGGCGAAGCGTCCAGCCGGTCTTTTGCTGAAGCCGGCGATTGCCGCGCGCGTCGCGGGTCAACACCCGCAACGACTGCTCCAACGCCTCAAACTGACGATCCAGGGCGCTGGAGCGGTCGTGATCGGCCGCCTCCCGTATCATGCCCGAGGCGACCTTGCGGACCCGACGCCACTGCTTATCGAAATCGGCCAGACTGCGGTCGATATCCACCAGTTGCTGCGTCAACTGGCGCTGAATCATGGTCTCGGTCAGCAACTCGTTGGACGAGCGCAGCAATCGGTCGAGATGAACCGCGCGCACCCGAACGGTCTCATCCGCTCGCGCCGAAACCGGCCGTTCGACTTCCTCGACCGGCGCCGGTATCGCCTCTGGTGGCGGCGGCGGCGATGGCGGCGGCGGCGATGGCGGCTGCGGCGTCTTCACCGTTGCCGGAGCGGCAACCGGACGGCGGCCGTCCAGCACGGCGTCGAGTTCCGACATGGCGACCGCGGTGTCGGGCAGGGCCTGAGCGCCGCTGCTGGCCGCCACCCAATCCTCGATGGTGTCGAGCACCCGCCCGATCACCCCCTTCACCTCCGGATCAAGCTTGATCTCGCCGCTACGGATCTTGGCGAACAGGGTTTCCAGACGATGGGCGATCTGCTCGACCGGCGGCAGATCGACAGCCCGCGCCGCTCCTTTCAGCGAGTGGGCGCGCCGGAAGGTCTCGTCGAGCTGTGCGATCCCGCTGCCGTCCGAACGCTGGCCCAACTCGTCGAGCAGGCCCCGGATGGCTTCCAGGTGTTCGCGATATTCGATCTGAAAGGCTTCAAGCAGCCTTTCGCGGATGCCCTTCAAAGCTGGTATTTCTCCAGTGTCCGGGCCAATTTCTGGCCGAGTTGATTAAGGTCGAGCGACGCCTTCTCCAACTGGGCGGTGGTCACCGCCGTCTGCTGGCTGGCTTGACGGATCTCGTGCAGCGCCTGCGTCACCTGCTCCAGACCGATCTGCTGCTGATTGGTGGCGCCGACGATCTGCTGGAAGGCGTGAACGCTTTCTTGGATATTGTCCGACATCTGGCGGATGACATGTTCCGAGACCGTGGTCCGCTCGCGGCCGGTTTCGACCCGCTTCAACGCTTCCTCGGTCAGCATCACCGAGGTGTTGATCCCCTTTTGGGTCTGTTCCAGGATGCCGCGCACCTGCGAGGTCGCCTCCTTGGCCTGATCCGCCAGATTCTTGATCTCGTTGGCCACCACCGAGAAGCGACGCCCCTGATCGCGGGCATCGGCGGCCTCGATGGCGGCGTTCAGCGCCACCAGATTGGACTGCTCGGCGATCTCGTTGACGGTGGCGATGATTTCGCCCACCGCCTGGGTCCGTTCGGACAAGGTGATGATATTTTCGGCCACCGTCTCGGTCTGCTCGCGGATGGCCTCCATGCCCACCGAGGCGTCGCGCACCGCCTGGAGACCGGCGACGCCAGAGGTCGCCACCGCCTCGGCGGTACCGGCGACCTGGCGCGAGCGTTCGGCCACCTGCTTGCCCGACAGACTGATCTCTTCCACCGTGGTGGTGATTTCCTGGACCGCCGCCGCCTGCTGCTTGGTTCCGGCCGCCTGCTCCTGCGCCGAGGACAAGATGGCGTTGGCGGCCGAGGTCAGGGCGTCGCACACCGTCCGGCTCTGCAATGCCACATCGCGCTGGCTGGCCAGCATCTCGTTGAACGCCACCTGAAGCATGGCGATCTCATCGGACGAGGTCACCTCCAGCGGTTCGATGCGAAGATCGCCGGCGGCGACCTTGCGGGCAGCCTCGGCGCAATCCTCCAGCGGGTCGGCGATCTGGCGGCCGATCATGGAACTGACGATCAGGCCGACCAGGGCGCAGAGCAGACCCACCGCCACCTGAAGCGCGATCATCGAGCGGATGGAGGAATCGGCGTGATGGCCCAGCATCTTGACCGCCGCCTCGGCGGAATCGCTCAGCTGAATCTGGCTGACCAGCAGTTCCTTCAACCGATCCGCCCGCCTGGCGTCGCCGGGCTGCATCCCAAGATAGACGCTGGCGGTGTTCTCGTATTGCCGCAGCGCCACCGCCTGCTCCGCCAGCTTGGCGCGGATTTCGACCGTGGGCGCCGGCGGCAATTCCGCCTTGGCCCCGGTATCCAGGTTGGTGATGACCTCGCCGCCTTCCATCAGCGCCGCCAGACTGTCGCGCAACAGCTTCAAGGTGCCCTGCATGTCCGAGGACATCCCCAGATTGACCAGCAGGACCTCCTTGGCGAACTTCTGCGACAGCATGCGCTGCCGTCCGGCCACGTCGGTGACCAGCGACTGCTGCGACTGGCTGCGAAGCACCAACACGTTGAAGGCGATCAGCCCGGCCAGGACCAGGGTGATCGCCAGGGACACGGTGGAAAACTTCCGCCGCAGCTTCATGGACTTCCACAGCGAGTGTTGGGCGGCGTGATTCATCGTGACTTCCCTTATGAGGCGCATCTGGTATCAACCCTGGCGTCCCGCAGGACATCGAGGGCCAGGATCTGGCGGGTATCAAGCAAGATCAGGGCATCCGATCCACAACCGGGACCGATGCCGGTGACAAAACGCTGCGGTAGACCGTTGCCGGAATTCTGGGGATTGGTGAGCGTCGCCGGATCAAGGGCGACGATGCGTTCCAGCGCATCGACCCGCAGCCCGATCTCGGCCCCTTCGTCGTCAATGAAGATGACCCAGGTCCGGGCATCCGCTGCCGGCGGCTCCAGACCCAGCAAGGAATGCAGGTCGAGCACCGGGCGGATCTCTCCCCGGAGATTGGTGACGCCAAGCAGGTATTGCGGCTGTCCCGGCACCGGCGTCCAGCTGCCCAGCGGCATCACCTCGGACAGGCTGTCAAGCGCCACCCCGTACCGTTCGGAGGCGATTCGGCAATTCAGCACGTCAATGCCCTTGGGGCCATCGGCGACAATGCCGCGCGGGGCCGCCAGCCGACGGGTCCGCGCCTGCAACAGCGCCTTGTTGAAGGCGGCGTCATGCTCGTTGCCGGCCCATTCGATCCGGGCGTGCAGCCGATCCCGCAGCGTGGCGGATTCCGTCATATCGCCCCCCCGATCAGCTTCAGATGCATGTCGACGGCCTCGCGCATCTGACCCACCGTGATCTTGTCCGCATCCGCCACCAGACCGTCATCGGGATAATCCTTCAGCAGGGCTTGGACGTTGCGGAAGGCCTTGGCGGCGGCGATGGCGTCATCACGCCGCAGTAGAAACAGGCCAAGATGATAGTGCGGCAGAACCAATCGGCGGTCGAGGTAAATGGCACGCCGCAACGCCTTTTCGCACTCCTCCGCCTGCCCCACCTGCTCGTGGATCATGGCGCGGTAGAAGTGCCCCCAGGCATCCATCGGCGTCGAGGTCAGCAGGGCGTCGCAGGCCGCCGCCGCCGCGTCCCACTGACCGCAATCGGCCAGTTCCCGAATCCGGACCAGGCCGCCCCCGACCTCCCCCCCCGGCGGCGGCGGCGGCTTGACCAAAGACCGGGCCGGCGCGGACGGCGGCTTGGCCTTGGCGGAGCGAATCATCGGGGGAACCATGGGCCGCGTCACGTCCCGGCCCACATCCAACGCCGTCAATCGGGGCAACACGAGGGAAGGAGGCTTGACCACCGGAGCCGGAGCCGCGACGGGGGCCGGCGGCCGCGCATGAAAGCCATCGACCCGCTGATACAATACGGCGCCGGGGGTGTTGACGGTCTTGAAATGGCGGAACAGATGCTGATTGGGCTCGGCATGGCCCATGACCAACCAACCGCCGTCACTCAGGGACTCGTGAAAGCACGGGATCAGATCCTCGATGGTCTCCGGGCTGAAATAGATGATGACGTTGCGGCAGATGATAATATCAAAACCGGCGATATTATCGATGATCGACGGAAACCGGCTTTTGATCAGGTTGTGATACTGGAACTTGACGAAGCGTTTATATTGCTGATTGATCTGCCACTGATTGCCGACCTTGGTGAAGCAGGCAGCGCGGATCTCCTCCGGCATGGTTCGGAAGGCCCATTGATCATAGCGCCCCTCGCGAGCCCGGCCGAGAAACTTTTGGTTGATATCGGTGCCCAGCACCGTGACATGCCAGTCGGCGATCCGCGCCCCGAACTCGCGCTCCAGCATGATGGCGATGGAATAGGGCTCTGGCCCGGTGGCGCAGCCGGCGCTCCAGATCCGAAGCCGCCGAAGCGGCCGGTTCCGCTCGATCACGTCGGGCAGGATAATGTCGCGCAAAGCGTCGAACTGTTCCTTGTGGCGAAAGAAGTAGGTTTCGCCGATGGTCAGTTCCGCCACCAGAGCATCCATCTCGTCCGCACCGGGCGCCAGCAGTTCCAGGTAGCCGTCACACCCGGCTACGGCCACTTCGATCATCCTGGCGACCAGAATCTGGGCGAGGTCTTCATTCTTGTCGCGATAAAAAGCCATGCCGGTGGTCTCGATCACCAGCGCCTTCAACCGGGCAAAGGTCGGATCGGCAAGAACGGCCTGAACGGTCGGATACGACGGCGAGTCATCCAAAGTCACGACTCGGCCGTGCTGAGATCGGCCAGACGAGCCTGGGCAAGGGCCTGAAAGTCGGCCACTCTCTCGCGTTCCTCCACCAGAAGAATCTTTTGCCACGCCAGCAGCGACACGACCTTGCCGTCCCGCTCCAACTGGTCGGAAAGACAGCCATTGAAAGAATGCCGGTCGGCGAAGCCCATGGTGGTGAAGTCCTCGACGGCGCGCACGCCGTCCACATGCTCGACCAGCAACCCCAACGGCCTCCCCGCCTCGTGGTCGTCGCGCATGATCAAGATGGACGCGTCAAGGCCATAGACCGCGCCATCAAGGCCCAACAGCTTGTCCAGCAGCAGCACCGGCACCGCCTGCCCGCCCAGATTGAGAATCCCCTGAACCATGGACGGCATATGCGGGGGACGATCGAGCCAAGCGATCGGAACCACCTCGCGCACCGTCCCGACCGGCAGCCCAAAGGACTTCCCGCACAATCGAAATGTGATCACGCCAACCATTTCCCCACTGACTTGTCCACTCATCGGCTGGTCTCCTGTCCGGGAAGACTAAACCAAACCGACAAGACCCGCCAGTCGGCGAACCCCTTCGAAACCAGCCCCGACCAAGGCGATCAATCCGATCAGCATCACCAGCAGGAACGCTGCCAGCGACAACCGGTTGTCGATGAAGAAATGGATCACGGCCAGGTGCCACCGCTCGCCCCAGGCCCGATCGCCATAGAGCATGCGGTCCAGCTGGCTTTCCTTTTGTCGCAGCCGCTCGTCGGTGACGGGGGCCATGCTGGAGGCGTTGCTGGTCTGCCAGGCGAACAGCCGCGCCATGGCCTTGTCGCGCGGCAACCGCCCGCCGATCGTCTCGCCGGCCTTGGCGGCGATCGCCACATGGCGGTCGATGAATTCCTCGGTGAAGTCGAGATGGGCCTGCGCCGCCGCCGATTTTGGGGCGTAAACGCAAACCGGCAGACGGGACGTCGCCGCCTCGATCACCATGTTGTCGCGGGGAATTTCGGCCTTGTAAACGGTGCCGCCAAGCCGCGAACGGATCAGTTCATTGATCTTGCGGGTGGTTTTGGTCTTGTCGTGGATGGTGAACAAGACGCCCTGCAACAGCAGATTCTTGTTCAGCCCCTCCTGCACGTACTTGATCGAGGGCAGGGTCCGGAGCAACCCGTCATTGGCGTAGGGCGTGGCGGTCACCGGAATGATCACGGCATGAGCCGAGGCCAGGGCGTTGATGGGCAAAATCCCCAAAGCCGGCGGGCAATCCACCACCACGTAATCGCATTCAAGATCGGTATGGGCCAAAATGGTCGACAGCGTGCGCTGCGAGTTCTGCATCTCGGACAGCTTCAGCTCGATCCCGGCGAGGCTGTAAGTCGACGGCAGAACCCGGACCCCCTCGAACCCGGTCGGGACAATGACATCCGCCACCGGCACATGGCCGATGAAAAGATCGTAGATGCCTTGCTTTATCTTCGGGTCAATTCCCAGGCTCTTGGTCGAATCGCCCTGAGAGTCAAGATCAATCACTACCACCGACTTGCCGAACGCGGCAAGACACACAGCCAGATTGGTGCTGGTGGTGGTCTTTGAAATCCCCCCCTTCTGGTTGAATATGGCGACGATATAAGGCTTCATGTCCGCAATTTGTCCATGACGTTATCTTGGCCAATATTCAAATATGCCAGGAGCATTGCAAAAATCTTCCCTCGAAAAGGCGTAATTACTGCCTTTTGAATCAGTCCTCCACACAGCTGGGGACCGGGGCCGTCACGACCCTTCCCGTATAGCTTAAGCATAGACGGATTCCCGTTGCAACGAAAGACGCGGGGGAAACTCTGAATTCTCCCGCCCAGTTTAAACCACCTCCTGGGTTTCATTGAGTCGGCGGAACCTCGGACCGAGTCACCCCGGAAGAATCCCAACCGCTCCATTGCGATCTTTTATCACACATAAAAACGTCACCCGCGTCACCGGCAGCGCAGTCCAGTCCCGCCAAGACCGCAGTAACCATTTGGATTCTTTGCCAAATACTGCTGATGGTATGGCTCTGCCCAATAGAACGCGGCCAATCGACATATTTCGGTGGTGACAGTCCCAAAGCCGGCCTGCGTCAGGACCGCCTGGAAGGCGTCGCGAGAGGCTTCGGCCTCACTCAGCTGCCGGTCCGAAGCGACATGGATCACCGAACGGTACTGGGTGCCGATATCGTTGCCCTGCCGCATGCCTTGGGTTGGATTATGCCCCTCCCAGAACCGGCGGAGCATGGCGTCGAAGTCGGTCTCGTCGCTGGCGAAAGCCACCATCACCACCTCGGCATGGCCGGTGCGGGCAGTGCAGACGTCTTCGTAACTGGGATTGACCGTAAAACCGCCAGCATAGCCGACCGAGGTGGAATAAACCCCCGGCGCCGTCCAGAACAGTTTTTCCGCCCCCCAGAAGCACCCCATGCCAAAGACGGCCACCTCCACCCCCGCCGGAAAAGGCGGCTTGAGATGCGTCCCCAACACCGCGTGGCGCTCGGGCGTCGCCACCTCCCGATCACGATCGGGCAGCGCCTCGGACGCCGTCACCATCACTGTCTTGCTTGGTCCCCACAAAGACATCGCCGGTCCTCCCGTCTGGATTCCTGGGTTCTCATATGGGGACGCGCCGTCACCGCAACGAGATGGCCGCCAACGCCAAGGCGGCGACCACGGCCAGGGCGCCCAGGAAGATGTCGCGCTGGCGACGGTTGCGCAGGTCCTTCTGCTCGATCCGCCGTTGCAGCCAGCTGGTCGTCACCTCGACCGCGGCGGCGCCGGCAAAGTCGGTGAACACGCCCTGGACCGAGGCCGGCTCGAACATGCCGTCATTGAACTCGTGCAAGATGAAGGTGGTCCACTCGTCGTCGTATTCGACCTGACAGACCCAATCCTGGAGCACCCAGCGCGACTGGACCTTACGCACCGGCTTTTCGGCGTCCTGGCGATGAAACGAGAGCTGGTTGCCCTCGACCGAAGCGATCCGTGACTCGGCCATGTGGCCTCCATGATGAAAACAAATGCGGGCCGGAAAGAAGTCTGGCGTATCCAAGTGTAATAATTGTTTCACCCCGTCAGGACAAGTCTTCAAGTTATACGATATTCCATGAGCGGCAACGATACCTCACCAGTCGAAGGTTCAGCTGATACCGCCAAGCGGTGGAATTCAACCATACGCGTGGCTGTAAAGCCCTCGTTCTCCCTCACTTTCAAGTTTCTCCCCCACTCCATTCGCCGAGGTGAGCCTTGACCCACCAGACACCGGCCTTCCAGGCCCTTTGCCCGATCTTCGCCGATGGTATCGAAGTCCGTCTGGCCGAAAGCCGCGCCGAAGTCGCCGCCGCCCAACGCATCCGCTACCGCGTCTTCTACGAGGAAATGGGGGCCAGGCCCACCGCCGCCATGCAGGCGCTGGAAATGGATTTCGACGATTACGACGCGGTCTGCGACCACCTGCTGGTGCTGACCGAGGGTGAAGTGGTCGGCACCTATCGCCTGATCCGCCGCCACGCCGCCGCCAGCATCGGCCGCTTCTACTCGGCCGGCGAGTTTGACCTGTCGCCGTTCCTCGAAACTCCGGGCGAAATTCTGGAGCTGGGCCGCTCTTGCGTCGATGCCCGCTGGCGTCATCGCGGCACCTTGCAGGCGCTGTGGCAAGGACTGGCGGCCTATATGGTCGAGATGCGGATTCAGGTCCTGTTCGGTTGCGGCAGCCTGCCCGGAACCGATCCGGCGCTGCTGGCGCCGCAACTGGCCTATCTGCGCGACAACCACCTTGCCCCCCCCGAACTGCGCGGCCGCGCCCTGCCCCATCGGGACCGCGTCGACTTCGCCGACATCACCGCCGCCTGGGAAGCGCGGCGCGTCCTGGCCTCGCTGCCGCCCCTGCTCAAGGGGTACCTCCGGCTGGGCGGCATGATCGGCGACGGCGCCGTCATCGATCACCAGTTCAACACCACCGACGTCCTGGTCGTGGTCAATGCCGCCGACATCGCCGGGCGCTACGTCAAGCGGTTCAGCAGTTAGCTTATTCCGCGAGCAGGCGGATGTTGTCCAGCATGGCCCGAAAGGCGTCGGGCTTGATCCCGAGGGTGCCGCCAAAGGGAAGATCCAGTGACACGACGAGCAAAAGGGCCAAGCCGATGACAAAGGCATGGCTCGCGATCACCACCTCGCTTCCCGGCCCAGTGGACAATAGCGCCGAGAAGCACAAGATCACCGTAGCTCCACAGATTACCACCACATAGAAGATCCATGGCATACAGGATTGCGCACTGGAAATGCGTGCCCGGCGCAAATCCGCTGATAGATTTACCTGCGTCACCATGTCGTTCAGCCACATCTGCTCCCTTGGATTGGACGCGGACATCTGGTGGGACAGGGTGAAGAGGTGGCCAAAGATTTGCTTGGTGGCTGGATCTTCCTCCATCCGCCGCATGGTGGTCCATTCCTTGTCGATCACCGACTGGGCATAGGCGGCAAGAGCCTCGCCGAACTCGGCGGTCTGAACGCCATCATAGGCTTGCGCATCCCGGTAAATGCGTTCGAGAACGCTGGCCTCTCTGGCGGTGTCGGCCTCGGCGCGATGAAATTCTCCGATGACCTGAGCGCCGCTCAAGGCCAAGGTCAAGGCAACTATGGTCGTCGTCGGCTGACGCAGGATATTTGCCGCCTCGCGGGCGCGTCCGAATATCTGGCCGCTGGGAACCGCGTTCACAATCCATCGGGCCGCCAAGGCCACAGTCAAGGCGCCGCCGACAAAAATCAGCGCCTGAGCCCAAAGAGGAAACATCAAAACCGTCAACATGGCAAAAACCTTCCTGCCAAAAACCAGGAGCGTTCCTTATAGCACCGGGAAGTAGGAGGGCAATTTACCATCGCAACATCATAGTCATTCTCGGAAGGCTTTGATTAACAACCGTCCCTCATATACGCCGGGGCTGGGCATCAATGCCGGAGAGAAAGGGAGCCGGCCGGGCGGTTTCCCTACCGCCGCGCCCCCGGGACCGCCTGGGCCAGCGCGGCGAGCAGGCGGGGAGGATCGACCGGCTTGGAGACATAGCCGTCCATGCCGGCGGCGCGGCACTTGGCATCGTCGCCCTCCAGCACGTCGGCGGTCATGGCGATGATGGGCACTCCGGCCATGGCTCCTCCCATGGCGCGGATGCGGCGCGTCGCCTCCAAACCGTCGACGCCGGGCATATGAATATCCATCAAGACCACGTCGAACGCCTCGCCCAACAGGCGATCAATGGCCTCGGCGCCGTTGCGCGCCAGGGTCACCCGGTGACCCCAGCGACCGAGCAGGGTGCTGGTGAGCTTCTGATTCACCAGATTGTCCTCGGCGACCAGGACCGCCAACGGCGACAGTACCGGCAGGACGTCCATCGCCTGAGTCTTCACCCCCACCGAGGTCAGCCCCACCCGTATGGTGAACCAAAAGGCGCTGCCCTTGCCCGGCGTGCTGGAAAAGCCGATATCGCCGCCCATCACTTCGACCAGCCGCTTACAGATGGACAGCCCCAGGCCGGTGCCGCCGAATCGCCGGGTGATGGAAGAATCGGCCTGAACGAATTCGGCGAACAGGGAGGACGCCTCTTCCAGCCCGATGCCGATGCCGCTGTCGATCACCTCAAAGCGCAGTTTGGCCAGCGAGGCGCCATCCTCCTCCAGCCCGATCCGGACCGTGATGCCGCCACTTTCCGTGAACTTCACGCCATTGCCGATCAGATTGGACAGGACTTGGCGCAACCGGGTGGGGTCGCCGACGACATCGCGCGGAACCGACGCCCCCAGCAGGACGACCAGAGTCAGCCCCTTGTCCTGGGCAACAGGACGCATCAGGGCGACCGTTTCGTCCACCAGCCGGGACAGGTCGAAATCGGTGGCCTCGATCTTCATCTGACCGGCTTCCAGCTTCGAGAAGTCGAGAATATCGTTGATGATGCCCAACAGGCTGTTGGCGGAAGACTGGGCGGTCAGCAGATGGTCGCGCTGTTCGGGGGTCAGCGGGCTGTCCAGCAGCAGATGCAGCATGCCCAGCACCCCATTCATGGGGGTACGGATCTCGTGACTCATGGTGGCGAGGAAATTGGCCTTGGCGCGGGCGGCCTCCTCCGCCTTGTCCTTGGCCAGGATCAGCATCCGCTCGGCCTGCTTGCGCGTGGTGATGTCGGTATAGGTGGTGACGAAGCCGCCACCGGGCAGCGGAGTGCCGCGAACCTCGATAATGGTTCCATCGGGGCGTTCGCGCTCGAAGGAATGGAGCGAGACGTTGCGGGCCTTTTCGACCCGCCCGCTCACCAGCTCCTCGACGTCGCCCGGACCATACTCGCCGCGCGCAGCGTTGAAGCGGATGAAGTCGGCGAACACCGTTCCGGAATGAACCAGATCGGCCGGGAATTCGAGCAGTTCCAGAAAGCGGTTGTTGCAAAGAATCAGGTTGAGATCGCGATCGAACACGGTAAAGCCCTGGCCGAACTCCTCGACCGCCTCGATAAGGTGCTTCCACTTGTGCTCGGCCGAGCCCGCGCCGTGATGCATGCTGTCGCACCGCCCCCTTCCGCACCCCGTACCGCGTCAAGGCAGACGAACCCGACCGGAATGGAGCTGTTTCGCGCAGCGGGGATCATAAGCGTATTTCTACTCTTGCGAAAGCGCCGCATCCATTCCGACGAGAACCGCCGCTATCCTGTTCGTCATAGGACCTGGGCGACACGACATGCAGTCCCCATTTGCAGGGTGGGACATCCCAATGAAGCCATTCATCGGCTCGGAGGACGCCATGTCGACTTGGACCAACCCCGGCTGGAACAGCCAGAACCCAGAAATCGACGCCGAACACAAGAAGCTGAATCAGATGGTCTCGTCGCTGGCGGCCGTGGTCCGGAATGATTCCGGCCTGGGGCTGTCCACCGAAGCCATCGACATCCTGATCGAGCGGATGAAACTTCACTTCGCCCTGGAGGAACGCAACGCCGCGCGGATCGATTCGGAATCCCGCGACATCTTGCACGAAGATCACACCCTCCTGCTGGCCCGACTGGATCGGGTCAGGCAGGCCATGACGCTCCGCGATCACAAGGAGGCGACCAGCCGGCTCCAGGCCTTCATCGCCGCGCTCGATAAGCATGACGCCGAAATCGATATCCCTCTCTTTCGCATGATGGCCATCTCCTCCGCCTGATCACGCGGCGTCTATGGCTTTCAGACTGGTCGTGATATTCTTCATGCGCCCGGTGGATCAAAGGCAGCCGCCGAAGCGTTGGGGCGCGGTCACGATGATAGCCAATCCGACTTCGACAGCAGAGGCCTCCCTTGCCGCATTCGGAAAGCTCGTCTTTTGGGCTGCCGCACTGTGGACTGGGGCGGTGCTGCTCTCATTCTGGCTTGGAGCCGCGAATGAACAGCGCCAGGCCCTCGATCTGGCCACGCACGAGGCGCGATCCAATGTCCTGACCGATATCGGTTTCCGGCAATGGGCTAGTTCCCATGGCGGCGTCTACGTCCCTCCCGACGCGGAGACCCCCCCCAATCCTTACCTGAACGTCCCCGACCGCGACGTCGTGACCACGACGGGCAAGAAACTTACCCTGATGAACCCCGCTTATATGCTGCGGCAACTGATGCAGCGGGGCTTCGTCGCACGCGGCCGGATTACCAGCGCGAGACCGCTCAACCCCGACAATGCGCCGGATGAGTGGGAGGCGGCCGCCCTAGCCCGCCTGGATGCCGGAGCGAGCGAGGTTGCCGAGACCGTCACCGTCGACGGCCAGCCGGCCATGCGGTTGATGCTGCCGATCCGGGTCGAGGCCGGCTGCCTCAAATGCCACGGCCATCAAGGCTACAAGGTCGGCGATCTGCGGGGCGGCATCAACGTCACCGTACCCATGGCGCCATTCACGACGATCATGCGGACCGAAACCTGGCGGCTGGCGATCGGGCACGGCCTGATCTGGCTGTTCGTGTTGATCGGAATCGGCTTGGTCGCAAAGGGCGGCCAGACCCGGATCCTGCGTCAGAAGGACG
Organism: Phaeospirillum sp.; assembly: GCA_030651575.1. Taxonomy (GTDB): domain Bacteria; phylum Pseudomonadota; class Alphaproteobacteria; order Rhodospirillales; family Magnetospirillaceae; genus Phaeospirillum. Next base: position 635,993 of record JAUSFB010000032.1, read on the forward strand.
TGGAACGCAGACTGCTGATCACCCAGTTTTCGGTCAACCGGGCGGATGACGCCATCTACTGGCTGACTCCGTCCGGACAGATCTCTTACGTCAACGACGCCGCCTGCGCGCTCTTGGGCTACGACCATGCCGAGTTGCTGCGGATGCACGCCGCCGACCTCAACCCCTGTCATCCAAGGGAGAGGTGGGAAGCACACTGGGACGACCTCAAGCAACGCGGCTCCCTCCGCTTCGAGACCGAACTTCGATGCAAGGACGGCTCGTTGCTTCCGGTGGAGATCTCCGCCAACTTTCTGTCCTACGGATCGGAACAGTTCGACGTCGCCTTTGTCCGCGACATGCGCGATCACAAGGCCGCCGAGGCCCAGATCACGCATCTCAAGGATGTTTACGCCGCCCTCAGCCAGACCAATCAATCCATCGTCCGCTGCCGGAACCGCCAGGACCTTTTCGACTCCATCGTCAAGATCGCGGTTGATTTCGGCCATTTCCGCATGGCTTGGATCGGCTTTCCCGATGAAAAGACCAAGGCGGTTCATCCCATGGCCTGGGCCGGCGAAGGAAGCGACTATCTCGACGGACTGATAATCTCCACCGATGCCGACAGCCCCTATGGTCAGGGGCCGACCGGGCGGGCCATCCGTACCGGCGAGCATTGCATCATCGAAAGATTCGCCAGTTCGCCGAGCACGATGCCGTGGCATCAGCGCGCGGCGGCTTGCGGCTTCAAATCCTCGGCGGCCTTCCCCCTCTTCAACCAGGGCCGCACCGTGGGGGCCTTGACCATTTACTCCGGGGAAGAGGACTTCTTTACCCCCGATCTTATCGGCCTGCTGAAGGAGATGGCCTTTGATATCTCCTTTGCCCTGGACGGCATGGACCTGGAAGCCAGCCACCGCCGGCAGGAAGAGGAATTGCGGGAGATGGTCGAGCGGCTGACCGTCTCGAACACCGAGTTGGAACGCTTCGCCTACGTCGCCTCCCACGATCTGCAAGAGCCGCTGCGAACCATTGTCGCCTTCACTCAATTGGTCGAACGCGGCATGGGAACGACGCTGCCGGCCACCGAGCGGGAGAATTTCGCCTTCGTCATCGATGCCGCCAAGCGCATGCATCTGCTGATCCAAGATCTACTGGCATTCTCGCGAATTTCATCCAAGGGCGCTGCGTTCTCGCGGGTTTCGCTGCGAGACGCCTGCGCCGCCGCCATCGACAATCTCCGAGAATCCATCTCGGACAGTGGCGCCGAAGTCACGGTCGGCGAACTGCCCGAGGTCATGGGAGACGGCGTTCAGCTCATGCAGGTGTTTCAGAACCTGATCGGCAACGCCGTCAAGTTCCGCTATGCCGACCGCCTCCCCCAGGTCTCGGTCACGGCCGAGTGGAACAACAACGAATGGGTGATCACGGTGGCCGACAACGGCATCGGCATCGGAAACACCGAGCAGGACATCTTTGAGATCTTCCGCCGCCTCCATTCCGGGCCGCTTTATCCGGGCAGCGGCGTCGGACTGGCCATCTGCAAGCGCATCGTCCACCGTCACAACGGCCGGATCTGGGTGGATTCCGCCGAGGGTGCCGGATCAAGCTTTCACTTCTCCCTGCCAGCCACACTTGGATGAGCGGCCAGAGGCGTCGGACGCCCGGCCCACCCCGACGGAGGTTCACCATGTCGGCGTCCCGGATCGTCCTGGCCATCGCCACGGCCTGCCTCTTGCTGCAATCGGCCCTTGCCATCCCCGCCCTGGCCGCTGGATTGATCGAGGAGGCCATCGGGCTGCCCGTCTCTTATTCCGGGTCCGGGCGGGGACGGATCACCCTAGAAACGCTGATCGTCCGGCCGGATGACGACCAGCGCCATCCGCTGGCGGTCCTCAATCACGGCGCGCCCCGCAATGCCGACGACCGGGTGGGAATGAATCCGCGTTCCATGCGGGCTCAGGCCCGTCAATTCGCCCGCCGGGGCTGGACCGTGGTCACCTTCATGCGGCGCGGCTATGGCGAGTCCGAGGGCGACTACGTGGAAAGCAGCGGCAAATGCGCTTCTCCCGACTACGAATCATCCGGGCGCGCCTCGGCCGATGATGTCCGAGCGGTGATTCGGGCGATGCGGGACAAGCCCTATGTGGACGGCTCGCGCATTATCAGCGTCGGCCGTTCCGCCGGCGGTTTCGCCACTGTGGCCCTGACCGCCGACCCGCCCCCCGGTCTGATTGCCGCCATCAGCTTTGCCGGCGGTCGCGGCTCGACCCGCCCTGACGAGGTCTGCGCGCCGGACAAATTGGTGGGCGCCTTCGCCACCTTCGGCAAGACGTCGCGCATCCCCATGCTGTGGGTCTACGCCGAGAACGACCACTTCTTCGGCCCATCGCTGGCCAGACGGTTTCACGCCGCCTTTACCGCGGCCGGCGGCCGGGCCGAGTTCATCGCCGATCCTCCATTCGGAAGCGATGGCCACTCATTGTTCTCGGAAAAAGGGCTTCCGATCTGGGGACGCCATGTGGACGAGTTCCTGGCGCGCCAAAAGCTGACGCTGGTGAACCAGCTGCTTCCCAGCCGCGACGAGACCTCGACACAGTATCCCAAAGGGCTCGGCCAACAGGGCCGGGACGCCTTTTTGAAATATCTGGACGGCTCCGATCACAAAGCCTTCGTCATGTCGCAGACCGGCAGCTTCGGCTGGCGAACGGGCCAAAAGACCCCCGAGGACGCGGTGGAGCAGGCAACCGAATATTGCCGGAAGCATTCTCGCAAGCCGTGCTACGCCGTGATGATCGACGACGACCCGGTGGAGTGAACCTGTCGGACGCTATCGCCGGGCCTCGGCTCCAAAGAAGGCACCCAGGGCATCGATCACTCCCGGTGGAACGTTGCGCGCATCCTGAAAGATCGCGTTCAGCATATCGGCCTTGGCGAAATCGGCCCCATTCAGTTCCGAACGGATGAAGCGGGCAAAACGGATCGAGGCCCCGGACAGCCGGGTTCCGGTCAGATTGGCGTCGGTGAAATCGGCCCGTTCGGCCCCGGCCCCGGTCATGTCGGCCCCCGACAGGTCCGTTCCCACCAGCTTGGCGTCCTCGAACACGCCGCGCAGCATATAGACGCCCGACAGATTGGCCCCCGACAGGTCGGCGCCCTCCATCAGGATGTCCTTGAGGAACGCACCCTTAAAATTGCACTTGGTCAGGATGGCGCCGATCAAGTTGGCCCCAAACAGATTGGCTCCCGACAGATCCGATCCGGCCATGTCGGCTCCGTCGAAGATGGCGTGGAACAGATCCGCCCCGACGAAATCACCCCCCTTGAGGCTGGCGCCGTCCAGTCTGGCCCATTTCAGGTTGGCGCCGCGAAAGACCGCCCCATCCAGGCGGGCGCGCCGCAGATCGGCGTTTTCCAACGTCGCATTGGTAAAGTCGCAGCCCGTCAGGTCGGCGGCCGGAGCGGGAGTGCACCGCCCGGCGGCGAACGTGGACGAGGTGAGCAAACAGAAAGATACAGCAAGGGCATGGCGAGTCAGACGCACGGGAACCTCCCCCTTCAATCTCCTGGAATTTATGTGGGTAAGCGAATTTCAAAATTAAAGAGGCATTCGAAAACTATGTTATCGGACCGATATCGCAACATGGATTAACAAGACGGCGAATCAGGATTACCATTCCCGCTGGGAACTTCGGCGGGAGACATGGGACAATGACCGATCACGCTGCTCCACCCCCCCTGATCCCGGCCCTGATCGCCGGCGCCGTCACCGGTTTGGTGGTGGTGATTTTGTCGTTGTCCTTCGCTGTGCTGATCTTCTCCGGCGAGCTGTCCGGCCATGTGGGAACCGCCATCGGCATGGTGCTGTTCACCGCCGTGGTGGTGGGCATGCTGGTGGCGTTGTTCAGTTCCTATCCGGGCGCCATCGCCTTTCCCCAGGACAAGATTTCTCCCATCCTGGCGCTGATGGCGTCGCTGATCGTGGCCGACATGCCGGCCGGCACCGATCCGGAACTGCTGTTCGCCACCGTCGCCTCGGCCCTGATGATCGCCACCGCCCTGACCGGACTGCTGCTGTTCGGGCTGGGCCATTTCCGCCTGGGAGGCTTTATCCGATTCATTCCCTATCCGGTGATCGGCGGCTTTCTGGCCGGCACCGGCTGGTTACTGGTCAAGGGCGCCATCAAGGTCATGACCGGCCACGCCCCCACCCTGATGACGGTCGGGCATCTGTTCGCCGTCGAGGAGGCGGTGAAATGGGTGCCGGGCCTGCTATTCGCCCTGGCGCTGCTGGTGGGCATGCGGCGATGGAAGCATGTGGCGACCCTGCCGATACTGCTGGCCGGCGGCATCGCCGCCTTCTATCTGGTCACCCTGGGGCTGGGCCAATCGACGGCGATGCTGGAGGCCGGCGGCCTGCTGCTGGGGCATCTGCCCCAGGCCGGCTGGCGGCCCGATACGGCGCTGCGGCTGCTGGACGCCGATTGGGCGGTGATCTTCGAACAGGCCGGCTCGGTCGCCACCATCTTGCTGATCAGCGCCATCGGTGTGCTGCTCAACTCCAGCGGTATCGAGGTCGCCGCCAACCAGGACATGGACCTCAACCGCGAACTGAAGATCGCCGGCATGGCCAACATGGCCTCGGGAGTCGGCGGCGGCATCGTCGGCTTTCACACCCTGGGCCTGTCCAGTCTGGTGCTGAAGATGGGGGTGCGCTCCCGGATCGTGGGAGTGGTCTCGGCCCTGGTCTGCCTCGCCATGCTGGTGATCGGCACCGAGCCGCTGGCGCTGTTTCCCAAGGCGATCCTGGGCGGGTTGCTGATGTTCGTCGGCATCGGTTTCCTGGTGGAATGGCTGGTGGAGGGCCGCCACCACATGCCGCCCGCCGATTACGCCATCGTCTTGATGATCGTCGCGGTGGTCGGAACCTTTGGCTATCTCCAAGGCGCCGCCGTCGGCATTGTCGCCTGCGTCGTGCTGTTCGTGGTCAATTACAGCCGGGTCGCCGTCGCCAAGCACGAGCTTACCGGCATCGAACTGACCAGCAATGTCGATCGCCCGCATGACGAAGCCAAGCTGCTGCGCGATCACGGCCACCGCATTCTGGTGTTCAGCCTTCAGGGCTTCATGTTCTTCGGCACCGCCAACAAGCTGCTGACGCGGGTGATCGGCCGCTGTTCCGCCACCGACAGCGACCCGGTCGAGGTGGTGGTGTTCGACTTCCGCCGGGTCAGCGGCATCGACACCTCGGCGGCCATGAGCTTTGTCAAACTGCGCCAGTTCGCGGAAAAACGCACCCTGTCGCTGGTGTTCGCCGGCCAGAACGAGGATGTCACCCGCGTGCTGGACCGCGCCGGCTTCGTCGGGGTCGAGGGCGCCACCTGGCGCGAGGAAACCGACCTTGATCATGCCCTGGAGTGGTCGGAAAACAGCCTGCTGCAACGCCTTGCCCACGAGGCCACCGGCCGGCCGCGCTCGCTGGTCGCCGACCTCACCGAAGACCTGGAGGAACCGCTGCTGGTGGCCCGGCTGATGTCCTATGTGGAGATGATCAGCGTCCCGGCCGGCACCGTGCTGCTGGAACAGGGCCGCGCAGCCAACGACTTGCTGATCCTGGATTCCGGCCAGGTCACCGTCTGCCTGACCGGTGATCGCGGCCAGCGCATCCGCCTGCGGACCATGCAGGCCGGCACCGTGGTCGGCGAGATGGGGCTTTACCTCAACGAAATGCGCTCGGCCTCGGTGGTGGCGGACATGCCCTGCTCCGTCTATCGCCTGACCTCGCACGCCCTGATGCGCATGGAGGAGGAAGCCCCCGCCGTCGCGGCCGCCTTCCATCGCCTGATGGCGCGCCAACTGGCCGAGCGACTGCGCAACGCCGACCAGATGATCAAGGCGCTGACCGATTGAGACCGCTCGGGTTCATCCCCGATTGACCGCGACAGCCGCTTGGCTCACCATTCGCGACGATGTCGACGCCCATGTCGGCAGCCAACAGATGATGGGGAACGAATATGGTCGCCGAAGTTTTCGCCGATGGCGTGGGACGTGTGGATTTCGTCAGCGGCGTGGTCCGCATCGAGCTGGTCTCGCTGGAGCCCGCCGAATCCGGTCAAGGCAAGATGGAAGTCCGCCAGCGCATCGCCATGCCGGTGGACGGCTTCCTGCACTCCTTGAACACCATGGGCGATCTGGTCAACAAGCTGGTTGAGGCCGGCGTGCTCAAGCGCAACGAGCAGACCGGCGCCGCTCCGGTCAAGAAGTAACCCCCTTCCGCCTTTCCATCCGACCATTCCGGCCGGCCCCTCGCACGGGGCCGGCTTTTTACTGGGCGATACCGCCCATATTCACAAAGCATTTATTCTTTAGTATCACCGTATTTATACGGACAGCGCATTCGCGTCACGAGGTCGCGCTACCATCAACTCTCGGATGAATAGCAGAGCGATCCTCGATTCATGGCCTGCACAGTAGCGCATGACAATAACCGGACCACCATCTACCTAGTCGGTCAATTGGACGACCGCGACTTCGATGACATTGAAAATGGCTTCGAACTGGCGCTGGACCGGCGACATCCCGCCGTGATCTTCGACTTTCTGGAGTTGGAGCAGGTAACGGCCCTGATCATCGCGCTGATGGGCGTGTTGCGAATCCAGGCCTACCGGGCCGGAACCTCCATCGAGCTGCGCAACGTGGCCCCGGATGTCGGCATCATGTTGACCGAACGCGATACTCCGACGGCTGGCGCCATGAAGGGGTGAGAGACGTTGCGACTTTGATCAAAGCGTGCCAAGGTTTTTTCAATAGCCAAGCAAGATCTGGAGGCAAGGATGTTCCCATCATTCGACCCGAAATTCTTCGAACAGTTCACCGCCAATCCCGCCTCCCTGCTTACCAGGATCACCGAGTTCCAGCGCGCCAACTTTGAAGCCGCCCGCGAGATCGCCGAAAACAACACCAAGGCGTTTCAGCAGTTGGCCACGATCCGCGATCCCCAGGCCTTCATGTCGGTGCAGCCCGCCATTCTTCAGGCCGTGATGCAGCAAAACACCGAGATCATCACCCGCCTGTGGCAATCGCTGGGCGACGACCTCGCACCGCCGCCACCCGTCCCGACCAAGGCCGGCAAGAAGTAACCACTCGCCCTTGCTCCTCCGGCCATCCGTCGCTAGTGTAGCCCACCTTGCGAAGTTGGCCGGAGTGTCCTTGCCTTGAAATACGTGAGCACGCGCGGAAGAGCGCCCGTCCTCGACTTCGATGACGTCCTGCTGGCCGGCTTGGCCCGTGATGGCGGTCTTTATCTGCCGGAATCCTGGCCCCGCTTCTCGGCGGCCGAGATCAGGGCCATGCGCGGCCTGTCCTATGGCGAGCTGGCGGCCCGCGTCATGCGCCCGTTTGTCGAGGGCTGCCTCAGCGACGCCGAACTGTCCAAGCTCTGCGCCGAATCCTATGCGGGCTTCAACCATCCGGCGGTGGCGCCGCTGCGTCAGATCGGCCACAACCAATGGGTCATGGAGCTGTTCCACGGCCCGACCCTGGCCTTCAAGGACTACGCCCTGCAACTGGTCGGGCGGCTGTTCGACCATGTCCTGAAGAAGAAGAACCGCCGCGTCACCATCGTCGGCGCCACCTCGGGCGATACCGGTTCCGCCGCCATCGAGGCCTGCCGCGACCGCGCCGCCGTCGATGTCGTCATCTTGCACCCCCTGGGCCGGGTATCCGAGGTGCAGCGCCGCCAGATGACCACGGTGCTGTCGGACAATGTCCGCAACGTGGCGGTGGAGGGCACCTTCGACGACTGCCAGGATCTGGTGAAGGCGCTGTTCAACGACGAGGCTTTCCGCGACGAAATCAACCTGTCGGCGGTGAACTCCATCAACTGGGCGCGGGTGATGGCCCAGATCGTCTATTACTTCGCCGCCGGGATCGCCCTGGGCTCGCCCGAGATTCCCATGACCTTCGCGGTCCCCACCGGCAATTTCGGCAATGTCTTCGCCGGCTACGCCGCCAAGCTGATGGGGCTTCCCATCGACAAGCTGATCATCGGCTCCAACACCAACGACATCCTGACGCGCTTTTTCGAGGGCGGGGTGATGAAGACCGACGGCGTCGTCCCCACTTTGTCACCCAGCATGGATATTCAGGTCTCCAGTAATTTCGAGCGGTTGATGTACCTGGCGCTCGACCGGGACGGGGTGGCGGTCGACAAGCTGATGGGCGAGTTCCGCGGCAACGGCGCCATGGTCATGCCCCAGGGGGCCTGGACCTCCATGCGCGAGGTGTTCGAGGCCTACCGCTTCGACGACGAGACGACGCTGGCCACCATGCGATCGCTGAAGCACCGCACCGGCGAAACGCTGGACCCCCATTCGGCCATCGGAGTCGGCGCCGGGCTCAAGGGTCACTCCCACAAGGATTCCACCGTGGTGGCCCTGGCCACCGCCCATCCCGCCAAATTCCCCGACGCGGTCGAGAAGGCCACCGGCATTCGCCCGGCCCTGCCGCCCCACATGGCCGACCTGTTCGAGCGCCCCGAGCGCAAGGACGCCATGGGCAACGATGCCGAGGCGCTGAAATCCTATGTTCGCGCCTTCGCCAACCGGAAAAGTGTATGAGCGATATCAGAGAGACCACGCTTGCCTCGGGCCTGAAGGTCGTCACCGACCCCATGGCGACGGTTGAAACCGCTTCGCTGGGAGTCTGGGTCGAGGCCGGAACCCGCCACGAGCCCGCCGCCGTCAACGGCATCTCCCATCTGCTGGAGCATATGGCGTTCAAGGGGACCGAGCGCCGCTCCGCCCAGGGCATCGCCGAGGAGATGGACGCCTGCGGCGGCCACCTCAACGCCTATACCGCCCGCGACCACACCGCCTATTACGCCAAGGTGCTGAAGGAAGACGCCGCCCTGGCGCTGGACATCATCGCCGACATCTTGCAGCACTCCACCCTCGACCCCGAGGAACTGGCGCGCGAACAGGCGGTGGTGGTCCAGGAGATCAATCAGGCAATCGACACCCCCGACGACATCATCTTCGACCACTTCCAGGCCACCGCCTATCCCGATCAGCCGCTGGGCCGCGCCGTACTGGGCACCGAGGATCTGGTCCGCTCCATGAGCCGCTCGACCGTGCTGGATTACATGCACGGCCACTATTCCGCGCCACGCATGGTGCTGTCGGCCTCGGGCCGCATCAATCACGACGAGTTGGTCGAGGCGGCGGACAAGGCTTTTTCCCAGTTGCCGCCGCCCGCTCCCTCGGTGACCGAAAAGGCCCTGTACCGGGGCGGCGACTACCGCGAGGACCGCGACCTGGAGCAGGTCCATGTGGTGGTGGGCTTCGACGGCATCGCCTATGACGACCCCGACTATTACTGCGCCTCGGTGCTGTCGACCCTGCTGGGTGGCGGCATGTCGAGCCGGTTGTTCCAGGAAGTGCGCGAGAAGCGCGGTCTGGTCTATTCCATCTACTCCTTCGCCTCGTCCTACAGCGATGGCGGCCTGTTCGGCGTCTATGCCGGCACCGGCGAGGACGAAGTCTCGGAACTGATTCCGGTGATGTGCGACGAAATCGTCAAGGTCGGCCTCGGCGTGCGCGACGACGAGGTCCAGCGCGCCCGCGCCCAGCTCAAAGCCTCGATCCTGATGAGCCTGGAGAGCACCACGTCCCGTTGCGAGCAATTGGCCCGTCAGATGGCGGTCTATGGCCGCCCGCTGCCGGTCTCGGAAGTGGTGGCCAAGGTCGAGGCCATCACCGCCGAGGACTGCGCCCGCGTGGCGCGGCGGCTGTTCGCCGGAGCCCCCACCGTCGCCGCCATCGGCCCGCTGGCCAAGGTGGAGGACTACGACCGGATCGCGGCGCGATTGCGGGCCTGAGCGGCCTTTGAGTCATTCCAGACTTGCCGCCTCCCCCTTAATGCGCATAATGGTACCTGATTGCGCTTTACCGAGGAGCCCGCCATGAGCTTTCCGCATCTGCTGTCGCCGCTTCAGGTTCGGGGAGTCCGGCTGGCCAACCGGATGATCATGGGATCGATGCATCTTGGCATCGAGGGCGCTTCCGACGCCTTTCCCCGGTTGGCGCGGTTCTACGGCGAGCGCGCCAAGGGCGGCATCGGCCTGATCGTCACCGGGGGCGTCGCCCCCAATACCGAGGGCAGCTTTGGCCCCGATGGCACCGTATTCGCCGATGAATCCGGCATCGCCGACCATCGCCTGATCACCGGGGCGGTCCATGCCGAGGCCGGTCGGATCGTCATGCAAATCCTCCACTGCGGCCGCTACGGCAAGCATCCCGGCATCGTCGCCCCATCGGCGATCAAGGCCCCGATCAACAGCATCCCCCCGCGAGAACTGACCGAAGCCGATATCGTGCGCACCATCGCCGATTACGGCCGCACCGCCGCGCTGGCGGCACGGGCCGGCTATGATGGGGTCGAGGTGATGGCCTCGGAGGGCTATCTGATCAACGAGTTCCTGGCGCCGCGCACCAACAAGCGGACTGACGGCTGGGGCGGTGATCTGGACGGCCGCATGCGCTTTCTGCAAGAGGTGGTGCGCGCGGTCCGCGCCGGGCTCGGACCCGACCTGATATTGACCGTGCGCCTGTCCATGGTCGATCTGGTCGAGGACGGCCTGGGGGCCGACGAAGTAGTGACGGTCGCCCGCTCCCTGGAGGCCGGGGGCGTCGACATCCTCAACAGCGGCATCGGCTGGCACGAAGCCCGCGTTCCCACCATCGCCCACACCGTTCCGCAAGGCGCCTGGAGTTGGGCCACCGCGCGGGTCAAGGCCGCCGTGGGCATTCCGGTAGCGGCCAGCAACCGGATCAAGACGCCCGAGATGGCCGAGGCGCTGCTGGCGGCGGGCAAGGCCGATCTGGTTTCCATGGCCCGACCGCTGCTGGCCGACCCCGCCTTCGCCGCCAAGGTCCGAGCGGATAAGGCCGCCCAGATCAACGCCTGCATCGGCTGCAACCAGGGCTGCCTCGACCCCATCTTTTCCGGCGGCTCGGCCACCTGCCTCGTCAATCCCCGCGCCGGCCGCGAGGGCGAGTTCACCGCCGTGCCGGTCACGACTCCCGCCCAGATCGCCGTGATCGGCGGCGGCCCCGCCGGGCTGGCCTCGGCCCTGGAGGCGGCGCGACGCGGCCACCATGTCACCCTGTTCGAGGCTGGCGACGAATTGGGCGGGCAATTCGCCCTGGCCCGGCAGGTGCCCGGCAAGGAAGAGTATCTGGCGACGCCACGCTACTACGCGCACGAGCTTGCCGCCGCCGGAGTCCGGATCAGGTTGGGCCATCGGGCCGAGGCGGCCGATCTTGCCGGCTTCGACCGGGTCGTCCTGGCCAGTGGCATCACGCCGCGCCGGCTCGACCTGCCCGGCGCCGGACATGCCAAAGTGGTCGCCTATGACGACATCCTGTCCGGCCGGGTCCAGGCCGGCGAGCGGGTCGCCATCCTGGGAAGCGGCGGCATTGGCTTTGACGTCGCCACCGCCCTGCTGGGCGCGGCCGAGGACTTCGACACGACGTGGGGGATCGACCGCGACTTTGCCGCCCCCGGCGGGCTCACGGCGCCGGCCAAGCCCCGGCCGCCCAAACGCCACATCGTCATGATGCAGCGCAAGACCGACCGCCCCGGCGCCTGCCTGGGCAAGACCACCGGCTGGATTCACAAGGCGCTGCTCCAGCGCGGCGGGGTCGAGATGTTGAGCGGCGTCACCTACCGGTCGATCGATGACGCCGGCCTCCACATTGCCCAGGGCGGCGCCGACCGGCTGATCGAGGCCGATACCATCGTGGTCTGCATCGGCCAGGAGCCATGCCGGGATCTGGTAGCGGCCCTGGAGAAAATGGGAAAGCCGGTTCACCTCATCGGCGGCGCCCGCGACGCGTCAAGACTGGACGCCCTGGCCGCCTTCGAGGAAGGAACTCGCCTGGGATTGGAGATCTGATCCGGCAAGTATCTACCTCTCTTGACTAGGTTGCATACTCTACGGACAAAAGCTCATACTGTCCGAATGCGTGCGGATCGTGACATAAATCGAGAGTCTCACCTTCGCTACCAGGCCTGCCGCGTGCTCTGGGCGGAGAGGCGCGGCCCGACCCAGCCGGCGTATACCGCCCGCCGTTCCGCCCTGCTCCCGCGTCCATCGATGCCACCGGCCGCTTCGACGGTCGAACGGATGCAAGACGTCACCCATCCCACCCGCCTTGGAGCCTGGATCTCGGCTCCCATCGTCATCGTGACGATGACGGTGATCGCGGCCGTGTCGGGCAGTCTGACCTTCCTCGGACGGATCGCCGCTGCGGGAATCGAAGGAATTTTACTCGGCTTTGGGCTGTTCCGCCGCCTTGGCGCGCTTCCATCCCGCCTGCGCGCCATCCCGGAGAGGCTCCTTACCCTCCGGCCCGAATCCAAACCCGGCCGCCAGAGCGACCATGCCTTCCATGCCCTGACGGCCGCCCCAGCGGCGACAGGCCCCGTCATTTCCACCGACCAGGACCGCGCCCTCGTCGCCCAGGCCCTGGCCAACGCCCCCGCCAAGGGCGATCCCACCCTTCCGGACGATATCGCCACCTTGGCCGCCTTGTTGGCGTCGCCGCCGCCGACCAATGACTTCAAAGCTGCCGACATGGTGCGGGACTGCTTCGCCTCGCTGGGCGCGGCCAGTCCGTCCAGCCGCGCCCTGCTGGCCGTCGCCATCCGCCTGTCGCGCGAATTCGGCGGCCCCGCCCGTCTGCCGCTGGCGACGGTCCGGGCTTGGCGCATGCTTGACCCCGTCCTGTTCGAAGACGAGATGGCGGCGCAGCTGACGGCCATCTCCCAGTTCATTTCCAATTGGCAAAAGACTCAGCAAATCTTCCTCTGCCTGGAATTTGGCGAAATCGAGCTGATCGAGTTCCTGTTCGAGACGCTGCCTCCGATCCGCCACGCCGATATTCTGGCCGAAGTCCTAAACTTCAAGGTGCTATCCAATCGCCGCCAGGGCATCTTGCGCCGCATCCCCCATCGACTGCGCAAATTCGTCCAGAATTCCGGGGGCAAAGGCCCGGACGTCCTGGCCCATGTGGAAGCGACCCGGATCCTGCTGGACCAGATCGCGGCCACCCGGAACTACCCTCCCATCGTCGCCGCCGCCGCCGCCGCCCTTGAAGAGGTCGGCAAGTTCGCCGAAAAACTGCGCCCTCCGCCAACCGCCAATGCGGCCCAGTCCGGCCCGGCAGGTCAGGGCCAGCCGCTGGCGCGCATCACCCCGGTCAAGCGGCCCGCCTCCGAACTGGCGGACCAAGCCATGGCCGCCACGCGAAGAGCCGCTCCGCCGCCGGCGACGCCCCCCGCACAGGCGCCCGCCGCACAGACTCCGGCGGCTCAGACTATCCAGCCCCGCCTCGCCGGCCGCCGCGCCATCGCATCCGGGCCGCATCTGAGCACCGCCCTGCCGCCGTTCAAAAGCCCCGATGGGATCGGCACCAGCTCCACCCGCCCGCTTCAGCCCGCCGTCAGCGCCGCGGCCCGCCCGCTGCCCCCCGGATCACGCCCGCCGCTGCCCACCGTCGCCATGAGCCCCCTGCCCATCCTGGCGCTGGGAGCCCCGCCATCGGCAAAGCCGCCTCCCCCCGCCTTGACCGGCCGCATCGCCCTCAGACCGCCAACCACGACCGGGGCCGAGGCCAAGGGATCGGTCACCGCCCTGACGGTAGTCCCGAAAACCAAGCGCCCCCCGATCACCCAGGCCGTCAAACGCCAGTCCGTGCTCAAGGTGCTGCGGGGAGAATCAGCCGCCGCCGTCGCCGCCACCCTCGGCATCCGCGAGTCCAAGCTGGACGAGTGGATCGACGCCTTCGTCACCGCCGGCGTCGGTGCCCTGACCTCCGCCCCCCGCAAGGAACGCAAGGCCAAAGCCCTCGACGACGCCCCCCTGTCGGCCGAGATGCTGCGAACCAAACTGGCCGAGGTTCTGGCCACCGCCCAGATGATCGAACGGGCGATGGATGCGCAATTGCCCCCCCGCCGGCCGGTCCTGCTGCTACCGCCCGACTCCTCGGGCCACCACCACGGCGCAGCCAAACGCCCCCACAAAAAGGGCTGACCGGCACGACAGCCATTGAATTGGCCTGCTGCCGGAGCCAAGTAAAACCCATCCCCACATGATCCGACCCACGGGGCTCCCGCCCTGCTCCCCGGTTGGAGGCAAGCATGACCCCAGATAGCGAACCTGCCGCCAGCAACAACACCATGGACCACGAGCATCGGGTCCAGATCGACCTGATCGTTACCCTGGAACAGGGGTTGGCGCTGGGAAAGAGTCATCACCTGCTGCTGACGATCCTGGAGCAGCTTGTCGAATTCACCAATATCCACTTCATGTCGGAGCAGCTGCTGATGCGGTTGCACGCCTACCCCGAACTCGGCGCCCACGAAGCCGCCCACGACCAGTTGATCGAACAATCCCATCGGGTGATGGCGGATTTCTCGTCCGGTGAACTCTCGACCGTCTCGACGGAGTTGCTGTTACTCAAACAATGGCTGATCGACCATATCCGGAGCGATGACTACGCCTTTCGTCTGTATGTGAACCAACAGACGGACTAATCCCGGCGCATGGGACTTCCCCGACAGGATCACCCCATTTGTCGCGCCATCCGAAACAATATGTTTCGAAATTGCCAGATTGTCGCAGCCTCGTCGACCTATAGACTGGCGCCAACTTTCCCCATCGAGGCTATTGCCATGAAGTCCGCCACCATCGCCCTTGCCATCGCCGCCACCGTAGCCTTTACCGCCGCCACTCCGGCTTCGGCGCAGTCGGCGGCCTCCACCGACCTCGCCAAGGTCGAAGGCGGCCGTTTCGCGGTCGACAAGTCCCACGCCAAGCTGATCTTTTCGTTCAACCATTTCGGCTTTTCGACCTCCTACGGCCTGTTCAGCGACTTTGACGCCAAGCTCGTATTCGACCCCAAGGCTCCGGCCGCCAGCACGCTGGACGTCACCATCAACATGGACCGGATCGACACCTTCGTGCCCAAGCTGGATGGCCACATGAAGTCGGCCGACCTGTTCGACGTCGCCAAATTCCCCACCGCCACCTTCAAAAGCTCGGCCATCGAGGTTACCGGTCCCACAACCGGCAAGGTGACCGGCGACCTGACCCTGCACGGCGTGACCAAGCCGGTGACGCTGGACACCACCTTCAACGGCGGCGGAATCAACCCGGTCAGCAAGAACTACGTCGTCGGATTCAACGCCACCGCCAAGCTGAAGCGCACCGATTTCGGCGTCAGCTATGCCGCCCCCATGGTGGGCGACGAGGTGACGCTGACCATCAGCGGCGAATTCATCCGCCAGCCCTAAATCATGTCATCGCGCCTGCGCTACGACCCGGTCGCCATCGCCCTGCATTGGGCCATGGCGGCCATGATCCTGGGATTGCTGGTCATGGGCTTTGTCATGACCAGCCTGAAACCCGGCTCGCCATTACAGTTCCAACTCTATCAGAACCACAAATCGGTGGGCATCGCCGTACTGGCGCTGACCCTGCTGCGACTGGGCTGGCGGCTGGCCCATCGCCCCCCCGCCCTCCCCGACAGCATGGCAGGGTGGGAGAGGCTGGCGGCCCATGCCGGCCATGCGGCCCTCTACCTCCTGATGCTCGCCATGCCGCTGGTGGGATGGGCGGTGGTCTCGACCTCGTCGTTCAACATCCCCACCGTTCTTTTCGGGACGATTCCGCTGCCCCACCTGCCATTGCCGCGCGACCTGAACGCCGCCGCCAAGCTGCTGCACGAGGGTGGAGCCTGGATCATGATCGCCACCGTGATCGGCCATGCCGGCGCCGCGCTACGCCACCACCACCTGCTGGGCGACGACGTGCTGCGTCGCATGCTGCCCCGCTTTGGAAGAGAGTAAATCCCGATGACGCCAGTCCCCGCCCTGACCCTCGCCGCCGTCCTGCTGTGGAGCGCCTCCGCCCAAGCCGCCGACTGGGTGGTCGACCTGGGTAAAAGCCGGCTGGGCTTCATCGGCAGTCAGGCGGGCAGTCCCTTCGAGGGCCGCTTCGGCCGCTGGACGGCAAAAATCTCCCTCGACCCTGCCAATCCGGCCGCCGGCAAGGCGGTGGTCGAGATCGACATGGCCAGCGCCGCCACCGGTGACGGGCAAAAGGACGAATCGCTGCCCCAAGGCGATTGGTTCGACGCCAAGGCCTTTCCCCAGGCCCGGTTCGAGGCCACCAGCTTTCGCGCCAAGGGTGGAACCGCCTTCGAGGCGGTGGGCAGTCTCAGCATTCGCGGTATGAAAAAGGATGTGGTGCTCCCCTTCACCTTGGATATCACCGGCCCCGCCGCCCATGCCAAAGGCCGCCTCGACCTGATCCGCACCGATTACGGCGTCGGCCAGGGCGCGTGGAAGGCGGCCGACATGGTGGCGCTGGAGGTTGCAGTCACCATTGATCTCGTCGCAGCCACGGCCCGGTGAGAATCGCGATATTCATCGCCTTGTCACACTGTCCGCCGTCAATATGACTATGCTCCCGCCGTCCTCACAGGAATGGAGACGCGGATGAGCAACACCAGCCCGACACATCGCCAGTGCGTCGACTGTTACTATCGGATCAAAAATAGATGCCAGTACCATGACAATGCCGGGGTTGACTGCAACGGCAATGACGCGTGCGAGTTCTTTATTCGCACATCGCTACGCTTTGCATTTTTTTCTAAAATGCAGGGGTATTCGGATCAGCCGTGAGGGGGGATCCGATCGCGCAGGAGGGCCGCGAACTTCATATCCTCCACCAGGATATGATCGGTCAGCCAGGACTTCAGGTAATCCCCCAGCCGAAGCAGATTCTCCCGATCCGGATGAAGCATGCAGACCCCGACCATGTCGCCCAGGACATGCCCGAACCGGGCATGAATCTCGGCATGGGCTCCGGCCCCGTCATAGCCCACGCTTTCCAGTATGCGTTCTTCCCGCTGGAAGTGATAATCGGCGTAGTCCACCAGGGCATCGACAACCGCGCCGACCCGGCCAAGATCGCCGCCATCGGAGATGATGCCATCCAGTTGATTGATCAAATCAACCAGTCGCCGATGGTCACGATCCACCTCGGCGATTCCGGTATCGAAACGGCCTGTCCACTCGATCATCATGATCGCCCATCGTTACCGACCAAAGTCATCGAGTCAACATCGGCAAACTTATATTCAGAATACAGGAGCGGATGGACAAGGGGCCTCCGCCACGTCTACCATTGGGAACAAGACCTCCCTGTGATTTTTACGGACTTTCATGAGTCTCGGGCCAGCCCCATCCACCAATCCCGCCCCCAACGGCACCATCAAAGTGATGCTGGTTGACGACTCCGCCATCGTGCGGGGACTGGTGGCGCGCATCTTGGCCACGGAACCGCTCATCACGGTGGCGGCCCAGGCCTCCAACGGTGAACAGGCCATCGCCGCCCTGGCCCGGACCCCGGTCGATGTGGTGGTGCTGGACATCGAAATGCCGGTGATGGACGGCCTGACCGCCCTACCCGGCATTTTGAAGGCCGTACCGGGCATCAAGGTGATCATGCTGTCGTCGCTGACCCAGCGCGGCGCAACCGTCACCTTTCAGGCGTTGAAGGCCGGCGCCGCCGATTATATTCCAAAGCCGTCGGCCAGCTCGGAAATGTCGGGAGCCGGCAGCTTCAAGCGGGAGCTGATCGACAAAATCAAGGGGCTGGCCGCCCGAAGGCTCCGCCCGGCGGCCCCGGCTGGACCTACTCCGGCCGCCCCACGCCCGGCCGCGCCCGGCACCGCCACGCCGCCTTCACCCGGATCGATCGATATCCTGGTCATCGGATCGAGCACCGGCGGACCGCAGGCCCTGTTCGACATCGCCACCAAGTTGAAGGGCCTGCGTCCGCGCATGCCCATCCTGATCACCCAGCACATGCCGGCCACCTTCACCGGCATCCTGGCCGAGCACATCGCCAGTTCCAGCGGCCTGCCCGCCGCCGAGGGCGTCGATGGTCAGAAGATCGAGGCCGGCCGCATCTATATCGCGCCGGGCGGCAGGCACATGCTGGTGGAAAAGCGCGGCCCCGACCGCTTCATCAAGATCACCGACGACCCGCCGGAGAACTTTTGCCGGCCGGCGGTCGACCCGATGTTCCGCAGCGTCTCCACCGCCTATGGGGCCAAGGTGATGGCCATCGTGCTGACCGGCATGGGCAGCGATGGCGGCAAGGGCGGCGCGGTCATCGCCAAGGGCGGCGGCCTGCTCTATGCCCAGGACGAGGCCACCTGCGTCGTGTATGGAATGCCCGCCGCCGCCGCCCAGACCGGGCTGTGCAAGGCCATCCTGCCGCTGCCCGCCATCGGCGACCTGATCCGCAAGACGGTGGGATAAGACCGCCGGGTGGAATCCCGGAAGTCGGTCACTCCCGTTCCAAGGCCATCGCGGCCGCGGCCATCTCCAAGATGACATCGACCAGATCGGGCTCGGCGCCGATGCCGGTGGCCAGCACGATGCGATGACCGGCGCTCTCGACCGGGCCGGCCTCGCCCGCCGTCAGTCCGAACAGCGGCGGAATGTCCTGGCTGGCGTGCATGCCCTGCGCCACCAGCAACGGCAACGCCACCACGTCGCGGCGGTTCACCATGCCGGCCCAGGACGCCGCCAAGGGCTCTTGCTCCAGAAACACCAGCGCCACCTCGGCAAAGCGATTCATGGCGGCCATGGCGGCGGCGATGGCTCGGGGAGTGTCTCCCGCCCCCCCCGGCCGTGACGAGCCATGGGCGATCAGCAGCAGGGCGCTGTCCGCCACCGCCATGCCGGCGGCATTGGCCACGCCCTCGGCCCGGCAGGCCAGCAGCCCCGGAATGCGGGGATGGGTGCCGGCCGGGGCGGTATAGAGCAAGCGGCGGCCGTCGCGCCGGGTTACCGGACCGGCCAGCCCCATCTCGCGCGGGATCAAGGTATCGGTGTAATAGCCCTTGCCGGCAAAGACCGGCACCACCACCACGGTGGCGGCGTCCACCAGACGCTCCGCCGCCGCCAGGGGCGGCTCCTGCTTCATGAAAACCGCCGCCACCTGGGCGAACAGGCCGCGACGGCGGATATCCTCGACCAGGGCGAGAACGGGGACGGCGCCGTCGGGATGGCGGGTGGACCCATGGCCAACCAGCACCAGCGCCGTATCCTTCATTTCATCTGGTCTTCGCTGGAACATATGGAAGATTCCTCCGGCGTGAACCAATCCAACTGATCGGCCAGCGACACCACCCGGCCGATGACGATCAGGGTGGGGGCCTGAAGCTTGGCGGCCCGGGTCAAATCCACCAGGGTCTCCAAGGTGCCGATCACCCGGCGCTGACGCGGGGTGGTGCCATTCTCGATGGCGGCGGCGGGGGTCGCGGCCGGCAGTCCGGCGGCGATCAGCTCGGCGGAGGTCTCCGACAGCGATTGCAGGCCCATATAGATCACCAGGGTGGTGTCGGGATCGGCCAGCTTGCCCCAGTCGAGATCCAGCCGGAGGCCGTCGCGCAGATGACCGGGCACGAACCGCACCCCGGTGGCCAGACCGCGATGGGTCAACGGAATGCCGGCATAGCTGGAACAGCCGGCGGCGGCGCTGATTCCCGGCACCACCTCGAAGGTGACGCCGTTTTGCGCCAGATACAGCGCTTCCTCGCTGCCACGGCCAAACACAAAGGAATCGCCCCCCTTGAGTCGCACCACGTCGCGGCCGGAGCGGGCCAGACTGACCAGCCGGTCGTTGATCTCGTCTTGCACCAGATGGTGGTGCCCCAGCGCCTTGCCGGCATAGATCCGCTCGGCCGAGGGTGGAATCAGGGCCATGATCTCGGGACTGACCAGTCGGTCATAGACCACCACCTCGGCATTTTGGATCAGGCGGAACGCCTTGACGGTCAGCAGGTCGGGATCACCCGGACCCGCGCCCACCAGGACGACCCGTCCCACCTTGCTCGACTGCTGATTCCCAACCTGGCTCATCGCCTCTCCCGCCCGCTGCTTATTATTTGCCGCTAATATGACCATGAGATGAAAGCCCGCGCCATAGGGAACCGGCATTTGCCGCCAGCCCTTCCCCAAAGGCCCGATGCTCGGATATGGTGGAGCACTGATCCCTCTTTAACCCTGGCCATTCCGTGACAATCGCCCCAGCCGCCCGTCATCATCCCCATCCCAGCCATCGCCACGTTCACCGCCGCAGAACGCTGCGGCGGACGGTCTACCACATGCTGGGCGGGGAAGGCCATTCCGACCTGCTGGTCAAGCTGGTCGATTCGTTTCTGATCGCCCTGATCGTACTGAATGTGCTGGCGGTGGTGATGGAATCGGTGGAGCACCTGTCCATCGCCCATGGGCCGGTCTTCCACGGCTTTGACCTGATTTCGGTGGCGATCTTCAGCATCGAGTATCTGCTGCGGCTGTGGACGGCGGTCGAAATCGACGAGCCGCGCTTTCACCATCCGGTCTGGGGACGGATGCGCTGGGCGGTATCGCCCATGGCGGTGGTGGACCTGCTGTCGGTGCTGCCGTTTTATCTGGGTATCGTGGTCGAGATCGATCTGCGCGCCATCCGGGTGTTGCGGGTACTGCGCGTGTTCAAGCTGGGCCGCTATTCCATGGCCATGAGCGTGATGGGCGCGGTGGCGCGCCAGGAGGCAAGGTCCATCAGCGCCGTCCTGTTCGTCATGATGGTCATCCTGGTTCTGACCTCCAGCCTGATCTACCTGTTCGAACATCGCGCCCAGCCTCATATCTTCAGCGATATCCCCACCTCCATGTGGTGGGCGGTGGTGACGCTGACCACCCTGGGCTACGGTGACATGGTGCCGGTGACCCCGATGGGCCGGATGCTGGGGGCGCTGACCGCGATCCTGGGCGTGGGCATGATCGCCCTGCCCGCCGGTGTGCTGGCCTCGGGCTTTTCCGAACAGATGCGAATCCGCCGCGAGGAATACCGGGAGGCGGTGGAAAAGGCGTTGGAGGACGGCAACCTCAAGCGCAGCGAACGCCGCCTGCTGGAACAGACCCGCCGGACATTGCAGCTATCCGACGACGAGGCCTCGCTGATCTTGCGCCAGGCAGTGGAGACCGGCCATCTCTGCCCCCATTGCAGCAAGCCGCTACGCCAGCATCAACGGTCGGAAGAAGAGTAAGGCGGCCAAAGGCCGGCGCGCCACATGGCCTCGCCCATATGAATCAACCGAATCCGGCCTTGACCAGCAACTGGTGAAAGTCGCGCAGCGCCTTTTGCGCCCGCATCGGATCGGTGAATCCGTCGATGAAATGGGCGTCGAAATTGGGCTGGCGCAACAGCATCAAGATCCGCTGGCGGGCACGGGTCATGGCCTTGCCCTCCGGCAGCACCCCGGCGGCGCAGAACTGAACCAACCGCACGGCGCGGTCCCGCAGCGGTGAATCGTGGTGGTCCAGCTTCTCGACGATCTGCTCATCGATCAGGTAGCGTTCGAGAATCGTATCGATGAAATCGGCGACCTTGGTCTTCAATTCCGGCGGCAGGACCGAGGCCATGGCCACCCGGTGCGCATTGGTGGCGCGCAGCATCCGTTCCTTGGGCGGCAAGGTCCGCAGGCACAGATCACTGATACTCCGGCAGCGGAATACCAGTTCCATGGTTTCCATGATATCGGGCGTATGCTCGGCGGCGAACGAGCTGCCGGCCAGCTCGCACAGATAAACCAGACCGGTAGCGGGATCGGGCAGGGCGCGAAAGACGCCCTCGATGGCGGCCTTGCGGCCGGCGGCGCCGCCTTGCTCGACCATGCGGGTATAGCGCGCGGTCACCGCATCGGCGGTTTCCGAGCCGCAGACAAAGCCGGTGGGGCAAAGCGCGCGGCCGATCAGGCGCTTGAACTCCTCGAACTCCTTGGTGGTGTCGTTGCGCATCAGCGGGTTGGGCGAACGGATCTGGCGATGAGCCCGGTCGAGCAGAACGTTGCGGCTGATGGGAAGTTTTTTCTCGGCGAACAGCCGGTTGAGAACCTCGGCCGACTCTCCGGCGTCGCTCTTGACCGGCGGCATCTTGCCATCGGCAAGATCGAACATGGCGATGATCGCGGCGCCGAGACCCGGCTGCCACCCCAGCACGTCTTGCACCACGTTCGAACCCAGCACGTCGGCGATGACGCCGTCCAGCATCTCAACGGCGTGAGGATCGGAATCCTCGACCGCCAGGGCGCACAGCCGCTCCAGCTTGCCGACCCAGTTCCGCACGTTGATCAGGTCGCGCGACAGCACCACCATGGCCAGATAGTCGCGATCCTCGCTCTCGCCCATGGCGCCCAGCTTGGCGATCACATCGCTGAAACGGCCGTCGAGCTTGGGCAGCTTCAGGCTTTCCACCCGCCGCGCCCGCGCCGAGATATTGTCGATGGATTTAAAGATTTCCTGGCTGCGGTCCTTGGGGGCCTGCTCGCCATCCTTGGTCTGAAGCTGGGCGACCCGATCCACCGCCGACGGCACCAGGGAGTCCTTCTCCTGAAGGCGCTTCAGCTCCTTGTAGGAGTGCATCAGCTCGGTTGGCGTCAGAAACGCCTTGTCCAGATAGGTACGGAACACCCGGTTCATCACCCCACGGGCATCGGGACCGAGGAATTCTTCCGGAGTTTCGCATTTTTCGGCGGGCACCGAATCGATGGGAGTAATGCGGATAGGGCCGTCATCCTTGACGGCGCGGGTCTCGCAAAAGACCTCGGTCTCCACCATGGTACCGTCGGAGCGCAGCCAATTGCGCACGATCTTGGCACCCTCGCACTTCTTGTCGGCGAGGAGCTTTTTGGCCAAGGTCCGGGCTTCGTCTTCTTTGTAGACGATGGTTTCCGTCGACCAGCGACCGTCCTTTGATACCTGTACTTCGAAGCTAGCGCGATCCGCGACCATTCTGGTGCCGCCCTATTCGACCTTTTTCATAAATCCGCGCGCGCCCCCCAAAGCCGCACCCGGAGAACAGAAATACCCGCGAATGATACAAGTTGTCACGGCTTTCTTGGCGTACGTCTCGTCTTGCGTCCCGCTCCGGGAAAGCAGAGAATCGCTTCCGGCCGGGATTGGCCAGGACAGGGGGTGCGAAGATGGCGGCATACCGGGTATCGTTCATCAAGGCCGGCGGCTGGACCCGCCTGGGACTCGCCGGAGCGGTCGGCGTGCTGTTGTCCACCCCCATGCTGTGGGCCTTGGGCAGCTTCGGCTTTGCCGATGAAGCCATTCACCGCGCCATCGTCTTCGCCCTGTCCGGGGTGTGGTGCCCGATCGCCGTCGGCTATCTGATCGGCTGGGCCGTGCAGGGTTTCATCATCCGTCAAAGGGTGGTCGAGGAGGACGACGACTCCATCCCGACTCCCGCCGCCACCCCCCACCGCCCACCGCCCGGACCGCCGGGCGGCGGTTCCCCGGCACGGGGCGCCCCGCCGCCTCGCTCTGGCGGTCGTTGACCATCAATCCTCCGACCACTCAGTCATCACCGCCATCAACGCCTCGACCGTCGGCGCGTCGAGGTCGAGGATGGTGAAACGCGACCGCCCTTCCTTGATCCGCAGGCGCAAAATCTGAAGGCCGCTGTCGTGATCGACCCGTTGCGCCAGGATCTCGCGACTCCACGGCGCGGCGATGGTGGCCAGGGTCGTCACCGTTTCTTCCGGGTGCTTGATATCGTCGGTCATCGGGATTCCTCAGATTCGGTCGTGGTAGCGCGCCCGGTACAGCAGACGGGGGCAGGCGGGATCATCGGCGAAAGGTTCGCGGGTGTGCAGCGGATTGTTGGACAGCAGCCCCTGGCCGGGTTGAAGAATATGCTCGAAACAATAGGCCGAGGGCGTCTCCAGCACCCGCCGGAGGACAGTGGCGGCGTACTGGGCCTGGGGCGACCATTCCACATTGCGGGCTCGGGCGGTATAGCGCATGTGCAAGCAGCCCTGCCCATCCACCGAAAATACCGGTCCGACGGTCGCCGGGCGGCGCATGCCCTCCTCGTCATTGCCCGGAATGGTCATGGCGTCGGGCGCCATCAACGCCCGGATCAGCTCGGGATCCTCGTCGCGCAGCATGATATAAAGAATCTCGTGATCCATCAAGCGGTTGGCCCCACCCGAAGCCGCCGGCCGGGCGCAATGAAGCAGCAGCGCCCGCACCGTCCGCTCCGGCATATTATAGTAGCCGTCGGTGTGCCAGGTGATCGGCCGCTCGGTATAAGGAATATAGCGCGCCCGCGTCCCCTCGCGATGAACCGCCAGCGGCGTGACGCCATCCTCGTCGGCAAGATGGTTGGCGTCGATGCCGGTCAAGCCGAAGCGCCGGCCCAACGCCTTCAGCGCCGCCTTGTCGTCGCGGTCCAGGGAAACCGCCCCGGCATAGACCGCCATGTTCGAACGCCGGACCCGGTCCAGCAGCGCCCCATGCTCGGCGGCGGTCGGATCGGCGATATCGCCGACCTCCACCACCAGATCTCCGACGCTTGTGGGGGCCGATTCCAGCTTGGCGTCGCGCCAGCGGCCATAAGCCGAGCGGTCGGCGAGGGCGAAAGCCCCTACAATTCCTAGCATTTTTCCTCCTGCCGCATTTTCATGCAGCTTCGCTAAAGAATCCACTTGGATCATCGTACTTCATAATATTATGATCCATTAATGTAACGGGTCGCAATAGAATGACCCCACCACAGGGACGAAATCCAGGAAGCACGCTTCCCACGGATTGTTGACATCATCTGACGGGCCAACACGCCGGCTTTTGCCGCGTGCCGATGAATAACGACGGTTAGGGAGCGATAAGCGATGTCGAAGAAGATGCCCTCCACGCCGATGCTGGACGAGTTGGAAAGCGGCCCCTGGCCGAGCTTCGTCAGCGGCTTGAAGCGCTTGGCCGAAGTCGACGCCAAGCCGCATGGCGCGATCATGAAAAGCCTGCTGGGCCAGTTGGAGCACAGCTACCAGACCCGCAAGGGCTACTGGAAAGGTGGTACGGTCGGCGTATTCGGCTATGGCGCGGGCGTCATTCCGCGCTTCTCCGAAGTGGCCGGCCAATTCCCCGAATCGTCGGAATTCCACACCATCCGCATCATGCCGGCCCCCGGCTTTTTCTATGACACCAAGTCGCTGCGCGAGATGTGCGACATCTGGGAAGAGCATGGCTCGGGGCTGATCGCCCTGCACGGCCAAAGCGGGGACATCATGTTCCAGGGCTGCCGCACCGATCAGGTCCAGCCCGCCTGGGACAAGCTGAACGAGATGGGCTTCGACATGGGCGGCGCCGGCGCTGGCGTGCGCACCGCCGCCTCTTGCATCGGCCCCGCCCGCTGCGAGCAGGCCTGCTTCGACACCCTGGCCGCCCACCGCACCGTCATCAACGACTTCACCGACGACATCCACCGCCCGTCGCTGCCGTACAAGATGAAGTTCAAGTTCTCCGGCTGCGCCAACGACTGCGCCAACGCCACCCAGCGCGCTGACGTCGCCATCCTGGGAACCTGGAAGGACGACATGCAGGTCAACCAGACCGAGGTTCAGGCCAAGGTCAAGCAGCTGGGCCGCAAGGAGTTCATCAATCAGGTCATCCGCATGTGCCCGACCCAGGCCCTGGGCCTGAACGACGACGACACCCTGGACGTGGACAACAAATCCTGCGTGCGCTGCATGCACTGCATCAATGTCTGCACCAAGGCGCTGAAGCCCGGCAAGGAACGGGGCATCTGCATCCTGGTCGGCGGCAAGCGCACCTTGAAGATCGGCGATCTGCTGGGCACCGTGGTGGTGCCGTTCATGAAGTTGGAGAGCGAAGACGACTTCGCCGCCCTGACCGATCTGTGTCACCGCATGTTGGACTTCTTCGCCGACAACGCCCTGGAGCACGAGCGCACCGGCGAGATGATCGAGCGGATCGGCCTGACCAACTACCTGGAAGGCCTGGAACTGCCGCTGGACGTCAACATGATCAGCCAGCCGCGCACCAACTCCTATGTCCGTACCGACGGCTGGGCGGAAGAAGTGCGCAAGTGGAACGAAACCAAGTCCGGCGCGGCCGAGTAGGGAGAAATCTGATGAGCGAACTTCGTCGTCCCATCGAAAGCGGCGTGCCGGATTCCAAGCAGTTCATGCATCCGGCGCTGGTCAGGAATTACGGCAAGTGGGCTTGGCACGACCGGCCCCAGCCCGGCGTCCTGCGCCATGTGTCGGAAAGCGGCGAGGCGGTCTTCACCGTCAAGGCCGGCACCCAGCGCCAGATGGACATCTTCACCGTCCGCCGGCTGTGCGACATCGCCGACGCGTTCTGCGACGGTCATATCCGCTTTACCATCCGCTCGTCGGTCGAGTTCATGACCACCGACGAAAGCAAGATCAAGCCGCTGATCGAACGCCTGGAAAAGGAAGGTTTTCCGGTGGGCGGCACCGGCAACTCGGTGGGCTTCATCAGCCACACCCAGGGCTGGCTGCACTGCGACATCCCCGGCACCGACGCCTCGGGCGTGGTCAAGGCGATGATGGACGAACTCTATTCCGAGTTCAAAAATGAGGAAATGCCCAACCGGGTCAAGATCACCACCAGTTGCTGCCAGATCAACTGCGGCGGACAGGGCGACATCGCCATCAACGTCCAGCATACCAAGCCGCCGGTGATCAACCACGCCCTGGTGTCCGGCGTGTGCGAGCGCCCCACCGTGATCGCCCGCTGCCCGGTGGCCGCCATCCGCCCGGCCCTGGTGGACGGCAAGCCCTCGCTGGAAGTCGATGAGAAGAAATGCGTGTGCTGCGGCGCCTGCTTCCCGCCCTGCCCGCCCATGCAGATCAACGACCCGATCCACTCCAAGATCGCCATCTGGGTGGGTGGCAAACACTCCTCGACCCGCTCCAAGCCCATGTTCCACAAGCTGGTCGCCGCCGGCCTGCCCAACAACGCGCCGCGCTGGCCGGAAGTGGCCGAGGTGGTCAAAAAGATCCTGTCCACCTACAAGGCCGACGCCAGGCCGTGGGAGCGCATGGGCGAGTGGATCGAACGGATCGGCTGGCCGCGCTTCTTCGAGATGACCGAACTGCCGTTCACCAAGTACCACGTCGATACGTGGCGCGGCGGCCGCGCCAATCTCAACGCCTCCAGCCACCTGCACTTCTAGGGTATCGGATCATGAAATTCGGCATTCTGGTCAATGAAGGCCCCTACAACCATCAGGCCTCGGACACCGCCTATCAGTTCACCAAGGCGGCGTTGGAAAACGGCCACGAGATTTTCCGGGTCTTCTTCTATTACGACGGCGTCAACAACGCCACCAGCCTGGGCCAGCCGCCCAGCGACGACCGCAACGTGACCAAGAACTGGCAAAAGCTGGCCGAGGATCACAAGGTCGATCTGGTGGTCTGCGTCGCCGCCGGCCTGCGCCGCGGCATCGTCGACGGCAATCTGGCTCCGGGCTTCCGTATTTCGGGCCTGGGGCAGTTGATCGAGGCCGGCATTCAAGCCGACCGCGTCGTGGCATTCGGAGATTAATCCCATGGACGAGATGGAAAGCGGCGTCGTCAAGAAGTTCATGTTCATCAACCGCAAGCCGCCCCACGGCACCGTCTATGCGCTGGAAGTGCTGGAAATGGTGCTGATCTCGGCGGCGTTCGACCAAGACGTCCACCTCGCCTTCATCGATGACGGCGTCTACCAGATCAAGAAGGGGCAGGCGCCCGCCGAAATCGGCTGCAAGAACTTCTCGCCCACCTACCGGGCGCTGGACGGCTACGATATCGAGAAGCTGTATGTGGAAGCCGAGGGACTGGCCGAACGCGGCCTGACCGAGGACGATCTGCTGGTTCCGGTCGAGGTCCTCAGCCGCGCCGAACTGGGCAAGCTGATGGGCGAAATGGACGTGATTTTGACGGCGTAGGAGAGAGCAACACCATGACAATGCTGCACACCGTCAACAAGTCGCCCTTCGAGCGCAACAATCTGGATAGCTGCCTGGGCCACGCCCAGCCGGGCGACGCCATCTTGCTGATCGAGGACGCGGTCTATGCCGCCATGGGCGGCACCAATATCGCCGGCAAGATCGCCGACGCCGCCAAGACCTTCCGTCTCCATGTGCTGGGGCCGGACCTCAAGGCGCGCGGCTGCGATCCTGCCAATCTGGTGGCCGGCGTCACCGTCGTCGACTACGGCGGATTCGTGGAATTGGCGGCACAGAACAAGGCGGTCAACGCCTGGCTGTGATCATCGGGTAATCAAAAATCGACAGAGGAGAGGTTCGACCATGGCTTACACCAGCAAGGGCGCCAGCATTGAAGCGGACGAGGAAGGCTACCTCATCAATATCAATGAGTGGAATGAGGAACTGGCCGACCAGATCGCCAAGGACGAGGGCATCACTATGTCCACCGAGCACTGGGAAGTGGTCAACTTTCTGCGCGAATACTATGCCGAGTACCAGATTGCTCCGGCCGTGCGCGTTCTGACCAAAGCCATCGCCAAGAAGATGGGCCCCGACAAGGGCAGCAATAAGTATCTGTACGAGCTGTTCCCCTACGGCCCCGGCAAGCAGGCCTGCAAGATCGCCGGCCTGCCGAAGCCCACCGGCTGCGTGTAGGACCGACGTCGCGCCGCCCCTCCTCCTCCGAGGCGGCCCTTTGGGCCTCCTCGGGACGAGAGAGGGGCGACGAACGAACAACCTCATCCCGGAGAGCCGTCGGCGTCTCGAAGGATGATGCTTGCCGAAGGCCGAGCGAAGCGAGGCAAACGTGACGACTTTTTTCGCCATACTCTTCACCGTCGCCACGCTGACGCTGGTGATCGGGCTGGGCCTCAAGATTGCCCAATACGCCCGCACGCCGGCGCCGCTGAAGATTCCGACCACGCCGGCGCCGCTGACCAAGCCGGGGGTGGCGTTCCGCCTTGCCCGCGAGGCGGTGGTGTTCGAAAGCCTGTTCAAGGCCAACAAGCCGCTGTGGATCTTCGCCGCCCTGTTCCATTTCGGCCTGGCCGTCGTGCTGGTCCGCCATGTGCGCTATTTCCAGACCGAGGTGGGGCCGCTGGTCGCCCTGGTCCAGCCGCTGGCCCTGCCCGCCGGTCTGGCCATGCTGATCGGCCTATTGCTGCTGCTGGGCCGGCGTCTGGTGTTGGAGCGCATCCGCTACATCACCGGCCGCTCGGATATCCTGATGCTGGTTCTGCTGCTGGGCATCGCCGTCACCGGCATGTTCATGACCAAGCACGTCCATACCGACGTGGTGGCGGTCAAGGCGTTCTTCACCGGCCTGCTGGGCTTCGAGATCCGCTCGCTGCCGGGCGACCCGCTGCTGGTGGTCCACCTGCTGCTGGTCGCGATCCTGATGATCGTCTTTCCGTTCTCCAAGTTGCTGCACGCGCCGGGCCTGTTCTTCAGCCCGACCCGCAACCAGACCGACACTCCCCGCGAACACCGCCACCTGTGCGACTGGGCGGCCAAGCTTGAAGACAAGAGGAGCTGAGATGGCCGCCCCCTTCGACACCCCCGTCCTCGGCGATGTGGATGAGCGCAGGATTCCGGCGCTTAAGGTCGGCGCCATGGCCGAATCCAAGCCCTATGTCGCCACCGCCGCCCATCAGGAGCCGCTGGGCTTCCCCGGCGTGCTGGAAGACGGCTGGGAGAAAAAAGCCATCGGCCGCATGGGCGAATTGCTGGGCAAATACCGCTCGCTCCAGGTGTTCATGGACATCTGCGTCAAGTGCGGCGCCTGCACCGACAAGTGTCAGTACTTCCTGGGGACCGGCGACCCAAAGAACATGCCGGTGGCCCGCGCCGACCTGTTCCGCTCGGTCTACCGCCGTTATTTCACCACCGCCGGCAAGCTGACCCCCGGTCTGGTGGGGGCGCGCGATATGACCAAGGAGGTATTGGACGAGTGGTTCAACTACTTCCACCAGTGCTCGCAGTGCCGCCGCTGCTCGGTGTTCTGCCCCTCTGGCATCGACACCGCCGAGATTTCCATGGCGGCGCGCGACATCATGGACACCATCGGCCAGGGCCAGAAATACTGTAACGAGATCATCGGCAAGGTCCACAAGGTCGGCAACAATCTCGGCCTGCCCGCCCCCGCCCTGCTGAACACGCTGGAAGGGCTGGAGGAAGACATCCTCGACGAGACCGGCGTACCGGTAAAGCTGCCCATCGACGTCCACGGCGCCGAGGTGCTGCTGGTCACTCCCTCGGCCGACTTCTTCGCCGAGCCGCATGTGCTGGGCCTGATCGGCTACGCCAAGGTGTTCCACGCCGCCGGCGTGTCGTGGACTCTGTCCACCCTCGCCTCCGAGGCCGGCAATTTCGGCATGTTCATCGGCAATTACGAGCAGATGCGTAAAATCTCCATGCGCATCCGCGACGCCGCCCTGGCGCTGGGCGTCAAGCGCATCATCTTTGGCGAGTGCGGCCATGCCTGGCGCGTCGCCTATTCCTTCCTCAACACCCTGGCGGGGCCGTGGGACTTCCTCGACCCCCGCTATCCGGTGCCCCAGCATATCTTGGAATTCACCAACGACCTGATCACCCGCAAGGGCATCAAGCTGGACAAGTCGGGCAATGACGGCATGGTGCTGACCGTCCACGATTCCTGCAACGTGGCGCGTGGTGCCCGCATGGGCGACCGCCCCGGCGGCCAGTTCACCATTCCGCGCGACGTGATCAGGGCCAGCGTGCCAAAGCTGATCGACATGCACCCCGACACCATCTGCGAAAAGACCTTCTGCTGCGGCGGCGGCGGCGGCGTCCTCACCGACGAACTGCTCGACCTGCGCCTCAAGGGCGCCCTGCCGCGCATGGAAGCGATCAAAGAGGTAGCCGACCGCGACCAGGTCAATTTCGTGGCCATGATCTGCGCCATCTGCAAGGCCCAATTCACCAAGGTGCTGCCCTATTACGGCTTCAAGATGAGCATGGCCGGCGGTGTGCACCAGTTGGTCAGTACCGCGATCGTGCTGGGAAATGAACAATGAAAGCCGAAAAGCAGCCACAGAGATCACAGAGAACGGCAAAACAAGCGACCCGGTTTTTCTCTGTGTCCTCTGTGGCTAATAGATTTTCAAAGATTTGACGGAGACGACAATGTCCGCGACTACTGAAATCCAGCCCGAAAAACTCAACTTCCGCCGTTACAAGGAAGGGGACACCAAGGTCAAGCGCTGGCAGCAGCAGATTTTTCAGGCCAGTTATTCCTACAAGTGCCCGACCTACGTCCAGTCTTCGCCGCCCTGCCAGGGTTCCTGCCCGTCCGGCGAAGACATTCGCGGCTACCTCAACATCGTGCGCGGCATCGAAAAGCCACCGGTTGGCGCCATCGGTGCCGACGGCAAACCGATGACTTGGCAGGAATACGCCTGGCGCCGCCTGACCGAAGCCAATCCGCTGCCTTCCGTGATGGGCCGTGTCTGCCCCGCACCCTGCGAAACCGGTTGCAACCGCAATGAAGTCGAAGACCATGTCGGCATCAACTCGGTCGAACATTATCTGGGCGACTGGGCCATCCAGAACGGCCTCAAGTTCAAGGCGCCGGAACAGAAAACAGGGAAGAAAGTCGCCGTCATCGGCGGCGGCCCGGCAGGCCTCTCGGTGGCCTACCAACTGGCGCTCAAGGGCCACAGCATCGCCATATTCGACGAACATGAATTCCTCGGCGGCATGATGCGCTACGGCATTCCCGGCTACCGCACCCCGCGCGAAACACTCGATGCGGAAATCCAGCGCATCCTCGATCTCGGCGTCGAAGTGCACCTCAAGACCCGCATCGGCACCGATGTCACGCTGGAACAATTGCGGACCAGTTATGACGCGATTTTCCTCGGCCTCGGCGCCCAGGCCGGCCGCGCCCTGCCCATCGAGGGCGACGCCGCCGCCAATGCCGCGCCGAATATCGTTACCGCCACGGCTTTCCTCAAGGCCTTCAACGACGGCCGCCTGAAGCATGTCGGTCACCGCGTGGTGGTGGTCGGCGGCGGCGATACATCGATCGACGTTGCTACCGTGGCGCGCCGCCTCGGCCATATCCAGAAAACCCATCCGTCGGACTTTGAAGCCGCCATCGCCGGTCATCTGGCGCAAGACGTCGCCGATATCTCCCTGCGTCAGGGTGCGGAAGTCACGCTGACCTCGGTCTTCGCGGTCGACAAGATGATGGCCAGCAAGCCGGAAATCGATCACGCCCAGGCCGAAGGCATCACCATCCTGGGCGGCTGGATGCCGATCGGCGTCGTCAAGGGCGCCGACGGCCGCGCCACCGCGCTGCGCGTGATGCAGTGCGAAGCGAAAATGGTCGGGCCGCGCCTCGAGATCAAGAAAATCGAAGGCACCGAAAAAGACCTGCCGGCCGATCTGATCGTCTCCGCCATCGGCCAGGCCGTCGATTTCACCGGCATCGAGGAATTCAATTCAGGCAAGGGCGCCGTCGCGGCCGACAAGAATTATCAGGTCACCGGCAAACCCGGTGTGTATGCCGGCGGCGACGTCATCCGTCCGCACCTGCTGACCACGGCCGTGGGCCACGGCGCGATTGCCGCTGACGGCATCGACCAGTTCCTGGCCGGCATCGAACCCGGTCGCCGACCCAAGATCGACGTGCATTCCTTCGACCTGATGCGCAAGTACCTCGAAAAGGGCATCCAGTTCGGTGAGGTCAAGGGCGCCACGCTCGGCACCGACAAGAGCAAGGAAGTGGTGCACAACTATGAGAACCGCTCCGACCGCTACGTGATTCCGCATGACCAGCTCTTCCTCGGCCACTTCCAGTACACGGCCCGCAACAGGCGCCACATCACGCACCTGAACAAGGATTCGGCACTGGGCAATTTCCAGGAGCGCATCGATCCGCTGAGCGAGGTGCAGGTCATTGCCGAAGCCAAGCGCTGCATGAGCTGCGGCCAGTGCTTCGAATGCGACAACTGCGTCATGTATTGCCCGCAGACCGCCGTGTACAAGGTCAAGAAAACCGAGACCATGACCGGCCGCTATGTCGCCACCGATTACGACAAGTGCATCGGCTGCCACATTTGCGCCGACGTCTGCCCCACGGGCTACATCCAGATGGGCCTCGGCGAGTAACGAACTCATGAAACTGCTGCGCATCCTCGTCGCGCTCTTTGCCACGTTCATCGCCGTGTCGCCAGCGCCGACTCTTGCCGGCGACGGCGGCCGCACCGCGACACCGGTGATAGCGATCGCCAACCCCGGGCATTGCGTGGCGCCGGTCGAAGAGATGCGCCGCAACCACATGGAAATGCTCAAGCACCAACGCGACCGCAGCCTGCGTCAGGGCATCCGTGGCGAACCTGCCTCGCTCAACGCCTGCATCGAATGCCATGCCAGCAAGAAAACCGGCTCGGTGCTGGGCAGCAACGACAACTTTTGCCAGAGCTGCCACGCTTATGTCGCGGTGAAGCTCGACTGCTTCGAGTGTCACCAGCCCAAGGCCGGTTTCAAGGCAGCAGGAGTCAAGCCATGAGCGACCAAGGAACGAAACTGAACCCGCGTCGCAGCTTCATTGCCGCCGCCGGCGCCGGCGTGGCTGGCCTCGGCTTCACGGTCATTGCGCCGGGCCTGCACCTGATGGCTGTCGGTGAAGCCAACGCCGCCACCGAAGCGCGCAAGGTCGGCAGCGCTGCCTCGCCCGCCGTGCGCTGGGGTCTGCTGATCGACGCCAACAAATGCGCACCGGGATGCACCAAGTGCATCGACGCCTGCCATACCGAAAACGGCGTCAGCGAAAAGCTTCCCGATCCGCGGCAGAACTCGCAGTGGATACGCAAGATCGAACTGGTGGACCGCCGCAATGGTCGAGTCACGCAATTGCCCATGATGTGCCAGCACTGCGCCAACCCGCCCTGCGTGGACGTCTGCCCCACCGGCGCCTCCATGAAACGCGCCGACGGCATTGTGCTGGTCGACCGCCACACCTGCATCGGCTGCCGCTACTGCATGATGGCCTGCCCCTACAAGGCCCGCTCCTTTGTCCATACGCCGCTGCACGACCAGAATCCCGAAGTCCCCCGCGGCCAGGGCTGCGTCGAGAGCTGCACGCTCTGCGTGCATCGCGTAGACAAAGGCCAGCAGCCGGCGTGCGTCGAATCCTGCCCCGCAGGCGCCATGATGTTCGGTGATCTCAACGATCCCGGCAGCGACATCGCCAAGCGGATCGCCAGCGTGCCGACCACTCAGGTGCGTGCCGACCTGCGCCTCAATCCGGGCGTGCGCTACCAGGGACTATGAGTATGTTCACATCGAATCCCAGCCAACAAGAAAGCCGTTTCTATCTGCTTGCTGCCATTGGCGGACTGGTTTCGGCCATCGGCGTCGCCGCCGCCCTCTACATGGAGCATGAGGGCCACGTTGTGACCGGCATGAACAACCAGTTCGTCTGGGGCCTGCCTCATGTCGTGTCGATCTTCCTGATCATCACTGCCTCGGGCGTACTCAACGTCGCCTCGATGGGTTCGGTCTTCGGCCGCGCGCTCTACAAGTCGCGCGCGCCGCTGTCCGGCCTGCTTGGCATCGCCATGATGACCGGTGGCCTGGCGGTGATCATGCTCGACCTCGGCCGCGCCGACCGGGGGATCGTGGCGGCAACGCATGTCAACCTGACCTCAGTCTTCGGCTGGAACATGATTCTTTATCCCGTCTTCTATGGCCTCGTCGCCGTCTATCTGTGGACCCTGATGGAACGACGCATGAACCCGTACTCGAAGGCGGCCGGACTGGCCACCTTTGTCTGGCGCGTCATCCTGACCAGCGGCACCGGCTCCATCTTCGCCTTTCTCGTCGCCCGCCAGGCCTACGGCACTGCCCTGCTGGCACCGATGTTCATCGTCATGTCCTTCGCCTGGGGCCTTGCCATCTTCATCCCGGTGCAGGCGGGAATGTATGCCTCAAGCGGCGAGAAGCTACCGCCGCTGGTGCACCAGCGCATGAAGAACCTGCTGGCCACCTTCATCGCCGCCGTGTTGTATTTGACTGCCGTGCTGCACCTGGCCAACGCCTATTTCGCGAAGAACATCGCCTTCGAAACCTTCATTCTGTTCGACAGCGAGTTTGCCGGCATGTTCTGGATCGGCCAGGTTCTGGTCGGCAGCCTGCTGCCGCTGGCGCTGCTGTTCCATCCGGCGACCAGTACACGGACGCTCTGGGTCAATGTCGCCGCCCTCCTCGTCATCGTCGGCGCCTATTTCCATCTCTACGTGTTCATCATCGGCGGCCAGGCCTTTCCGCTGGACATCTTCCCCGGCTATGACGTCAAGAGCAGCTTCATGGACGGCGCGGTCGACCATTACACGGCCAGCCTGCCGGAGATTCTGCTGTCGCTCGGCGGCCTGGGCATCGCCTTCACGATCACCCTGATCGGCGTCCGTGCGCTGACCTTCCTGCCGCACGACGACCTCGCCAAGCTCGAAGCTGCCGGCGCAGATTGATCTTGCAGGCGGGCGCGCGCCATGCATCGCTTCCTCATCTCCGCCGCGCACAAGTCCTCGGGCAAAACCACCATCAGCATCGGTCTGGCGGCGGCGCTGAGTTCGGGTAAGTACGGCCAGCGCCAGCGCTCGGTACAGCCCTTCAAGAAGGGGCCGGACTATATCGATCCGCTCTGGCTGTCTGTCGCCGCCGGTCGCCCCTGCTACAACCTGGATTTTTTCCTCGCGCCCGACAGCGAACTGCAGACCGAATTCGCCCGTCATGGCCATGATGCCGAAGTCTGCCTGGTCGAAGGCAACAAGGGCCTGTATGACGGCCTCGATCTCCACGGCTCGAACAGCAATGCCGCGCTGGCACGCCTGCTCGACTTGCCGGTGATCCTGGTGCTTGATGCACGTGGCATGACGCGCGGCATCGCGCCGCTGATCCTCGGCTACCAGGCCTTCGACCGCAACATCCGGATCGCCGGCGTCATCCTCAACCGCCTCGGCGGCCGACGCCACGAGGCCAAGCTGCGCGCCGTGATCGAGCACTACACCGATGTCCCGGTGATCGGTGCGGTGCAGGAAGATGACGAACTGGCCCTGGTCGAGCGCCATCTCGGCCTGATGCCGGCGAATGAAACCGCCGAGGCCGAGCGACACATCTCCGCCATCGGCGAGCGCATCGCCGCCCAGGTCGATCTGGAGCGGCTGCTGTCCATCAGCCATACCGATGTTTCCCTTAAAGCGTCCCCGCCGCGCCGCCGCAACACCGAAAAGCCGGTGCGCATCGCCATCGCGCGCGATGCCGCCTTCGGCTTCTACTACGCCGACGACCTCGACGCGCTGACCGCCGCCGGCGCGCAAACCGTGTTCTTCGATACCCTGCACGACTCCCGGCTGCCACCCTGCGACGGCTTGCTGATCGGCGGTGGCTTCCCCGAGTGCTTTCTCGATCAACTGGAAGCCAATACACCCCTGCGTGCCGACATCCGGCGCGCCATCGAAGCCGGCCTGCCCGCCTACGCCGAATGCGGCGGCCTGATGTATCTGGCGCGCAGCATTCACTGGAAAGGCAGGAACGCCGAAATGGTCGGCGTAATCCCCGGCGACATCCGCATGCATGACAAGCCGGTCGGGCGCGGCTACGTGATCCTCGAACCGAACGCCAGCCATCCGTGGCGAGGCACAGAGCACGCATCCGGTTCCGGCCATGCGACCGATCCCTCACCCGATCCCCTGGCGTTGCACGCCCACGAATTTCACTACTCGAGCCTTGGCGACCTGCCGGCCGACACCCGTTATGCCTATGCAGTACGCCGCGGCTACGGCATTGACGGCCATCACGACGGCGTCCTGCTGCATCGGCTGCTCGCCTCCTACACGCACCTGCGCGCCACCAGCCGCTGCGACTGGCCGGCGAAATTCGTCCAGCATGTCCGCGACTGCCTCGCTACCGATCACAAGGAAGCCATCCCATGTTCACCCTGACTCCGGCTGCCGCCGAACAGATCGCTCGTGCCGCCGCCGAACAGCCCGATAACCAGGGCCGGCCCATGCTGCGCGTCGCCGCCAAATGCGACGAGACTGACGGCGAATTGGTCTATGGCATGGGCTTCGACGACGAGCGCGAAGACGATCTGATACTCGATGCCGGCGGCATCGCGATTTTGATTTCGCCGCCCAGTCAGCCTCTGCTGGAGAGCACCACACTCGACTTCTGCGAAGTGCAGCCTGGAGAATTCCAGTTCATTTTTCGCGGCGGCTGCACCGCGCCACCCGCGGCCAAGAGTTGCGGAAGCTGCGGTGGCGGTTGTTCCTGATGGACCAAACCAAAGGCGGCATGAACAACGCCCCCTCCCGCCCTCCCCCGCCAGGGGGAGGTGACCAATTTGCTCGCTTTGCTCGGATATATTGAGAGCCGTCGGGTATATTTCACACCCATGAAACCCATTCCTGCCCAACCCGGCTGGGTCTATCTGGTCGGCGCCGGCCCCGGCGATCCGGAATTGCTGACCCTCAAGGCAGCGCGCCTGATTGGCGAAGCCGATGTTCTTGTTTACGACAACCTCGTGTCGCAACCAGTGCTCGGGCTCGCTCGCCCCGATGCCGAGCGCATCTATGCCGGCAAGGAACGTGGCAATCACGCCATCCCTCAGGAAGAAATCAACCAGTTGCTGGTGCGTCTGGCCCGGACCGGCAAGCGCGTGGTGCGCCTGAAGGGCGGCGACCCCTACATCTTCGGCCGCGGCGGCGAGGAAGTCGAAACCCTGCACGCCGACGGCATCAACTTCGAGGTCGTGCCGGGCATCACGGCAGCCGCCGGTGTCGGCTCTTACGCCGGCATTCCGCTGACCCATCGCAACCACGCCCAGGCCTGCGTATTCGTCACCGGCCACCTCAAGGACGGCAGCATGAACCTGGACTGGCCCGGACTCGCCCGCCGGCGCCAGACCGTGGTGATTTACATGGGATTGTCGGGCCTGTCGCACCTATGCGCGAAGCTCATGGAACACGGCCTGCCCGCCGACTGGCCAGCCGCCATCGTGCAACATGGTACCCAGCCTAGCCAGCACACGGTGACGGGCACGCTCGCCACGCTGCCGGCCCTGGCCTCTGCTGCAAACCTGCGCGCACCGACATTGATCATCGTCGGCGAAGTCGTGACCCTGCGCGACAAGCTGCGCTGGTTCGCCGAGAACACCGACTAGTCCGCACGCAGTCGGCGTATCCGCTTCCGGCCCGTCGATCACCGGTCGGAGTTTGAGTCTCCCCGTCTTTGCTCGTACCTGCTAACATTTCGGCCATGAACGAATGGACTCCTGCCCTCAGCACAGGCGTGCCGCTGCTTGATGAGCACCACAGGAGAATATTCCAGTGGCTCGCGGAGCTGGAAAGCGCCGCAGCCGAAGAGCGAACGCTTTCCAGCGTCTACGCGCTGGTTCGACTCAAGCACTACACGCGGGAGCACTTCGCTGCGGAAGAGGCCCTGATGAAGTCGGCGGGCTATCCCGATCTGGACGCACACAAGGCGGAGCATGCGGCGTTTCGCGGCAGGCTCGGCGATCTGCAGATCAAGTCGATGGGACAGGACATTTCGACGGAAACCGTGAACCTTCTAGGGGACTGGCTTACCCACCACATCGCCAAGGTCGACATGGCCTACGTGCCCTACGTGAAGAAGCCGGAATAGCCCGCAACGAAGCGGCCGCTGCGCACGCGTTTCAGTGCCCGACAGGCTGCAAGAGAAATGCCTTGACGCCTCGCCGGTCTCATTCGCCGCCCGGCAACAGGCAGCGCGCCAGCACCCACGTCAGAAGTTCCGCCGCCACCGCCTCGCGATCAAGATCATTCAAGGTCTCATGGCGGCTTCCGGGCCACAGGCGCAGGGTACGATCCGGCCCGCCCCAGAGGTCGCATATCTCCCGGCTGCCGGCCGGGTCGGTGAGCCGGTCGGCATCGCCGTGAAACAGGTACACCGGCACGGTGAGGTTGACTGCTGCCGCGCGATTGACCGCCATCATCCGCAACAGCTCGGCACCGGTGCGGGCGGGCGGAGCCTGAAGGCTCACCAGCGGGTCGGCGACATAGGCGGCCACTGCTGCCGCGTCGCGACTGATCACGGCCGGATCAATGCGCGTACCACGCAGATGCGGCAGCCAGCGTGACAGCAGGGGCGCCAGCGCCACCAGCAGTCGAGGCACATCGCCGCCGATCTTGAGTGCTGCCGACGAAAGTATCAGCCCCGCCACCGACTGCCTTCTCTGCGACAACCAGCGCAGGGCAATGGCACCGCCCATGCTGTGCCCCATGAGGAACATCGGGCGTCCGACGCCAAGCTGATGCGCCTTCGTCAGCAGCGCATCCACGTCGAGCAGATAGTCGTCAAAGCGCTCGACCCAGGAACGCTCTCCCGGAGAATGACCGTGGCCGCGCAGGTCAGCCGACACCACGCCAAGGCCTCGCGCATTGGCCCGTTCGGCCAGAAACACATAGCGTCCCGAGTGCTCGGCGATGCCATGCACGATCACCATCAGGGCGCGCGGTGCCGGGGGCATCCAGGCTTGTCCTGCCAAGCCGACGCCGTCGGCCGCTTGCAACTGAAAAGTCAGGTGTTCACCAGTCATGATTGCGTCAGCCCTCCGTTGGATGTCGGTAAATATGGAACATGCTGCCGGCAAATTCCACCTCCCGCTCGAAGGTGGCGCCAACCGCCGTTGCAAGCCGGATCGAAGCGGCGTTATCGCGGTCGATCAGGCTTATCAGCGAGAGTTCGGGCATGCACTGCCGCGCCATGCGCTGCACCGCGCGCACGGCTTCGCTGGCGTAGCCCTTGCCCTGGTGCCGGCGCGCAAGCGCCCACTTGATCTCCGGCGCGGGCCACTCGAGGGGATACCAGAGTCCGATCGTGCCGAGCACAGCCTGCGTCGATTTCTCTTCCACCGCATAGGGCCCGTAGCCGCGCAGAAGCCAATGCCCGGCCATGCTGGCCATGGCCCGCCATGTGCCGGCTTCGGTCAGTGCGCGGCGAAAGGTGAAGCGGGTGCACTCGGCGTCCGAATAGTGCTCATGCAGCGCGCGCCAGTCCTCTTCGACGAACATCCGCAGCAGCAGGCGATCTGTTTCCAGTCGCTGCGGAATCAGGAATGGCGAAGCGCCTGTCATTGGGCAAGACTCCTGCACGTGGATCCGACTAAGGCCGGGACACCATGGTCCGGTCGAAAAACTGAAACATCTTCTGCCGCGAGTCGGCGGTGAATTCCATGCTATAGCGGTAAGTGACCCGGTTGCCGCGCACATCGGTCTTCGAGTGGCCATCAAGATTCCGGCAATCCCAGCAATGGGTCGCCTGCGGATAGACGTGCCACTCGATCGGCGCGCCGGCGGCCTTGGCAGCACTCAACTTGGCGACACATTCATCGGCGGGTGTTTCGGTATCGAGTTGGCCCATCATTACCAGCAGCGGACGATCGATGTCAGGCTGCACAATCTCATAGGACGCGACAGAGGGCGGCTTGATGTTGAAGCAACCCGGGTAGAACGCGACCGCCGCAGCAAAGCGCACATCGGGCAGGGCATTGCCGCTCCAGCGGGCGCTGCTGGCCAGCACACTGACCATCGCCCCCCAGGAAAAGCCCGCCAGGGCAATGCGCTTCTTGTCCACAAAATCGAACGTCTGCAGATGTGCTGCCGCTTGCAGCGCATCCTTGACGCCTCTCGAAAAAATCACGCCGCCCTT
The DNA here is from genome assembly GCA_030651575.1 of Phaeospirillum sp. Classification (GTDB taxonomy): domain Bacteria; phylum Pseudomonadota; class Alphaproteobacteria; order Rhodospirillales; family Magnetospirillaceae; genus Phaeospirillum. Next base: position 676,623 of record JAUSFB010000032.1, read on the forward strand.
GGGTCCGAAACAAACCGACTCGACACCCCGCGGGCCGAGGCTATCGACCATCAGCACCGCATAACCGCGCGCCACGGCCTCCTTTGCCCAGCCCAGCATCGACTCGTTCTGCCACCGGGCATTACCCAGACCGCCGCACTGGTGGAGCAGTACCAGTGCCGGAAACGGACCGGCGCCATCCGGCTTGAACAGCGCCATCTGCGGCCGATCGGTCAAAGAAAAAGCAGACGGCTCCGGAGGAAACCGGAGATCGCTTGCCTGACCGGACGCCCCCTGCGACTGGGACAGCGCAGCCGCAGCCGCACAGGCCAGGACAACACCTGGAAGGCATCGCAGTATCAGCCGGATTAGTTTTGTCATTGCCGTGTGCTCACTTTTCGATCGCTCCCTTCGCAACCTCGAAACAGGCGTCAACATGCGAATTTCCCAGATACATCATCGCCGCAACGCTGAGCGCGACCGCCGCTGCCTGTCCGGCAAAGGGCAGGTATTTCAGCACCTGTCTTGCGGCCATGCGACCGCCCACTTTCTTCAGTGCAGCCACCACCAGTTGCTTGGTAACGGCCCGCCCCACGAGATCGCTGCCGACCTTCTTCAGCATCGCGTAAATCAGCACCTGGTGCCGGGTATCAAGCTCATCGATTTGCTCGGGGGTCAAGCCGAACTTCTGGTTGATCGACGGGATCAACTGCAGCAGCATGCCGACATCGCCCGCAATGTCCACGCCCGGGATGGGAATCAGGGACATGCCGCCGGAGGTTGCAGCACGCCTCTTGACCATCGTCTTGCACGACGCGCGAATCTTCTCCAGTTCTGTTATCGACTTCGGCAGCATGTCAGTGTCTCGTCCAGATATCTGCTACGGCTTGCGTTCGGCAAAGCGGGGATGCGTGTCATTGAAGTCCAGCCAGGACGCTTTCGAGCCGACAAAGATATGGTAGATGTTGCTGCACACAAAGTGGGTATCCACCGTCCCGAGGCGCAGGCGCTTGACCTCCGGCAGATCGTCCTTGGCACTGTAGATCGGGCTGCCGCAATTGACACAAAAAGCTCGGGCCTTGCCGGGTGTGGCGCGGAACTCCTTGAGCAGTTCGGCGCCCGAAACTAGCCTGAAGCGGGCGGACGCAATCGGGCTGACCGCTACAAAGGCCGAGCCCTGCGCCTTGCGACACTGCGAGCAGTGGCATATGGAAATCTCATCGATCTCACCGTCATACTCATAACGGATACCTCCGCACAGACAGCTTCCTTCAATCACTTGCGACTCCTTTCAAAGGCAGCATGATGAGCAATGACGTTGCCGCGGCGGCCAAGCTAATTGAAGTAGCCCTTGACCGAACGGCTAAGCCAGTCCCCGTCGTTTTTGTCCCGGCTCATGCGGTCGATGCCGCCCTTGACCACGGACACGTAAGCCATATCATCGCGCTTGATATGGTGCATCAGCCAGGTCTTGAGCATATCGTGAAGCTGTTGCGCCACGTCCTCACCGGCGTTGTGCTTTTCCCGATACCTCGCCAGACGCTTGGCAAACGTCTCGTGAATGACCTTGTGAGGCTTTGCCAACGCGTACCCAGCCTTCTCTTGAAGGCTTTCTTCAAAACCGAAGTGCGCCAGGCAGTAGTCCGCCAGTGCGTCCAGCACCAGCCCGACGGAACGCGAATCCGTTTGCCTGATGGCATTCTCCAGCTGGTTGATGTAATCCACGATTCTCTTGTGCTGATCGTCGATGACCTCGATCCCGGTGTGCAAATCACTTGTCCATTCAATTGCCATGCTAATTCTTCCAGAAAAACCCGGTAAGTTGTTGCAGCACCGCTTCGAGGCTTCGCCGGCACGATCATTCCATGATCTTGAACCTTGGATTGCCAACGAAGCGGCAGAAAAACTCTTCTCACTGGCACATCCTGCCGTGAACCAAATGGAATAACAAGACTCCGGCGAGAAGTTCTTGTGGAGAGTCATGCCTGGCACTTTGCATGTCCTGACGCCGACCCGCGATTCCCTGTTGTGGATTGGGATCAGTTGAACGGGCTGCTAGACTCGCGCATGATCTTCCGACGGAGCACAGGACCATGAAATACATCGACCACGGCGCGGGCGGCAACGCCGACTGCATGACCGTTGCAGAGGGCCCGGTGCCGCAGGCCGGACCGGGGCAGATTCTGATCGAAGTCGTCTGCGCCGGCATCAACCGGCCCGACCTGCTGCAGCGCTCGGGCCGCTACCCGCCGCCGCCGGACGCCTCGCCGTTGCTCGGTCTGGAGGTGGCCGGCCGCGTCGCTGCCATCGGCGCCGGTGTCACGGAATGGAAAGTCGGCGCTGGCGTTACGGCGCTGACGCCGGGCGGCGGCTATGCCGAATACTGCGTTGCCGCGGCCAGCCATGCCTTGCCGATTCCGGCGGGAATGGATTTCGCGACGGCTGCGGCGCTACCGGAAACATGGTTTACAGTGTGGGCCAATCTGGTCGATCTGGGCCGGCTCAAACGCGGCGAACGGCTGCTGGTGCATGGCGGCTCGAGCGGTATCGGTCTGGTCGCCATTCAACTGGCGAAGCATCTGGGCGCGGAATGTATTGTCACCGTCGGTAACGACGAGAAGGCCGCCTTCTGCCGCGCGGCGGGCGCCGCACATGCGATCAATTACCGCAGCGCCGACTTTGCCGACGAAGTAAGGCAACTCACCAGCGGCGCTGGCGTAGACGTGATTCTGGACATGGTCGGGGCGCCCTACCTGCAGCGCAATCTGGCCTCGCTGCGCCGCGACGGACGACTGGTGTATGTCGCCTTCCTCGAAGGCAGCAAGGGCGAGGCCGACCTGATGCCGGTCATGCTCAAGCGCCTGACGATCACCGGCTCGACCATGCGGCCGCGCACCCTGGCCGAGAAGACCGCGATCCGCGATGCGCTGGCGGCGAACATCTGGCCGGCGCTCGGCTGCGGCGAACTGCTGCCGCACCTGTTCGCGCGCTTTCCGCTGGCGCAGGTGGCGGACGCGCACCGCTTGATGGAATCGAGCCGGCATATCGGCAAGATCGTGCTGGAGGTACACCATGAATGAATTGACGATTGATGTCGTCTCCGACGTGGTCTGCCCCTGGTGCTTCATCGGCAAGCGCCATCTCGACCGTGCGCTGCATCTGTGGCATGCGGAGCAGCCGCAATGCGCGGTGGCGGTGCGTTGGCACCCATTCTTTCTCAATCCGGATACGCCGGAGTCCGGCGAACCCTACCGGCCGTTTCTGGAAAGGAAGTTTGGCGGCCCGCAGAAGCTGGCCGAGATCTGGCAGCGGGTGAGCGAAGCGGGACGCACGGCCGGCATCGAGTTCGCCTTCGAGAAAATCGAACTGCGCGCCAATACGCTGAACGCGCACCGCCTGATCCACTACGCCCAAAGAGTCGGCACCGACGGTACCGCGGTGAGCAGATTGATCGAAGGCCTGTTCGCCGCACAGTTCCTTGCCGGACGGTACATCGGCGCCCGCGCCGTGCTGGCGGCAGTTGCCGGCGAATGCGGCATGGACCGCGCCGCCGTACAGAGCTATCTGGAAACCACGGAAGATGCCGATGAGGTACGCGCCGCCGCCACGGAAATGCAGCGCATGGGCATCGGCGGCGTGCCCTTCTTCATTTTCAACAAGCGCCTGGCCGCTTCCGGTGCGCAGCCGCCGGAAGCGTTGCTGCAAGCCATGCGCGAGGCCAGACCCGCGACGTAACTACGAAGAAGTGCGCCGGCCCTGACCGGCCGCCTTTTGTTCGACGGCAAAAACGGCAGCCTCGACACGCGAAGTGAGGTTGAGCTTGGCCAGGATGTGTTTGACGTGGAGCTTGACTGTGTCGTGGCTGATGTCGAGTACACGGGCAATGGCCTTGTTCGACAGGCCTTGCGACAACTGCTGAAGTATCTCGCGCTCGCGGGCCGTCAGCAGCTTCAAGGTATCCGCCTTGGTAGTTGCAGCATTGCCGCCTTGCAGCAGGTTGACCAGCTTGAGCGTCATTGCCGGGGCTACCACTGTTTCGCCGCGTACAGCTCGCTGCACGGCGTCGACCACGTCTTCCGGTTCCATGTCCTTCAGCAGGTAGCCCTTGGCGCCGGCCTGCAGGGCAGCGGCGAGATCTTCCTCGGCATCGCTGACGGTGAGGATCAGCACCGGACCGTTCCAGCCATCTGCCCGCAACTGACGCAACAGGCTAAGGCCACCGCTGGGCGGCATGTTCAGGTCGGTGATGATGACATCGGGCCGCACTTCGGCAAGAGTGCGGCAGGCATCGTCGGAGTTGCCCGCGATGCCCGCCACGGTGATGGCGCCGCGCTGCTCCAGCAGTTCGGCAAGGCCCTTGCGAAACAGCGTGTGATCGTCGACCAGCATGACGCGAATCGGTTCGGCGTTGGTCGGCATACTCATCCCGAGACTCCCCCTCCGGGGGGAAAGCTGAGTCTGACGCGAAATCCGCCCTGCGGCAGATTGACGACTTCCAGACGACCACCAATTTTTTGTGCCCGCTCGCGCATGATCGAAAGACCGAAGTGATCCCGCAACCCGGGATGCTCTTCGAATCCACCGACGCGATTGGCAATCGCGAAAAAGCCCTGCCCCCCCTTGCCATTGTCTTCGACCGTAGCGTGGTAATAGTCACCGGCGGCCTCCAGCGTCAGGCTCGCTTCGGTAGCACCGGAATGACGGGCAACATTGGCCAGCGCTTCCTGCAGAATATGAAACACTTGGCTTTCCTGTTCCGGAGCAAGGCGCAGATCGGTGAGCCGGTTTTCATAGTGCAGCGCGATGCCGGTGCGTTCCTGAAAGCCAAAGGCGAGCCCTTGCAATGCATGCTGCAGGCCCATCGGATCCAGGCTGCTGCGAAACTGCACCAGCAACTCGCGCAGGTGTCCGTAGGCATCGTCGAGCGCCTGACCCACATCGCCGGCGTATCTGGTGGTGCGCTCCGGCGACTGGTCGGCAATGGCGTCGTTGAGCATCGCCATGCGCATCTTCATGTAGGCCAGCGTCTGCGCCAGCGAATCGTGAATTTCGGCCGCCATCATCTGGCGTTCGCTGGTCAGTACGATGCGCAGGTTTTCGCGTTTGAGCCGCGCGTTCTCCAGCGCCATGCCCAGGTGCTCACCGATCGAGCGAAATAGCAATGCCACTTCTTCGGGCAACTCGAACGCCTCAGGCAGGAACAGGTTGTAGGTGCCCAGCAATCGCCCGGCATTTTGCAGCGGCACCACCACCATGGCCTGGCAACCGGTCTTGAAAAAGTTGCCTCCGGTGCGCTCGTCGCATCCCTTCAGGTCGATCTCGAACAAGGGGCGGTTCTGGCCGATGGCAACTCCGCACTGGCCACAGTCGCGCGAGACGAGGCGTTCCTTTTCCACTACCTCCGGCGGCAGGCCACGCGACGCCACCATGCGCAAATGCAGGCCGTCACTGGTCAGCACCCGTACCACGCCGGCGTCTGCCTTGGCCAGACGAATCATGGTGCCCAAGAATCGGCCGAGCAGTTCGTCGAGGTCGTCCTCATCGGCGAGAGTGCTGGAAATTTCGGCGAGGACATGAAGCGCTTCCAGCGTGTGACTGCCGGATGGATCGAGATCCAGATCCTGGCGGGGAGTTTCGCTGTCCATCCTGTTCATGTCATTCATTCCGGAACCGACCACGCGCCTGAATCGATTTTGTCCGCCCACATCAGGGCGGCGATGCTCTTGCCATCGGTGATCTCGCCGTCGCGCACCGCCAGAATGGCCTCTGCCACATTCATTTCAATGACATCGAGAAACTCGCCGTGATCGCGTTGATGGCCGACGTAAATCAAGCCGTGGGCCCGGAATATTTCAATGCGCTCATCGGAATAGCCGATGCACGGGTGCATTGTCGCCAGATGCCGCCAATGCTTTGCCTGATGGCCGGTCTCCTCGCGCAGCTCGCGCTTGGCAGTATCCAGCGGATGCTCACCGGGATCGATCTTGCCGGCAGGAAGCTCAAGAAATATGCGTTGCAGCGGATAGCGGAACTGGCGCTCGAACAGCAGCTTGCCGTTATCCAGCGCTGCCAGCACCACCACGGCTCCGGGGTGGGCGATCCACTCGCGAACCGTCTCGTGGCCGTTTGGCAGACGCACCGTGTCGCGTCGCACATGCAGCAGCCTGCCGTCGAAAACCGGCTCGCTGGCCAACGTGTGTTCAATCAGGTCGGAATCGTCCATCTTGTTATCAGGCGTGTCATTGATACTTGAATGTGCACCGAAGCAGGCTATGTTATATCAGGCGGCGGCCGAAACGAAAAAGCCGCCATGCGACCTGCGCACAGCGGCTTCCTTCGTTTCGTTCCTCTTGCGCCTCACGGCGCAATGACGGGCGCGCTGCTTAGAGCGAGCGCATCAGGGCAGTGGTGCAGACCATCATCACCGCGTCGGGGAACACGCCAAAGGCAGCGACGGCAAGGCCGTTGAGCGACAGCAGCAGGCGCAGGTCGAGCCCGGCGGTGATCGGTGCGGAATCGACCGGGGTGTCGAAGTACATCAGCTTGACCACGCGCAGGTAGTAGAAGGCGCCGATCAGGGAGAACATCACGGCAATCACCGCCACCGCCGTGTAGCCGGCCTTGATGGCGGCCAGCAGGACCGCAAACTTGGCGAAGAAGCCGATGAAGAACGGGATGCCGGCCATGGAAAACATGATGATCAGCATCATCGCGGCGAACCACGGGCTGCGTTTGTTGAGCCCCTTGAAGTCTTCCAGATTCTCGGCTTCGTAACCGGCGCGCGACAGCAGCAGCACCATGCCGAATGCGCCCAGCGACATCAGGACGTAGGCGACGGTGTAATACAGCGCCGAGCTATAGGCATTTACCGCCGTAAAGGCATCGATCTGCCCGCCGACGACGCCCGACATCAAGCCGAGAACCATGTAGCCCATGTGCGAGATGGCTGAATACGCCAGCATGCGCTTGATGTTGGTCTGCGCGATAGCCGCCAGATTGCCGAGACCGATGGAGAGCACGGCCATGATCAGCAGCATCTTCTGCCAGTCGACTGCCAGCCCGAACAGCGCATAGACCAGCAGACGCAAAGCCATGGCGAATGCGGCGAGTTTCGGCGCGGACCCGATAAACATGGTCACCGTCGTCGGCGCGCCGTGATAGACATCGGGAATCCACATGTGGAAGGGCACCAGGCCCAGCTTGAAGGCCACACCGGCGACGAGAAAGACCAGACCGAACACCAGCACCGGCTTTTCCGCCTGCCCTTGATAGAGTGCCTGGGCCACGCCACCGATTTCGAGGCTGCCGGTGGCACCATAGATCATCGACATGCCGTAGAGCAGCAGGCCCGACGCCAGTGCGCCGAGCACGAAATACTTCATCGCCGCCTCGGTGCCTCTTGTCGAGTCGCGATCAATGGCGACCAGGCCGTAGAGCGAGAGCGACATCAGCTCAAGACCGAGATACATGGTCAGGAAGCTTGCCGCCGAGATCATCACCATCATGCCCAGCGTGGCGTAGAGCACCAGCAGATAGAACTCGCCCTTGTCCAGACCACGGTCGGCCATGTACTGCCGGCTGTAGACCAGCATCATGATCACCGCGAGGTAGGTCACCAGCTTGAGGAAGTCCGACAGGAGATCGTCGACGAACATGTTGCTGAAGGTCAGCGTGGTCTGCCCGTCGGAGTAGACCAGCGTGATTGCGGCACAGCCGATCAGGGTTATCACGGTCAGCATGGCCGCCATCCAGCGACGGGTGGCGCCGAAGATCAGGTCGACAAACAGCACCACGAAGGACATCAGCAGGAGAAATATCTCCGGCGCCGCCGGGTACAGGTCGGGCATCACGAAATTATTCAGCATCGCTTCTCTCGTGTCTCTCGCGCCGTGCGCCGCTTGGTTGTGGTCATTACAGTTTGCTCACCGCAACATGCTTGAGCAGGTTATCCACCGAGGCGTGCATCACTTCGGTGAACGGGAAGGGATAGAGGCCCATGGCCAGAACGCAGACCGCCAGCAGACCGAGCACCAGCAGTTCGCGACTGCCGATGTCTTTCAGTTCGGCGACATGGGCGTTGCCGACATCGCCGAACACCACGCGCTTGACCATCCAGAGTGTGTAGGCGGCACCGAGAATCAGCGTTGTCGCGGCAGCAAAGCCAACCCAGAAATTGAACTTGATGGCGCCCAGGATCACCATGAACTCGCCGACGAAACCGGAGGTGGCCGGCAAGCCGGAATTGGCCATGGAAAAGAACACGAACAGCGCGGCAAACTTCGGCATGGTATTCACCACGCCGCCGTAATCCGCGATCATGCGCGAATGCATGCGGTCGTACATGACGCCGACGCAGAGGAACATCGCGGCCGAAACAAAACCGTGCGAGATCATTTGCACCAGTGCGCCTTCGACGCCGATCTGGTTGAAGATGAAGAAGCCAAGGGTGACAAAGCCCATGTGCGAAATCGACGAATACGCGATCAGCTTTTTCATGTCGGTCTGCACCAGTGCCACGAAGCCAATGTAGATGACGGCGATCAGGGACAGGGAAATGATCAGCGGCGCCAGGTGGTGGCTGGCGTCGGGCACGATGGGCAGCGAAAACCGCACGAAACCGTAGGCGCCGAGCTTTAAGGCAATCGCGGCAAGTACTACCGAGCCGCCGGTGGGGGCTTCGACGTGGGCATCCGGCAACCAGGTATGCACCGGCCACATCGGCACCTTGACGGCGAATGAGACCAGGAAAGCAATGAAGATCAGGATCTGCGGCGCCATGCCGATCCTCAACTGGTGCCAGTCAAGAATGTTGAAGCTGCCGCCGGACTCGAGGAACAGCCAGATCAGGGCAACCAGCATCAGGAGCGAGCCGAGCAGCGTATAGAGGAAGAACTTGAAGGCCGCATAGACGCGGTTCGGTCCGCCCCAGGCGCCGATGATGATGTACATCGGAATCAGCGATGCCTCGAAGAAGACGTAGAACAGCACGCCGTCAAGCGCGCAGAAGATCCCGTTCATGAGGCCCGACATGACGAGGAAGGCACCCATGTACTGCGCCTGCTTATCCTCAATCACTTCCCAGCCGGCCAGCACCACCAGCACGGTAATCAGGCTGTTGAGCAGGATGAAGGGCATCGAAATGCCGTCAACCCCGAGCAGGTACTGGACATTGAAGCGGGTAATCCAGGGCGCCTGTTCGACGAACTGCATGCCGCTCAGCGTCGCATCGAAGCCGGTGTAGAGCGGGAGGGTGACCAGAAAGCCGGCGACGGCAACCGCCAGCGACAACCAGCGCACCAGTGTTCGGCGTTCGGAGCCGATCCAGAACACCGGCACGGCGCCAAGAATGGGGACCCAGATGGCAAGACTCAGGAGTTGCGAATTCATCGGATTAATATTCCATCAGGCCGGTGTGCATTGGCGTGCCCACGCGCTAAGCCCTGTTGAACCAAAGCGTCAGCAGCGCAAAGACGCCGAAGATCATGCTGAAGGCGTACTGGTAAATGCGGCCGGTCTGGAACAGGCGTACCAGCCCGGATATCCAGCCGACTGCGCCGGCCGACCCATTCACCATGACACCGTCGATTACCGCCTCGTCGCCGCCCTTCCACAGGCCGCGGCCAATCAGGCGCGCGCCACCGGCAAAGAACCAGTCGTTGAACCTGTCGAAGCCGTATTTCTCTTCGAGGATGGTGGCCAGCACACCCGACTTCTTCTTGATCACTGCCGGCAGGTCCGGACGCACGATGTACAGGAACCAGGCCGTAGCCGCACCGGAAATCGCCAGCCAGAACGGCAACGTCGTCAATCCGTGCAGCATCATGGCGAACACGCCATGGAACTCCTCGGCCATCGCCTCGACGCTCTTGTGAGCCTCTCCAATGACGATCGAATCGCCGAACCATTTGCCGTAGAGAATGGTGCCGATCAGCCAGCCGGCGGCGACCGCCGGAATTGACAGCAGGATCAACGGCACGGTAACCACTTTGGGAGTTTCGTGCGGTTCGGCAGCGCCATGATGGCCGTGGTCATCATGGCGCGCGTCTTGGCCGTGCACGTCGTGCGCCGCTTCGCGGAAACGTTCCTTGCCGTGGAACGTGAAGAAGATCAGGCGGAAGGAATACAGGCCGCCGACGAAAACCGCTGCCAGCGCGCAGAAATAGGCGAAGCCGGCACCGGGCACCTGGGCCAGGTGCACCGCCTCTATGATCGAATCCTTGGAGAAGAAGCCGGCGAAGGGCGGCAGGCCGGCGTTCGCAAGGGCACCGATCAGCATGGTGGCGTAGGTGATCGGCATGTACTTCCTGAGGCCACCCATGCGCCGCATGTCCTGCTCGTGATGCATGGCGATGATCACCGAGCCGGCACCGAGGAACAGCACCGCCTTGAAGAAGGCATGCGTCATCAAGTGGAAAATCGCCACCGAATAGGCCGAAGCGCCCAGCGCCATGGTCATATAGCCAAGTTGCGACAGGGTCGAATAAGCGACTACGCGCTTGATGTCGGTCTGCACGATGGCGATCAGCGCCATGAACAGGCAGGTGATGGCGCCGATGACGATGACGAAGGACAGTGCCGTGTCGGACAGCTCGAACAGCGGCGACATCCGCGACACCATGAAGATACCGGCCGTGACCATGGTCGCGGCGTGGATCAAGGCGGAGATCGGGGTCGGGCCTTCCATCGAATCGGGCAGCCAGACATGCAGCGGGAACTGCGCCGACTTGCCCATGGCGCCTATAAACAGGCAGATGCAGATCGCGGTGATCAGCGGCCAGCCGGTGACCAACTCGGTGATCGCCGCAAGTTCGTTTCTCTTGGCGAACACCTGCGCATAATCCAGGCTGCCGGCGTAGGCCGCTATCAGGCCGATGCCGAGCAGAAAGCCGAAGTCGCCGACGCGATTCACCAGGAAGGCCTTGAGGTTGGCGTAGATTGCTGTCGGCCGCGTGTACCAGAACCCGATCAGCAGGTAGGAGACCAAGCCCACCGCCTCCCAACCGAAGAACAACTGGACGAAGTTGTTCGACATTACCAACATCAGCATCGAGAAGGTAAATAGCGAAATGTAGCTGAAAAAGCGCTGATAGCCAGGGTCTTCCGCCATGTAGCCGATGGTGTACACATGCACCATGAGCGAAACGAAGTTGACCACCAGCATCATGGTGACGGTCAGCGGATCGATCAGGAAACCGACTTCAAGTTTGAGGCCGCCGGACTCCATCCAGGTGTAGACCGCGCCATTGAACAGATGACCGGCCTGCACGTCCTGAAAGATCAGCACCGACAGCGCAAACGAAATCGCGACCCCCAGAATCGTGACCAGGTGCGAACCGGTACGGCCGAGTATCTTGCCGAAGAAGCCGGCCAGGATAGCCCCGGCCAGGGGTGCGAGGGGAACCAGCAAGTAGAGTGTCTTCATGCCCATGGTCACACTAGCCCTTCAGACTGTCGAGTTCTTCGACATCGATTGAGGACAGATTGCGGAACAGCACCACCAGGATGGCGAGACCGATACCGGACTCGGCGGCAGCCACAACGAGAATGAAAAAGACGAAGAGTTGGCCCGAGAGGTCATTGAGATAGTGCGAAAAGGCGACGAAATTCAGATTCACTGCCAGCAGCATCAGTTCGATGGCCATCAGCAACACGATCAGGTTCTTCCGGTTGAGGAAGATGCCGACCATGCCGATGGCGAACAGGAGGGCGGCCAGGATCAGGTAGTGTGAAAGCGAAATCATGCCTGGTCCCCTTCCTTCGTCGCGGCAACGGGAAGCTCGACTTCAGGAGCCATCTTGACCAGGCGCATGCGGTCTTTCGCCTTGACGGCAATCTGGTCGGATGAATGCATGGCCTTGTTGTCCTTGCGCCGGCGCAGAGTCAGCATGACGGCGGCGATGATGGCCACCAGCAGTATGACGGAAGCGATTTCGAACGGATAGGCGTAATCGGTGTAGAGCAAGCGCGCCAGTTCCTTGGTGTTGCTGTAGTTCGCCGGCATGTTCTGCGGCGGCAGATTGGCCAGACCGAAGTAGCGGCCTGAAAGCACCACCGCCATCTCGCCCACCATCAGCAAACCGACCAAGCCACCGAGTGGCAGGTTGTTCCAGAAGCCCTGACGGATGCGCTCGATATTAATGTCGAGCATCATCACCACGAACAGGAACAACACCATCACTGCGCCGACATAAACCATGATCAGCGCCAGGGCGAGGAACTCGGCCTGCAGCAGCATCCACAGCGCCGCCACATTGAAAAAGGCCAGCACCAGGAAGAGTGCGGCATGTACCGGATTGCGCGCCGTGATCACGCGCAGGGCGGCGACAACCGTCACGGCGGAGAAGATATAGAAGAGTACGGTCTTGAATTCCATGACTGGGTCAGCGGTAAGGGGCATCTTGCGCACGATCGGCGGCGATCTGCGCCTCGTTGCGGTCGCCCACGGCCAGCAACATCTGTTTGGTGTAGTAGAGATCGCCGCGCGTTTCGCCGTGATATTCGAATATGCGGGTCATGACAATGGCGTCGACCGGGCAGGCTTCTTCACAAAAGCCGCAGAAAATGCACTTGGTCAGATCGATGTCGTAGCGTGTCGTGCGACGGCTGCCATCGTCGCGCTCGGCGGACTCGATGGTAATCGCCAGCGCCGGACAAACCGCTTCGCACAACTTGCAGGCGATGCAGCGCTCTTCGCCATTCGGGTAGCGGCGCAGGGCATGCAGGCCGCGGAAACGGTTGCTCTGCGGTGTCTTTTCTTCCGGATACTGGACGGTGATCTTGCGCGCGAACATGTAGCGGCCGGTCACCGCCATGCCCTTGAACAGTTCCTTGAGGAACAGGCTACCAATGAAATCTCTTGCACCCATGGTGATCTCTCTCGGCCCTATTTCCAGATAGTCAGCGGCGACATCATCCAGACGCCAACCACCAGAATCCAGACCAGCGTCAGCGGCACAAACACCTTCCATCCCAGACGCATGATCTGGTCATAGCGATAGCGCGGGAATGTAGCCCGAATCCAGAGAAAGAAGAACAGGATCGCCGCCATTTTCGCGGCCATCCAGTGGAAGCCGTCGGGCAGAGCGCCAATCGGGGACAGCCAGCCGCCGAGGAAGAACACGGAGACCATCGCCGAGATCAGGATCATGTTGGCATACTCGGCGAGGAAGAACATCGCGAAGGACATGCCCGAGTATTCGACCATGTGGCCGGCGACGATTTCCGACTCGCCCTCGACGACGTCGAAAGGCGCACGGTTGGTCTCGGCGACGCCGGAAATCAGGTAGACGGCGAACATCGGCAGCAAGGGCAGCCAATTCCAGGAAAACAGGCCAAGCCCGTAACCGGCAAACAGCCCCTTGCTCTGGGCGTTAACGATTTCGGACAGGTTGAGGCTGTTCGAAACCATCAGTACGGTGATCAGCCCCAGTCCCATCGAGACCTCGTAAGAGATCATCTGTGCCGAGGCGCGCATGGCGCCGAAGAACGGGTACTTGGAATTCGACGCCCAGCCGGCAATGATGATGCCGTAGACACCGACCGAACTTATGGCCAGCAAATACAGCACTCCCGCATCGACGTTGGCCAGCACCCAGCCGGGTGCGAACGGAACCACGGCCCAGGCGGCCAGCGCCGGCGCAATAGCCATGATGGGGCCGAGCACAAAAAGTTTCTTGTCGGCTGCGGTCGGGAAGATGATTTCCTTGAGGAACAGTTTCAGACCGTCGGCGATCGGCTGCAACAGGCCCCAGGGACCAACCCGGTTAGGGCCGATGCGGACCTGCATCCAGCCGATGACCTTGCGCTCCCAGAAGGTCAGGTACGCGACCGACAGCAACAGGGGGACCAGAATCAGCACGATCCTGAGCAGGGTCCAGATCAGCGGCCACACCGGCTTGATCGTGGGCCACAGTGGCCCGAGCAGGCCTTCGACGAAGGGCAGAACGGTGGCTTCCATCACACCTTCTCCACGGTCAGGACAGAGCACATCGCGCCCAGCGCAACAGTATCGGTATGGGCCGCGGCAACGCGAACCACACTATCCGGCAGGCCCGCATCCAACTGCGCCGTCAGGACCGCGGTCGCCGTACCGCCAGCGCCGACTCGTGTCCGGTCACCCGCAGCAAGCCCGAGTTTCGCCAGCATGGCCGCATTCATGAGCGCGGCGGGTGCCGCGGCATCGCGCGTCTGCTGCAAGGCCGCAGCACGCCGCACCAGAGGATCCGCAAAATGTAGGGGCACATCGGCCAGCCGTTCAAAACCATTGGCGGACGCGCCCAAGTTCAGCGCCACACCATCGAGGCCATTGTCGAGGCCGGACACAAAATCTGGCGTGCCGCCCAGGGCTTCGGCGCGGACATCTTCGCTGCTGTTGAACTCAAACCCGGCAACGCCAAGCAGGTTGCCCAGCACGCGCAAAACCTTCCACGCCGGACGGGTCTCGCCCAGCGGTTTGGCTGCGGCATAAAAACTCTGCACACGGCCTTCGGTATTGACGAAAGTACCCGATGTTTCGGAGAAGGGCGAAACCGGCAACAGGACGGCTGCATAGTCGAGCATGGCCTGCGACTTGAAAGGACTCAAGACCACCACGGCCGCAGCCTTGGTCAGGGTCGCCAGTGCCTGGGCGCCATCCGCGCAATCGAGTTCCAGCTCGGCGCCGAGCACCACGTAGGCTTGGCGCGGCTCCTTGAGCATTGCCGCGGCATTCAAGCCGCCGGCTCTGGGTACAGCCTTGGCCACATAGCCGCCAACGCTGTTGGCCGCCTCTCCGAGGAAGCCGAATTTGCCGCCGAGCGCCACCGCCAGTTGGCCAGCCAGCGCCTGCAGCGTCGCTGCCTGTGGATGCTGCTGGGCAAAGTTGCCGAGCAAAATGCCGGTGTTGCTGCCCGATGCCAAGCTCCGGGCAATGGCTTGCGCTTCGGCCGATACGGTAACACCGGCCACTGCCGTGTCAGCCGCAACTCCCTTGATCGCGCAGACTGCCTTGACCACTTGGGCCAGCACGGCAGGCAATTGCGAGGGTGCGACAATCGCCCGGGCTGCCAATTTGATCAGGAGGTCATCGTCGGCACCGTGCAGGATGCTGATCTCGGCACCGCGCTTGGCCGACTGGCGCAAGCGCTGGGCGATCAACGGATGGTCCTTTCGCAGGAAGGAGCCCACTACCAGCACGCGATCGAGGCGACTGATGTCGGCGATCTTCATGCCCAGCCACGGCGTACCCTTGCGCTTGCCGTCGACGGAGAAATCGCTCTGGCGCAGGCGGAAGTCGATGTTCTCGCTGCCCAGACCGCGGAGTAGTTTTTGCGCCAGATACAGTTCTTCCAGCGTCGCATGCGGGCTCAGCAAGCCGCCGATCGCCGCGCTGCCGTGGGTCTTGGCGACGTCACGCAGGGCATGCGAGGCGTAATCGAGGGCGACATTCCAGTCGACTTCCTTCCATGCCCCGCCCTGCTTGACCATCGGTCGCGTCAGGCGCTCGGTCGAATTCAGCCCCTGATAGGAGAAACGTTCCTTGTCGGTCAGCCAGCACTCGTTGATGTCTTCGTTTTCCAGCGGCAGGACGCGCATCACGCGATCATTCTTGGTCTGCACGATCAGGTTGCTGCCCAGGCCGTCATGCGGGCTCACCGACTTGCGTCGGGAAAGTTCCCACGTGCGCGCCGAAAAGCGGAAGGGCTTGGAGGTCAGCGCGCCAACCGGGCACAAATCGATAATGTTGCCCGAGAGTTCGGTATCCACCGTCTTGCCGATGAAAGGCATGACCTCGGCGTGTTCGCCGCGAAAGCTTTGACCCAATTCCATGAAGCCGGCGATTTCCGCCGTGAATCGGATGCAACGCGTGCAGTTGATGCAGCGGGTCATGTCGGTCGACACCAGCGGCCCGAGGTCCTTGTCGGGAACGACGCGCTTTTCCTCTTCGTACTTCGAATCGGACTCGCCATAACCAACCGCAAGATCCTGCAATTGACACTCGCCGCCCTGATCGCAGATCGGACAATCGAGCGGATGGTTGATCAGCAGGAACTCCATCACGGCTTTCTGCGCCTTGACTGCCTGGTCGGAATGCGTGAAAACCTTCATGCCGTTGGTCACCAGCGTGGCGCAAGCCGGCATCGGCTTCGGCGCCTTTTCAACCTGGACCAGGCACATCCGGCAGTTCGCCGCGATGGAAAGCTTCTTGTGATAGCAGAAATGCGGGATGTAGGTCCCAAGTTTGTGAGCGGCCTCGATGACGGTGCTGCCGTCCTCGACCTGCAGGGTCTTGCCGTCGATCTCGATTTCGAGCATTACGCGGCCCCTGCCTTGAAAAACCCGCTGCCCACGCGCTGGACTTCGGGATCAACGAGACACTTCTTGTGCTCGATGTGATATTCGAATTCGCTCCTGAAATGCTTGATGAAACTGCGCACCGGGAAAGCCGCGGCATCGGCCAGCGCGCAAATGGTCTTGCCCATCATGTTGTCGGTGACTCGGTTCAGCAGGTCGAGATCTTCGGGTCGGCCTTCGCCGTGTTCGATGCGATGCACGACGCGATACAGCCAGCCACTACCCTCGCGACAAGGCGTGCATTGGCCGCAGGACTCCTCGAAATAGAAGTAGGACAGACGCTCCAGCGCCTTGACCATGCATACCGTTTCGTCCATCACGATCACCGCGCCCGAGCCGAGCATGGAGCCGGCCTTGGCGATCGAGTCGTAATCCATGGTGCATTCCATCATCACGTCGGCTGGCAGCACCGGCGCCGATGAACCGCCGGGAATCACCGCCTTGAGCTTGCGCCCGCCACGCATGCCGCCGGCCATTTCCAGCAGTTTAGCGAACGGTGTACCCATGGGAACTTCGTAGTTGCCCGGACGATTGACATGGCCCGATACGGAAAACAGCTTGGTGCCGCCATTGTTTGGCTTGCCGAGATTGAGGTAAGCCTCACCACCCATGCTCATGATGAATGGGATCGCGGCAAAGGTCTCGGTGTTGTTGATGGTCGTTGGCTTGCCATACAGACCGAAATTGGCCGGGAAGGGCGGCTTGTAGCGCGGCTGGCCTTTCTTGCCTTCGATGGATTCCAGCAGCCCGGTCTCCTCGCCGCAGATGTAGGCACCCCAGCCGTGATGCGCGAAGAGGTCGAAGCTGAAATCCGAGCCAAGAATCCTGTCGCCCAGATAGCCTGCGGCGCGCGCCTGGTCGAGCGCTTCCTCGAAGCGCTGATAGATGTCGAAGATTTCGCCGTGAATATAGTTGTAACCACGCTTCGCGCCCACCGCATAAGCAGCGATGATCATGCCCTCGATGGTCGAATGCGGATCGTAGCGCAGCAGGTCGCGATCCTTGAAGGTGCCCGGTTCGCCCTCGTCGGTGTTGCACACAACGTACTTTTCCGGTGCCGCCTTGGGCATGAAACTCCACTTGAGGCCGGCAGGAAAGCCAGCACCGCCACGACCGCGCAAGGCCGATTTCTTGACCTCGGCAATCACTTCGTCCTGAGACATCTTGCTGGCCAGAATCCGCTTCAGCTGGGCGTACCCGCCGCGCGCCTCGTAGTCCTTCAGACTCCATCCGGCGTCGCCTTTGGCCCAACCGGTGGTGAGCAGGGGATTGATTGTGTCGATCAGAGCCATGTCAGTTGCACTCCGCCAACAACTTGTCGATCGCTTCAGGCAACATGAAACTGCACATGCGCTTGTTGTTCACCAACAGCACCGGTGCATCGCCGCAGGCACCCATGCACTCACCTTCCTTCAATGTGAACTTGCCGTCCGGGGTGGTCTCGTTGAAATCGATGCCGAGCCTTCCCTTGACGTAATCCGCAGCATGCACCCCGCCCGACAAGGCGCAGGGTAGATTGGTGCACACCGTCAGCTTGTACTTGCCGACCGGATGCAGGTCGTACATGTTGTAAAAACTCGCGACTTCGTAGGCAGCCATCGGTGGCATGCCGAGATAGCCGGCGACGGCCGCGATAGTTTCCTTGGGCAGCCAGCCCTTTTCGTCCTGGGCAATAACCAGCGCCGCCATCACCGCAGACTGTTTCTGGTCAGCCGGATACTTGGCCACTTCCCGGTCAATTTTTCCGAGCGCCTCGGGGCTTAGCATGTCGTATTGTTTATTCATGCGGCGATCTATCGGTCAACGTCCCCAAGCACCAGATCGATGGTGCCGATAACGGCGGTAGCGTCGGCCAGCATGTGGCCCCTGACCAGCTCATCGACGCCCGCCAGATGCGGAATTCCCGCGGTGTGCAGCCTCATTCGATAAGGTTTGTTGGCACCGTCCGATACCGCCCAGACCGCCATTTCGCCCTTCGGATGCTCGATTGCGGCATAGGCTTCGCCAGCCGGCACGTGCATGCCTTCGGAAAACAGCTTGAAATGGTGAATCAACTCTTCCATGCTGCCCTTCATCTTCTCCCGCGACGGCGGTGCCACCTTGTGATCATCGGTAATGACCGGGCCTGGATTCTTGCGCAGCCACTCGATGCACTGCTTGATGATGCGGTTTGCCTGGAGCATTTCTTCCATGCGAACCAGATAGCGGTCGTAGCAATCGCCATTCACGCCAACCGGAATATCGAAATCCATGCGGTCATAAACTTCATAGGGCTGCTTCTTGCGCAGATCCCACTCGACGCCTGAACCGCGCAGCATCGGGCCGCTGAAGCCCTTCTGCAACGCCCGCTCCGGGCTGATGACACCGATGCCGACGGTGCGCTGCTTCCAGATACGGTTGTCCGTCAGCAGGGTATGGTACTCACTCACATACACGGGGAAACGGTTGGTGAAATCTTCGAGGAAATCCAGCAGTGAACCGCTGCGTGCCTCGTTCAGTTCCTTCACGGTCTGCGCGTTCTTGAACTTGTTTTCCTTGTACTTCGGCATCTGGTCCGGCAGATCGCGGTAGACGCCGCCGGGCCGATAGTAGGCCCCGTGCATGCGTATGCCGGTCAGCGCCTCGAGCACGTCGAAGATGTCCTCGCGCTCACGGAAGGTGTACAGCACCATGGTCATGGCGCCGATATCCAGCGCGTGGGTGCCAATGCTCAACAGATGGTTCAGGATCCGTGACATCTCGTCGATCATGACCCGTATGTACTGAGCCCTGATCGGCACCTCGACACCCAGCAAACGCTCCACCGCGAGGCAGTAGGCGTGCTCGCTGGGTATCATCGACGTGTAATCAAGTCGATCGAGGAAAGGCAGCGTCTGCAGCCAGGTGCGCGATTCCGCCAGTTTCTCGGTGCCACGATGCAGCAGGCCAATGTGCGGGTCGGCGCGCACGATGACCTCGCCATCCAGTTCCAGCACTAGGCGCAATACGCCATGAGCCGCCGGATGCTGCGGTCCGAAATTGATGGTGTAATTTTTGACGTCAGGCACGGCCGCCGCCTTTTCCGTAACCATCTTCGCGGACGATGCGCGGCGTGACTTCACGCGGCTCGATCGTAATCGGCTGATAGATCACTCTCTTCTGCTCGGGGTCATAACGCATCTCGACATAACCGGAAACCGGGAAGTCCTTGCGGTAGGGATGGCCGACAAAACCATAGTCAGTCAGGAGGCGGCGCAGATCGACATGGCCCTCGAAATGTATGCCGAACAGATCGAAGGCCTCGCGCTCGTACCAGTTGGCGCTGTTCCAGATATCCATCACCGAAGCGACCACGGGAAACTCGTCATCCTCGGCGAAAACTTTCACTGTCAAACGCCAGTTGTGGGTGATCGACAGCAACTGGCTGACGGCCGCATAGCGCTTGCCGCGGTAGCCGGTGAATTCGGAATAATCGATACCGCCGAGGTCCATCAGTTGCTCGAAGCGCAAGGCGGGATCGTCACGCAACTGACGCACCACGTCGAGATAGTTCCCGGTCGGAACCACGATGGTGACCTGACCGAACGCCAGTACCGGTTCGCCGATACGTTCACCGAAGCTTTCCTTCAGTTGGCGTATAAGGCGGTCCAGTTTTGCGCTCATGGAATAAGTTCGTCAGGGTCAGCGGGCAATGGTGGTGGTGCGCCGGATCTTGCTCTGCAACTGGATCAGGCCATAGAGCAGCGCCTCGGCCGTTGGCGGACAGCCCGGCACATAGACATCGACGGGCACGATGCGATCGACGCCACGCACCACTGAATACGAGTAGTGGTAATAGCCGCCACCATTGGCGCAGGAACCCATCGACAGCACCCAGCGCGGTTCGGCCATCTGGTCATACACCTTGCGCAAGGCCGGCGCCATCTTGTTGGTCAGCGTACCGGCGACGATCATGACGTCGGACTGGCGCGGACTCGGCCGAAAGACGATACCGAAGCGATCGAGGTCGTACCGCGAGCATCCCGTGTGAATCATCTCGATGGCGCAACAGGCCAGACCAAACGTCATCGGCCACATCGAACCGGTACGCGTCCAGTTGATTATCTTGTCCAGCGACGTGGTGACGAAGCCTTCTTGCAGTATGCCTTCGATGCTCATGCGCTGGCGTCCGTGATCATGCTCATTCCCAATCCAGCGCCCCTTTGGCCCACGCATAGACGTAGCCAACGACGAGGATACCGATAAACACGAACATCTCGGCAAAGCCAAACATCTTCACCGCCTCGGTATTGACGATTTCCTTGAAAATCGCCGCCCAGGGGAAAAGGAAAGCGATTTCGAGGTCGAACAGGATGAAGAGAATGGCAATCAGGTAGTAGCGCACGTCGAACTTCATGCGCGCATCTTCGAAAGGAGCGAAGCCGCACTCGAACGCAGAAAGTTTCTCGCTATTCGGGCGATTGGGCGCGATCAACCAACCGAGCAGGATGGGCACGCACCCGAATACGAGGCCAACTAAAACGAAAACGAGGATCGGGAAGTAATTATCCAGCATTTTGTGGCAAGCCACTTCACTCGTTATTGCCGACCGGTCGATCCGCTAACTAATTGCAAGACAACCGGCGCTCAACTACAATTTTCTGTGTTGCCTATTGCCAAATCCTTTGGTGCCGACGGTGAGACTCGAACTCACACAGCTTTCGCCACTACCCCCTCAAGATAGCGTGTCTACCAATTTCACCACGTCGGCTTTGCGCTGCTGCGCGAGTGGCGCGAATTATATATCAAGCAATTCACTCGTTCGTGCGCCGCAACAAAAAAATCTATCAAACAAAGCTTGACTGAATTACTTCGGAATGTCCTTGGTCTTGGAATCGGGCATTGCCGGCGGCTGCGCCGGCGCAGCTGGTGCGGTCTGTGCGGGAGCCGAATCCATCACGCTGCCCGATACCGCCGGGCGTGATGTGGCGATATAGGAAAGTCCCAGGCTGGTCAGAAAAAATATTGCCGCAAGTACTGCCGTCACGCGCGACAAAAAATTGGCGGAGCCCGTGGCCCCGAACAGACTACCTGAGGCGCCGCTGCCGAATGCCGCGCCCATGTCGGCGCCCTTGCCATGCTGGAGCAGCACGAAGCCGATAACACTGATACCGGCGATGATATGTACGGTCAGAATCACGGTATGCAATAAGTCCATGAAAACCTCTTCAAATAATGTTCAGGCAGCGGCACAGATAGCGAGAAAATCCGCTGCCACCAGTGAAGCGCCGCCAATGAGTCCGCCATCAATGTCGGGCTGCCCGAAAAGCTCAGCCGCATTGTTGGCCTTGACACTGCCACCATAAAGTATGCGCAGTCCGGCAGCGATATCGGCGCTGTCACGAGCAAACCGCGTACGAATCAGCGCGTGAACCTCCTGCGCCTGCGCCGGTGATGCCGTGCGTCCGGTGCCGATTGCCCATACCGGCTCATAGGCCAGGACTGAACGAGCAAAGGCATCGATACCGGCATCGGCAAGCACGGCATCAATCTGGCGCGTCACTACCTTGCCAGTAGTGCCGGCCTCGCGCTCGGCCAACGTCTCGCCTACACATAGCACCGGCGTCAGCCCGGCCTTGAGTGCTGCCACAAATTTGGCCGCGACCACTGCGTCAGTATCGCCAAAGAAGGAACGGCGCTCGGAATGGCCTACCAGGACATAGCGGCAACCAAAATCCGCCAGCATCGCCCCACTCACTTCTCCCGTCCAGGCTCCCTGCTCGTGCTCGGAGACATCCTGCGCACCCCAGGCGACACTGCTGCCGTCAAGCACCGCGCGCGCTTGCGCAAGATATGGATAGGGGACACACAGGGCGACCTCGGCACCGTCACGGGTGCCATCCCTCACGGCATGCAGCAGCCCCAAGTTAGTGGCGAGACTGCCATGCATTTTCCAGTTTCCGGCAACAAGTTTGGTGCGCATGGGGACACAGATGCGGCTACGAGAAGCCCGCCATTATAGCGGCTGCGCCCGTCGAATGCCAGACTGAAGACCGCTGGCAAGACTCGGGAGTATCCACGGAGCCGGCCCGACCCAAAGAGTTTGATGTCTCGTTCCAACATTTGACAAAAATCAACAAGAAACCTCGAAAAACGTCGACAATGCCGGCCCTAGACCAAGTTATAACCTCATGGATGGGCTTAATGGACACGATATCGACTGATGTTGCAATCATAGGTGCCGGAGGAGCGGGTTTGCGTGCCGCCATCGCCCTGGCTGAAACGGACCCCAATCTACGCATTGCGCTGATTTCCAAGGTATATCCGATGCGCAGCCACACCTGCGCGGCCGAGGGAGGAGCCGCCGGCGTGATCAAACCGGACGACAGCTTCGATCTCCATTTCGACGATACCGTGGGCGGCGGCGACTGGCTGTCCGACCAGGACTGCGTCGAGTACTTTGTGCATGAAGCCCCCAAGGAATTGCTGCAACTGGAGCATTGGGGCTGCCCGTGGAACCGCGAAGCCGATGGCTCGGTAGCAGTAAGGCCTTTTGGCGGCATGAAGAAGAAACGCACTTGGTTCGCCGCCGACAAGTCGGGCTTTCACATCCTGCATACCCTGTTCCAGACCTCGTTGCAGTTTCCGTCGATCACCCGCTACGACGAATATTACGCACTCGACCTTCTGGTCGATGACGGTCGCTGCCAGGGTGTGACCGCCATGGAAATGCGCAGCGGCCAGTTGCGTCAGTTTCACGCCAAGGCGGTAATCATCGCCGGCGGTGGCGCCGGTCGCATGTTCCCCTTCTCCACCAACGGCGCCATCAAGACCGGCGACGGCATGGCCTTGGCCTACCGCGCCGGCGCACCGCTGAAGGACATGGAATTTGTCCAGTACCACCCGACCGGACTGCCCAACACGGGCAGTCTGCTGACCGAAGCCTGCCGCGGCGAAGGCGGCATTCTGGTCAACAAGAACGGTCGCCGCTTTCTGCAGGACTACGGCATGGGTCCCGAGACGCCTGTGGGAAAACCGCAGCTCAAGACCATGGAACTCGGCCCGCGCGACCGCGTCAGCCAGTCCATCTGGCACGAGATCCAAAAAGGCAATGCGGTGTCGACCCAATGGGGCGATTGCGTACTGCTCGACATGCGCCACCTCGGCGAAAAGACGATCAACGAGCGCCTGCCCCTGGTGCGAGAGTTGTGCGCGAGCTACCTTCAGGTGGATATCGTCAAGGACCCGGTGCCGATCCGCCCCGTGGTGCACTACATGATGGGCGGCATTTCAACCAACACAAAGGCCGCAACACCTCTGCCCGGGCTGTTCGCCGCCGGCGAGTGCGCCTGCGTCAGCCTGAATGGCGCCAATCGGCTGGGATCCAATTCGCTGATCGAATTGCTGGTGTTCGGTCGCCGCGCCGCCCTTTCTGCCATCGAGCACATCCAGGGCCTGCCGGCCGCCAACACGGCGGCACTGAATGCCCGCGCCGAGGAGACACAGAAGCGCATCGGCGAACTGTTCTCGCGCACTGACGGCACCGAGTCGATGTCCGGCCTGCGCAAGGAAATGATGGATACGATGGAGAAGAACGTCGGCATCTACCGCACTGAAGAAGGCCTGCAGGAAGGGGTCAGCAAGATCCACGAGTTGCGCCAGCGCTACCGGCGCGTGATCCTCACCGACAAGACCAGCGTCTTCAACACCGATCTGTTTCAGGCGCTCGAACTCGGTTCCATGCTCGATTGCGCCGAGGCAGTTACCGTAGGCGCCCTGGCTCGCAAGGAATCGCGCGGATCGCACCAGCGTCTCGATTACGTCGAGCGCGACGACAAGAAATTCCTGTGCCACACCATGGTTCATCATCAGGGTCTGGATGTTCCGCGGGTTGACTATCTTGACGTGGTGATCACCAAATCGCCGCCCGGCGTGCGCGATTACTCGGGAGACCACAAATGACGCAAATGAAAGAGCGCCTTGTCCAACTGGAAGTGCTCCGTTACAACCCGGACACGGACACCGAAGCCCACTTCCAGCGCTACGAAGTGACCTGCTACGAAGAATGGGTCGTGCTCGATGCCCTGAACAAGGTCAAGGCAGACATCGACCCCACGCTCAATTTCCGCTGGTCCTGCCACATGGCCGTGTGCGGCAGTTGCGGCATGATGATCAATGGCGAACCGAAACTGTCCTGTCACACTTTCCTGCGCGATTACGAAGGCGTGATTCGGGTCGAGCCGCTGGCCCATTTCCCCATCGAACGCGATTTGGTGACCGCGCCGGACGATTTCATGGAGAAGCTCAAGCGCGTCAAGCCATACATCATCGCGAAAGAGAAGAAGCCGATCAGCGAAGGCGAGTACAAACAGACGCCGGCGCAACTCATGAAGTTCCGTCAGTACTCGATGTGCATCAACTGCATGTTGTGCTACGCCGCCTGCCCTGAATATGGTCTGTCGCCGAGTTTCATCGGCCCGGCGGCCCTGACCATGGCACACCGCTACAACCAGGATTCGCGCGACGGGGGGCGCATGGAGCGCCAGGAAGTGGTCGCCACGCACGAAGGCGTCTGGGAATGCACCTTCGTTGGTGCTTGCTCCGAGGCCTGTCCGGCCCACGTCGATCCGGCCAGCGCGCTGCAGCAGATGAAAATAACCAGTTCGATCGACTGGATCGTCGAACACCTGATTCCGGGAGGGAAGAAATGAGCCGCAGGCCTTTAGTTCGCGAGGTTCCACCGACCTCTTGGTATTTTCGTCATCCGCTGTACTTGCGCTACATGTCGCGCGAAATCACTTGTATCTTTGTCGCCGCCTACTGCGTACTGCTGGTGGTAGGCCTGCAACGCCTTTCCTCCGGACCAGCCGCCTGGGAAGCCTTCCTGCTGGGACTGAGAAGCGCCGATTCGATCGTGTTTCACTTGCTGGCGCTGGCCGCTTCGGTTTA
>JAUSFB010000033.1 GCA_030651575.1 Phaeospirillum sp.
ACTGACGAGGATACTCCTGATGCACCAGCCCTGCCCGCTCTGCCTGCTGATCGGCGCCCTCGCCACCGTGGCCGCGATGTGCGCCGCCTCCGTCCTCTGGTGCCGCGCCGTCGCACGTGACGCACGGGCGGAAGACGACGAAGACCGCGCCTGGAGCGGGTAGGCGATGGCGTATTGCAATCTGCGGTAAAATCAGGTATACTTTACCAGGAGGTAGAGTATGCCGAAACAGGAGCGGAAGTCCACGAGCGTGCGGCTGACACCGGAAGCGGTGCGGCTGATCGAGGCGCTGGCGGGGGAGTTGGGTGTGAACCAGTCGGCGGTGATCGAGCTGGCGGTGCGGTGCCTGGCGAAAGCCGAGAAGATCGGGCCGGTGAGTGGCCGGGAAGGCGGCCGGTGATGGCACAGCATGCGCACGAAGCGACTTTGCCCGGCCTGGCGGCGGCGTCTCCCCGGCGCGGGACGGCTACCGTGTGGCCCGCTCCGCGGCAGCCGAAGCTCAAGCTGCTGCCGACCGAGACGGCGCGCGAGGCGCTTGGCAAGCTCGAACTCGGCGGGCGGGTCCTGGGGTTCACAAAGGGTCAGTTCTCGTTGATCGACCTGATGCAGGCGGTGCTGGAGCAGACCGGACCGGCTGATGTGACGATTTCCACCTGGAGCACCGGTATCCGGGACGCGGAAAGCGTCGAGTTCCTGCGGGACAGCGGGCTGATCCATTCCTGCCTGCTGCTGCTTGACTACAGCTTCCCGAACATGCGAGCGGGGCGCGGCAACGCGGTCTCGGTGCTGGAGGCGTTCGGTGCGGCCAACATCCGGTGTGCCCGGAACCATGCCAAGTTCGTGCTCATCCGGAATGACTGCTGGAACGTCGCCATCCGCTCCTCGATGAACCTCAACCGCAATCCGAGGTTCGAGCAGTTCGACCTCGACGATAGCGCGGCCATCTGCGACTTCATGGCGAGCGTGGTAGATGAGGTCTTCGAGCGCACGCCGGCCGGTTACGACGTGGGGCACCGGGAACTCAACGCGGTGTTCACGGGCGCGATGGGCGGGGGCTTGTCGAGCGTGTACCGGCTTCCGGACGGCGATGATCCTGACGCAGTGCTGAACGCGATGCTGCGGGAACTGGCAGAGTAGTTC
>JAUSFB010000034.1 GCA_030651575.1 Phaeospirillum sp.
GCTGACGAGCGGGCACATGACGGCAGGCACGATGTGACTGCCGTGGGTGCTGCTGGGGAGGAACTCGGAGAACAGCCAGGAACACGCGACCGTCAGGACTGTCCACCCTACCAGGTGGACGGTGCGCTCTACGGTGTCCGGTTTCTTGTTCATCATGGCGTGCTCCCGGTAAAGAGTAACGCGCGCGCGGCCCTGGTGGTTACGCGCCGGTGACAAACGCCTGACGGTTGGACGGCGGGCGGGAGGAGTCCTGCAGTGGCTGATGGCGTTGTTTATCCCGCACTTTCATTTGTCCGCATCAAGGGCGGCGGCATCGTCCTGGCGGAAACCACGGACGCGGCCAGTACCGGTGGCGACCTGAAGATCCGCCGGTACGACGGGGACAACGCCCTGTCCAGCACCCTCGTGGTGGACACGGCGGTGAAGGACAACAGCCTGGGGATGCGGGCTGATGGGACGCTTGATCTGTTCTATCTGAAGGCCAGCGGGGCACTCGGACAGCTCGATCACTTCGACCTGCTGAAGCACCGGTACAGCCGGGACGGGGGGGTGACCTGGAGCGCGGAGCAGGCGGTCACGTCGACCCCGATCCCGATCACCCCGAACTCGAACGGGGGATACGGGAGCCACTGTTACCGGCGGGAAAGCGACCTGCTGCTCTATCAGATCGGCAGTCCGTTAGGGGGTTCCTCCTTTTCCGGAGAGTTGTCTTCTGACGGTCTTTCATGGACGTTCTACGTCAACGGTCAATCGAGCACTGCGTGGAACGTGGTGCGGCAGGGCGGCAGTGGGCGGATCTACATCTTCTCAACTTCCATCCTGACCACGTACACGCGGTTCTCGCGCGGAGCGGACTTTCCTGCGGGGTCCGTCCTGATCACCTCGTACGCCAGCCTGACCGGATACAGCTCCTATTCGTGGTGGGCCTTCGATCTGGATGAAGCGATGGGGCGTATCGTCGCTCTCGCGCGAAGCACTTCTGGCGGTGGGCGCTGGGAGGTAATCGTCGGTACGATGGACAGCGGCGGGATTACCTGGACATGGAGTACCCCGGTGGTGGTGGTCTCCAGCGTGCCTAACTGTAGGTCCTGGCTCAACCGCCGCAAAGACGGTGTATGGGAGTTTGCATACGTGGACAGCGGCGGGGCCATCCAGTGGCTGCGGTGCCCCAACCTCACCTCGGCCGGCGCAGGCACCTGGAGCTAGGCGGGTATGCCAGTTACCGACGACCGTAGTATCCCGCTCGCCTCTCTGCGCGTACTGGCGCCGGGGCACGGCGACCCGCTGGCGACGGACAAGGGTTTCAACTGGTATTCGATCCTGCTCCGCGATTTTGGGTACGGCTCTGTGTCGCGTACCGCCACCACGGAGCCGACGCTGGAGCTGCTGGCGGAAGTCGGGATGGTCTGCCGGCCGATCCTGGCGTATCAGGACACGCGTTCGACGAACTACACCACGAGCGGCGGCACCTGGGAAGAGACGAAGCTCAGCACCGGCTCGCCCCGGAAGTACCGCCTGGCGCAGATCAGCGCGGCGGCCGACGTGCAGTGGAGCGCCACGTCGAACTTTGGGCTC
>JAUSFB010000037.1 GCA_030651575.1 Phaeospirillum sp.
TGCCGGAGCAGGAGCCGCAAGTCGGGCAGGCGGAGCGCTCGATGGCTTCGCATTCCGCAGCGCTGACTTTGTCGTCCGCCGCGGCGACCATCGCATCCACCAGATCCAGCCCGATGGTTTTGCCCTGCCAATTTACCTTGCCCGCTTCCATCGGCCCGCCCGAGACGAACACCACCGGAATGTTCAGGCGCATCGCCGCCATCAGCATGCCCGGCGTGATCTTGTCGCAGTTGGAGATGCACACCAGCGCATCGGCGCAATGCGCATTGACCATGTATTCCACGCTATCGGCGATCAAGTCGCGGCTGGGCAGCGAATACAACATACCGTCATGCCCCATGGCAATGCCGTCGTCGATGGCGATAGTATCGAATTCCTTGGCGATGCCGCCGGCTTTCTCGATTTCGCGCGCCACCAGCTGTCCCATGTCCTTGAGATGCACATGACCGGGCACAAACTGGGTGAATGAATTGGCAATGGCGATGATCGGCTTGCCGAAATCGGAATCGGTCATGCCGGTAGCGCGCCACAGACCGCGCGCGCCCGACATGTTGCGGCCATGGGTGGAGGTGCGGGAACGATAGGGAGGCATGGTGTCTAACCTCTGATCTTTTCAGGATGCGCGATGCCCAGGCTCTCGGCCTCGGCGTCGAAGGCCTCGCGATAGAGTGGGAAGGCGCGGGTCTTGGTGACCGTCTCGCCGGTGCGGGAATGGACGTACTGGGCGCGCTCCAGCAACGGATGCGCCGCCTTTTGGGGACAAGTGTCGCCCTCGGCGATCAACGCCTTGATCTGGGCGGTCAAGCCGGCCACATGGCAGGCGTCCACATCGGCATCGGCGTGCAATTCCTCGATCTCGCGGCGCATTTCCTCGATCTCGGCCTTCAACGCCTCGTTCTCGGCCAGTAGTTCTTCCATGTTTAAATCATCCATGTCTCACGCTCCCAACAGCGCCGGCAATTCGGCCAAGGTCGTGGTCATCGCGGTCATGCCGCGCGGCGGACGTTCCGACGATACGCCGGCACGATTGACCCAGACCACATTGAAACCGAAAGCGGCGGCGCCATGAATATCCCAGATATTACCCGATACGAAACACACCGATCGCGGATCGACCGAAAAATGGTCCACCGCCAGCTTGTAAACCGCCGGATTGGGTTTGAACACCCCCACATCCTCCACCGAAAGCAGGGCATCCATCAACGGACCAATGCCGACCGCCTCGATTCCCGCCGCCAGCATCTTGCGGGTGCCATTGGACAGGACGGCGGTCTTGAGGCCGGCCTTGCGCAACCGCTCCAGCATGGCTGGAACCTCGGGATAGGAATAGGGCGCCAGCCAAGCATCCATCAGGCGCGACCGCAGCCCCGAATCGCTGATGCCGAACGCGGCCATGGCCTCGTCCAGAGCCTCGCCGGTCACCAGCCAGAAATCCGCCCCGACAAAGATCTGATTGGGCAACCAGCTGATCTCCAACTGCTTGCGCCGCCACATCTTGAACAGCGGCTCGGTCCTGTCGCCCAGATCCGACTGGAATTTCCCGATCAAGGCCCCCAGATCCAACAAGGTTCCGTAGGCATCAAAGACGCAGACCTTGATGCCGGCGGGCAGGGTCACTGACTTGCCTCTGCGGTCCGACGCGCCCAACGCTTCAAATCGGCCTCCAGGGTGGGGCCGGCCGACTTGCCGAGACGCCGGCGATAGACCGCGACGCTCTCCATCACCCGCTGGACATAGTTGCGGGTCTCGTTGAACGGAATCATCTCGATCCAGTCGACCACGTCGATATTAGGCTCGCGCGGGTCGCCATTTTCCCTGATCCAGCGCCGCGCTCGGCCGGGACCGGCGTTGTAGGAAGCAAGCGCCAGGATGTACGACCCCTCGAAATTGGACATCATGTCGCCCAAATAGGCCGAACCGAGCCGAATGTTGAAGTCGGGATTATCCAGCTTGTCGGCATGGAATTGAAGCTTCAGCGCCTTGGCGACCCTGGAGGCGGTGGAGGGCAGCAACTGCATCAGGCCCCGCGCCCCGGCTGGGGATTCCACCTCGGGCATGAAGCCGCTTTCCTGACGGATCAGCGCCAGGACCAAAGCCTTCTCCGGCGTGCCGTCCTCGGCATTGACGTGGGAGACCGGCCAGCCGGCCTCCACCAGGGTGACACCCTCGCGCTCGGACCGCCGGGCCACGGTCAGCGCCAGATCGTCACGGCCGTTGCGGGTCGCCAGTTGCGCCACCAAGGCCCGCTCGCCAGGGGTGTGGACGATATCGTTCAACCGGATGAAGAAGGCGCGCAACTGATCATCGGCCCCGACCGCCATCAGCAACCGGGTCGCCGCCACAACGTCCCGAGCCTCGAACCGGGCAAGATCCTCCGGCGTCGGGCGTGGGTCTTCCGGCAAGGGCCAATGGTGATCGCCCAGCCGCGACGCCGCGAGCTGACCGTAATAGGCGGTGGGATAACGCGCCGCCCGCGTGAACCATTCCCGCGCCTTGGGGTCCTTGGACACATCGAAGGCGCGCCCGGCCCAATAGGCGGCCCGGGCCCGCGACAACGGGTGGCTGGCCCATTCGTGCAGCCGGGTAAAGTGCATCGCCGCCGTCTCGCGGTCATCGAGAAAGCGCAGCGCGACCCAGCCCGCCAGGAACTCGGCGTCCACATACTGAGTGCCACCGTCCAGACCGTGATCGGCGGCGGTCTGGTAGGCCCGCGAGACATGCCCCTTTTGCAAGGCTCGGCGCGCCAGGATGGCCCGCTCCTGCCACCACATGTCGGGGCGGATCTTGTTGCGCGACGGATGCGACAGCAGATCGATGGCTTCATCGTCCATTTCGTTCTGGCGACGCCAGCGGACCCGCTCGAAAATCAGTCCGGGATCGTCGCGCAGGCTGGACGGAACCGCGTTGATCAACGGCTCGGGATTACTCTTGCCATTCACCAAGGCCAGCCGGGCCTGGGCCAGCGACCGGTGACCGGCATCCACCTTCAGGATCATCCGCTGGGCCGAGGTTTCCTGACGATCCCACAGCAGACGATCCAGCCGACGCCAATGATCCTCGTAGCGCAGGTACTCACCGAAAAAATTCAGGTACTGCCGCTCCTGCAGGGCGCCAAAGCTCTGTTTCACCCAGGTGTCGCGCACCACTTTGACCGCCTGCTCGGTCCGGCCGGCGGCGAATAGCGCCCGCGCATACGACATGCCGCCATCGGCGGTGGTGGGAGCGTGGTGGTCGAACCAGCCCAGGACCTGAGCCCCGGGAGTCGCGGCGGTGATGGACTCCTCGGCGCGCTTGACCAGCTGCGTTATCAACGGCCAATCCGGATTGGCGTCGATGAAGGCGGTCAGTTGGGCAAACTCAGCGCCGGAACGCCCCGAGGCATAGGCCATCCAGGTCACCAGACGCGGCAACGCCTTGTTGTGGGATTGCCGCGCCAGCTTTGCCGCCTCGGCGAAGTGATCCTTCTTGGCGGCCGCCAGCGCCTGACGAGCGACGCCAAGATCTCCCAAGGCGCTTTGGGCGCGAACCGGCAGCGGCAAGGCGATCAGCAGCCCGGCGGCGAATACGGCAACGGCGGTAAAAACCTTCACGGGGCGGAACCCTGACATGACATTCAAACCAGCCAAGCATTCTAAAGACTCTCGGTGCCGGCTTTCAAGCCGAACCGGCCTCCAGTCTTCCATCGCGCACCCGAAGCATGCGGTCGAAACGGTCGAAGATCTTCTCGTCATGAGTAACGACCAGCACGGCGGCGGCCTGCTCGCGGGCAACCTTGCGCAACAGATCCATGACGATGGCGGCCCGCTGGGTATCCAACGCTGCGGTGGGTTCGTCGGCCAGGATCAGGCGCGGGCGATTGGCCAGCGCCCGAGCGATGGCGACGCGCTGCGCCTCGCCGCCCGATAATTTGGCGGGGGCGGAGCGTGACCGGTTCCCCACCTCCAGATAATCCAGCAACTCGTCGGCCCGCTGGCGAGCCGCAAAGCGCCCCTGCCCGGCCAGTTCCAGGACAATAGCCACGTTGTCGCGGCTGTCGAGGAAGGGCAGCAGATTGTGAAACTGGAAAATAAAGCCGATCTTGTCGAGCCGCAGACGGCGCAGATCGCCGCCGGTCGGATGACCATCATAGATCATGGTCCCGTCCAGCACCATCCGCCCGCCGCTGGGCTCGATGACGCAGCCAATGATGTTGAGCAGCGTGCTCTTGCCCGAGCCGCTCGGCCCCAGCAGCCCCACGACCTCGCCCGGAAACAGCGACAGGTCCACATCGCGCAGGGCGTCGACCCGCGAGCCGCCCTCGCCGTAATGCTTGGCGATTCCGGTCAGTTCCGCCAGTGGCCGCAAATCGTCCATCCTCACCCTCCCAACGCTGCGGCCGGCTCGATCCGCAGGGCCAAGCGGACGCCCAGGCCGCTGGACAGGACGCAGACCAGCATCACCACCACCCCCAGCATGGCGGCATCCTCGGACTGCAACAGAACCCGACGGGGAAAGCTGTCGGCCACAAGGTTGACAATGGTCAGGCCGATGCCGAACCCGATTCCCCCCATGGCCAACGCCTGCTGCAAGATCAGGCCGACAATGGTGCTATCGGGTGCTCCGATCAGCTTCAGGGTGGCGATTTCGCGCATCTTGTCCATAGTCATGGTGTAGATGATCAGGGCGATCACCACCGCCGACACCACCATCAGGATGGCGGTGAACAGTCCGATCTGACGGCGCGCCTTCTCCACCACCGACTGAACCAGAATTCCTTCCTGCTGGGCCTGGGTGGCCGAGCCCAGATGCTTCCAACGGCCGATCTCGCGCGCCACGGCGTCCGGGGCGGTGTCGGGATCAAGTCTCGCCACCACCGCGTTGATGGTGTCGGTGGCGGGCGGCGGCGCGCCGCGCGCCTGATCGCGGCGATAGGTCGAGGGCTTGGGCAGGAACTGAAGATCCTGGGCATCGCGCAGACTGAGAAACAGCACCGGGTCGCCGCCGGTCGAGACGTGGTGACGGGTCAGACCGACCACCAGATAGTCGTCGCGGCCCAGACGGATCCGGTCGCCCAGCGCGATGCCGGCACGGACATCAACCACCACCTCGCCATGTCGAATGGCGATCCCACGGCCTTGGGCGATGGCGGCGGGGCCGCCCAGCCGTCCCGGTTCATACCCCACCACCTGCAACCGCAGGGTCTGACCGCGATAGGCGGTCTCGACCGTTTGATAGGTGACAGCCCCGGCGCTGGCAACGCCGGGAACCCGCGCCACCATCTCGCGGGTATCGCCCGGCATGCGCGAGGCCTCGGCGAAGGGGCCGCGCGTGCCCGCCTCCACCACCCACAGATCGGCGGCCGGCGCCCGGACCAACGACAGGGCGTCATCCACCAGACCGCGATAGATGCCGATCATGGACAACACCACCCCCAGCAGCAGCGACAACCCCAGACAGGTCAGCAGGAAGCGCCCCAGCTTGTGCCGGATGTCGCGGACGGCGAGATTCATGGCGCGGCCTCGCTCGTGCGCACCGACCGCCCCTCCGCCAACCCGGAGACCAGCCGCGTCACCACTCGGGCTCCCTCGGGCAGATCGCCGGAGACTTCCAGGCGTCCGTCCTGGGTCCGGTGGGCGAAGGACAGGCGACGACGGACCAGCTTGCCGTCCTCCACCGTCCAGACCAGCCCCTGGCGGCCGTCGAAGCCCTCGATCGCCACCACCGGAACCAGCAAAGCGCGGTCCAGCCGGGCGGTATCGATCACGACCTCGGCCTGCTCGCCCAAATGCTGGGGGCAGTCGCGGCAGGCGACATAGACCCGGCGCTCCTCGGTGGTGCGGTCGCTTTCGATATCGATGCGCACGACGCTGCCGGCAAAGCGCGCCGCCGGAGCCGAACGCAGCCGAACCTCGGCGGCCTGCCCGACCTTGATGCCGCCCGCCAGGGTTTCGTCCACATAGGCGAGAACCCAGACGGTGGCGGGATCGAACAGGGTGAACACCGCTTCGCCGGGTGCGAGAACGCTTCCCAGCTCCTTGTTCCGGTACGAGATCTTGCCATCATAGGGCGCCGCCAGGACATGACGGGACAACAGCACCTCGTTCAATTCCAACTGGGCGCGGGCATCGGCCAAGGTCGCCAGGGCCAGCCCTACCTCGGCATTGGCGGCCTGGGCATCGGCCCCGGCTCCCACCGCCGCGGCATGGGCGTCGCCAAAAGTTTCCTCGCTGACGGTGCCGGAGGCGACCAGGGACTGACGGCGTTGACTGACCCGCTCCTTCTGCGCCCGATTGGCGGTGGTCTTGGCGACGATGGCGCGGGCCGAAATCGACTGAGCCATGGCCTTGTCGTACTGGGCGCGCGCCGCCGCTACCTTGGCCCTTTGCTCGCCATCGTCGAGACGGGCGAGGACCGCCCCCTTGGGCAAGGACTCGCCGGCATCGGCCCGCAGATCGACCAGAGTGCCGGCGACGGCAAAGCCCAGCTTGGACGAAACCTTGGCCTCGATGGTCCCAAGCCCGTACACCCGAACCGGCACGTCGGTTGACAGCGTCGCGACCTCGACGGCTAACCCCGTGCCGATCTGGCGGACCGCCACGACCAGCGCCAACACCGCCACGACGGCGGCGGCTATTGCCTTGGGAGATAGGCGCTTCATCATCCGGCGTCCTTGGAATGAGGGCGAAAAATTCATCTTAGGCACATCTAATATAAAACGCCACCCCATCCCCGTCACGGCAGGGTCGCGGAAAATGGCTCCGTTGTGGTCGTGACAGTACGAGAAATCCGAGTTAATGTCCGGTCTCTTCCGAAAACCGCATTCTGGATGACCGTCATGTTCAAGGGATCGATCACCGCCCTCATCACACCTTTCCACAATGGAAACGTGAACGAGAAGGCGTACCAGGACCTGGTCGCCTGGCAGATCGCCGAGGGCACCCATGCCGTGGTGCCGTGCGGCACCACCGGCGAGTCCCCCACCCTGTCCCACGCCGAGCATCAGCGCGTGGTCGAGCTATGCATCGAGGTCGCCAAGGGCAAGATTCCGGTAATCGCCGGGGCCGGCTCGAACTCGACCGTCGAGGCCGTGGCGCTGGCCAGGCACGCCCAACAAGCCGGCGCCGACGCCGTGCTGGTCGTGGCCCCCTATTACAACAAGCCCTCCCAGGAAGGCCTGTTCCGCCACTATGAAGCCATCGCCAAGGCGGTGGACCTGCCGATCATCGTCTACAACATCCCCGGCCGGTCGGTGGTCGATATCAGCGTCGATACTTTCGTGCGACTGGCGGCCCTGCCCAACATCGTCGGGGTCAAGGACGCCACCGGCGATCTGGTCCGGCCGCTGCGCACCCGGATCGCGCTGGGTGCCGGGTTCTGCCAGTTGTCGGGCGACGACGCCACCGCCACCGCCTTCAACGCCCAGGGCGGCGTTGGCTGTATTTCGGTTGCCTCCAATGTGGCGCCCAAGCTGTGCGCCCAGATGCAAAACTCCTGGGCGGCGGGCGATCTCGTCACCTGCTTCGCCCTTCGCGACCGGCTGATGCCGCTATTCGACGCCCTGTTCTGCGAGACCAGCCCGGCGCCGGTGAAATACGCGGCCAGCCTGCTCGGCAAGTCCTCGCCCGAAGTTCGGCTGCCGCTGGTGGAGGCCTCGCCGGCCGCCCGCCTGAAGGTGGAAGCCGCCATGAAGGCGATCGGCCTGATCTGATGACAACCGTCCTTCCCGGTCATATCGCGGCGCAAAACCGCCGGGCTCGCCACGATTATTTCATCGTGAGCGAGCTTGAGGCCGGCATCATGCTGATCGGTACCGAGGTCAAATCCCTGCGCGCCGGCAAGGGCAACGTCAACGAGGCCTATGCCGGCCCCATGAAGGGCGAACTCTACCTGTTCAACTCTTATATCCCCGAATATCAGTCCAAGATGCCGTTCCCGCACGAGACGCGGCGGCCGCGCAAGCTGTTGCTGCACAAGCGCGAGATGGCCCGGCTGATGATGGCCATCACCAAGGACGGCATGACCCTGGTGCCGCTGGATATTCACTTTGGCAATCGCGGCATCGCCAAGGTTCTGCTGGGCCTCGCCAAGGGCAAGAAAATGCACGACAAGCGCGAAGCCATCAAGGAACGCGACTGGAATCGCGACAAGGCCCGCCTCATGCGCGACAAGGGCTGACTCAGCCCCCCTCGATTCAACAGGCCTTCGAAACCGATATCACTCCCCGGCTACCTGCAAGGCGGCATCCTCGGCAGGCTGCCGGATCGGCAGGCGGACGCTTACGGAAGTCCCCTTGCCCTTGCCCTTGCCGCTGACGATATCCAGCGATCCGCCATGAAGATCCACAAAGGCGCGAACCAAGGGAAGCCCCAGGCCGGTTCCCTCGTACCGCCGCGACAGGCCGCCATCCACCTGACGGAACGGTTCCAGCGCCACCACCACTTCATCGTCGCTCATGCCGATGCCGGTGTCGTGAACCGTGAAGCAAACATCGTCTTCACCCGCCGCCAGCCGAATATCGACCGTGCCGCCCTTTGGGGTGAACTTGACGGCATTGGAGAGCAGATTGACAAGAATTTGCAAGACCCGTCGCCGGTCGGCCCGGATCATGGGCATCGGCCTGACGACACTGGTTTCCAGACGCAACCCGCCGTTCTCGGCCCGATTCTCGACGATACGGATCGCCGCCGCCGTCACCTCTTCGGGATCAATATCGGCGAAATCGAATTCCATCCGTCCAGCCTCGATCTTGGCGACATCAAGAATATCGGTAATGACTTCCAGCAGATGGCGGCCGGATGACAAGACATCCGTGACGTAACCCTTGTAGCGCGGGTTGCCAAGCGGGCCGAACATCTCCGCCGCCATCACCTCGGAAAAGCCGATGATGGCGTTAAGCGGGGTCCGCAACTCGTGACTGACATTGGCGAGAAACTCGGACTTGGCCCGATTGGCGAGGTCGGCCTGCTCCTTGGCGGCGATCAACTCCTGCCGGACCCGGACATGCTCGGTGATTTCCGCCTTCAGCGCCTCGGTCCGCTGATGAACGCGGCGTTCTAGGCTTTCATTGACCATGTGCAGCAGCCGCTCCGCCGCGACCCGGCCGGTGATGTCGGCGCCATACAGGTTGACGACGCCCGCCCCTGGCAGCGGGATCAGGTAAAGCGACAAGACCCGTTCTCCGACGGTGGCTTCGATCTCCCGCCGCAAGCCGGTCGCCAGAACCTCGGCGAAGATGGCGCCCCATTCATCCGGCAGCCTGCCGCCAACCGCCACGTTCCAATGTTCCAACAAACGGGAACTGGCCTGATTGGCGTGAGTCACCACGCCAGCGCCGTCGACCCGCAGGACCGGATTTGGATTCTGCGATGGAAACTGGGCAAAAGTGTGGATGGCGGCCTCGGCCTGACTGCGCTCGGTGATATCGCGAACCAGCAGCAGTCCGGCGTCGACCTGACGCGCCAACAGGACTTCGAAAATGCGTTGGTCGGCTCCCTCGCCGACGGCGATATATTCCTCGCCGCGCGTTCGGGCGCGAATGAAGGGCTCCAGCCCCCCGGCTTTTTCGGCGAAACGGAGCATCACCGCATTTTCGGAACTGGGACCATCGGGACCGATGCGGATCACCCCCACCCCAATCTCCTCGGTCACCGCCTGCAACAAGACAAGCCGCTCGTTCTCGACCTCCAGCGCCATCTGCTCGGTCAGCAGACGGGTCCGTCTTTCCTCCTCCGCCGCCAGCGCCGTCCGGGCGCGCTCGATCTCTTGAACCAGATGCTCGGCCGCACCTTCGAGATCGCTGAGTTCATCCCCCCCCACTCCGACGCCGGCCGTTCCAAAGACCCGCCGCCCCAGGCTGCCGATACGAGAGCGGGTTTGCCTGATCCGCAAGGTCACATAAACCATGCTCCCGATGAACAAGGAGCAGGCGACCAGGGCAAGGGCGCCCCGATGCCGCCGTTCAGACTCGATGATCGGTTCCCTCATCACCACGCTGCGGTCCCGCGACAGCATGCTGGTGAAGACCACCCCGAACCCCTCCGCGTTTCGCCCGATCAGGTTGGGCGAACTGAGCAGATATCGCGGGGACTGCTCCGCAAGGACCATGCCGGCGGGAACATTTTTGGGATCCGACGACGTCAGAATTCGGCCGAACTGAGCCTCCGACACCGCCAGGATAAAACCGCGATCGAGATAACTTCCCAGAGTCGCCATCAGAAATGAAGTGTTGATCTGCGAAAGCAAAACCAAACGCACGTGATCGCCACCGGGAAGATTGGCGGTCGACAGCATCATCGGAACACCGTTCAGCAAGACAACGGCAGCCTTGTCCATCACCGGCGTCCGCAACAGATTCGCATCGAGTCCGGCCGGAATCGCGGTCCCGTCGACTCGCCATATTCGTCGGGATTGACCGGCTGCATCCGTCATGACGACGATGCTGACCGGCGGGAACATCCGCCGGTCGCCGAATTGCGCCAGCCATGGCGGCTCGCCATTGATGATTTGGGGGCTGTCGGCCATGCGGGCCGCAGATAACGAGGCGGCATCACCCTGCGCCCCCACGCCTTGCGCCAGCAACACGGCGAAAGTCTGGTGAGCCCGCGACAGACCTTCCACCCGCAAGGTGTCGCGCGCGGCCTTCTGCTCCAGCCGCAGTTCCAGCTGTTGATCGATGACGTCGACGAGTTCGCGATTATGGATGAAGTCCAGCAGCCACCACAACCCGATGTAAAGCAGCACGCCACCCAACAGCAGCCGGGTGGTCAACCGCAACTTGCCAAACCTAAGGCTTGTCCGACTCTCAGCCATGGCTTCGTACCCTGCTCTGTCGGATATGGAAGACCGAGTCCCGGCCGATTCATCGACCGCCCCAACCCCCATTTAAACGCGTCTCTAATAAATCTCGGATCAACAACACATAGAGTATGATGCAAGCAACAAATATGACCATTACTCAGATACTTCGCCAATTTTTGCACATTGGAAGCGATGCGTCCAGAGTCTCCATACGAAGAATTACCGACATCCAAAGCGGTGTAACACATTGACAACCAACACACACTACCGTGTCATATGTGATGTTGGATTATGTTAAGGATTGACCAGACATTCTGACGTAATAGACGCGGGCATGACCTTTAGCCAGGAGAATCCTTCTTTTGTCCTATCGCCGCGACGGGATCACGTCCCTTCATCCCGCCACCATCGCCGCAACCTGGTTCGGGGCCGGCCTGCTGCCCAAGGCTCCGGGAACCTGGGGCTCGGCCGCCGCCCTGCCTTTTGCCTGGGTCTTGGTGAGTCTGGGCGGACGCCCGCTGCTTCTGATCGCCACCCTGGTCTGCTTTCTGGTGGGCTGGTGGGCCTCGGCGGTTTACGTCGCCCGCACCCACGCCTCCGACCCCAGCGAGGTTGTGATCGATGAAGTGGCCGGCCAGTGGCTGGTGCTGGCCTTGGCCCCGCTCGACCCTTTCGCCTATCTGGCCGGCTTTGCCTTGTTTCGGCTGTTCGACGTCTGGAAACCCTGGCCCGTCGGCTGGGCCGATGACAGAATCGGCGGCGGGTTGGGCGTGATGGCCGACGATATCCTGGCCGCCGGCTACGGCCTGCTCGGCATGGCTGCGCTTGGGTTGGTCTGGCGATGACATCCCTGATGCCGATGGAATTGACGGCCCGAGCCGCCGAAGTCCTGACCGTCCTGGAAGGGCTCGGCCTGAGAGTAGCGACCGCCGAGTCCTGCACCGGAGGACTGGTGGCAGCGGCGCTGACCGCCATCGCCGGATCGTCATCGGTGATGGAACGCGGCTTCGTCACATACTCCAACGAAGCCAAGACCGAGATGCTGGGAGTGCCGGCCGAGGTCATCGACGCCCATGGCGCGGTCAGCGAGGCGGTCGCCCGTGCCATGGCGGAGGGAGCCCTGAAACACTCCCGCGCCCAGGTGGCGGTCGCCATCACCGGCATCGCCGGCCCCGACGGCGGCAGCCGGGACAAGCCGGTGGGACTGGTCCACTTCGCCCGCGCCGCCACGGGGATGCCGACGCGCCATCATATGGGGATGCTTGCCGGCGACCGCGATGCGGTCAGGCTGGCGGCGGCAATGACGGCGCTGGGCATGCTTTTGCCGCCACCGCCGATCTGAGGACGGCCAAGGGCACCGTCGGCGCATCAGAAACGACCCGTGCCCCGTCCTTGGACAACGAGGCATAGGGAAACATTCCAGAGACGTCATACCCCAGATGCAGGCGCCAACCGGGCAGGGCGGCGGCGACCAAGGCGCGGGATGCATCCACCGAGGCGGTGAACGGGGCGGCCGTCTGGCCGAATGCCGCCGACAGCGCCAAATCCAGGGCGGTATCGGCGCCGGTCGCCTCCCGCAGACGACGGCCAAGATCGATCCAGTCCGGCTCCATTGATTTCCGTATCCTTGTGCTGCATTTTCAAGACGACAATAGCAGAGGGATGACAAGACTATGACCTCATCGCGCACCGG
Source organism: Phaeospirillum sp. (assembly GCA_030651575.1). Lineage (GTDB taxonomy): Bacteria > Pseudomonadota > Alphaproteobacteria > Rhodospirillales > Magnetospirillaceae > Phaeospirillum. The sequence goes on from JAUSFB010000037.1 coordinate 12,470, forward strand.
TGGCGAGATTCTTGCCGACGCCCTGATCGGCCAGGGCGCCGATACCGTCACCTGCGTGCCGGGCGAAAGTTTTCTGCCGTTTCTCGACGCCGCCTGGGATCGCCGCGACCGCCTCAAGGTTCTGGCCTTCCGTCATGAAGGCGGCGCGGCCTATGCCGCCGAGGCCCATGGCAAGCTGACCGGCCGGCCAGGAGTCTGTTTCGTCGGACGCGGCCCCGGTGCCACCCATGCCGCAGTGGGTGTTCACACCGCCTTTCAGGACTCGACTCCCATGGTCCTGCTGATCGGTCAGGTCGATCGCCCCAACCGGGGCCGCGAAGCCTTCCAGGAAGTCGAGTTGCGTCAGATGTTCACGCCTCTGACCAAGCGGGTCGAGGAAGTCAATGACGCCGCCCGCCTGCCCGAAGCGGTGGCCCGCGCCTTCGCCGCCGCCCTGAGCGGCCGGCCGGGACCGGTGGCGCTGATCCTGCCGGAGGATGTACTGGCCGAACGGGCCGAAGTGGCGGATGTGGAGCGGCTTCCCCCCGCCCTGCCCCATCCCGGCCCCTGCCGGCTGAATCGCCTGGGCGAGTTGCTGGCCAAGGCCCGCCGCCCCCTGGCGGTGGTGGGCGGCGGCGGCTGGAGCCAGGACGCAGCGACCCTGTTCGCGAAATTCGCCGAGGCCTGGAATATTCCGGTCGCCTCCGCCTTCCGCTGCCAAGACATCGTCGATAACGACTCTGACGTCTATGCGGGTGAGTTGGGATTTTCGGTGGCCCCCAGCCTGGCGCAGCGGGTCCGCGACGCCGACCTGCTGCTGGCGGTGGGAACCCGCCTGGGCGAGATCGACACCAACGGATACACCCTGGTCAACTCGCCCAACCCGACCCAGACCCTGGTCCACGTCTTCCCCGAAGCCGAGGAACTGGGCCGGGTCTATCGCCCCGAACTGGCCATCGTCGCCGCCATGCCGCCCTTTGCCCGCGCCATCGCCGCCCTGGCCCCGCCGCCCGAAATCGCCTGGAGCGATTGGACCCGGGCGGTCCGGGCCGATCATCTGGCCAATCGCATCCCCAATCCCTGCCCCGGCGCACTGGACATGGGGCAAGTGATGGCGGAGATCGAATCCCGCCTCCCCGTCGATGCTATCATCTGCACTGGCGCCGGTAATTACACCGGCTGGCCGCAGCGTTTCCACCGCTTCCGCCACTACCGGACCCAGCTGGCTCCGGCCAACGGCTCCATGGGCTATGGCCTGCCGGCGGCGCTGGCGGCCAAAGCCCACCATCCCGACCGGACCGTGATCGCCTTCGCTGGCGACGGCTGCTTTCTGATGACGGCGCAGGAACTGGCCACCGCCAAACTGCACCAGCTGGCGCCGGTGGTGATCATCATCGACAATGGCATGTACGGCACCATCCGCATGCACCAGGAAGCCAACCACCCCGGACGGACTCTGGCCACCGATCTGGCCAATCCCGACTTTGCCGCCCTGGCCCGCTCCTATGGCGCCTGGGCCGAAACGGTGGAACGGACCGAGGACTTCGCCCCCGCCTTCACTCAGGCTTTGACGGCTGGGCGGCTGGCGCTGCTGCATCTCAAGCTGGACCCGGAGGCCATCACCACCCGCACCACCTTGTCCGCCATTCGAAACAAGGCGTTAACGTCCTCGAAGGTATAATACCAACGGCTATTCATGCGGTGGGAGTACCGACGATGGATCTGATAGCGTGGTCCGACGATATCAAGCTGGGGGTGCCATCCATCGACGCCGAACACCGTCGCCTGATGGACCTGACCAATAATTTCCTGGCGGCTGCCGAGGACGAGGCCCTCATGCCCCAGTTGGCCGCCATCCTGGAAGAGCTGATTGAACACACCCGCGCCCATTTCCAGACGGAAGAGCGACTGCTGGACCAGTGCTCCTACCCTCAGCTGATGGCCCACAAGACTGAGCATACCCGTTTGTTGAACGAAACCCAACGGCTCCACGACCGCTTTTGCCAGCCCGAGGCATCGACCAGCCTTGCCCTGGAAGCGGCCCAGTACCTTCAGCATTGGCTGCTGGATCACATCGTCGCCAGTGACAAGCCGTTCCGCCCCTACCTGATGCGGCTGGGCTAACCCTTGTCTCCGGAAAAGCGGAAACTGTTCTTGCCATGGCGCTTGACGGCGTACATGGCTTCATCCGCCAGCTTGATCAAGCCCGCCCCATCGCCGGAATCATCCGGGAAGATGGAGATGCCGATCGAGCCGTGAACATGGGCCTCGCCCTCTTCCAAAAGGTAAGGCCGGCCCAGTTGATCGAGTATCTTGCCCGCGACGATGGTGGGATCTTCCCGGCCGTGGATGCCCTGCAAGATGACGACGAACTCATCACCGGACAGTCGCGCCAGGGTATCGCTGGCGCGCATGCATTCCGACAGCCGCACCGCCGTCTGTTGCAGCAGCACATCGCCGGCGGCATGGCCGAGGGTGTCATTCACCGCCTTGAATCCGTCGAGGTCCAGGAACATCACCGCGAAGCTCTTGACCTCGCGGTGGGAGTGCCGCACCGCCTGACTGAGGCGATCGAGGAACAGCGAACGGTTGGGCAGACCGGTCAGGGCGTCGTAATTGGCCTGACGCCAGACCCGCTCCTCGTCTTCCTTCCGATGGGTAATATCGGTAAAGACCGCGACATGGTGGGAAATGGCGCCGGCATAGTCGCGGATCAGAGTGATTGACAGCCACTCGGCAAAGAACTCACCGGATTTCCGCCGGTTCCAGACCTCTCCCGACCACCGGCCGGTCCGCTGCAATTGGGTCCACATGGTGGCGTAGAAGTCACTGTCATGCCGTCCGGAATGGAGGAACTTCGGATTACGGCCCAAAACCTCGTCCCGGGCGTATTCGGTTATGGTGGAAAAGGCAGGATTGACGAAAACAATCTGATTACCGCTATCGGTGATCACAACACCTTCAGTGACCGTTTCCAGCACCTTGGCGGCCAACAGAATCTGTTGTTCGGCGGCCTTGCGCTCGGTAATGTCATAGATCCAGGCTAGATTGACCGGTTCGCGCTGAAAGTCGGTGGAGCGGATGGTCAGCAGACTCCAGAACGGCTTACCGTTCTTGCGCCGAAACTCCACCTCGGCATCATCGATACGCCCATCCCGGCGCAGGGCGGCCAGCACGGCGCGACGCTGGTTCTCATCGACATAATGACCACGCGCCGACGAGCCGATAAACTCCTGCTTGGTCATGCCCAGGATATCGGTGAATCGGGTATTGGCGAACACGATCTCGCCGTCGGAACGCCGCGAGACCGAGACCCCCATGGGGCTCTCTTCCAGAATTCGCCACAGCCTCTCCTCACTCTCCCGCAGTTCCTGGGCCGACCGGGAGCGATCCGCCATGTCGGCCCGCAACCGCTCCACCATGGGATGAAGCACGCCGAATGCCGACAGCAGCAACATGCCAAGCATCAGGGCGAGCGAAATTCCCTGCAACATCACCAATTGGCGGTTCTTGGCCTCGCTATACTGCTGGAACCGCCGGGTTGCTTCCTCCAACCCGGTGAGCAAAGGCCCCGTCGCGGCGTCGGAAATCGCCAACAGGTCCGGATCATTGCCGGTAATGGAGGATTTGCGGGCAAGCAGCGCCCGACCATGGCCGATGAACGCCCGCAGGCCTTCCTCCAAATTCCAGACAGGTCCATTGAAGATGTCGAGAACCTCGACCGGCGGCGGAGGCTCCCCCGTCATGAGCTGATGATGGTGAGCCTCCAGCCGGTCGAGCGTCTCGCCCAGCATCTTGGTGACCGCATCCGGCCGCTCGCCCCCCAAAGCCGCCAGGCGATTGGCGGCAAAGGCGACGCGTTCAACCTGCATGCGTTGACGGCCGGTCTGATTGATCCGCTCGCCAAGCCCCTCGGCCTCGTAGAGGACTCGGGTCAGCCCGACGAACGACAAGACCGCAAGGAAACCCAGCACGACCAGAACCGCGATATAGCGGGTCGTCAGCTCCCGTGTGATTCGTTCGCCGAGATCGGCCATTTCAGCTCCGCCCGCGTATCCCGCCCCAGCCGGGGGCCTCATCGGTGATAACACGGAGAATGCCCCCGTGCGACCCCGCAAATCGGCCCCCCCACCGATGTTACGCCCCCGAAAGACGCTCCAGCGCTTCCCTCAGCTTGGCGATGGATGCCGACCATTCGGTGCGCCGTTCATGCTGCTCCTCAACCACTTCGGGACGGGCCTTGGCGACGAAATCGGCATTGCCGAGCTTCTTGTCAACCTTGGCGATCTCGCCCTCCAACCGGGCGATTTCCTTGTCCAGCCGGGCGCGCTCCTTGTCCAGATCAATGACGCCGGCCAGCGGCATCACCAAGGTGGCTTCATCCACGACCATCTGAGCCGCACCATGCGAGGACGCCTGCGCCACCCGCTCGCCGGGGGCCTGAGCGTCGAATGCTGCCAACCGGCCCAGACGGGTGATCAGGTCGCCATGGGTTCTGGCCCAGGCAAGCGAACGATCCGTCAGGCCGCTGCCCAGCAAATCCACCTGGGTCGCCGGCGGCACGTTCATTTCCGAACGCACGGCGCGCACCGCCGAAATGACGCGGACCACCCAATCCATCTCGTCCTCGGCGGCGGCGGCGTGCAACCCGTCCAGCTTTGGCCACGACCGCAGCATCAGCGTATCCGAGCGTTCCGCCGTCTGTTGCCACAGCTCCTCGGTGATGAACGGCATCAGCGGATGCAAGATGTGCAGAATCTGATCCAGCACCCAGGCAGCGGTGGCGCGGGTCTCGGCCTTGGACGCTTCGTCCGTGCCGGTGAAAATCGGCTTGGCGAATTCCAGGTACCAGTCGCAGAAGCTCCCCCAGACGAACTGATAGGCCCCCAGGGCGGCGGCGTCATAACGATAACTCTCGATGGAGGCGCCGACCTTGTCCGCCACTTCGGCGGTTTTGGCGATGATCCAGCGATTGACCGTTTCCTTGACCGTCCCGGGATCGAATCCGGCCACCGGCCGGCACTCGTTCATCTGGCAGAACCGCGCCGCGTTCCACAGCTTGGTGGCGAAGTTGCGATAGCCCTCGACCCGGCCTTCCGCCAGCTTGACGTCGCGGCCCTGAGCCGCCAGCGCCGCCAGGGTGAAACGCAGGGCGTCGCAGCCGTACTTCTCGATCAGGTCCAGGGGATCGATGATGTTGCCCTTGGACTTGGACATCTTCTGGCCCTTTTCGTCGCGGACCAGAGCGTGGATATAGATATCCTTGAACGGCACATCCCCCATGAAGTGGATGCCCATCATCATCATGCGGGCGACCCAGAAGAAGATGATGTCAAAGCCGGTCACCAGCACGTCGCCGGGGTAATAGCGCCCCAGCTCCGGAGTCTGTTCCGGCCATCCCAGGGTCGAGAACGGCCATAGCGCCGACGAAAACCAGGTATCGAGAACGTCGGAATCGCGCACCAGCTCGACCGCATGGCCATAATGAGCGGCGGCGGCGGCGATGGCGGCGGCCTCGTCCTCCTCGACGAAGAAGGTTCCATCCGGGCCATACCAAGCCGGCACCTGATGACCCCACCAGATCTGGCGCGAGATGCACCAGGGCTGGATATTGCGCATCCATTCGAAGTAGGTGTTTTCCCAGTGCTTCGGCACGAAACGGGTCTTGCCGGTCTCCACCGCCTCGATCGCCGGCTTGGCCAGGGTTGCGGCGTCGACGAACCACTGATCGGTCAACCAGGGCTCGATCACCACGCCAGAGCGGTCGCCATAGGGGACCATGTGGGTGTGGGGCTCGATCTTGTCGAGCAGTTCCAGCGCCTCGAACTCGGCCACCACTTTCTTGCGGGCCTCGTAACGGTCGAGGCCGCGATAGCCTTCCGGCACATCGTCATTGGTCCGGGCGTCGCGGTCGAAGATGTTGATCAGCGGCAGGTCGTGGCGGGCGCCCACCTGGAAGTCGTTAAAATCGTGCGCCGGAGTGATCTTCACCGCGCCGGTGCCCTTGGCGGGGTCGGAATATTCATCGGCGACGATGGGAATCAGGCGGTTGCAGATGGGCAGGCGCACCATCTTGCCCACCAGGGCGGCATAGCGCTCATCCTCGGGATGAACCGCCACAGCGCTGTCGCCCAGCATGGTTTCCGGCCGGGTGGTCGCCACGGTGATGAAAGTATCGTCGAGGCCTTCGACGGGATAGCGGAAGTGCCACATATGGCCCTTTACCTCGCGCTGCTCCACTTCCAGGTCGGAAATGGCGGTATGCAGCTTTGGGTCCCAATTGACCAGACGCTTGGCGCGATAGATCAACCCCTGGCGATGCAAGGTGACAAAGACCTTGCGGACGGCCGTGGACAGGCCCTCGTCCATGGTGAAACGTTCCTTGGCCCAATCGGGCGAGGCCCCCAGGCGGCGCAACTGGCGGGTGATGGTTCCGCCGGATTCGGCCTTCCACTCCCAGACCCGCTTGATAAAGGCGTCGCGGCCCAGGTCGTGACGGGTGACCTTCTCGGCCTCCAGCTGACGCTCCACCACCATTTGGGTGGCGATGCCGGCATGGTCGGTTCCCGGCTGCCACAGGGCGTCATGCCCGCTCATGCGGCGATAGCGGATCAACACGTCTTGAAGCGTGAAGGTCAACGCGTGGCCCATGTGCAGGCTGCCCGTCACATTGGGCGGTGGCATCATGATGGTGTAGGGCGGCCTGTCCGAGTCGGTCCGGGCGGCGAAGGCGCCGGAATTTTCCCATTGCTCGTAGTGCTTCGGCTCGACCTCGGCGGGACGATACGTCTTATCCAGCATGGCGATTGGCTCGCGCTCTTTCCTTGGGTGAAAAACAAAAAGGGCGGCCCGTTGCGCCGGGGCCGCCCCTCTGACTCGACACGGCCAAGACTAATAGTCTTCAGACCGGTTTACCATCCTCTCGATCTCTTTCTTGACGATACGCTCGATCATGTAGGGCAGGTTCTGGTCGAGCCATTCCTTCAAGATCGGCCGCAGCAGTTCGTTGACCAGATCTTCGAGGGTAACCGCGCTGTTGCCAAGGCCGAAAGACTTCTGTCGCACGATCTCGCGCGCCAGATTGGACAACAACGACGCCCCGTGATCGATACTGGGCGGCGACATCAAGGCTTCGTCGTCCACCGGGCGCTGACGACGCGGCGGCGGATCGTAATCCTCGACGACCCGGCGCGGCATCACCGGCGGCGGCGGCTCGGGCTCGAAATCCCCCAGATCCGCCTTGAAATCATTGATGTCGAAGGCCGGCTCCGGTTCCTCCGGGGCCTCTTCCATCACCATGTCCTCGGTCAGTTCGAGAACATCATCGTCCATTTCAAGTTCGGGTTCGGGCTCCGGTTCAGGCTCTGGTTCGGGCTCCGGCTCGGGGGCCGGCGCCGGAGTATCGAACATGGAGTCGATATCATCCTGTGCGAAAATCTGAGATGGCTCAGGCTCAGGCTCCGGCATAGGTTCGGGTTCGGGCTCCGGCGGCGGAGTCTCGGGGGCCTTGGGCTTATCCTCAACCTCATCTTCCGACAGAATACGTCGGATAGAGGCGAGAATATCCTCCATCGATGGTTCTTGCTGGGCCTTGTCTTCGCTCATGTCACGGCTATTCTATCTGCCTGCGCCCGGAAGGGGACCTGCCGCAATGATGCCGCACGGCCGGTAACAAAAGGTTAAAATTCCACGAGTCTCAAAGAGAAAATTGGATCAACCCCTCGGCCGAAACCAATCCCCACTCATTTCTACTCGTATCCATTCTCCATGTCGATGCCATTGCCGATCCACTTACCACGAACATCGTCGTAGTGTTTGGCGGGATCGTAAATCGCGACGGGAAGATTGAGCCCCCGAGCGGTCATCTGTCCCAGGGAAGATTTCACCAGGAAAGCACCCGCCAGCACGTCATGCTGCGCCTTGGCGAAATTGACCCGCGCGTCGAACAGCTCCTGCTCGGCATTCAGCACGTCAAGGACGGTGCGCGACCCGACCTTGGACTCCTCGCGCACGCCGGCCAGGGCCAGCCCCGACGCCTTGATCTGCGCCTCGTAGGCCTTGGCCTGAGCGCGGGCCGCCTGCAAGCTTTCCCAAGCCTTGGTGGAGGTTTCCACCGCATCTCGCCGGGCTTGATCGGCCTCGATCCGCCGCTGCCCCGCCGTATGCTTGGAAGCGCGGACGCGAGCATAGGTGGCGCCGCCCTCGTAAAGCGGCACGGAAAGGTTCAACAGAACCTCCTGGGCGATGGTCGCCGACTTCATGGTCGATGTCTGCAAGGTCCGGGTGACGTCGGCACTCAGCGACAGGGTCGGCAACAACTCGCCAAACACCAGATCGATGCCGTCCTGGGCGGCCGCCTGGGCATAGTCGGCGGCGATTACATTGGGATTGGAAGCCAGGGCGATGGCGGTCAGTTCTTCCAGATTGCCCGGTAGGGCCGCGGGAAGATCAGGCTGCTGCGGCCGTTCCGGCGCATGACCGACGCTGTTCAAATAATTGGCGCGCGAACTTTGCAGCGTTCCCTCGGCGGCGACGCGATCGGCCGTGGCCTTTGAAAGCCGCGCCTCGGCCTGACTGACATCGGTTCGGGTGATCTCGCCGACCTTGAATCGCTCCTGAGTGGCTTCCAGCTGCTTGCGCAGGACCTGCTCGTTATTGACGCTGAGCTTCACCACCTCCTCGTCACGCACGACATTGAGATAGGCGTTGGCGGCGCCAAGCAGGATGGTCTGCTCGGTCGCGGCCAGCAGCGCCCGCTCCGACAGTACCGTATTGTCGGCCTGCGAAGTGGCCGCCATGGTGCGGCCGCCACGGAATAGCGGCTGAGTCAGGGTGATGGCGCCCGTCTTGGGAGTGCGCACGCTTCCATATTTGGTGTAGGCGTTGTTGGAATAGTTCCCACGGCCGATGGAGCCGGTCATGGTCACGGTCGGGCGCCAATTGGACAGCGCCTGCGGCACGGTTTCATCCGTGGAGCGCAGCCGCGCCCGGCGCGCCGCCAGGGTGGGATTCGACGAATAAGTCGACGACAGCACATCATCCAGCGACTCGGCCTGAACCGATTCGATTCCGATAACGCCAACGGCAATAACGCCGGCCAGCAGAACGCCCGCCTTCCTCATTCGACACCTATTCAACGCCAATGGGAACCTCACCCGTCCCGGTTATAAAGATCGCAAGCGAACATTAGCCTGCCAGGGCGGAAGATCAAGGACTATATCCAGTCGGGATTTGAACCTGAACCCGGCAAAAGTCAAAGCCCCCAAGGCATTGCGGCGGCGCGCCGCCCTCTTCCATCCTTTTCCAGGCCAAATCGCCTCTGACAATCCGGGGCCGTGGCGCTCTAAAAACAATGCGACTTTTGCATCAACAGCGGCTTGACCGGCGTGGAATCAGCGCGTATAAGCACGGTCCTCACGTCGGCCCCCGGTCGATAGGGCCGGTTAGGCCGGGTGGCAGAGTGGCTATGCAGCGGACTGCAAATCCGCGTACGTCGGTTCAATTCCGGCCTCGGCCTCCACCGTCCCAGGACTCGGGAGACGTGACAGGGTGATAGAATTCTTCAGCGCGCCGCACCGCGAGGGCCGCTGATGATCCGGGGTAGCTCAGCGGTAGAGCAGCCGGCTGTTAACCGGCTGGTCGGGGGTTCGAATCCCTCCCCCGGAGCCAGATGTAAGGAAATAGGGCCTAGCCGGCGACGGCTAGGCCCTATTTTCTTTGCCCCCGGCAAGAACCGGACAATTGGCGCTCCTGAGATGGGTATGGCCGAACACAATATGCATTATCGCGATGTTGTGGATTGCCCAAGCCGCCCGCCCCCCTTACACTGCGGCGAAATGTGTTGCGGGAGCCACCCTATGTCCGACCAGGATCGTATCATTGAACTGACCGCCGCGCTCGCCGACGTGGTGTCCCGCAAGGTGGAGGAGATCAAGAAGGTCACCGGCACCACCCGGATTCTGGCGCTGAACGCCCTGATCGAAGCGGCTCGGGCCGGCGAAGCGGGTAAGGGCTTTGCCGTCGTCGCCGGCGAAGTCAAGCATGTCTCGGAAAGCATCGACGGCATCACCCAATCGCTGGAAGCCGAAATGGGGGCCGCGGTCGAAGAACTGAGCCGACTGGCCACCAATATGCGGGCCGAGGCGGCGGAAGTCGCCGAAGTCGCCGCCGCCAACGCTTACGAATAGTCCAAGCGGACAAGGCCTCCAACTCAGCCGCTGGTGTTTGGGTCTGGGGGGTGGGATACTGACGCACCGTTCGCCGAGTAAGGCCCTCCGATGCGTGTCCCCCCGACCCTTTCCTTCGCCGCCTTCCTGATGATCAGCATGCCGGCGCTTGCCGGCCTCGATGAGGGGCTGGCCGCCTACCAGCGTCAGGACTGGGTCGCTGCGGCAAAGGAATTCCGCCCCCTCGCCACCCAAGGAAACCCCCAGGCTCAGGCTCGCCTCGGCCATATGCTCTTTCAGGGGCTGGGCGGCGTCCGCGACGATGTCGAAGCCCTGAAACTGCTCAATGCCGCCGGTAGTGCCGGTGAGCCCCTGGCGCAACACGCTCTCGGCAATGCCTATTTCCTCGGCCGCGCGGTCCCCAAGGACCCCACCATGGCCCTGGTCTGGTATGGCAGAGCCGCCGCCCAGAATTTCGGAGACAGTATCCACGCCCTGGGCGAGATGCATTTCAATGGCCTTGGAGTCGGCAAGGACGAAGCCAAGGGAGTGGAATTCTTCCGCGCCGCCGCCGATAAGAATATCCCGGCAAGCCTTGAGAAACTGGCCGAGCTCAGCTGGAACGGCCGCGCCATGCCCACCGACCGGGCCAAGGCGGTCGGCTATGCCCGTCGCGCCGCCGAATCCCGGCGTCCCGTCGCTCAATTCATTCTCGGCGTGGCGCTGCTCACCGGGGATGGGACCGCCAAGGATCCGGCCGAGGCCGTCGCCTGGTTCCGCCGCGCCGCCGATCAGGGCCATCCCCAGGCGCAACACAATCTGGGCGTGACCCATGTCACCGGAACCGGAACCGCCAAGAACCTGGCCGAAGGCTATTTCTGGCTGGCCCTCGGCGCCGATCGTGCGCCGCCCAACCTGAAGGCATCCTACGAGCGAGAGCGCGACGCCATCGGCGCCAAGCTGCCGCCGGCCGAGTTGGAACAGACCCGTAGCCGGATCGCGGCCTGGAAGCCGATTCAATCCGGCACGGTGGCAACCACGCCCCCGCGCCCAGCCACCTCGTCAGCGCCGACGCCCTCCCCCTCTCCATCCGGCGCCGTCACCAATCCATTGCCGCCAGAGCAGGCGTCACGATCTTCCAAGACATCCGCCGGATCCGGCTTCCTGGTCTCACGCGATGGTCTGGTCCTGACCAACGCCCATGTGGTCGAGCAATGCCGCACCATCACCATCAAAATGGCCGACGGCCCGACCCAGGTGGCCAGTCTGGCCGCAAAGGACGCCGGCAACGATCTGGCCCTGCTCAAGACCTCGATCCGCAGCCCCGACATCGCTAAATTCCGCGAGGACCGGCCACTGCGTTCGGGCGATGACGTCGTGGTGGTGGGATACCCGTTATCGTCGCTGCTGTCGCGGGAAGCCAATGTCACCGCCGGCGTCATCAGCGCCATGGCCGGCCTCCATGGCGATATCCGCCATTATCAGATCACCGCCCCGGTGCAAAAGGGCAATTCCGGCGGACCTCTGGCCGACACCAGCGGCAACGTGATCGGCATCGTGTCGTCCAAGCTGAACGCCATGAAAATAGCCGGCCAGACCGGCGACCTGCCCCAGAACATCAACTTCGCCATCAAGGCCGAAATCGCCCGCAAATTCATGCAGACCTACTCCGTCGCCTTCGAGACCGGCCCGGCCAATACCCAGATGTCGTCCGCCGATGTGGGCGAGCGCATCAAGCGCGTCACCGTCTTCGTCGAGTGCAAGGCCAATTAGGACCGGGGATCAGCGCGCCCTGAGATTCAGGTCCTGACTGCCGTCACGGCTTTGCACCCGCACCGGTCGCTGGCGTTCGGCATCAAGCTCGAACTCGGCATTGCTGGGATAGGTCCAATTCGAACCGAGGACTTCGTCCACCACCAACCCCAGCACCGCCGCCCCTCCGGTTACGATGAGAAGTGCGGAGTTCCCCCAGATCCAGCCGCTGCTGGTGGCGTTCAGGCTATTGACCGTGCGGCGATAGCCCGGCGCGGTGCAGACCACCACGACCGGTGCGGCCGCATGGGGAATCGTCACCATCACCGGTGTCTGGATCTCGGCGCGGTATCCGTCCCGGCCAGTCAGTTCGCAATGTGCTGCTTCGGGATTGGTGCCGATCCGCACATCGGAAGCCAGCGGATTGAGCGCCGATGCGCAGGCAACCACGGCGACAAGGCTGCCGCATGCGGCAATTCGGGTGATGAGGGAAATCAAGATGAAGCCACGTCGGGCTTCATCGAGGAAAAGGTCCGCATCCGCCGCTGGTGCAATTCCAGCAACTTCCACCGGGCCACCGGAATGTCGCGGACAACGGAGCCCGGCACCAGCAACAACTCGGTCCGCAGGCCGGCCACCAGATTTCCGGCCGATGGAATGCCGAACAACACCTCGGACTCGTTGAGTGGCTCGCCGATACCGCAATACTCCACCGTCGTCCCGTTGAGGCGCCGTTCCAGCAAACCGTCGCGCACCATATAAACAAAATCCTGTCCACTGGTGTCGATGGCCTCACCGGCGGCCAGGTAGTAAGACTCGGACGCCTCGGCAATGGAGACTTCGGTCAGATTGGACAGGCTCTCGCCGAACAGCCAAGTATGATTGAAGAAATTACGCAGATCCGACAGGCGCCAAATCCGCTCGGTCATCTCGTTGCGCTCGACGAAGTTGCGATAGAGCGCGGAGGGAATGCGCAACGCCCGCACGAAGCTGAGAGCCCGAAAAGTCTCCAGCGACGACTCGCCCGACAGGGCATAGGACTCGCCGACCATGGCGCCAGCCGACAAGGTGGCGTTATGGTCGCTATCGGCCTCGATGGTCTCCACCAACCCGGTGAGGATCAGATAGACGTCGTCACAACTGCTGCCTTCGCGCAGCAAAATGCTCTCGGGGTTGAAGGTCACCACCGGGTGGTTCAGCAAGATCCGGATTTGATGTTCCGGCACCCCCAGGAAATAGGCGGCCAGATACCCATGGGCAGCGCGCAGGCGATATTCCTGATGCGAGGGAATCAACGAGTCCACCGTCCCGAACGGCGCACCGGAGCCGATGCTTTTCTGGATACGGGTCAAAGGCAGCGCGGTATGGGACAAGATGATCTTGCCCGACAGATCACTGCGGAAGTCCTCGGCGCAACCGTGGATCAACCCACCCCCGATATCGAGCTTCTTGATATCGGCCGGGATCAGATAATCATCACGGACCTGCATCATCAGGCTGCTGCTGATCCCGTGGCGGGTCTCGTCATCGTCAACCATCTGCCCAAGGACGTCGAGCGACACGATATCGGCCATATGGGCATAGGACCGATAGCCCTCCTCCCACGGAGTGCGGAAGTGAAACACCGTGGTTTCGACCGGATGGGGTGAAAAGATCGGCATCACCTCAAGGCCGTCGATATTGTTCCAAACCCCCAGATCGAGGTCGCAGATCTCGAAATACTCACCAAAGGAATCCTCGGCGATGGCGGTCAGCGCCGACAGTTTCTTGGCCACCGAGGCCCGCACGGCCGGCACGGCGTAGTATTTGATCCGATGATCGGCGCGGAACAGGGTGGTCAGGCCGCAAAAATGATCGTCATGGCAGTGGGTGTGAAAGATGCCTTCCACCTCCTGAACGCCGATGCCCAGCGCCTGAAGCGCCCCATGGATATTGGGGCCGGCATCGATCAGGTAGACCTTGCCCTGAAACATCATGATGGTGGACATGGCGGCGCGCTCGGGATCCCACCCATCGCCCTCGCCGGAATGGATGATGGAGAAATAGCCGCGTTCAAGGTCGTGATAACCCAGGTGGTAAGGCGTCTCGTAGGTTCGCCCCATGCCCAGGTTAAGGTCGACGATAGCGGTCTCGCCATCATAGTCGAACTCGAAGACATTCAGTTCCAGCCGCTGCACCGTCACGCCCCCGGGCAGAATCGCCGGACCGTCGCCGATGACGCAGGTGTCGAGCAGGTCACGCGGCGGTCGGATGGCCCCAAAGGCAAACCGCAGCTTCATGCGCATCCATTCCTGCGCCATCTCGTGCGGCACCCCGGCCGCAACCATCTCCTCTTCCGACAGCAGGCCGTAATTGCCGCGCATGACGTATTCCAACTGCGCTTCAACCTGCTGGGCAAGACCCATGATCAGGGGCTTGCGGCCGGTACAGTTGGGATGGCCAGGAATAATCATTCCCTGCCGATACAGCATCTGAAGAATCGGAAATTCCGACAGATTGCAGAATGCGCCATTCTGCAACGACACATCGGACAGCAAGATAACATTGGGGCCGGTTTCGAACGTAACGCCGGCGCGCTCGGTTGGAATAATCAGCCCACGCTTGATCAAATGTTTGACGCTATCGGCGGGGCAGCCGCACAACACCCTAAGATCAGCCTCGGGCACCTCGACCCAGCTAATTCCAGGCGAAACCGGCACGACGCGCATACGGGCGCCATTCACCGGCTTGGCCTTTGAAACCGAACTGGATTGACTGCCCGAATGCGGCATCACCCACCAACCATAAAGAAAGCGGACCAGATATACGGCATGCTCCACTGGGAGTTTCTGAGCATTTCCAACTGGGCCTCGCGCAATGCGTCATGCGGAGTCTTGCCCGCCAGCAGGCGTTTGTAAAGGGCCGCCATCAAAGTCTGTGTTCCGGCGTCGCTGACTTCCCACAACGAAGAGACCACCGACTGGGCTCCCGCCTCCTGAAAAGCGCGCCGCAGACCATAGACGCCCTCGCCTTCATGGACTTCGCCCAGGCCGGTTTCGCAGGCCGACAAAATGGCCAGACGGGTGCCGGTCAGATCGAGGCCCAACACTTCCAACGCCGTCAGAACACCGTCGTTATCGGTATCGATATCGCCCAGCACGCCGGCATTGGAGTTGATGCCGGCAAAGGCCAGACCGGCGCGCAGCAGCGGATTGTCGCCGGGCGGCGGGAACTGGAAATCGCTGGAACGTTGAAGCTTGAGCAACCGCTTGCGCAGGGTATCATCGGCCTTGAGGAAGAAACCATGGGTGGCGATGTGCAGTACTTCCGGCGGGGTTTCCATCTCCCGCAGCACTTTTTCCTGAGCCCCGGCCTTGGAGTAGATGATCGTGGGCTTGCCCTGGCCTTCGACCGTCTTTTGAATCAGCTGGCCTTCCTTTTCGGCACCGGGCAGCGGGTCGAATTTCAGGCCCCGCATACCCGACATGCCGCGCACCGCCGACTGAACATCCGATCCGGCGGAACGGCTGCGCGCCTTTTCAAGCACCGCCTTACCCACCGTTTCCTCCGTATTGTAGTCGGGACCGGCATTGATCATGTAACCGCCCTTGGCGGCTGAAATCCGTGACGGCAACAGGTCGCGGGTGGATGTCAGGACATGCAGATCGACCCGCTCGATCAGATATTTGCGATTGTTCTCCACCAGGGCGCTGATGGGAAGGATATTCAGGCTGCCGTCGGGCACCACATAGATACTCTTGCGATCCTTAAGCACCCGCTCCAGCGGCAGCCAGACCAGCTTGTGAACGGCTTGGCCCACATCCAACAGGTCGTCGATTTCGATATCTTCGTTTTGAATCTCGGTCCGGTATTTCAGGACGGCGTTGTCGATGGCGGACAGGCTGTCATATTTGACCAGCCCGTAGACCGGCGTATCGCCATCCTTGCGCAGGACGGCCGCGACCAACTTTTGCTGCCCCTCCTCCCCATAGATGAAGAAATCCACCAGGGCCGAATCGGCCGGCAAAACCTTGACCAGTTCGTCGAGAGCGATGGGAGCGACCGATTGTTGGAACCGGATGCTGGAACGACCCAAGGTTCCCTGAAGGGTGTTGATCTGCTCCTCCAGGGTATTGATCACCTCGGCATGGTTGTCCTTGGTCTCCTCGGTCGGCCCCGACAGGGTCAGCGCCGCCAGACGCTTGCGCGCCTCGGTCAGTTCCTCGGTCAGCTTGGTCAGTTCGGGGTCGCGCGACAGGCGGGTGATCTGCTGGATTTCGGAAGCGACCTTCAGCAGCATTCCCTTGCGGTTGAGGCTGACTTCCATCAGCGCCTTACCGGCGACGGCCTCGTCCATCTTGCTCAACACCGCCACATAGGCGGCCAGTTCGGGATAATGCAGGCGGATATAACCCTCGCGGGCATTGTCGCCGGTGACGTAAAGCACCCGGTTAAGGAACTCGGTCCGACGGACAAAGGTGGTCTTGCGGGTCTCGGCCGCGGTCTTGATGTCGCCCTTGTCCTCCTGGACGCCCGCCAGGGTGTTGAGCGTCTCGAAGGTATAGGGGTGCGCCGGCCCCAGCACGGCCTCGTCGGCAGCCAGGGTCTTCTTTAGCAGCGCCTCCGCTTCATTGAGACGCTTGGTGGAACGGTACAGCGCCGCAAGGTCATGCATGGAGCGGAGGGTATCGAGATGCTTTTCCCCCAGCACCGCGCGACGTGACGCCAAAGCCTGATTGAAGGCGGGTTCGGCCTCCTTGAAATTTCCCATCCTGTGATAGGCCCGCGCCAGATTGTTCAGCGCCTTCAAGGTGTTCTGATGCTTCGGCCCATAGGACTTCGCCCAGGATTCATGCACCTGCTTGAACATGGCCGCCGCCCGCTCATACTCCCCCTTGAGCATATAGAGGTAGGCCAGGTTATTGGTGCTGGCGATGGTGTCGGGATGCTTGGGGCCGATGGTCTTGCTGAAAACGGTGATGACGCTCTGATAAAGCGGTTCCGCCTTGTCGAACACCCCCTGGCTTTCATACAGCAGCGCCAGATTGTTCATGGTCGTCATGGTGCTGGGATGCGTCTCGCCGAACGCGGCCCGGCCGCCTTGCAGCGCGGCCCGCAGATAGGGCTCGGCCCGTTCGTAGATGCCTTCCTTCTCCAGGATTTCGCCCAGATTGTTGGCGGCGATCACGGTGGAACGATGGGCATCTCCCAGCACCTTGTGATAGCGATCCCAGGCGTCCTGGAAAGCCTTCTCCGCCTCGAACAGCCGCCCCTGCTTGCGATAGATGCTGGCCAGCGACGACAGCGCCGCCACGGTATTGGGGTGGCCGGCCCCCAACCGCACGGTCTGCTGCTCAAGCACCTCCTTGGCCATGGCCTCGGCGGCGGCGTATTCGCCGCGATCGTCCAAGACATCGGCAAGATCGCCCTTGGCGCTGAGTTGGGCGGCGGTGTCGTTGGCGGCGCCCGCGTCACGGACGGCACTCTCCAAAACCGCCTGCGCATCGGCCAACCGCCCCTGGCGGTGGTAGGCCGCGCCGGCATCGACCCTGGTCGACAACCCCAGCGGATCAGTGGGGATAAGCGCCAGCTTCTGAATCGCCAGCGCCTGATCGTAAAGACCAGCGGCGGCGTTATACTCGCCCTGCTGGCGCTTGAAGGCCCCCTGCTGGGCCAGACAGCGAGAAAATTCGCCATGCGCCTCGCCATAAACCTTGCGCGACGCAGCGCAGGTGACGTCGAGCAGGGATCCGGCCTCCTTGGATTGTCCGGCATTGAGCTGAGAGCGAACCACCGCCAATTGCAGGGCCAGGGTCTGGGGATGCTCCGCCCCCAGGCTGACGGCGGCGGCCTTGGCAGCCCCCTGATAGACCTTGGTGGCCAGATCGAATTTGGCCTGCGACTGGTAAAGACCGGCCAGAGCCTGACTCACCTTCAGCGTCTCGGGATGGCCATCGCCCAAGGCGGCCTGCGACAACTTGATCGCCAGTTGATAATTGGCTTCCGACGCCTCGACCTGTCCGGCAAGGTTCTGTAACGCCGCCAGATCGGTTGCGCTGATGATGGTGGCAAAGTGAGACTCGCCCAGATTGTCCCTGGCGATACCCAGCGCCTGATTGGCTTCATCGATCGCCTTGGCGAGATCGCCGCCGCCGGCCGAGGCGATCGCCTGCTGGTGGGAGCGGTTCCACAGCATGGCCGCCCGCTGCTTGGCCGCCGGAACCGCAGACGCCGCCTGCTGCTTCTCGGCCACCCAAGCCGGCAACATATCGCGCAGTTTGGAGATCTCCTGGTCAAGCCGCATCACCTCGTCGGACTTGCCGGCCTGCATGGCCTGCCTCGCCTTGACGATCTGATCTTGGACCTGCTGCGCCGAAACGGGGGCAGCCAGCAGCCAACCGGCCAGCAATACGGAGCCAAAAGCCGTGACGGCGCGTGCTGCATTCATCGAAGCATCTCCCAAAAGCGGGTCACAACCCCAAGACCTGCTAAATCCCGATATGGGCGAACCACCGAAACGGCTCGCCCCCATAATCCCTCACCCCAAAGAGCACAGGACCCGTCCGGACTTATTTCTCCTTATGGGTGTAGACGCCATCCCAATCGGGGCCTGGCGACTCCTCCCGGAAATGGGTGATCCGGTCCAGATAGACCTTATAAATCATGCGCTCGGGTTCCTGCGCCGCCAACATTGTAAATATGGCGGATGCCTCGTCCCACTTCTGCTTGCGAAACAGGTGCAGCGCGTCGTGATGTCGGGCGCTCCGCTCCAGGGTCTCGGCGTCGACCGAGCCCTCGAAGCCCAGCGGCTCGAACAGGCCGACCGGAGTATCCTTGCCCTTGACCCGCACGAGGTCCAGTTCCCGGCTGATCAAACCCGGTACCGCCGCCTGGGTATATTCGCTGATCATCAGGGCGACGCCGTATTGCTTGGTCAAGCTTTCGATGCGCGAGCCCAAATTGACCGCATCTCCCATGGCGGTATAGGCCATGCGGAAATCGGACCCCATATTGCCCACCGTCATGCTTCCGGTATTGAGACCGATGCCGAACTTGATGGGTTTCCATCCCCGGGCGATGAACTCCTCGCGAAGCGGCCCATCCATGGTCCTGACCATCTCCAGCGCCGCCGTGATGGCATGCTTGGCGTGATCGGGGTCGTCCAGCGGCGCCCCCCAAAACGCCATGATGGCGTCACCCATGTATTTATCGATGGTTCCCCGATGGGCCTGAATAACGTCGGTCATGCGGCTGAGGAAGACGTTCATCAGCACAGTCAGTTCCTGCGGGGTGAAGCCTTCCGAGATGGTAGTGAAACCACGGACGTCAGAAAACATCACCGTCATCTCGCGGCTTTCACCGCCCACCGTGAACGGCTGGCCGCTCTTGTTCATTTCCTCCACCAGCTCCGGTGGAATGTACTGGCCGAAAGTCTTGGCGATCTGCCGCTTCTGATCGCGCTCGATCAGGTACTGACGGAACTCGATCAGGAAATAACTCATCATGGTCGCCAGGACCACATACGAGGTCGGCAGGACCAGCCCACCCTTGACATAGAACAAGGTAGACAGGGCGATAAAGCCGCCACTGGTCAGCGCGACGCACAATCCGCGCAGCACCGGCCGGGTCAAGGACAGGGACAGCACCACCATGATCATCATCACCAGCATGGCGGCGGCGGCCCCGGTCCCCGGGCCAACCGCGCGTAACGGCGCCCCTTTGAGGATGCTGCCGATGCTGTCGGCAATGATCTCGACTCCATAGACCATGCCGACCGGCGTATCGAACCAGTCGTGAGAGACCTCGGAGGTGTCGCCAACCACGACGATCTTGTCCTTGACCCAAAATTCCAACTCGGCGCGCTCATTCTCGTCGAGCCCGGAAATATCCAGAAACTCCAAGGCGCTGATCCCGACCGACTGGCTCAGGAATCGGCTGCCGCTCGGCAGCGGCGGGAAATCGATATAAAGCAAATTCTGGTGATCGAGCGGAACCCGCCGGTTGCCCAGAACCAAGGTGTTGCCGTCAAGCCTGGGCTCGACCCCCAGGAACAGCGCAGCCGCCCGAACTGCGAATGGCCAACCGCCCCTCTCTCCCGCCATTTCGGGATAGACCTTGAGTCGCGACAAGGTGGTGACCAGCTTGCTGTTGGACTGAATATTGGTGTAGGCGCTGACCGAGGCCTTATCCAGCAAATCGGTCGGATAGTTGATCTTGACGAATTTACCGTCACGGAACTCCCCTTGCGCCACCAGCACCGTATTGCCAGCGTCGCGGAGCGCCTTGGCCAGGGCGGGGTCCTCGTTATAGGACGAGGGGAAATCCATCAACATATCGACCGCGATGACCTTGGCGCCCAGCGCCTTGAGATTGGTCACGATGGCGCCGATATCGGTGCGACGCAGCGGGAAACTTTTATATGCCTTAAAGAAAGGCTCGTCGGTATTGACCAGAACCACGTCCGACGACGGCGCCAGCGCCTTGGCGTCGCCATAGGCCAGCCGCAGCTGATGGCGGAATGAAAGCGTCTGATCCTCCAGCAGGGCGAACCACTCAAAATGCTGGGCCGGAATGGCGATCAAGAAAAACAGAACCGTCAAAAAAATATCGTAGCGCTTTGAAGCACGGCTCATATCATGGCGCCCTCAAAAAGACGACGGGCGCCCGCCTCGTGGCGAGCGCCCGTCAGTTTTAATTTGCGTTAAGCTTGTCGTTATAGAGAAGCGCTTCCTTCTGCTTCAGATCGACCAGCTTCAGCTCGTTATAGGCCCGGATCAGCAGAGGACGCATCTCGTTATCGTCCTTGTTCTCGTCGAAGTACTTCCGATAGAGATCCATGGCCGCGACGGTCACGCCCTTCTCGTCCAGCAGATTGGCGACCGAGAAATCATCCTTGGCGTTGATGGCGCGGATCTTGCCGATCGAATCGGCCAGAGCCTTGTCCTCGGCCGGCGACAACCAGATGATGCCGCCTTCCTTATCGGCCTCGCCCACCTTGTTGCCGCCATCCATCACCGCGACGGTGAAGCTGTGCTTGCCGGGAGACAGCTCGGGCACCTTGAAGCGAACCAGATCGCCATCGACGCCGGCGACCGTGTGGGCGGTGCCGTCGATGGTCAGCACGAAGCCGTGCTGCTTGCCAAAGGTCTGCCAGGCCAGTTCGGGATAGGACGAGCTCAGGGTGATCTGCTGCACCACCCGCAACTTGATTCCACCCTCCTTCTGCACGCCACGGCGCACCGTGGTATAGCGCTGCGCCTCGGCGAAACGGTTGCCGAGACCGGCCACCAGATCACCGGACGCCGCCTCGGGCGCCGAAAGCTTGCCGCTGACCACCTTGAGGGCGGTCCCGGCGACTTCGATCTGGCTACCGGAGGCGATGGTCTGCGCCATGTTGGTGGCCTGATCCACCAGCTTTGCCGTGCCGTCGGAACCGGTGCGGATCATATCGCCCGCGAACAGGTACTTGTTACGGGCCACGGGCTTCCAGGTGGCCCCATCGCGGCTGTGCTCGACAGCGCCGCTCACCTGCATCAACAACGAAACCGGCGGGTCGGCGGCCAATGCGCCAAATGGCGCCTGGGTCAGCAGCAGCCCAACCGCAAAACACAAAGCAGCGAACAGTTTGGTCTTCATCATGGCCTCCTTAGCCGATTCCGTGAATTCTAGCACAGAACTTCCGATTACATAATCAGGCAGGCACACTAGAGCCCAAAGATCGCATCAACCGCAGCCCCTCGAAAGCTCATAACCGGGCATCAATTTTGTCGCTTGTGAAACTCTACCCTGAATACACGCCCCTGTGAACCCGGCCCGCCGGGCATACATCAATGGGCGGATATCATCCGAAAGCGACGCTCGTCCTCCAGCGCGCCGTTCAGCATGCCCGGCGTCATCACCAAACAGCGTTCCTCGCCAAATTTCGCCCGCTCGGCCAGGCAAGTCTCGATGGCCCTGTGTTCGTTCAACCCCACGATTAGCCCGCGATAGGCCAAGGCGCCGCCCCGAGGTCTGGTCACCACGAACGTGGCTCCGCCGCCCAGCCGCTTGGTCAGCTCGCGATGGGCCTTGGCCAGGTCGCGGCGGACCTTGGCGAGGTCGCGCCCAAAGGCGACTTCCAACGCCCAGCCGGTCGGCACCCCGCGCCGCGCCGACACCAGCCCCCCCAGCCCACCGGGCCGGCCGCCGCACGCCATCGCCGACAGATCGGGGGGCGGCTCGGTCGAGTTGAGCAGGGCCGGCAGCAAGCGCCCCCCGGTCGGAGCCGCCGAGCGCAACGCCTTGTCCATGGCCGCCTGAACCGTCTCGCGCCGCTGGGCCGAACTGCCGGCTCCCATCACCACCGTGACCGCCCGCCGGTCGCCGCGATGGGCCACGGCCACCAGATTGTAGCCCGCCGGGCAGGTGAATCCGGTTTTCATCCCCTCGGCCCCGGCGAAATTGGCCAGGAATCCGTTGACGGTGGGCAAGGTCCGCCCCTTCCAATTGGTATCCCGACTGGCGAAGATCGGCTTGAAGCGTGGAAAGTCCCGCTCGATGGCCAAGGCAAGGACCGCCATGTCGCGCGGCGTGGTGATATGCCCCGCCGCCGTCATGCCGGTCGCGTTGCGAAAAGTCGTCGCGGTCATGCCCAGCCGCCGCGCCTCGGCGGTCATGCGATCGGCGAAGGCGGCCTCCGACCCCGCCACATGCTCGGCGATGGCGACGGCGGCGTCGTTACCGGAACGCACGATCATCGCCCTCAGCGCCGCCCCCACGGTAATGGCGTCGCCACGATGAAGGCCGAGGACCGAGCCTCCCTGGCCGGCGGCGGTCTCCGACACCTTGATGACGGCATCCAGTTGGACTTGCCCCGCCTCCACCGCGCGAAAGGCCACATAGGCGGTCATCATCTTGGTCAGGGAGGCCGGATGATGCGGCCGCCCGCCCCCCTGATCTGAAAGCACCACCCCGCTGGCCGTATCCACCGCCAGCACGGCCAGCGGCGTCTCGGCCGCCGCGGCGGTTCCATGCCAAAGCCCCCAGATCACCACAACGCAAGCCAACGGACGAAAAGGCGCGAAAATCGAATTCATGATCCCGATCCAGAATTTCCCTTCCGAGGATTGCCCTTCGGCGAACGGCGCGCAAGGTGATAAACCCCGGCAAAAGAACGGAGAAGCACGATTGCCGAGACGTCCCCCTTCACTCTCGGGGAAAAACAGGGTTTATTAGGCGGGTGCGGGCAATGGGAACCGCCGGGGAAGCGGGATGTCAACGGACGGGAACACTCAATTCACGCCCATGGAAGGCGGGGCTCTCAGCCCGCTGGCGCCTGGATTTATGCGGCGCTTCATCAGCTTGGCCGGGCCGTATTGGAATTCCAACGACAAATGGACCGCACGGGGCCTGGTCGCCCTGCTACTGCTGCTGACCGTTGCCCAGGTGGTCATTCCGATCACCATCAATCTATGGAGCGCCCAACTGTTCGACGCCCTCGAACAGAAGTCCATGGACCGCTTTTTTGGCCTGATCGCCCAGATCGTGGTGATATTGCTCTCCAGCATGACCGTCTCGGCCACCCATCTGCGGGTAAAGCGCCGCATCCAGTTGGGATGGCGGCGCTGGCTGACCCGCCGGCTGCAAGACAACTGGATGGCCACCGGCCACCACTACCAGTTGCTGCACATGGCCGGGGACCACGACAACCCGGACGGACGCATCGCCGAGGACATCCGCAACAGCACCGAAGCCGCCCTCGACCTCGCCCATTCCCTGGTCTATTGCGGCTTGCTGCTGGCCAGTTTCATCCAGATCCTGTGGACCCTGTCGGGTGACCTTTCCATCACCATCGGCGAGTTCGAGATTCCCGTCCCCGGCCATATGGTGTGGGTGGCGCTGATCTACGCCTCGGCCGCCTCGTCGCTGGCGCTGCTGGTGGGGCGCCCGCTGGTGCGCGCGACCGACAAGCGCCAGACCGCTGAGGCCAATTTCCGTTTTGGTCTGGTCCGCGCCCGCGAAAACTCCGAGGGCATCGCCCTGCTGCACGGCGAGGTCGGCGAGCGCCGCCGCTTCTCCGACCTGTTCCGCGGCATCGAGGGCGCCTGGAACCGTCAGACCAGCGGCCTGACCCGACTGTTCCTGTTCACCTCGGGATATTCGGTGCTGTCGACCGCCTTTCCCGTCCTGATCGCCGCCCCGCGCTACATCGCCGGCATCACCACCCTGGGCCAGTTGATGCAGACCGCCCAGGCCTTCCAGCAGTTGTCCCAGGCCCTGTCCTGGCCGGTGGACAACATGCAGCGGGTCGCGGAGTGGCGCGCCTCGGTCGAACGGGTTCTGGCCCTGCACGACGCCCTGTTCACCCTGAAGGAAGACACGTCGCGCCCCGACGCCCACACCATCGTGGTGCAGAAATCGACCATGCCGACGCTGTGCTTTCACGACCTCACCATCGCCAATGCCGACGGCGCCGTGGTGATCGACGGCTTCAGCGCCGAGATCGTCGCCGGCGAGCATGTTCTGATCGGCGGCGATCCCGGTGCCGCGGTCAAGTTGTTCAAGGTGGTGGCCGGCCTGTGGCCCTGGGGCAAGGGCACCGTCGGCCTGCCCTGCGACGCCACCCTGTTTTTCATGCCACAGCGCCCTTACATGCCCATCGGCACCCTGCGCGGCGTGCTGGCCTACCCGTCGGCCACCGAGTGCTTTCCCGACGACGCCCTGACCGGGGCGCTGGAGCGGGTCGGCCTCGGCCACCTGGGCGAACGTCTCGGCCTGTCCGACGCCTGGGAGCAGGTGCTGACCGCCGGCGAGCAACAACGCCTTGGCTTTGCCCGACTGCTGCTGCACCGCCCAAAATGGGTGTTTCTCCAAGAAGCCACCGACGCCCTCGACCCCGAGGGCGAGCGCCGCCTGATGCAATTGCTAAACGACGAATTCCCCACCGCCACCATCATGACAGTTGGCTTCCACGCCGATCTGGAGCCCTACCACCAGCGCAAGCTGACCCTGACCCAGACCCCCGAGGGTATGATCCTGGTCAAGGAAAGCCGCAAGGCCTGGGAGGAACCCAAACGCTCGGTCAATTGGGGCGGACGGCTGTTCGGAACCCTGCTGCGCAGAAACGAGCGCCGCTCGCTGATCAACGGCCTGAACGGCCTGTGGAAGCGTGGAGACTGGCGAAACTGATACGATAGGAGCCAGCCAGCTCCAATTCCAACCCCGAGGATCATGAATAATGGAAGCCGCCGCATCATGGCTTGGAGAGTTCATGCCTGACATCGCCGCCTTTGTGGGCAGCGCGGCAATGATCGCCATTTACTATGTGTTTCTTGTACTGAAGGCGCGCAGCGACCCGACCTACACTATTCACGGCGTCAATCAGATTGCCCGAGGCCTTTGGGTCGCCAACGTGATGAACAACCCATCCAAGGACATCATGGCGGTTCAGACGTTGCGCAATTTCATCATGGGCGCCAGCCTCATGGGCTCGACGGCGACTCTCCTGATCATCGGAACCCTGACCCTGTCCGGGCAAGCCGAGAATATCGCGCGGAACTGGCATGTCCTGAACGCCGTGGGCTCTCATGCCGCCGAAATCTGGATCATCAAGGTGCTGGCGCTGCTGGTGGACTTTATCGTCGCGTTCTTCGCCTTCGCCATGTCGGTTCGGCTGATCAACCATGTGGTGTTCATGCTCAACATTCCCGACCACCACATGCATCCGGAATTGGTGGTCCACAACGTCGCCCGCCGCCTCAACCGGGCCGGCAACCTGTTCGCGGTCGGGCTGCGCGCCTTCTTCTTCGCCGTGCCGCTGGTTTTTTGGCTATTCGGCCCGGCATTCCTGGTTATCGCCACGGCAGGGCTGATCATCAGCCTCTACCTCCTGGACCGTAGCCATCAATCCCCTGCTGGCCCCCTTGGTTCCCAATCATAAGGATGGCGCCCAAACGGGAACCGAAGTCCCTCACTCCCCATGATGCTCGCCCTTGATCAGGCCCCGGTACCACTTGCCGGAGTTTTTCAGGGTCCGTTTTTGGGTGTCGAAATCCACATGCAGCAGGCCAAAGCGGGGGCCATAGCCCGACCCCCATTCGAAGTTGTCCAACAGCGCCCAGACGAAATAGCCGCGCAGGTCGGCGCCTTCCTTTACCGCGTCGCGCATGGCCTGGGTGTATTCGCGGAAATAGGCGATGCGGTGGGTGTCCTTGACCTCGCCGGACTCGTCAGGGATATCACTGCCGAGGCCGCCGCCACAGCCGTTCTCGGTGACATAGATCGGCATTTTGTAACGCCGGGTCAGCTCCAGCAATTCGTCCTTGAACACTTCCGGGAAGATCGGCCACCCCACTTCCGGGTGATTGGCCGATTCCGGCGGACTGCCCCAGCCATAACCCCAGGTGGTGGAAGAATCGACCTTGGCGTAGATCGGGCCGTAGTGGTTCAGGCCGATCCAGTCAGTGGGACGACAGATGCGGGTCAGGTCACCGGCCTTGATATGGTGTTCCATATCATTCATGACGATGGCGGGATAATGGCCCAGATGCTGGGGGTCGGCGAAGACCAGATTCCAGTGGGCGTCCAGCAGTTCCGACGCCGCCTTGTTCTCCTCCAGCCCGCCTTCGGGCCGCACGATCTGGCGGTTGTGGATGGCGCCGATATTGGCGTTGGGCACATGGTCGCGGATCACATCCACCCCGGCGCCGTGGGCGAGGTTGACATGATGGATCGCCTTCATATGGGCCGAGCGGTCGGTCACGCCCGGCGCGGCCCAGTCGATGGCGTAGCCGAACATGGTGAAGACGGAGAACTCGTTGAAGGTGGCCCAGTTCTTGACCCGGTCGCCATAACGCTTGGCCGCCAGCACGGCATAATCGGCGAACCAGCCGGCGCAGTCGCGATTGGTCCAGCCGCCCAGGTCGTCCAGCCCCTGGGGCAGGTCCCAGTGATAGAGGCAGACCCAGGGGTCGATTCCGGCCTCCAGCACGCCGTCGATCAGGCGGTCGTAGAAGTCCAGCCCCGCCTGATTGACCGCGCCACGCCCCTTGGGCAGCAGCCTCGGCCATGCCAGCGAAAAGCGGTAGGCTCCGACGCCGATCTGCTTCATCGACGCCACGTCTTCCGGCCAGCGATGATAGTGGTCGCAGGCGATATCGGCATTGGCACCGTTCCACACGCCGCCGGCAAGCCGACAGCGGGTGTCCCAGATGCTGGGGCCGCGTCCATCCTCCTTGACCGCACCCTCCACCTGGAAAGCCGAGGTCGAGACGCCCCAGACGAAGTCGGGACGCAGGCCCAGGGCTTTGGCGACCTGCTCGGGTTTCTTGGCGACCATGGGACCTCACCGGTGATTAAGGGAAAAGCTTCCCACCGGACGTCGCCTTCGTCAAGGAATCGCCAGCGCCGCGTGCGCCAGGAAAAGTTACTGAATAACCTCGATGCTGCCGATCATCTTGGTATGGCCCAGGCCGCAATACTCGGCGCACTGAATCCGGACCCGGCCATTGCCTGGGACGACCAGCGTCACCACCTTGACCATGCCGGGTTCCAGCAGCACCTCGGCCTCGCCGATGGCGGCGGAGTGGACCACATCCTCGGACAGCAGATGCAGGCGGTAGGTCTTCCCCGGCTCCAACTCCAGCGCCGGACTGAACTCCCAACGCTTGACCCGCATGTGGACGTCACCCGGTGGCGGGCGCACCACCGGCGTGTTATCCAGGTTGCGACCGGTCGCATGGGCCGCCACCATGGAATCGAACCGGGTCATGAAGACGGCCGGATCGGCGGCGTAAGACTCCGCCGCCAACTGATCGCCACCCGTGCGGTCGGACAGCCAGCCCACCAGCATGATCAGCGTCGCCAGCAGCAGGGCGACCGGAGCGAAGCGGTTATGATTACTCATGTCCCGCCTCCCGCCGTCCCAGCAACCGGACCAGTGCCATCCACACGAAGATGACTCCACCCAGCACGGCCAGACCGGTTCCCATTCCGACCACGCCCATGGAGACCTTCTTCCACAGAGTGTCAAGACCTTGATCGATGCCGGTGGTCTTGCGCGGAACGCCCGCCGCGCCCGCCAGGAAAAAGCCCAGGGCGTGAACCAACTGGCCCCAGCCATAAAGGTGGAATTGCAGGCGCACCGCCCTGCCCTGACCGATTTCACGGCCCAGCAGCGGCAAAATCACCACCAGCACCACCCCCATCAATCCCAACTGCACTCCGCCGATCACGGCGTGATAATGCGATGGGGTGCGGGTATCGGCGACGCCCAGGAAAAAACCGGCAAAGCCGCCAATGGCGAACACAACCAAAGACAAGGCCTGGGCGATGAAGGCGGGGGACCGCCAATCGCGCGGCCCCTTCAGAAGTTGCCACGCCACCCCGGCGCCCATCACCAGCGGCGGCAGCGGCAGCCCGACCCATAACAGGCGGGTGAAGATCTGACGATGGGACAGCCCCAGCACATCGCCGCCCACCAGATAGATCAGCGGCGATGCCAGCGCGAACAACGCCAGGGCGGCAAAAGCGGCATGGGTCAACGCCGCCGGCAGCGGCCCCCGGCCGAACTCACGCTCGGCCAAAGCCTGCCAGGCGATCATCAAAATCAGGGTATTGAGCAATTGCAGGACATGCCCGCCGCCCCAGAATACACGTTCATTGAACAGGTCGGCTTCGGTTCCTGCCGGGATCAGTCCCCAGGCAATCCCAAAGCAGGCCAAGGCGGCGAAATAGATCGCCCCACCACAGGCGATGCCGAACGGCACCGTCACCCTCGGCCGTAACCAGAGCAGGGGCAACAGCCTCAGGCTGGCCAGGGCGACCCCCAGGGCATGAACGCCAAGCCCGATATAAAACAACGGGTGGCCCACCACCGGAACATAGTTGTTGAGCGAGGGTTCCCCCTGATCGGCCAGGGCCGGAATCAGCAGCAGCACCACGCCGGCCCCGCCCAACAGCAAGCCAAGACGACCCAGCCGATCGCCCCAGACTCCGGGAGGAGCCGCCAGTACCGACAGAGCCCCCAAGGCGGCCAGAAACCACACCTCAAACGACAGCACCACATGGGTCACCAGGGCGCGATAGAAGAAGTGCGGCCCCCAGGGCAGCCAATCCTGCACCCGTGGCGTGCGCGACAACCCCAGCAGCAGGGCCAGGGTTCCCGCCACCGCCAGCGACCCGACCGCCAGCAAAGCCCAACCGCGCAGCTCCGACCGGCGAGCCGGCGGCAGGGATTTCAGCGTCCAGATCACGGGCATGGGTTCCAGCCTACTCAAACGTCAGTTTCTTGTCCTCTTCGTCGAAATCAATCACGAATACCTGCCGGGGAGCAAGGTCGACCTCGACCGAGGCGTCGTAATCGAAACCATCGGAATTGCCGCTGTCACGCAACCGAGCCCGAATCACATGACGACCGGCGGGGAACTCGCGGCTGTCGTAAAAGCGCGACCGTCCATCGCCGGACAAGCCGGCCGGCTTGGCGGTGTGGCGATACACCAGCTTGCCGTCGACATCCATCTCCAGGGTGACGGTGTTGCGCTCGCGGCCGCAGGACTGCTTGGTCCGCATATTGGGCGGCATCTTGGCCAGCTCCTCGGGGCTGCGATCCTTGCAATCCCCCAGTCGCTGACCGGCATGGGTCAGCGACAGCTTGACCAACGCATTGTCCGGAGAGTGATGAAGATAGGACGGTGACGAAGCAAAATACGCAATCATCACGGCAAAGGCGGTGTAGGCCACAATCTGACCAGCGATATGTTGCGGCTTGATCATTCCGCCACCCTCCTCTTGGTGGTTTCAGGCGCTTCCGGCTTTGGCAATTCAGCCAGAGCAACCCGGAACTCGGCCAGGTCCGTCGCCAGCCTCTTGGACTCCGTGCTGGCGGCCCAGCTCAGACGCACCCGATCCCGCGAAACAGCGCCACGCAGCTTGGGAACCCGCTCTCCGGCCATGCGGAGTTCGGTCCATTCCGGCCCAAGGCGATAGAAACACTCGCCGGGACGGCAGGCGGTCACCAGAACGCCGTCAACCAAGTCCTTATTAAGAACATAGTCGATCATGGACGGCGGCATCATGCCGGTGCAATGCAGCGGCAGCACGCCAACCGACGGCCCCTTGAAATGGTCAAGGACCGCGCCATGCTCACAACCGATCACCAGCACCCGATTATTGCCGACCAGTCCATGAGTCCGGGCCGAAACCCGCTTGATCATCAGGTCAAAAGTGAAGTCGGGCAGGTCAATGCCGGTCTCGTGCGGCTCGCCCCGCAGGAACGGGTTGGTCCGGTTGCACGACGCGACACAAATACCGCAGCTGGTGCACAGGTCCGGCTGCACCACGGCGATCTGACTGTGGCCGGACGCATCCTGACGGGGCCGCAGAACAACCGCGCCGAACGGACAATCCGACGAGCAATTGCCGCAACCGTTGCAATTGGGCGGCGACACCGTCGCGGCCGCACGGCGCTTGCGACGAAACACCATCCACGGCATCAGAGACAGGAAGACCGAGGCGCCGATAGCGACCGACCAGGCCACCGCCGGCCCCTTGGTGTCGTACAGCGGATACAGCGCCATGAAATACCAATCGGGATTCAGCACCGAAGTCGCCTTGCCCAGATCGGCCGGCGGATGGCTGAGGGCCGGATGAATCAACGACAGCGCCACCAGCATCAAGGTGGAACCGATGATCAGCTGACGCGGTGGGTTGGTATTGGCGCGATTGATCCGCAGAATATGAATCCACATGGCGAACAGCAAAAACAGCGGAACCGCGATATGGATGAAGATCAGCAGGGTAAAAAAACGATCGGTCAAGGCCGGCGGATTAAGGAAATTACGGGCAATGGACTGTCCGAAAATTCCGAGGAAATCCAACCACTCGGCGGTCCCGATCGCCAGATACTGGGCCAGTTCATCCCACACCAGCCAATACCCAGTGACGCCGGAGGCGAATACCATCCAGATCAGCGGCACACCCGTGAACCAGGCGAACCAGCGGGCGCCGTGATAGCGATCCAACAGCCATTCGCGCACCAGATGCAGCATCATGGTCAGCACCATGGCGTCCGAGGCATAGCGATGCAGCCCGCGAATCATGCCACCCCAGTACCACTGCTCCGTGCTGATATACTCGATGGAGTCCCAAGCCCGGATCGCGCTGGTATCATACGGGATAAACAAATAAAGGCCACTGGCGCCGACAATCCAGAAGAAATGCCAAGACATCGCCCCCAGGCAGTACATGGGGTTGGCGTCGCGCCCGACCAGAGCATCCCACCCGCTTTCGAGGCGGAAAAGGCCGGCCCGGAGGGCTGACTTGATTGGATTAGACAAGGCGAGATTTCCTTTTTGTTTTCATTTCTGGCTCATCGGAAACAGAGCGACGCGGACAGAATCGTGCTGACTCTCAACGCGAAGGTGATCGACTTTCGCGCCACAGTTTCACGGTCAGCCAGATAATGGTCAGCAGCGCCAACGCGCTGAATCCGAAATCCAGGAAGATGCCATAATCAAAGCGATAGGCGTCGGCCGAAGGGTCATAGACCGTGCAGAAGAAGCGAATGCGGTTACTGATGGACTCGATCGAATCCAACGCGGCGGCCCGCCCCAACACCAGATCCTTCAGGGGCTCCACCAACAGCGGAACTTCATAATTCTCACCATAAACCTGACGGTAGATCTTGCCCCCGGCATCGATCACCGTGGTCTGGGCGATATGGTCGAACCCCCGCGAGGTGACAAACCAAGTGAAGCCCAGATCTGCCGCCAGCTTCTCCATGCCTTCGGAATCACCCGCCAGAAAGCTCCAACCATCCACCGAAATCCCCTGCTGCCGGGCATAGGCCCTTAGAGCATCCGGGGTGTCTCGCACGGTGTCGAAACCGATGCTCACCACATTGAAGCTGTCGGTTCCCAACGCCCGGCGGGCGGTGGCGACCGCCTTGGCGGTGGTCTGAGTGGTCACCGGGCAGGTGTGGTCGCAGGCGGTGTAGATCATGCTGACCACCAGCGGCTTGCCACGGTAAACGGACAGGTCCACCGGCTTGCCGTTCTGATCGAGCAGGCGGTGCTCCCCCAGAATGCGGCCCTCGGAGGCGCGCGAGCGCTTCAACGCCTCTTCGGCGTTCGCGGTGACGCTGGGCGCGGCCCCGACCGGAACCCCGGTCAACAGGAAAATCGCCAGCAGAAACAGGGAGGTTATACGATACATTCCGATAAACTAATGGGCCAGCAAGGGCTCCACCATGACGGCGGTCAAGAGCAGGGTCAGCTGGATCAAGGAGGCGAAAAAATTCGACATGGCGGCCGGGCGGCCGGGGTTGCGGACCAGAGCCACGCTTTTATACAAGAACCAGCCGCCCCCAAGGGTCGCGGCGGACATGTATAGCCAACCGGCGCCGAACAGGCCGGGCAACAGCGACGACGCCACCAATGCCACGGTATTGGCCAAAATGATCCGATTGGTGCCGGTGGCGTCCATGATCACCGGCAGCATGGGAACACCGGCGGCGGCGTAATCGTCCTTCAGGGCGGTGGCCAGACTCCAGAAATGGGGCGGAGTCCACAAGAACAGGACCAGCGACAAGATCAACGCTTCCGGGCTGAGTGACGGCGCGGCGGCGGCGGCCCCGGCCAGAACGGCGAAGCTGCCAGCCAGACCACCGATGACGATGTTCCAGGCGGTACGGCGCTTCAGCCATACGGTGTAGACGACGCCGTAAAAGAAGGCACCGAGAAAAACGAACAGGGCAGCCAGGGCATTGGCCTCGACGGCCGCCAGCGCCACGGAAACAATCAACAGGGCCAGCAGCCCCAGGGGCCAGACCGGGCTGGACTTGAACTTTCCGGTGACGAAAGGCCGGTTGCGGGTCCGAACCATATGATGGTCGAGATCGCGTTCCCAATAATGGTTGAACGCGCCAGCGGCGGCGGCGGAAAACAACACGGCCATGGCCACGGCGGCAACCGGCCCAGGGGCCACCACGGCGCCCTTGGTCACCAAAGCGCCGGCGATGGCGGCCAGCGCACAAAAAACCCCGATTCGGAGCTTAAAGACCGAAGACAACACCTTGATGGTCGACACCATAACCTGATCCCGCTTTTTCCGCAGAAAAACTCGTTCCGGTCCGAACCGGATACGGGCGGGATCCGAAGATCCCGC
Organism: Phaeospirillum sp.; assembly: GCA_030651575.1. GTDB lineage: Bacteria > Pseudomonadota > Alphaproteobacteria > Rhodospirillales > Magnetospirillaceae > Phaeospirillum. Next base: position 45,487 of record JAUSFB010000037.1, read on the forward strand.
CCGCCTTACCAGATGAGCGACTTAGCTCAACAGCCACGTGCTGGCGAGGTACTTCCAGTTGACGAAGTAGTACAAGACAAACATCGTCAGGAAGAGCAAGGCCAGGGTAAAGGTACCGGGGACAGAGAATTCCTCGGCACTGCCGTAGGTCGCAACGGCCGGCGGAGCGGACGGAGCGGCCGCCGCAGGTGCGAACACCATCGGCTTACCAAACAAGATGGTACCGACCATCACCGCGATGAAGATCGCGCCACCGATAACCGCGATGACGGCAGACACGCCCACGATACCCATCATAAGGAAGGCAGCGGGAGCATGGCTGAAGGCATGCGGAGCATCGGTGAAGGCCATGTCCCAATGACGACGGGACACACCCAGGGTGCCGGCACCCATCATGAACACCGAGAACACACCCATGCCGAGGCCGAACAGGTACGGCTGCAACTTGGCCAGACCCGGCAGAACCAACTCACGTCGGAACAGAACCGGGACCAGGAAGAAGCAGAGCGCCATGAACGCCAACGTCGTGCCGACCGCCACGGTACCGTGGAAATGGCCGGGCACATAGATGGTGTTGTGGATCATGATGTTGATCTGTTCCACGCCCATGGTGACACCGGAGATGCCGCCCAGGAAGCCGAACATGATCAGGGACAGGAACATGCCCGAGAATACCGGGTTGCCCCACGGAGCCTTGCGCAGCCACTCGAACAGGCCCTTATTGAAGCCCTTCTTGCGCTGAGCCGCTTCGATGCAGCCCGGAACGGTCAAGCCGTGGATCATCGAACCCAGCACGGCGAGATACATGCCGTACGAGGTGTTGAAGATCTTATAGCTCGAAGACAGACCCGGCTCGACCAGCAGATGGTGAGCAGAGGCGATCTGCAGGAAGAAAATGTAGGTCAGGTAAGCCATGCGGCTGACCTTTTCCGACAGCGGCTTGGCGCCGAACAGGATCGCGGCGATGGCGTACCACACAGCGATGTGGGCGGCCACGTTGATCTGCTGCGACGAATGACCCATGCCCCACCACACGACCTTGTACATCAAGGGATCGATGTGGGCGATCAGCCCGATTGACCACAAGAAGGTCGGGATCAGGATGATGGCGCCGGACGCGATGGTGTAGACGGCGATAATGCACGCCACCAGAGCACCAAAGGTAACCAGCGGGATCGACCCTTCATAGCACTTCTCGGCCTTGGCGACGACCAGGGTACCGAGGAAGATGAAACAGGCGATCAGGGCACCCACGGCGAACAGGATCAGACCCACGTAGAACAGCGGATCAGCCTGCATCGGCACGTAGGAGGTCATCATCACGCTGGAATTGCCCTCAAGGACCTTCCAGTTGGTGATGACGGCACCCAGAACCATCAGCGCGTACGCCACCCAACCCATCTTGGGAGTGGCCAAGCGGCTTCCCAGGAGGACGGCTGAGGCGAAGTACATCAGTGCGACTTCGAAGAAGATGCACCAGACGATCAGGATGTCGATACCGTGCGCGGTCAGCGCCAGGTAGAACATGTCGGCCGGCAGCAGATGCACCGACGGCCAACGGGTCAAAGCGACGAGAAGTCCGAACAGACCTCCAACGGCCAGCACCACGACGGCGGTGACCGCATTAGCTTTGATCAGCAATTCCGCACCGTCATGGATCTTCAGACCCGTGACGCCGCAGGTTCGAAATACGGGCTTGGCGACCATTTGCGCTCCCCCTCGATTACTTGCCAGCCACGACTCGGATTTTTCCGAGCATGGTGTGGTGGCCAATTCCGCAGTATTCGTTGCAGATGATGCCAAAATCGCCCGACGTGGTCGGGGTGATGGTCACAACTTCATCGATACCGGGGTGGACCTGCAGGTTGATGTTGGCGGGCTGCACGGAGAAACCATGCTGCCAATCCAACGACGAGAGGTGGAGGCGATAGCTCTTGCCCTGTTCGAGCTCCAGCACCGGATACCACTCCCACAGGCGGGCCAGCAGGTAGACGTCCGAACCGGCCGGGGGATGAACCACCGGGGTCTTGGCCTTGCCTTCTTCACCCACCTTGTACTTCTCGACAAACTCGTCGACCTTGGCCTGATACTTATCCGGCTGGATACGATAGGCCTCGTTCGACATGTTCTGGCTGCCCTTAAGGTGCCACAGCGGCATCATGGCGAACATGATGAGCGCCCACACCAAGGCGATACCGATCCAGAGGATTTCAGCCTTCTCGACCGGTTCATTGAACCAGACTTTTTCTTTAGGAGGAAAAATCGACATTGCGCGTTCCTCCCTCTATTTCGCGATCGGCAGATTGGCGACTTCCATGATTCCCCAAATCGTGTAGGAAACCGTCGGAACGACAACCCCGATAAAAAGCAGCAGGAACGGGTTATCCAGGATGCGCTGCATCGCCGGGACCCTCTCCTCCTCCTTGCCTTCGATTGAATGAGACATCGATCGAACTCCCTTGGCATTTCCGAAAAAACTCCGGACGACCGGACCGTGACCCTCGCATTACCGAAAGTTCATCTCCTTGACTTTGGTAAAGTCCTGTCGCGGCGGGGAGGAGATTCCCACACTTTTATCCAATAATTTTATATTATTTTTTGACGATTTCTGACGCGCCATTCCAGCCGGGCGGTCGGACGCGCGACTCCCGCCGCAAGGCCGAATCCGACCGCGGCCAAGATGGATAAAGACTGAATTCCCGGTGGGATCAGACTCGGCGTTTCACATCGTGAATCGCCCACAGGCAGAGGGTCAACAACGCCATCGCCCCCATCTGATGGGCGGAAGCCAGCCAAACCGGCACGACAAAGATCAAGGTTCCAATTCCCAGGAGCACCTGAAGCACCGCCATGCCGACAACCGCATTCACGGCGGGCAGAGTCGCCCCCCCCAAGAGGCGCCGCCCCCGGAACCAACCGAGGATGGCGACCAGTACGGTAAGCTCGGCCAGACCGCGATGGGTGAACTGGACGGTCTTGATATCCTCGAACAGGTCGAGAATGCCGGTCGAGAACAGATCGGACGGGATCAGACGCCCCTCCATCAGCGGCCAGGTGTTGTAGATCAGGCCGGCCTTGAGCCCCGCCACCAGACCGCCGAACAGCAAGGTCGTCACCACCAGGACCGTCAGAAGGACAAGCCAGCGACCGACGGCCCGCCGGCCCTGCTCCTCCAACCGGGCCGGACGCGGCCGATGATCGGCCAGGATGTCGAGCGCCATCCAGAACATCCAGCCATGGATCAGGAACGCCAGCCCCAGATGGATGGTCAGGCGGATATGGCTGACCGCCGGATTGTCCACCAGACCGCTCTTGACCATGAACCAGCCCATGCCGCCCTGGGACGCCCCCAGGAGGAACAGGCCGATCATCCGGGGAATCAGGCCCTTGCCGATCCGGCCGGAAAAAGCCAGCCACAAAAAGGGCAACAGGAAGACCAGACCGATGGCGCGGCCCCAGACCCGGTGAATATATTCGAGCCAGAAGATCCCCTTGAACTCGACAAGGGTCATCCCGGCATTCACCTTGATGTATTCCGGGGTCAGCTTGTACTTTTCGAAGAAAGGCAACCAATCAGCGTCGGAGATCGGGGGGATGATGCCGATGATGGGTTCCCACTCCACCATGGACAGGCCGGAATGGGTCAACCGGGTCAGACCGCCCAGCAGCACCATCACCGCCACCATGAAGCAGCAGACCAACAGCCAGACCGCCACATCGCGATGGGCCGAGGCCCTGTTGCGGTCCAAGGCGGTGGAGCCCACCGATCGTGAGGCTGTCTTCATCCGAACCTCCCCCTCCCTCGATGCGTCAGCGAGCCGGCGTGGCGGCGAGTTCCAACAGGCTGATCACCCCGTCGAACGACGACTTCTCGCCCCAATCGACTTCGCCCTCCATCCGGGCGACTTCCTCGCCCTTGGCATTGACGATCAGGGTGGTGGGCATGCCCTTCACCCGCATGGATTTGGCGAGCGATCCATCCGCGTCGATGACCAGCGGCAGATGGCTGAGACCCTTTTCGGCCAGCAGCTTGACGGCGGGACCGGCGCCTTCCTTGTCCTCGGACACGGTCAGCACATCGATGCCGGCGGCATCGGCCATCGCCTTGAAGCGCCCGATCGTGGGCAACTCGCGCAGGCAGGGAATGCACCAGGTGGCCCAGAAGCTGATCAGGGTCGGCCGGGTGATACGGCTGTTGAACGGCTTGCTGACGCCATCGACATCGACCGAGGCGGCCGTGGCCACCGGCCGGGGCGGGTTCGCCTTGACCACCATCTCAAGGTTGAGCGGCGGCGCGAACTGCGGCTTGCGCAGTTGCAGGGTGGTGCCGGCCACCATGGCCAAAATCACGGATAGCGCAACCCAAATTAGAATACGATCAGACATCAGCTCTTTAACCATCCGCACGAGGGACCCCCGGTCCCATTCCGGCCGGGAGTAGACCATGCGGACGGTGAAAGCGAACTTGCCTTTGGTCAAGCCTTTCCTTCGTCACGCCGTCGCGGCCGACCGCATTCCGACGGGCCAAGATCATCGAGACACGATATTGCAACATACAACATCTCAATTCCGAGAGTGACTGCCCAGGTCGTCATGCTATCCTTATAGATGGATGTTTGACTCAGCATTGAGACATCCGGTTATACCAAATCTCGGAGATCGGAACCGATCCCCGAGGCACTCCATCGGCGGGCGGGATTCTCCGAATCCCTTGCCTCCCGCGCCAAGTGGCGCGCGGCCGCCTAGCGGCCGGCCATGTCCCGATGAATCAATACGGTGTTACTCGGATGCCAAGGCGGTGAAATGGACGGACAGGGAGAGAAAACAGGCAAAAGGCCGGGTCTGATGCTTCAGTCGATTTTCGATAACGCCCTAGACGCCATCTGCCTGCACCAGAATGGTCGCCATACGCTCGTCAATCCGGCCTATCTGCGACTGTTCGGCTACAGTTCCGTGGATCAGCTGATCGGCACCTCCGTCATGGACACCGTGGCACCGGAGGTGCGCGGAGTCGTGTTCGAGCGCATCAACCGGCGCAGCCGGGGGGAGATGGTTGCTGCCGAGTACATCACGCGCGGCCTGCGTCGTGACGGCTCCACCTTCGATCTGGAGGTCCACGGCTCCAGCTATGCCATGAACGGTGAAATCTACACCCTGGCCATCCTCCGCGACGTGACCGAGGCGCGACAGGCCGCCGACAAGGTTCGCGAAAGCGAAGAACGAATGCGCACCTTGTTCGATTCCTCGCCCGATCCGGCCTGGATCATCGAGGACAACCTGTTCATCGAATGCAATACCGCCGCCGCCGCGGTTCTGGGTTACGCCTCCAAGGACGAACTGCTGTTCGTCCACCCGGCCAAGCTGTCGCCCGCCATCCAGCCCGATGGGCAGGCGTCCTTCGCCAAGGCCGAGGCGATGATGAATCTGGCCAGGAAGAACGGCATCCACCGCTTCGAGTGGGTCCATGCGCGGATGGATGGCGGCGACTTCCTCGCCGAGGTCACCCTGTCCACGATCACCCTACAGGGCCGCAAGGTGATCTATTGCGCTTGGCGCGACATCACCGAACGCAAGATGGCGGAAGCCGAAATGCAGCTGGCGGCCAGCGTCTTTCACACCACCCAGGAAGGCATCCTGATCACCGACGCCAGCGGCGTCATCATGTCGGTCAATCCGGCCTTCACCGACATCACCGGCTACACCGCCGAAGAAGCCATCGGCCAGACCCCGCGCCTGCTGAAATCGCACCACCATGACGATGCTTTCTACACCACCATGTGGCGCCAGATCATCGATAAGGGGAGATGGCAGGGCGAATTATGGAATCGCCGCAAGAACGGCGAGGCCTTTCTGGAATGGTTGACCATCACCGCCATCGTCGGTCCGGGCGGCCGCTATACCCGCTTTGTCTCGGTGTTCACCGACGTCACCGAACTGCGCCGCAAGGACGAGCAGATTCGCTATCAGGCCTATCACGACGCCCTGACCGGCCTGCCCAACCGCGCCCTGCTCGACGACCGGCTGGAGCATGCCATCGATGTCGCCCGCCGTCATTCGGCCCAGGTGGCGGTCTTGTTCCTCGATCTGGACCGCTTTAAGGTGGTCAACGACAGCCTGGGTCATCAAGAGGGTGACAAGCTGCTGCAAAACACCGCCCTGCGGATTTTGGACTCGGTGCGCAAGAGCGACACCGTCGGCCGGCTGGGCGGCGACGAATTCATCGTCATCCTGGGCGACTTCGAAGATACCACCGAGGTGGCTCAGGTCGCGGACAAGATCCTTGCCGCCATCGGCGCCCCATTCGAGCTGGCGGGCCGCATCCTTCACTCCAGCGCCAGCATCGGCATCGCCGTGTTTCCCCAGGACGGCGACGACGGCCCCGCCCTGATGAAGAATGCCGATATCGCCATGTATCAGTCCAAGGCGGCGGGCCGCGGCACCTTCCGCTTCTTCGACCCCAGCATGAACCGGCACGCCCTGCAACGCTTGGAGATGGAAGCCAGCCTGCGCCGCGCTATCGAAGATAGCGAGTTCCTGCTGTTCTATCAGCCCAAGATCCACGTCCCGACCGGGACGCTGAATGGCGCCGAGGCGCTGATCCGTTGGCGCCAGCCCGGTGGAGAGTTGGTCTCACCCGCGGATTTCATCCCGGTGGCGGAAGAAACCGGGCTGATCATTCCCATCGGCTATTGGGTCCTGGAAGAAACCTGCCGCCAGATCCGCGCCTGGCGCGAGGCCGGCTATCCCGACATCACCGTGTCGGTCAACCTGTCGCTTCGCCAGTTCCGCGATGCGTCGCTGGTAGAGCGGATCGAGGCCATCTTGACTAAATTCGGCATTCCGGGCGAGGCCATCGAGGCCGAACTGACGGAATCCGCGGTGATGGAAGACCCGGTCACGGCCATCGTCACCCTGCAACGCCTCCAGGCGCTGGGGATCAAAATATCGGTGGATGATTTCGGAACCGGCTATTCCAGCCTCGCCTATCTCAAGCGCCTGCCCATCAGCACCATCAAGATCGACCGCTCCTTCATCGCCGATCTCGGCATTGACGCCGAGGACGCCGCCATCGTCCAAACCATCGTCGGACTGGCCCGCACCCTTCGGCTCGACGTGGTCGCCGAAGGCGTCGAGACCGAGGCTCAACTAGCCTTCTTGGCCGAACTGGGCTGTGACGTGGTCCAGGGTTTCTACTACAGCCAACCCAAGCCCGCCGATGAATTCGCTCCCTGGCTGGCCTCGAAATCGGGCCAAGGCCGAACACCCTAACGGCCCAGCAGCCTCCGGCGCTTGGCCTGATGCACCATGGTGTCCAGCGCCGACAAAAACCGCGACCGGTCCTGCTTGTTGAAGGGAGCCGGCCCACCGGTCATGGTTCCGGTCTCGCGCAGCGAGTTCATCAGTTCTCGCGTCGCCAAGGCGTCGCCGATGGATGTTTCGGTGAACGGCTTGCCGTTGGGGCGGATTGCCAGAGCCCCCTTGAGCAGGCAACGGCTGCCCAACGGAATATCGTTGGTGACGCAGATATCGCCGGCCTCGATCAACTCCACGATCCGGTCGTCGGCGGCATCGGCCCCTTCCGCCACCACCACCATGGTCAGGGAAGGATCGTCGGGCAGTCGCAGCCAGGCATTACCCACCACCGTCACCGGCAGGCGATACCGGTTTGCGACCTTGAACACCTCGTCCTTGACCGGACAGGCGTCGCCGTCGATATAAAGACGGATCATGTAACCCGCCTCACCACCAGCGCCTCGCAGTCCAACGCCTTGGCAAGCCGATCGAAACTACGGTCGATTTCGATGGCGAAGGCGGGATTGCCGGCCGGAACCTCCAGAACGAGATAACCGCCCTCGGCCAGCAAACGGGTCTGGCGCAGCAGATTGGGCGCGCCGCCCGACAAGGTATGGGCAAGGCGCAGGGCAAGGCCGATCACCCGGCAACGGCGCAGCCATCCCTCCTCCAACAGCCCGATGGCGCGCTCGATCACCGGCGAGTCCTCGTTGCCCTGATAACGGCAATAGATGGCAAAGGCGATGGCGGCGCGGTGGCGATGCCCCACCCCCATGAACGGTAGCCGCAAGATGCGCAGGAAGGCCTGCTCGGCCCGGTAATCGGGATGCTCGTTCCAAAAGATGTCCGAGACCAGACAGGCGGCATGGCGCAATTGAACCTCGCGCGGGCTTTCCTCCGGGAACAGCGGCGCCATCCAGGCCCGTAATTCGTCGCCATGTTCGGGAAAGCGTGAATTCGCCGTCGCCATCTGACGGCAAACCGCCAGCAGCGGATCCTGGGACTTCATCTTGTCGGGCAGGCGCTTGAAGAACTGCCCCTCGCGCATGCCATAGATGGAGAACACCAGCCGCGAGGGCTGAACCGCACGCACCACCTTTTCCAGCAACAGCGCCGCCAGCGGCAGGCCGGAAACCCGCTTCCTCGAAATTCCGGGCACCTTTTCCAGGGATTTGCGGCTCTGGCTGGCGATCAGGTCGAGGATCCGCAACGCCTCGCGCGCATCCAGCGAAAAGTTATCGAGTACGGTCAGCGGATGCTGGGTCTGGGCGATACAGATACGGGCGATGGCGCGCCACGCTCCACCCACGGCGTAGAGGTTACGGCAGCCGCCGCCCTTCAGCCAGGAAACCTGCCGCAGATGCCCCTCGACGATGGCCCCGGCCCGCGAGCGATCATCGCCGGACGCCTCTCCCAAACGCAACAGCCCAAGCGGCATGGTGACGTATTCGCCGAAATCGCCGTCCTTCACCGTCACCAATTCCAGCGAACCGCCGCCCAGATCGGCGACGATGCCGTTGGCGTCCGGAGTGCCGCACAAGACTCCCAGGGCCGCCATCTTGGCTTCCTGACCGCCGGACAGCACCTTGACCTCGACTCCGAAGCGGCGCTCGACCTCGTGGACGAAATCATGGCCGTCGGCGGCGTCGCGCACCGCCGCCGTGGCCAGGATGTCCAGGCGGGCGACCTCCATGGCGCGGCACAGGGCGACGAACCGCCCGACTGCCGCCAGGGCGCCTTCGACACCCTCGGGATTCAGCCGGCCGCTGCCACCCAGTCCCTGCCCCAGTCCACAGACCGCTTTCTCGTTGAACAGCGGCACCGGCACCCGGTGGGCGATGTCATAGACGCAAAGACGAATGGAGTTGGACCCGATATCGACGATGCCGATCGGCTCCTGGCGGAGCTTGATCTTCATTTTGGTCCTTTTATACCTTCTGTTCGATATGGAGTTTCGGCTTGCGGCTCCGCTCACCGGCACTGCCCCGCCCCGAAAGCGACGGATTGGTCATGAAATAGGTATGGGCGTTAAAGGCCCCCTCTTCCGCCTGGAAACGCACATAGCTTCCATCGGGTTGCAGCAACCAAGTCTGGGCCTGATCCTTGAGATTGGCGACCATGATCTGATCGAGGACCTGACGATGCACGGTCGGATTCTCGATGGGTACGAAGGATTCAACCCGCCAATCCATGTTGCGCGGCATCCAGTCGGCCGAGGAGATATAAATCTTGGCGTGACGCGACGGCATGCGATGGCCATTACCGAAACAAAAGATCCGGGAGTGTTCGAGGAAGCGCCCGACGATGCTCTTGACGCGGATATTGTCGGACAGGCCGGGCACGCCGGGCCGCAGGCAGCAGATGCCGCGAATCACCAGATCGATCTTTACCCCGGCCTGCGAGGCGCGGTACAGCGCGTCGATCAACTGCGGGCAGACCAGCGAGTTCATCTTCAGCCACATGGAGCCCGGCTTGCCGGCCTTGACGTTCTCGATCTCGTCATCGATCAGCCCCAGCACCTTCTTGCGCAGAAACATGGGGGCGATGGCCAGACTCTCCATCTTGTCCGGCGAAGCGTAGCCGGTCATGTAGTTGAAGGTCTTGGCGGCATCACGGCACAGGGCCGGATCGCAGGTGAAGAACGACAGGTCGGTATAGATCTTGGCGGTGATGGGGTGGTAGTTGCCGGTGCCAAAATGGACATAGGACGCCAGACTGCCGCCCTCGCGCCGGACCACCAGCGAGATCTTGGCGTGGGTCTTCAACTCCAGGAAGCCGAACACCACCTGGGCGCCGGCGCGTTCCAGATCGCGAGCCCAGCGGATATTGGCCTCCTCGTCGAAGCGGGCCTTCAACTCGACCATGGCGGTCACCGACTTGCCGGCCTCGGCGGCCTCGACCAGCGCCTTGACGATGGGGCTGTCGCCGCTGGTGCGGTACAGCGTCTGCTTGATCGCCACCACCGCCGGGTCCTGAGCCGCCTGACGGATGAACTGGACCACCACGTCGAAACTTTCGAACGGATGATGGACGATGATGTCCTTCTTGCGGATAGCGGCAAAGCAGTCGCCGCCGAAATCGCGGACCCGCTCGGGAAAGCGGGCGTTGTAGGGAGGAAACAGCAGGTCGGGCCGCTCGTCGACGATCAGCCGCTTTGTATCGACCAGACCAAGCAATCCGTCGATCTCGAACACATCGCCTTCGTCCACATGCATCTCGGCGATGACCAGATTCTTCAGGTCCTCGGGAATGCCGGCGTTGAAGGTCAGGCGGATCACATTGCCGCGCCGACGGCGCTTCAACGCGGATTCGAACACCCGGACAAGGTCTTCCGCCTCTTCATCGATATCCATCTCGGAATCGCGAATGACCCGGAACAACCCCTGGGCCTCCATGCGGAAGCCGGGGAAGATATGACCGAGGAACAGCAACACCAGTTCTTCCAACGGCAGGAAACGGATGCCGTCGCCGGGCAGACGGGTAAAACGCTCCACCTGACTGGGCAACGGCAACAGGGCGCGCAGCACCTCGCCGTCATCCAGGCGGAACAGGTGCAGCACCAGGGCGAAGCCGGCATTGGGCAGGAACGGGAACGGATGCGCCGGGTCGATGGCCAGCGGCGTCAGTACCGGAAAGACATGCTCCATGAAGCGGTTTTCCAGCCACTTCATATCGGCTTTGCTCAGTTCGCTGCGGTCGACCACGGCGATGCCAGCGGTGCGCATCTCGTCCTTGAGTTCGCGCCAGCAGCGTTTTTGCGCCGACAACAGTTCCGCCGCTTCCAAATTGATCGCCGCCAGCTGCTGCGCCGGGGTCAGGCCATCCTGGCTGGTGGTCATGATTCCCGCGTCGACTTGTCCCTTCAGACCGGCGACGCGAACCATATAAAATTCATCCAGGTTCGCCGCCGAAATCGACAAAAAACGGAGGCGTTCCAGCAGGGGATGGTGATGATTGTAGGCTTCGTCGATGACGCGTCCATTAAAAGACAGCCAGGAAAGTTCACGATTGATGAAGCGTTCCTTGGATTCCATATCGATAGCGGACAGGTCGATTGCTTTCGAATTTGTCACGACGTCTCTCCAATCGGGTGGCCATGGCATCCCCGCCGTCATTTATATATGCTCGTAGCATCTCTGTCATGGCCGAGCGGGTGAATTAAATGAGAAAACTCTTTTTGCTCCGCCACGCGAAGTCCAGCTGGGATGATCCCGCCATGGATGACATCGAACGCCCCCTCAACAAACGCGGACGTCTTGCGGCCCAGGCGATGGCCGATCACATCACCCGCTCCTGTTTCCACCCAGCCCTGGTGCTGGTCTCGAACAGCGTCCGGACCCGTGAGACCTGGGACATCATCGAGCCTCGGCTGGAGGGTACGTCCACCGCCATCGAAGGCGGCCTCTACGAGGCCAGCAAGGGCGACCTGCTGCACCGCCTGCGCAAGATCGACGACCACGTCGCCTCGGTCATGGTGATCGGACATAATCCCGGCCTGGGACGACTGGCCGAGGTTCTGGTCGGTCATAACGGCGAGCCCGAGGCGCTGGAGAGTCTGGCGGCCAAGTTCTCCACCGGAGCCCTGGCGGTGATCGATCTCGACATCGGCCATTGGGGCGAGTTGGAGGCCGGAACCGGACGGCTGATCGCCTATACCCGCCCCAGGGATCTGGACGCGAAATCCCTATAGGACCGGCAGCTCATCTTCTCCCCGCTCCAACACGCCACGGGCCAGCGGCACCGTCACGGCGCGGTGACCGGCCAGCGCAGCATGGTCAAGGCGCTCGACCAGATTCGCGGCGGCGGCAAAGCTGCGCTCCATGCGCCCCAGCAGATAGGCCACCACTTCCTCGCCGATCCTGACCTGCCGGTCGGAGAACAATTTAACCAGCACCGCCGCCAGGACAGCATCGTCGGGTGCGCCGATGGCCAGGGCCGGCATAGCGTTCAGCCGCGACCGCAGATCCGGGAGACTCACGCCCCAGCGCGACGGCGCCTCGCGCCCGGTAAGCAGCAAAAAGCCGCCGGTCTCCTTGGTCAGATTGATCAGATGGAACAGCGCCGCCTCGTCCAGCGTCCCCCGATCGCAATCCTCCACCACCACGGCGCGGGCCTGATCCAACAGGCGAGGCGGGTCGGCGACGGCAAGATCCGCTCCGGCGATGGTGACGGCGCCGCTGACGGCGGCGAACAGGTGGGCAAGATGGGTCTTGCCGCATTCGGCGGGGCCGAAGATGACCGAGGCCGGGCCGGGCCAGTCGGGCCAACGCTCAAGCCAGCCATGGGCCTCGGCGTTGCACGGGGCCACCAGGAAATCGCCTTCCGACAAGGCCGGCCGGTGCCCAAGGTCGAGAGGAAGTTGGGACTCGCTCAAGAGTCCTCGCCACCATGGTAAAGCGAACTCCTGAGATAGTTTTCCAAGGCGAAGCGGGTCAGAACCCCGATCACCGACGCCGCCGGCACCGCCAGCAGGATGCCGACAAAGCCAAACAGCGCCCCCCCGGCCAGCAGCGAAAAGATGATCCACACCGGATGCAATCCGACCCGGTCGCCCACCAGCTTGGGTGTCAGGAAATTGCCCTCCAGCACATTGCCGATCAGAAACACCAGACCGACGCCGCCCAGCAGATGCCACTCGGCCCCTTGCGCCACCGCCAGCCCCAGACTGGCGATCAACCCGATCAGCATCCCCACGTAAGGCACGAAAGCGCCCAACCCGGTCCCCATGCCGATCATCAGGCCAAGATCCAGGCCGGTCATGGTCAAGCCGATGCCGTAAAAAGCGGCCAGGGTGATGCAGACCGTCGCCTGACCGCGCACGAAACCGGCCAGGGTGCGGTCGACCTCCTTCAACTCGCACCGGATGGTCTCGGCATGATGGCGCGGCAACCAGGTGTTGATGGTCTCCACCATGTGATCCCAGTCGCGCAACAGATAAAAGGTCACGACCGGCGTGATGAACAGCAGCGACAGGATGCTGAGAATGGCGATGCCGCCGGTCAGCACGCTTTTCAAGAAATCCAGCGCCCAACCGGCGGCGGTGCCAGCATAGGCCCCGACCGAGGTTTGCAGCTTCTCGATATCGTGGGGCGACAGCCGGTCCTGGAACTCCTGCAACAGCGGCTTGATCCGATCCCCCACGGCGGCGATATAGGCGGGCAAACGCTGGACGAAGGTCACCACCTGCTGCTCCAGCACCGGCACCAGCAGGAACAGCAACAGCCCGAACACCAGAAAGAACACCGCCGTGATGAGGGCGGTGGCCATGATCCGCGACAGCCCCAACCGCTCCAGCCGGTCGGCCAGCGGATCGAGGAAATAGGCGATCGCCATGCCGGCGACGAATGGCAGCAGAACACCGCGCAGCAGATAGACCAGCACCAGAAAGGCCAGACCGCCAAAGGCCCAGACCCGTATACGCTGCGTCGGCGACATCGCCGGAGGTACCCGTCGGTCCGGTATCATGCGAAACTCCCCGTCATTTACGCTCGACCGGCCGCATGGTCCAAAAGCCGTCGCCCCATTCCAGGGCCAGTCCGGCTGCGGCCAGCGTCGCCTTCACCTGCTCGGGCTCGCCGACGGTGTGCAACACCAGCGCCGCCTCCTCGCGCGAGAGCGACACGATTTCCCACCGCCGCACCAACGGCACCCGCCCCAGGCGTTCACGCACCGCCAGCCAGTCGTCGAGGCCGCGCAACTGCACCATGGCGGCCATGGTGGCGGCCCGGTCGAAGGACAGCAGGTTTCCCTGCTTGTAAGCGGCGTCGAATCCGTTGGCGATATCGCCAACGGCGGCCCGCATGGCGACATCGAGCCCGGCGGCGGTCAGGGGATAATTTTTTGAATCGAACGGCTTGAGCGCGCCGGAAACGCCCCCCAGCGACACATCCAGCGCGGAGCCGGTTGCATTGACCGCGGCGGTCGCCACCAGCACATCGCCGGTCCGGAAGCGCGATCCCAGAAAGCCAAGCCCCTCGGCGTCAAGCGCCAGCGCCTTTTCCAACGGCAACGCGGCGATGTCGGCGGCGTCGCCAACCGGCACAGCAAGGGGCACCAATGCGCCGGAGCCCTGCCCCAGCCAGGCCGCCCGCCACGGATTGGGATCATCCCATAGCAAAGGACGCCCCCCCCCCTGCTGCTTGAATACGGGCACGATCACCACCGGACGGGGCCGGGGCTCGGCATATTTCAAACCGGCGTCGCGCAGCAGCTTTTTCACCGCCACCCCGTTGTAGCGTACGGTCAGGGTGGCGATATAACGCACCGCCGACGACCGTTCCCGCTCGATGGCGACGTCACGCACATATTGGAGGGCATCGGCGCTGGGTAGTTTGGCATGATCGGCCGGCATGGTGAGGCGTTCGAGCAATCGGCGGAACCCGGCCCGCTCGGCCTCCGCCAGCGCCTGCTCCTTGGCGGCGGCGGCGGCGGACGCCGTCACATCCACATCGATGCCGCGCACGGCGAAGGCATCGGCCGCCCGGACAGCGCCGGGTAGAGCCAAAAAGATCGAAAGGAATAGCGCGACCCGAAGGCGGCGGAGAGAAGCCATTGCAAACCACATGGGATGAAGTATCTTCGGGCCACCGGATTTCCGTGCCGAACATACCACACCAAAGCCCACGAGGAAGCCCATTCCCGCGCATGATGACAAGCAGGGCCTGACCTACCGCGATGCGGGTGTCGATATCGACGCCGGCGAGGCGCTGGTCGAGGCCATCAAGCCGCTCGCCAAATCCACCGCCCGTTCCGGCGGCGCCGCCGGTCTCGGCGGTTTTGGCGCGCTTTTCGACCCAAAGGCAGCCGGGTTCAAGGACCCGATCCTGGTCGCAACCACCGACGGCGTCGGCACCAAGCTGAAAGTCGCCATCGAAGCCGGCAAGCACGACACGGTCGGAATCGATCTGGTCGCCATGTGCGTCAACGATCTGGTGGTCCAGGGCGCCGAGCCGCTGTTCTTCCTGGATTACTTCGCCACCGGCAAGCTTGACGTCGCCGCCGGCACCGCCATCGTCGCCGGAATCGCCGAGGGCTGCCGTCAGGCCGGCTGCGCCCTGGTGGGCGGCGAAACCGCCGAAATGCCCGGCATGTATTCCAAGGGCGACTACGATCTGGCCGGCTTTTCGGTCGGCGCCGCCGAGCGCGACCAGTTGCTTCCCAAGGAAGACGTGGTCGAGGGCGACGTGATTCTGGGTCTGGCTTCGTCCGGAGTTCATTCCAACGGCTATTCCCTGGTGCGCCGCATCGTCGAGCGCGGCGGCCTGTCCTACGACCAGCCCGCCCCCTTCGCCCCCGACCGCAAGCTGGGCGAGGCGCTGCTGGACCCGACCCGCATCTACGTAAAGAGCTGTCTGGCGGCCGTGCGCGCCGGCACCTTGAAGGCGCTGGCCCATATCACCGGCGGCGGCCTGATCGAGAATGTTCCGCGCGTCCTGCCCGAAGGTGTGGTCGCCGAGATCGACGGCTCCGCCTGGACCCTGCCGCCGGTTTTCCGCTGGCTGGCCAAGGAAGGTGGCGTCGCCG
The DNA here is from genome assembly GCA_030651575.1 of Phaeospirillum sp. Taxonomy (GTDB): domain Bacteria; phylum Pseudomonadota; class Alphaproteobacteria; order Rhodospirillales; family Magnetospirillaceae; genus Phaeospirillum. The sequence goes on from JAUSFB010000037.1 coordinate 61,303, forward strand.
CGCACGAGATGGCCCGCACCTTCAACTGCGGCATCGGCATGGTGGTGGTGGCTTCGGCCGCCAACGCGGCCGAGGCCGAGCGCATCTTGCGCGACGGCGGCGAGACGGTGTATCGCATCGGCCGCATCCGGACCCGCCAGGGCGACGAGGCGCAAAGTCAGGTTCTCAACCAGGGCGGCTGGGCGTGAGGAAGAGGGTCGGCGTCCTGGTCTCCGGGCGGGGCAGCAATCTGCAAGCCCTGCTCGACGCCTGCGCCGATCCGGCTTTTCCCGCCGAGATCGTGCTGGTGATCTCCAACATTCCCGGCGTCTTTGCCCTGGAGCGGGCCGAAAAGGCCGGAATCGCCACGCGGGTGATCCCCCATAAGGGCTTTGCGTCACGCGAAGCCTTCGATGCCGAAATGGACAGGGAACTGCGCGCCGCCGGGATCGAAATCGTCTGTCTCGCCGGCTTCATGCGCCTGCTATCCGCCGATTTCGTCACGTCATGGCGGGACCGCATGATCAACATTCATCCGGCGCTGCTGCCCTCGTTCAAGGGGCTGCACACTCACCGCCGCGCTATCGAGGCCGGGGTCAAGTTGCATGGCTGTACCGTGCATCTGGTCACCGCCGACCTCGACGACGGCCCCATCCTGGTCCAGGACGCGGTTCCCGTGCTGGCCGCCGACACCGAAGACACCCTGGCGGCGCGCGTGCTGGAGCGCGAGCACAAAGCGTATCCCCTGGCGCTGCGGTTGCTGGCGGAGGGGCGGGTGACGGTCGAGGGCAACCGCGCCCTGATCCGTGATGAATGATAGACTCAATTCAGGCTTAAGGGTTCACGGACCCTGCCCCGCGACTTGCCGGCATGACGTCATTGGATAACTCCATCCTGGTCTATGTCGGCCTCGACGCGGTCGGCGACGGTCTGATCAAGCTGCCCTTCGTCCGGGCATTGCGCGCCGCTTTTCCCCAGGCCCGCATCACCTGGATGGCGGGCAAGGGTCACAGCGTCTTTGCCGACACCCTGGCCCCGCTGGTCCACGGCCTGATCGACGAGGTCATCGACGAGGCCCATATCGGCAGCCGGGTCGGAGAATTGCTGCGCCGCCCCCTGCCCGGCCGGTCGTTCGACCTGATCATCGACACCCAACGCCGGCTGCTGACCACCCTGATCCTCAGGCGCATCCGCCATGGCCGCTTTATCTCGGCCGCCGGCGGCTTCCTGTTATCCGACGCCAGGCCGCGCGTCCCGACACGGCCCGCCGCCATGGTGGCGCAGTTGATGACGCTGATCGAGCTGGCCGGCGGGGAACCGGCCGCGGGCGAAGCCCCGCTGCCCCGCGACGCCGCGACCGAGGCGCTGGCCGATACCCTGCTGCCGCCGGGGCCGGACTATGTCGGCCTCGCCCCCGGCGCCGGAGGCAAGCACAAATGCTGGCCGTTGGAGCGGTTTTGCGCCTTGGCCGCGACCATCTCGGCCAAGGGGATGACGCCGGTCTTCCTGCTGGGACCGGCAGAGACCGAATGGATGACCGCCATCCGCGCCGAACATCCTGACGCCCTGCTGCCCCTGCAACAGGTGGAAAGGCCGTCCGCCATGCTCACAATCGCCCTGGGGCGGCGCATGCGGGCCGCCATCGCCAATGACAGCGGCACCGGCCACATGCTGGCCGCCGCCGGAATCCCGCTGGTGTCGCTGTTCGGTCCGACCCCACCCGATAAGTTCGCCCCCAGCGCCTCGCGGCTGACGATCCTGCGCGCCCAGGATTTCGGCGGCTCGACCATGGAGAAAATCCCCGCCTCACCGGTTGAAGAGGCCTTGCTCCGATCTTTGTCCTGATCGGCCCGTCTTTACTTTGACCCGACCGCACCCGGTCGCTACGATGCCCCAGCAATCTCAACATCCGAGCCCAGACATGAACATCAAGGACCATATCCGCGGCGTTCCCGACTTCCCCAAGCCGGGCATCCTGTTCTACGACATTTCCACCTTGCTGGCGCATCCCGACGCCTGGCAGGTGGCCATGGGTCGACTCGCCCGCGAGGTCCGCAAGTTCCAGCCCGACATTCTGGCCGGCATCGAGTCGCGCGGCTTCCTGGTGGCGGCGCCGCTGGCGCTGAAGCTGGGCTGCGGCTTCGTCATGCTGCGCAAGAAGGGCAAGCTGCCGGGCAAAACCATCCGCCACGACTACGCCCTGGAATACGGCACCGACACCATCGAGATCCAGGATAACGCCGTACCCGCCGGCGCGCGCGTCGTGGTTCTGGACGACCTCCTGGCCACCGGTGGCACCCTGGCCGCCAGCATCGAACTGCTGCGCAAGATCGGCGCCCATGTGACCGGCGCCGCAAGCATCATCGAGCTGAACTTCCTGCCCGGCCGCCAGCGATTGCGGGATTTGGATGTTCCGTTCACCAGCTTGGTCGACTACGACGAATAAATCGTCGAGTTAGAAAGCAGATCATGGACTTCGCGGTTCAGGCGGCGATAGCGGGGACAATGGCGGGGTCGGCGGCAACGCTGGCCTGGGCAGCCCTGCGTGGCCGACGGTCATCGCCACCAGACCAAAGCGGGGCCGCCGAGGCCCAACGCCATCTGGTCGAGGCTCTCAGCAACGGCACCGATGGTGTCGGATTGTTCGACAGCGCCAATCGGCTCGTCATCTGCAACGAGCGGTACCGGATGCTGCTGAAGCCCATCGCGGAGTCCATCTTGCCGGGGGCGCGGTTCGAGGACCTGATGTCAGCCCTCACCCTGGCCGAAAGGCGCGACCAGACTTGGCTGAGAAACGCCATTTCCGACCATGACGGCGCTCCGGTCGAGGAACAGTTTCGCGACGGCCACTGGGTGATGATCAGCGCCTATCGCACCCATGACGGCGGCTGGCTCCGGATTTTACGCGACATCACCATCCGCAGACAGGCCCAGCTGTCATTGGAAAATACCGTCGGCTGGCTGAAAGGCATCATGGACACGGTGGTGGACGGCATCATCACCATCGATGAAGCCGGGATGGTGCTGTCATTCAACCCTTCGGCCCAGCGAATCTTCGGATATGCCGCCGACGAGGTAATCGGGCGCAATATCACCATGTTGATGCCCGAGCCCTACCGCAGTCACCATGACGGCTATCTTGCGAATTACATGGAATCCGGGCTGCGCCGCATCATCGGCAGCGGGCGGGAGGTTCAGGGTCTGCGTCGCGACGGCACCATCTTTCCGATCGACCTTGCCGTTTCGGAAATGCGGGACGACGACATGCGGACCTTCATCGGCGTCGTCCGCGACATCACCCAGCGCAAGCGGGTCGAAACCGCACTGGTGGAGGGAGAGGCCCGCTTTCGCACCCAGGCCACCCGTTTGCAAGCCATCATCGACAACATGGCCCAAGGCGTGGCGGTGTTTGCCTCGGATGACGCCTTGATCGCCCTCAATGAGGCGGCTATCCGCATGCTGGGCCTCCCCGAGGCGGAAATCACGCCGGGCACCATCGACATTTCGCTGTTCATGGCCCTGCTGGCGGCCACCGACTGTCCCCATGGCGAGGTCGCAGTCCGCATCACCAGCGATCTGGCCGAAAATATCCGCCAACGCCCCGAAGTGGTGTTCGAACATTGCGGTGCCAATGGTGTGGTAATGGAAGTCCGCTCCTCCTCCATGCCCGGCGGCGGCCTGATCCTCAGCTTCACCGACGTCACCGATCGCAAGCGCACCGAACAAACCCTGCGCGAGGCCAAGGATGCGGCTGAACGCGGCAACCGTTCAAAGAACACGTTCCTGGCCAATATCAGTCACGAGTTGCGTACGCCCCTGAACGCCATCATCGGCTTTTCCGAAATGATGAAGCACGAGATCTTCGGACCGCTGGAGCCCACCAACTACCGCACCTATGTGGACGACATCCACGAAAGCGGCATGCACCTGCTGGAATTGATCAACGATATCCTGGATATGTCCAAGGCCGAGGCCGGCATGACCGACCTCCAGGAGTCAACGGTGGACGTGGCCGATATCATCCGGACCTCGGTTCGCATGATGACGCGGCGCGCCTATAATGCGGGCCTGATCGTCGAGGACATCCTGCCCGACACCCTGCCCATGCTGCTGGCCGACGAGCGGCGGGTGCGCCAGATCGTCCTGAACCTGCTGTCCAATGCGGTGAAGTTCACCGATGACCGCGGCCGCGTCACCGTGGCCGCCCAAATCGATCCGGAAGGCTGCTACCTGATCCAGGTCACGGATAGCGGCATCGGCATGACCGCCGAAGAGATGGTGAAGGTGATGGAACCCTTCGTTCAGGCCGATACAAGGCTGTCGCGCAAATACGAGGGCAGCGGCCTCGGTCTGCCGCTGACCAAGGCGCTGATCGTCGCCCATGGCGGCACCCTGGTCCTGGACAGCGAGCCCGGCAGGGGCACCATCGCCACGGTAACTTTCCCGTCGAGGCGCGTCGTCCCCTCGCTGGCCATGGCGGATCGCTAACACCCCACCGTATGGCCGTGGTTGAGCGGCCCATGACCGCTTCCCAGCCCCGGCGCCGTCTCGATGGCTCTGCGGACATAATCCCTGGCCCGCGCGACCGCCACGTCCAGTTCCAGCCCCTGGGCGATGCCGGCGGCGATGGCCGAGGCCAGGGTGCAGCCGGTTCCATGGGTCGAACGGCTGGCGATCCGCCGGCCGGCGAATCGCCTCAGCCCGGCGGAATCGGCCAGCAAATCCACCAGATCGTCGCCCTCCATATGGCCGCCCTTGAGCAGCACCGCCCGCGGTCCCCAGGCCAGCAGGTCCAAGGCGGCCCGCTCCATCTCGGCCAACCCGCGAATGCTCCGCCCCAGCAAGACCTCGGCCTCTGGAATATTGGGGGTCAACAGCCGGGCGCGCGGCAACAACCGGCCGACCAGCGCCCCGGCGGCACTGTCGGCCAGCAAGGCGGCACCGCCCTTGGCCACCATCACCGGGTCCAGAACCAACGGAATATCGGGAGCCAAGGCGGCCAGCGCCCCGGCCACCGCCTCGACGATGGCGGCCGAGGCCAACATGCCGGTCTTGATGCAATCGGCACCGATATCGTTCAGCACCACCTCCATCTGAAGACGGACAAAATCGGCCGGCACCTCGGAGATGCCAAATACCCCCTTGGTGTTCTGAGCCGTCAAGGCCGTGATCGCGGTGGCGGCGAAGCCCCCCAGACAGGTCACCGTCTTGACGTCGGCCTGGATACCGGCGCCGCCGCCGGAATCGGACCCCGCTATGACCAGCACGCGCCCCTGCATCAACGCCCCTCCCCACCGGTTAAATACGCATCGAAATACGCCATTCCGTCACGCAACACCCTGAAAGCTACATTCAGGTGACAAATTGTAGTGGCGCACCAAATAAGGTGTTTACCGGGTTGTGCGCCGCACCATGCTCATTTAGAATCTCTAATGCTTAAGATTGGTTCCGGCAGTTCATGGGGATGATCATGCAATACCGATGGGAAGAAATCGACCAACTTGCCGAGATTCTCGAAGCCGAGGTGGCGGGACAGCCCTTCGACCTCAATCTGGCCCGCGACCTTGCCGAGCGATTGATCCGGCTGTGTCCCGATATCGCACGGTCCATGAGTCAGGTCATCGATCGCCTCAGCCAGACGACGGAGACGGCGGCGGCGGCCTAGGGCATTCAGCCCGCGACGCGCCGAATGGTCTCGATGATATCGTCGACCACGGCGGTGACCTGATCCTGGTCCTCGCCTTCGGCCATAACCCGGATCAGGGGCTCGGTGCCTGACTTTCGGATCAGCAGACGCCCCTGACCGGCCAGCTTGTCTTCACCGGCCGCGATGGCGGTCTGGACGGTGGCGTTGGACAGAACATCCGCCACCGAGGCGCCGGCGATCCTGATATTCTTCAGCACCTGGGGCAGCGGCGTGAACAGCCGCAAAATCTCGCTGGCCGGCCGGCCGGACTGAACCAGCGCCGCCAGCACCTGCAACGCCGCCACCAACCCGTCGCCGGTGGTGGAATGGTCGGACAGGATGATATGTCCCGACTGCTCGCCGCCCACGTTGAAGCCCTCGCGCCGCATATGCTCCAGCACATAGCGGTCACCCACATTGGTCCGGACCATGTTCAGGCCGCGTTGGCCGAGGAACCGCTCCAGCCCCAGATTGGACATGACGGTGGCGACGACCCCGCCGCCCTTCAACTGGCCCGAGCGTTGCCACAGATCGCCGATCAGCGCCATCAGCTGGTCGCCGTCGATCATATTGCCCAATTCGTCGCACAGCATCACCCGGTCGGCGTCGCCGTCCAGGGCGATCCCCAGATGAGCGCCGTGCGCCACCACCATTTCGCAGATGACCCCGGTGTGCAGCGAGCCGCAATTCTTGTTGATGTTGAATCCATCGGGCGCAACCGCCACAGGCACCACCTCGGCACCCAGTTCCCACAGCACGGTGGGGGCGACCTTATAGGCGGCGCCATTGGCGCAATCGATCACGATTTTAAGCCCGTCCAGCCGCAAGCCGCGCGGGAAGGTATTCTTGACATATTCGATGTAACGCCCGTTGGCATCGTCGAGGCGCTTGGCGCGGCCGAGATGGTCCGAGCCGATCCGATAGCCCTCCAACCCGTTGAACATCTTGGACTCGATGGTCAGCTCATCCTCGTCGGAAAGCTTGAATCCGTCGGGGCCGAACAGCTTGATGCCGTTGTCGACATAGGCGATGTGCGAGGCTGAGATCATCACCCCCAGGTCCGCCCGCAGCGACCGCGTCATCATGGCGACGCCCGGCGTCGGCATCGGTCCCAGCAGGCGCACGTCCATGCCGACGCTGGCGAA
>JAUSFB010000043.1 GCA_030651575.1 Phaeospirillum sp.
CCCCCCGCGTCAGAATAGTTGTCACTGTTTTCTATAATCCCAAAAATGAGCGGGAGGCGGAAGGTGACGAGAGATGTCGAAATACTCGCAGGAGTTGAAGCAGACTGTCTTGAAGCGAATGATGCCGCCGGAGAGCCGGTCGGTGGCGGCGCTGTCGAAGGAGACAGGCATCACAGAGACGACCCTGTACAATTGGCGGAAGGTAGCCAGACGAGCGGGGTCAGTGATGCCGGGTGGAGGACAGTGCAAGGCGGAGGAATGGGATTCTCCAGTGAAGTTTGCGGTGGTGTTGGAGACGGCCAGCCTGAGTGAAGAGGCGCTGGCAGCGTACTGCCGAAGCAAGGGTCTGTACGTGGAACAGGTGCGGGTGTGGCGCTTGGCCTGTGAGCAGGCGAATGCGCGCCGTGATGTGGATGCGGCGGCCCAGGCACAGCGGCACAAGACGGACCAGCGGCGCATTCTGGAATTGGAGCGCGAGCTGCATCGCAAAGAGAAGGCACTGGCGGAGGCGGCGACCTTGCTGGTGCTGGCAAAAAAATATCGGGCGCTCCTGCTACAGGACGAGGACATCTGACTGAACTGTCGGAGCGCCGGACGATGATCGAGGACATAGGTGCGGCGCGCCGCGACGGTGCGCGTCTTCTGCCTTCGTGTGAGGTGGTCGGCATCAGCCTACGCACGTATCGACGCTGGACGCAGGGGGATGAGGTGCGGTCGGATGGTCGCCCGACGGCGGTGCGTCCGCCGCCGGCGCATCGGTTGAGCGAGGCGGAGTGCGCCGAGGTACTGCGCGTGTGCAGTGAACCGCGCTTTGCCAGCCTGCCACCGTCGCAGATCGTGCCGAGGCTGGCGGACGAGGGCGTGTACCTGGCCTCGGAGTCGAGCTTCTATCGTGTGCTGCACGCGGCGGGTCAGCAGCAGCACCGAGGCCGTGCCGATGCGCCAACCCGCAAGGCGCCCACCAGTCATGAGGCCACGGGGCCGAATCAGGTGTGGTGTTGGGATATCACGTATTTACCGAGCGGGATCCGAGGGCTGTATTTTTATCTGTATCTGATCCTGGATCTGTACAGTCGCAAGATCGTCGGGTGGGAGGTGCAAGCCACGGAGTCCGGCGAGCATGCCGCCAGCCTGCTGCGGCGCACGGCCCTCAGCGAAGCGATCCAGACCTGGCGGGCGCCGCTGGTGCTGCACGCGGACAACGGCTCACCGATGAAGTCGGCGACCCTGCTGGTCACCTTGCAGTGGCTGGGCGTGACGCCTTCGCACAGCCGGCCGCGGGTGTCGAACGACAACGCCTATGCGGAGAGCGTGTTCCGGACGTGCAAGTATCGGCCAGAATATCCGAGCGAAGGCTTTGCCACGCTGGACAAGGCCCGCGCCTGGGTGATGCGCTTCGCGGCGTGGTACAACACTGAGCACCGGCACAGCGGGCTGAACTTCGTGACACCGGAACAGCGCCACACCGCGCAGGCAGAGGACATCATGAAACAGCGCATCGAGGTTTATGAGACAGCGCGAGCACGCAACCCACGCCGCTGGAGTGGTGACAGCCGGGACTGGTCACTGCCGCAGAGTGTCTGGCTCAACCCGGAAAAAACGGCTAGCTCACAGGCTCAGGCCGCATGAACGAAACGGTGACAACTATCTTGAAAACCGCCGAT
>JAUSFB010000046.1 GCA_030651575.1 Phaeospirillum sp.
CGCATATACTCGTAACGGCTGGCGGTAAAGTTGTAACTGTCCTGCGGACTGCGCACGATGACCGGACGCAGAAACACCATCAGGTTAGTCTTGTTTTTCTTCTGCGTGCGATATTTGAACAGCCACCCGAGCAACGGGATGCGCCCGAGGAACGGCACCGCCTGGGTGGACTCGGACACTCTGTCCTCGACCAGGCCGCCGAGCACCACGGTGTTGCCGTCGTCGACGATCACGGTGGTGTCGATGGAGCGCTTGTTGGTGATCAAGTCCGACGCCCCCACGCCCACGGCGCTCGCCACGCTCGAGACTTCCTGGAGGATTTTTAATTTGATACTGCCGCCCTCGGAGATCTGGGGTTTGATCTTGAGCGTCAGGCCGACGTCCTGGCGCTCAATGGTCTGGAACGGATTGACCGCCCCCGTGGTGGTGGTGCCGGTCTGCGAGAAGCTGCCGGTCAAAAACGGCACGTTCTGGCCGACGATGATCTTGGCTTCGGCGTTATCCAGCGTCAGCAGATTGGGCGTGGACAGGATATTGGCGATGCTTTGCTCCTCCAGCGCCCGCGCCAGCGCCCCCAGGCTCTTCACCGTGGTGCCGTTCGACAGCGTGATGCTCTTGCCGACGTAGGCGAGCGACAGACCGCCCGCGCCGGCCAGGGTCCTGGGATCGACGGCGGCCGCGGCGATGCCGGCACCCGAGCCAGGGAAATTGGTCATGCCCCCGAGCGTGCCGCCGCGTGCGTCGGCGCCGCCGGCCCACTGGAATCCGAATTCCGAAGCCTTGTCGGTGCTGACCTCGGCGATGAGCGCCTCGATATACACCTGCGCCCGGCGCACGTCGAGTTTTTCAATGACCGCGCGCAGGTTGTTGAACACCGCGTCCGAGGCGCTGATGATCAGTGAGTTGGTCGCTTCATCGGCCTGGATCAGCGAAGCCTCCGCGCCCTTGGCGGCGGCCGGCCGGCCGGGGACGGTCGGGGCCGCCGCCTGCGCGCTGCGTTCCCCCGACATCAAGCCACGCAGGATCTCGGCCATCTTCACCGCATCGGCGTTGCGCAGATACACCACGCGCGTGTTGCCGCCGACCTTCGCCGGGACATCCAGCCGGTCAATGAGATCGCGCACTTGCTTGAGATTGGCCTGGTTTTCGGTGCGGATCAACATGCTGTTGGTACGCGGATCCGGAAAAATCAGCACGCGCTCGCTTTCCCCGACATTGACTTGCGGCATCTGCGGCATGCCCGGCATAGCCTGCGTGACGTTGGGATACAGCCGCGTGATCACGTCGGCGATATCGGTGGCCGAGGCGTGCTTGAGCGCCACGATAGTGATCTCGGCCGCGCCCTCGCGGTCCAGGATGCCCACGATGCGCAGCAGGTTCTGGATGTTGCTGGCGTAGTCGGTGAGGATGAGCGTATTGGCCGGTGCGTAGACCGAGAGCTGACTGGTGGGCGCCATCAACGGCCGCAACAGCGCCACCATCTGCGTGGCCGAACCGTACTGCACGGTCACGACGTGGGTGACGGTTTGCTCGCCCCCGGACAGCGACGGGCCGCTGCTGACATCGGCGTCTTGCTTGGCCTCGTTCAGCGGGACAATCTTCAGGATATCCGCCGGACCGGTGACGGCGGTGAACCCCTGGGCCTTGAGGGCCGCGAGGAAAATCTGGTAGACCGCGTTCTTGGACACCGGCCGGGTCGAGATGATCGTGATCTTGCCCTTGACCCGGGGATCCATCAGGAAATTACGCCCGGTGATCTGCGACACGGTCTTGACCACGGCTTGAATATCCGCCTCCTGGAAATTAAACAGCATCTCCCCGGGACGCAGGGACGCCGCGCCGTCGGCCGGG
>JAUSFB010000059.1 GCA_030651575.1 Phaeospirillum sp.
ATCGCCGTAGGTCGGGATCATGCCCTCCAGCTCGGTGCGGAAGGTGACCATGCGGCGGCGATAGCGGTTGTTGGCGGCGATGTAGAGCCCTTCCCTTTGGGCATGGTCCTTGGCGGTGCAGCCGAACAGGTTGACCTTGGCGGGATTGTCGCCCTGGCTGTCGGGCAGCTTGGCCGTGGTCTCGTCGGGCTTCCAGGTGCGCGACGAGAAATACTCGACGGTCACCGCGTCGGCGGTGTCGTCGCCGGGCATGACGTATTTGATCTTGAACGAGCCCTTGACGATGTTGCGCGGCCCGAACATCGCCACCGGCATGGTCTGGGGCGCGTCGCGGATGATGCGGACGATGCCGCCCTGCTGGATGGGCACGGCCCGGCCGCAACGGGCGATGCGGGACAGGGCTTCCCACACCGTCATGCTGGTATCGAACACCGCGTCGAAGGTATCGCCACGCCCTTGCCAAATGGCATCCAGGGTGGCCAGGGTCTTGAGGTCGATGCGGCTGTCGGCCAGCTTGGCGCCATAGTCCGCCTTGCAGGCATCGGCGAAGGCCCAGGCGATGGAGCGGGTCGGCTGGGGGGCCGACCAACCGCCCGCCGCCGACCACACCGGCAGCTTGCGGGTGGCGATGATGTTGATCATGCGCGAGGAGCGCTGCGACAGGTTGTCGGTGGCCCGCATCTTGACCGCCAGCAGGGTGACGGAGCCGAAATCGGGCTGGCCGGTCAAATAGGCACGCAGAGCACCCCAGCGGATTTCATGGCCAGCGCGCTCGGCGGTGTCCTTGGTGTCGAGACGCTTGAGGCGGACCTCGTAACGACCGGGACTGACCGAATAGCGGAAGGATAGACGGATGGTGCTGTTGGTGGCGGCGGTATGCGACGGCTGCGCCAGAACCGCCCAGCCGCCAATGGCTCCACCCTCGGCATCGATGGCCAGCGCTTCGACCTGCCACTGGACGGTACGGCTGTCGAGGCTGCCGCCGTCATTGGCGTAATAGAGGCCACGCGGCATCACCACGTCGATACCCAGCGCCCCAGCCGTGGTGTCGACCGGATTGGCGGTGAACGGGCCGATATATCCGTCGTCGCCGGAGGCCACCAGATTGGGGGCGACCAGTTCCTGGCCCGCCACCTCGGCGGCGGTGACCACGTCCGGCTCGAACAGGGTTACCGGGGAACCGGGCGGGACGGTTTCGGTCTGGACCTCCTCGAAGGAGGAAATGGGGGTGTCCTCGATGCGGATCTGCTCGACCGCATACTCGCCCTGGCCGATGACGTGGAGTTGATACAGGTACTGCTCGCCGCCCACGTAATCCTGGTAGGGCTCGGAGGCGAGATCGGGATAGATCAGGTGGCGGCCATAGATCACCGGGATCGGCTGGCCCAATCGGCCCTGGTTGCCCTGAGCCTGGATTGAATAGGTCGGGCTGGGGGCCGGCGTGCTGCCGCTGCCGCCCCAGTTGAGCGACGGCATGGAGGGCTTGGGGGCCGGGATCACCGTATTGATCAGCATCGAACCGGCCAGGGCGATGCCAGCGGTGGCCATGGCAGCGGCGCTGCCGGCGGCGGTATAGCCCATGGCCACCGCCGCCATGGGGCCCAGATAGCCGCTGTCGGAATTCGGGCTGTAGGAGATCATGAAGTCGCTGTCGCGGATCGGCGCGAACGACCGCCCATAGCTGGAATCCTGGTATTGCAGAAAGGCGTACTTCCCGTCCGACACCCGGATCAGGAACACCTCGGCCCCGGCCCCATAGTAGTAATAGGGCTGGTAGCAGATGACGTATTTGCCGTCGTTGGAGATCTGGAAGCGGATGCCGTTGCGGTCGGCGGATTCCATG
>JAUSFB010000060.1 GCA_030651575.1 Phaeospirillum sp.
ATCGCCGTAGGTCGGGATCATGCCCTCCAGCTCGGTGCGGAAGGTGACCATGCGGCGGCGATAGCGGTTGTTGGCGGCGATGTAGAGCCCTTCCCTTTGGGCATGGTCCTTGGCGGTGCAGCCGAACAGGTTGACCTTGGCCGGGTTGTCGCCCTGGCTGTCGGGCAGCTTGGCGGTGGTCTCGTCAGGCTTCCAGGTGCGGGACGAGAAATACTCCACCGTCACCGCGTCGGCGGTGTCGTCGCCGGGCATGACGTATTTGAGCTTGAACGAGCCCTTGACGATGTTGCGCGGCCCGAACATAGCCACCGGCATGGTCTGCGGCGCGTCGCGGATGATGCGGACGATGCCGCCCTGCTGGATGGGCACGGCACGGCCGCAACGGGCGATGCGGGTCAGGGCTTCCCACACCGTCATGCTGCTGTCGAACACCGCGTCGAAGGTATCGCCGCGGGCGGCCCAGACGGCCTCCAGGGTGGCCAGCGTCTTGAGGTCGATCCGGCTGTCGGCCAGCTTGGCGCCATAATCGGCCTTGCAGGCATCGGCGAAGGCCCAGGCGATGGACCGGGTCGGCTGCGGCGTCGACCAACCGCCCGCTTCCGACCACACCGGCAGCTTGCGGGTGGCGATGACATTGATCATGCGGCTGGAGCGCTGCGACAGGTTGTCGGTGGCACGCATCTTGACCGCCAGCAGGGTGACTGAGCCGAAATCGGGCTGGCCGGTCAAATAGGCACGCAGAGCGCCCCAGCGGATTTCATGGCCGGCGCGCTCGGCGGTGTCCTTGGTGTCGAGACGCTTGAGGCGGACCTCGTAACGGCCCGGACTGACCGAGTAGCGGAAGGACAGACGGATGGTGCTGTTGGTGGCGGCGGTATGCGACGGCTGCGCCAGCACCGCCCAGCCACCAATGGCTCCCCCCTCGGCATCGATGGCGCGGGCCTCGACCTGCCACTGGACGGTGCGGCTATCGAGACTGCCGCCGTCATTGGCGTAATAGAGGCCACGCGGCATCACCACGTCGATGCCCAGCGCCCCGGCCGTGGTATCGACCGGGTTGGCGGTGAACGGGCCGGTATATCCATCATCGCCGGACTGCACCAGATTGGGAGCCACCAGTTCCTGGCCCGCCACCTCGGCGGCGGTGACCACATCCGGCTCGAACAGGGTGACCCGGCTGCCGGGAGGAACGGTTTCGGTCTGGACCTCCTCGAAGGAGGAGATGGGGGTGTCCTCAATGCGGATTTGCTCGACCGCATACTCCCCCTGGCCGATGACGTGGAGCTGATACAGGTACTGCTCGCCGCCCACGTAATCCTGGTAGGGCTCCGAGGCGAGGTCGGGATAGATCAGGTGGCGGCCATAGATCACCGGGATCGGCTGGCCCAATCGGCCCTGATTGCCCTGAGCCTGGATTGAATAGGTCGGGCTGGGGGCCGGCGCGCTGCCGCTGCCGCCCCAGTTGAGCGACGGCATGGAGGGCTTGGGGGCCGGGATCACCGTATTGATCAGCATCGAGCCGGCCAGGGCGATGCCAGCGGTGGCCATGGCGGCGGCGCTGCCGGCGGCGGTATAGCCCATCGCCACCGCCGCCATGGGACCCAGATAGATGGCGGCCACCATCACCGCGATGGTCAACACGATCCGCATGGGGTTCTTGCCGCCCCCACCACCGCCCCCGCCGCCCTGGGGCCAGCGAATGACGGTGACGACCTCGCCGTCCACGATGGTCCGGGCGGCATAGATGCCGACCGACACCGTCATGCCGCCGATCAGGATTTCCGGCCCGTCGGACCAGCAATCCTCGGCGATTCCGCAATCCTGCAACAGACCGCCCAGCGTGATCCCGGATTCCACCGCATGCACCGAGCGGCTGGTCACCGGCTCGAACGGATTGGTGACGATGACGATGGAGGCGGTCATCACTGGCCGCCGATGAAGCGGTAGAAACCTTCGATGGCCCAGCCGTTGAGCGCGAGCGCGTCCGAACGCTGGAACACCACCCCGGCACCCTCGGCGCAATGCAGGACGCCGCCACCATCCACTTCGAGCCAGACGCCGACATGGATGGGATGGCGGGATCGGCGCAGCAGGACGCAATCGCCTTCCACAGGCGTTTCAACCTTGGCCCACCGCTGCCGCTCGGGGTGATTGCGGAAGGTCCGGTCCATGACCAGCATGTCCTCGGGATTGCTGATCTCGGGCAGCAGGCGGCCGAAATGTTCGGCCTGCACCATGCGGACGAATTCCCAGCAATTGAACGAGTCCGGCCCGCTGCCATGGACGGACCACGGCAGGCCGATCAAGGCGATGGCCCAATGGGGGCCGCCAACCGGCGGCTGGCATTCGCGGGTCATTGTCGCTATCCTCATCTGGTCAGAATGGTCAGGAGATGCCCATGCACGCGTGGCAGGTTCAGGATGCCAAGGCCCGGTTCAGCGAGCTGTTGCGCAGCGCTGCCAGCGAAGGCCCGCAGGCGATTACCGTTCGCGGCCGCACCACGGCGGTGGTGATGTCCCAGGACGAGTACGAACGGCTGAAGGGGCGCAAGCCGTCGCTGGTAGAATTCCTGCGGGCTTCGCCGCTCTCCGGCGTGGACCTCGATATCGAACGCGACCGCTCGCCGTCGCGGGACATCGAGCTTTGAGCTATCTGGTCGATACCTGCGCTCTGTCCGAGCGGATCAGGCCCGTTCCGGCACCGCAGGTGGTGGAGTGGTTCGAGACGGTGCCGCAGGAAGCCTTGTTCATCAGCGCCCTGAACCTGGGGGAAATCCGCCGGGGCGCCGAGAAGCTGGCGGATGGACGGCGGCGCGGCCGGATCATCGCCTGGCTGGAAATCGAGCTGCCCGACTGGTTCGAGAGTCGCGTGCTGCCGGTCGATGCCGCGGTGGCCGACGAATGGGGCCGCCTGACCGCACGGATCAAACAGCCCCTGCCGGCCATCGACAGCCTGATCGCCGCCACCGCCCTGAAGCACCGCCTTACCGTGGTGACCCGCAACGTCGCCGATTTCGCGGCGGCCGGCGTCGATATCCTCAATCCCTGGGAAAGCTGACCCCCATTACCGCGCCAGACCGGGAAAGCGCTGGGCGGTATAGGTGATGGACGGCAAGGACTTGTTCCCCGCATCCAGCATACGGGCACGCCCCGTGACCCTCATCGTGTCTGCCTCGACTTCGGTCAGGGTCATGGTGATGGGCGGGTCCATATGGGGGCCGTCGAGATCGGTGGAGAGATAGGGCCGCCAGGTGATCTCGATCACCTGCTGGCTGATGGCGGCACCCTCAAGGGCGTCGGTAATATCGCTGCCGACATTGTCGAGGGTGACGGTGATTTCCGGCACCGGAGCAGTATCCACCGGTGGCGGCGAGAACTCGAATGCCAGCGCGGCAAAGGTGACCAGCTTGCCGCCGTCGCGGGGAGCACCGGCCTCCAGCCGGGCGGTGAGGTCGGCATGGTCGCGGACCACCCGGATCGGTTCGTCAAAGGTTGGATGCCAGATTTCCAACGTATCGAGAACCACCGTTCCGGCCGGGGCGGACGCAAACGCCTCCTTCAGCGCCTGCGACAACGCCGGATCAGGCATCGTCCGCGTCCGGCGACACCCCGCAACGGGGGCTGGGGAACGGGCACAGCGTCCTGGTCTCCAGCAGCATTCGGATCTGATGGACAACCTCGCTCAGTCCTTCGACAGCCGAGCGCAGGGCCTCGGTCTGGCGGGCCTGCTCCTCGACCACATGGGCGAAGGCCTCGACGGGGACACCGGATGCATCCGGCGCCCCCTGCTTCCGCGGCCATGCCCAGGCGATGATGGCGATGATGAACACCGTGGCGGCGATGGCGGCGATCTGGACCATGGGAGCGGCTTGCCCCCACGCGCCCACATACTGGGTGGCGACGCCCGCCCAGATTTCCGGGGATTGTTCGGTCATGGCATTGAATTCCGGGACGGGGGAAGGATCTACCAGGAGAAGGCCAGGATCTCTTCCTGGGAGGCGAGTTTGGCGATGGCGGCTTCGGCCTCGTTGCTCGCCAGCCGAATGACCTCGCGCTCGGCATAGACCTCCTGGAGGGTCTTGGTGCCGTTCAGGGCATCCCGCTCGCGGGCGCGTTCGACCTTCCAGTCGAGAGTGGCGATCCGCTGCGCCGCTTCGGCTTTGACCCGTCGAACCAGGGCGGTTCTGGCTGCCTGGAGTTCCTCGGCCTGCCGCTCGACGACGCGAACGGCATCAATCTCGCGGACTCGATCGTCGGTGACGCCGTCATAGCGGTCGACGACCTCGCCGTCGACGAGATGGAACCGGTGCCCCAAGGTCGAGTCCACCGGCAGATCGTGATCGCCCTCGGGACCGATGACGCCCCAGTCATTGCCATGGGGGAAGCTGATTTTGGCGGCCATGATCAGATGCCTCCGATGATCGGGACGATGTAGGGGTAGTTGGTCGAGTGATAGGCGCTGTCGAAAATGTAGACGTTGAAGCCCGGCACCTTGGAGCTCATGTCGCCCTTGTCGGCGATGGCCTGGAACACCATCCGGGTGTCGATGTGCGACATATAGATGCCGTAGCCACTGTCGGAATTCGGGCTGTAGGACACCATGAAGTCGCTGTCGCGGATGGGCGCGAACGACCGGCCATAGCTGGAATCCTGGTATTGCAGGAAGGCGTACTTCCCGTCCGACACCCGGATCAGGAACACCTCGGCCCCGGCCCCATAGTAGTAATAGGGCTGGTAGCAGATGACGTATTTGCCGTCGTTGGAGATCTGGAAGCGGATGCCGTTGCGGTCGGCGGATTCCATG
>JAUSFB010000068.1 GCA_030651575.1 Phaeospirillum sp.
GATGCGGTCGAACTCGATGCCCTGACGGATGACGTTGCCGTTGGGAAGAACCTCGGTTCGGGTCAACGGCAACATTTCGGAGGGCAGCATCTGAAGCTGCAACGGCACCGTCAGGCCGTCTTCCGGGCGACGCGGGCGCAGGCGGAAGAACACCTCCCCGGCGATGAACACCTCACGGGCGGCGCGGCGCTGCTGGCCGTAGAAATCGGTCAGGCCCTCGGCGTCGGATTCATCGGTCCAGGCCAGCCAGAGCTGTTGCACCAAGGTCTTCATATCCTTGTCGGCGATCAGGGATGACGGCTTGATGCCGGTGCCGACGGCATTGCCGGTCCAGCTTTCGGCGGCATTGAGGGCGTAGCCGTTGTTGCGGACCAGATAACGGGCTCGCGCCGTGATGTCGGAACCGGCAGCCGCGATCAGGGTATTGACGTGGGCGCGGCTGGGCTGGAAGCCCTTGAGCCGACGGCTGCCCTGGGCGGCCTCGAAGCCGCCGATCAGAGCGCCGATCCTCCTGCGCAGTCCCGACAGCATGATCACAGCCCCTTGGTGGCGACGGCGAGAATCCGGCGGCGGGGCTTCTTGCCCTCCAGCACGGCGATGCGGCGGTCGAAATCGGCCAGAACATGATTGGCCTGGGTGAGGTCGTATTGAACGGTGCGGTCGCCCACCGTGACGCGGGCGACCAGCGAGTTGCGCCGCGCCAGCACTCGCTCGCGCTCAGCCTTCATCTCGTCGAGAGTCATGATCAGTGCATCCCGCTGAACTTGATGATCCGCCGGGGGCGACGGACGGTGCGGCGGATCTGGCCCGCCTGGGTTTCTTCGGGTTGAACCGTCTCGGACGGGCCAATCTGGGCTTCCAGATCCCGCCATTTGGCTTCGGACCAGCGGTCTGCCCCGACGATCCAGACGGCGGCGCGGGCATAGACCCGGCAATCCAGCGCCTCGTTGCGCTCGCGCAGCTTCTGCCATTCAAGCTTGGTGAAGCCGCGTCGGGTCTTGACCGTCACCAACTGCTCGGCGACGAACTGCTTGCACCACTCCGAGTCTGCCCACGATGGCAGATGCACCGTTCCGGCCGGGAAACGGATGCCCGAAGCCAATTCCTCGTCGGTGGGCCGCTCAAGCCGCAGGAACCGATAGGTCTCCGACTTGAAGGTGGACACCGCCACCGTCCAGAGGCGGGCACCGCGGCGCACCTTCTTGCCGCCCTCGGTAGCGTCCACAAACGTCGGCCCCGACACCGGGCTGGAGCGGTTGAAGCCCTCGACGCCCTTGATCGGCGAGACTTGGCCTACGCCCATCCTGCGGCCCCAGGTGTAGACCGCCGAGGACTCGTAGCCGGAGTCGATGGCGAGACGGGCGATCTTCAGGGCCGCGCCGTTGGCGTGTTGCCAGGTCTTTGCCAACACCTGTTCCAGGCTCGTCCATGTCTCGGCCTTCTCGGGACCGCCGTCGATGATGATGTGGTCTACCAGCCAGCTTTCAAGGTTGCGGCCCCAGGCCCAGACATCGATCTCGACGCGGTCTTTCTGGACGTCGGCCCCGGCGGTGAGAAACAGCCCGCCCGCAGGCACGGTGCCGTTGGTCCAGGTTTCGCGGCGGTCATAGAGCCGCTGCCAATCAGGTGCCTCGCCGGATTCGGTCCAGGTTTCCCCCAGCACGGTGTTCTTGAACACCCGCAGCGCATCATCATTTCCTTGTGCCGCTTCCCACAGGCGGACGATGTCCCGCCACGACTGCCAGCCCGGCGGCGAATACAGCGCCGAGATGTGGAAGCCGATGGTGCCGGGATCAGAGCCCGTGGCCGTCGCCCGCCAAACGCCTGCTGCCAGCATGGCGCCTTTGTGGTGCTCGGCGATCTCCTGCTCGCAGGCTTCGCAGTGATAGCGCACCGTCTCGGGGCGACCCTTGTCCCAGCGCAGCCGCTCGAATTTCAGCCACTGCATGGTCCCGCAATGGGGGCACGGCACGAAGAAGCGGCGTTGGTCGGACGCCTCGTATTCCCGCTCGATCCGCGACATGCCCCGGATGGTCGGCGTCGAGGCCAGAAACACCTTTCGGCGATGGGCGAAGGTCATCCTGCTCAGCTTCGCCCAGTTCGAGCGGGAAGTGATCGGCGAGCGCATCCGCGACAAATTCGCCGCCTCGCGGCGCAAGGGCATGTGGATGGGGGGCGTCCCGCCGCTCGGCTACGATGTGGTCGCCCGCAAGCTGGTGGTCAACCCGCCCGAGGCCGATCTGGTTCGCCACATCTTCGACCGTTTCCTCAAGGTCGGCTCCGCCACCCTGCTGGTCAAGGAACTCAACGCCGCCGGTCACCATACCAAGTCCTGGACCACCCAGGACGGCAAGCACCGCGACGGCGCGCCCATCACCAAGAACTTCCTCTACAAGCTGCTCGACAACCGAGTCTATCTCGGCGAGGCCGTCCACAAGGGCGAAGTCCATGCCGGCGAGCATCCGGCCATCATCGACCGCGCCACCTGGGACAAGGTGGTGGCGGTGAAGAGCGACAATGCGCCCCGCAAGCGCGCCAACGCGGTGCGGTCCTCGACCCCGGCGCCGCTGAAGGGGCTGATCCACTGCGCCCATTGTGGCCGGGCCATGACGCCGAGCCATACCCGCAAGAAGGGGCGGCTCTACCGCTACTATACCTGCATGAAGGCGATCCATTCCGGCCATGAGTCCTGCCCGGTGCGCAGTATCGCCGCCGGTGAGATCGAGGCGGCCGTTATCGGACAGGTCCGGGCATTGCTGCGCGCCCCCGAGATCCGGGCGCGGGCCGAACGGCTGGCACCATCCATGGCCCCAGCCGATCTGCACGCCGCCCTCGACCGCTTCGAGGCACTCTGGGACGAGTTGTTCCCGGCCGAGCAGGCTCGTATCCTCCAGCTTCTGGTCGAGAAAGTGGCCATCGCCCCAGACGGCGCCGAGGTCCGGTTGCGGGCCGAGGGGCTGGTCAGCGTCATCGCCGACATCACCGCCCAGACCGGCGACAGGAGCGCGGCATGACCGCCGACATCAGTATCAACACGCTCACCATCCGCGTGCCGTTGACGCTCCGCCGATATGGCGGACGCAAACTGGTGATCGTGCCCGAGGGCGAGGGCGTTCCGGTGCGGGCCAAACCCACCCCCGACGACACCCTGCTGAAGGCGCTGGCCCGCGCCCATCGCTGGAAGCGCATGCTGGAATCCGGGCAGGTGGCATCCCTGAACGAGTTGTCCGAATCCGAGAAGATCAATCCGTCCTACCTGACCCGCATCTACCGCCTGACTTTGCTGGCCCCAGACATCGTCGAAACCATCCTCGACGGCCGCCAGCCGCGCACCCTTCAACTGGCCGATCTGATGGACGACATGCCGGTGGAATGGAACCGCCAGAGGGAAAGGTACGGGATGGCGGCGCGGTGACCGGGCGCACGAATCCCGGCGGGACCATGCATATTGACAAAAGAACAAAATAAAAACACTCTGCGGTAGTCGCCCTTGCCGCAGGAATACCGCCATGGCCCTCGAAACCTTGTTCATTTGCCAGCCGTACATCCTCGGCAAAAGGGGCGGCCTGAAGCCTCAGCCCCCCATTTCCTACAAGACCGAGCCACAGGCCCTGCAACGCGCCAGCCGCATGATGGAGGGTGGCGGCGTAGCCGGCGTGGATGTCGTCCGTCAGACCGCTGACCCGGAAATGGGCGATTACGACGAGCCTGAGTTTCTGCAGCGTCTGGGGTCCGTACCGAAGGTCGAAAACTGAGCCGCGATCAGCGTCAAATCATCATGGATCAATATCTTGAATCTGGGCTGGCCCTGCGCCACCATAGATCAACGTCCTACTCGCGCAACAATTCATAGCTCGCTTTGCCGCCTAGCCGATCCAGTTCCGTCAATCCGGGAACTGCCAGCCACGCAAGAAACTCCTGCGGCGTGATTTGCTTGGCGTGCACCCGAAACAGCCCTTCCATAAATATATCATGGGAAGCGAGGGCTACGTCGGTTGCTGTTTGAACCTTCTTTTTCGAGTGTTCATCAAAGCCGGGTTTGCCCAGCGTCACGCGATGCATGCATCTATCGTAGCCTATAGCTTTCTGCATTACGGCAAAGGCGTCTTCTTTTTTTATCAATGGAGGGTTTTTAGTTGTCGTCTTGCATTCAACAATTACGGAGACATCACCCATAACTATAAGTAAATCCGGTACGTTTTGCTGCTTTCCGTCATCAAGGACATGGACGGTCCAGCTCCGTTCAATTACCAAGAATTGGCGTATTGCCTCCTCGTATTCGGTACCAAGTGTGTCTGCGCATTGAGCATATTGCTGACCAATCCCAAGTTTTTCCGCCAGCGCGGCATGCGTTTTCTGATACCTCACTGTCTGCATGCCGAAACAAGTCGCAACAGCTTTTAGCAGTGCCCCGGCCCGCCCTTCGTTACCCACGGCAGCCGATAACGTGTCTTTTGTGGATGCAAGAAGCTGGTCGAACGTTTCGATTCCTTGGCGCAACAATGCCATGGCCCGTTGGCGACCAAAACCGGGAACACCTTCACGTTGAGCAACGCGCAGAATGTCGAGCGCTTCGGTTGGTGTGCCCCATTGCACTTGGCGCGCAAGCATGGACATTTTATTGGTCAACGTTTGAGGGTAACCAAGATCGGGCACGCTAATGATCCGCCGAAGCCCATCGAACACCCACGCTATATCTGTCGCGAGCCGGTGAATCTGGCCCGAAGGAATGTTGGTTTGGTGGCGAATGGATCGCTCCGTCTCACCTTGGCAAAACAAGGCCAGCGCGTGAGCGCATTGGTTCGTCCGTCCGTCCGTCCGATCCAGCGCCGCCAGCAACTTATGCGCTTGAAGGAAGCCAGTCGAATGCACAGGCGCTCTACCGGCAGGAAACGGTAAAAAGCGCGATGGACGGTCGCCAGCGAACTCCTCGCACTGGCACACCCAGTGAATCAGCCCAACGACGTAACCCTCAAAATCATGATCAATGGCGGAATGATTTTCAGCAATCATGGCAAGAAATTGCACAGCAGCAGTCGGAAGCAGACCAGACCCAGCAACAGCTTTTCCAACTGGAGTTGACAACAAAATGCCATAATCTTCTTCGATGAAGTGATGCGAAATCAACCATTCTGTCGCGCGCAACGCAGATTGAATCACATCTTCAAGCTTTCTTGGATTTCGCTCTCGGATTTGATGCCAATAAAAGGTGTTCTGAAAAAAGTCCGTCAGAGTGCCGCGTGCGTCTATAACGCGCGACGAAACGAGTGAAAGCACCGTCCGGCGCATGCTCAACCGGACCATCTTCGATTCCAGGTTTTGATTTTCTGGCAAGACCAGCCGATTGGCGTGCGCAAGCTCGGCGGGGGTTCGTGGAAGCAGGACTGCGAAACCATCAGGATGCAGTCCAAGCCTCCCTGCACGGCCAGACATATTCCGGTAATCCGAGAGGGCAATCATCTGCCCTTCTCGGTCACCCCACTGATATGTGAGCTTCGGAAAAACGACACTGCGGAAAGGAAAATTTACACCTGCCGCCAACGTGGATGTCGCAAAGCATGCATCAAAACTAGAACTTATAAAGCCTTGCTCGATCACTTGGCGTTCTTGCGCCGTCAGGTCTGCTGAATGGAATGTCACGCGCCGCTGTGCATTCTGTTGTAGCTGCTGGGAGGACTCGGTTGGCTCGGAGAAAAGCTCCAGTTGGCTGGCCATCGCGATGCCATCGGCAGTTTGTACCAGCGATTGGCAATATGTCGTAGAAAGGCTGGTGGCCTCGTTGCGCGATTCCGTAAAAACAAGGACGGGGCCGCGTCCCATTGCAACAAGCTGACGCACGGCACCAATAGCATCTCCCGCCAAGTGCGTTCCTTCGTGACAGCCTACACCGCCCTCTTGGCCAAATCGAACCACATGTCCGTGTCCGCCATTCCAAATTTCCTGATAAAGTTCGACATCTCGGGTGTAGCTGACAGCAACTGCACATTCGAGCCAGTCCGCCAGCTCCTGAGCATTCCCAACAGTAGCAGTCAGCGCAACGAACTGGTCAATTTTACGTTGAAGAAATATAACACACAGAGTTTCTATGTTGGGTCCGCGACCTTCCTCGGCTAAAATCTGTAATTCATCCGCTACAACCAGCAATGATTTGGTATCAAGTTGACCGGATAGTAGAAGGGCCAACCCCTTTTCATAGGTAGCCACCATGATCTGTGGCGATACATCACCCTCTTCGCGGTCTCCTGTACTCAGTCCTACTGTTGCCAGCGGGTCGGATGCCGCACTACCAAACCGTTGCTCGAAGTCGATAAACTTCTGGTCGGCAAGCGCCTTATGCGACACAAGATAAAGACATTTGCTGCCGCGATTTATCGCCGAGAATATCGCTATCTCGCCTGCGAGTGTCTTGCCTGACGATGTCGGCGCACATACAACCAGACCCTTGCCAGCCGCCACCCCCGCACGAAGCGCTGTTTGCTGTATATCGGTGAATTGGTGAATGCCCCAGGAAAGCAAGCATTCTTTAAGCTGAGGCGTAAGACCGGGGGCGTCAAAGTCGGATACCAGCATAAGCCGCCTCTTAACATCGTGGCCAAACGACATTCTTGCCACTAATGATCCTCCTTGGCCAGCGTCGTCGGTACGTTATGAGGTGCGTCGCCGGAGGTCCGCGTTAACGTTCGAAATCTTTAGCGAAAGACTGCCTTCGACTTGATGCTGAGGCAAGGGGGCGGTCCGGTTCCGGCCCAATTCGGGCGCACCGAAATTCTTGCTCAAATGTCTGTCCCTGGCACATGAGGCACCCTGACCTTGATTGCCGTATCGGTTCTGACCAAGGAAGCTGTTGACCGCCAAATCCGTCCCCAGACTCCAGCCCGCGCCAATAAAAACAGCGAAAAGGTCAACAGCTTTTGGCGCCGCAACTCTTTGAATTACTTGCAACTTTAAAACCCGTACCGTTTGGCGGCAGTCAACAGCTTCCAGAGAAATGGGGCGGGAGAGAAGAGAAAATTGGTTAAAAATGCGCCGCCACAAGACCAGAAGGTCAACAGCTACTGGCCATAAACGGCGCAGAGCCTTGGGCTTTCGCCCAAGGCTCTATGCGTCAGAGAATCTATTCTTTGGAAGTAGTGGCGGAGGGGGTGGGATTCGAACCCACGATGAGCTTGCACCCATACCGGTTTTCGAGACCGGCGCATTCGACCACTCTGCCACCCCTCCGCAGGATCTTGACTCCCCCGGTCGGTGGGGAGGGCCGGAAAATAGCGCAAAGGTCAGACCGAAGCAACCCGCTTCTGGCGGGCGCTCGAAATGCTTTGGCGCTAATCGCGCCCGCCTTAGCGGGGCGCGATCACCATGACCATCTGGCGGCCTTCCATCTTGGGAATTTGCTCGACCTTGCCGAGTTCCTCGAGGTCGTCCTTGACCTTTTCCAGTACGCGCATGCCCAGGTCCTGGTGGGCGAGTTCGCGGCCACGGAAGCGCAGCGTCACTTTGACCTTGTCGCCTTCCTCCAGGAACTTGATCATGCTCCGCATCTTGACGCCGTAGTCATGGTCGTCGATGTTCGGGCGAAGTTTGATTTCCTTGACCTCGATGACCTTCTGCTTCTTGCGGGCCGCATTCTTTTTCTTCTGGTCTTCGTACTTGAACTTTCCAAAGTCCAGAATCTTGCAGACCGGCGGGTCGGCATTGGGGGAGACCTCGACCAGATCGAGTCCGGCTTCCTCAGCCATCGTCAGACCCTCGCGCAGGGTCACGACTCCGATCATCTCTCCATCGGCGCCCACCAGACGGATGGAGCGCACATCGATCTCTCGGTTGACGCGGGGCCCGTCGTTCTTGGGCGGCGTCTGCATCGGCGGTCTAGCTATTTAACAATCTCCATGGCTTCGAGGACACCGAAAGGCCCGGCGTGTTCAACGGCGGGCCGGCCCTTCGGTCGGATCGAGGACCCCTTTTCGTCAAGCGGGAGGGGCGGCCTCGTCGGCAAGTGTAGCGACTGCTTGATCCAGCGCAACAATTTCTTGGTTTTGGCTGCCGAGCCGGCGCATGGCGACCGAGCGGTTTTCCGCTTCCCGCTTGCCGATGACCAGCATGACCGGCACTTTGGCCACCGAATGCTCGCGGACCTTGTAGTTGATTTTCTCGTTGCGCAGGTCGAGTTCGGCGCGGAGTCCGGCGGCTTTCAGGCTTTCCAGCACCTCGCGGGCAAAGTCGTCGGCCTCGGAGACGATGGTGGCGACCACCACCTGGACCGGGGCCAGCCACAGTGGGAAGCGGCCGGCAAAATTTTCGATCAGGATGCCGAGGAAGCGTTCGAACGATCCCAAGATGGCCCGGTGCAGCATCACCGGACGCTTCTTGGCGCCGTCCTCGCCTACATAGGCGGCGTCCAGACGTTCGGGCAGGACGAAGTCCACTTGCAGGGTTCCGCACTGCCAGTCGCGGCCGATGGCGTCGCGCAGGACGAATTCCAGCTTGGGGCCGTAGAAGGCGCCCTCGCCCGGATTAAGGGTGGTTTCCAGCCCGGCGGCCTTGGAGGCCTCCAGCAGCGCCGCTTCGGCCTTGTCCCAGGTCTCGTCGGCGCCGGCGCGCTTGGCCGGGCGGTCGGAGAACTTGACCCGCACATCGGTGAAGCCGAAATCGGTATAGACCTCCTTCAGCAACTGGCAGAAGGCGATGGTCTCCGAAGTAATCTGATCCTCGGTGCAAAAGATATGGGCATCGTCTTGAGTAAAGGCGCGCACCCGCATGATGCCGTGCAGCGCCCCCGACGGTTCGTAACGATGGCAGGACCCGAACTCGGCCATGCGTAGCGGCAGGTCGCGATAGCTCTTGATGCCCTGGCGGAAGATCTGGACGTGGCAGGGGCAGTTCATGGGCTTGACCGCCAGGTGCCGTTCGTCCTGGGTCTTGATGGTGAACATGCTTTCAGAGAACTTGTCGGCGTGGCCCGAGGCCTCCCACAGCGAGAAGTCCACCAGCTGCGGGGTCTTGACCTCCACATAGGCATTGGCTTCCAGGCGGCGGCGCATATAGGCCTCCACCGCCAGCCACAGCTGCCAGCCCTTTGGGTGCCAGAATACCGATCCCGCCGCTTCCTCCTGCTGGTGGAACAGCTCCATCTCACGGCCCAGGCGGCGATGGTCGCGCTTTTCCGCCTCTTCCAGCATGGTGAGATAGCCGTCCAGATCCTTCTTGTCGAACCAGGCTGTGCCATAGATCCGTTGCAGCATCTCGTTGCGGGAATCACCGCGCCAATAGGCGCCGGCCAGCTTCATCAGCTTGAACGCCTTGCCCAGCTTGCCGGTGGACGGCAGATGCGGGCCACGGCACAGGTCGATGAAGGCGCCCTGGCGGTACAGGCCGATCTTTTGCTCGGCCGGGATCGAGGCGATGATTTCGGCCTTGTAGGTCTCGCCCAGTCCCAGGAAGAACTTGACCGCCTCGTCGCGGTCCCATTCCTCGCGGGTGATGGCCTCGTCGCGATCGACGATCTCGGCCATGCGCTTTTCGATCTTTTCCAGATCCTCCGGCCCGAACGGGGTCGGCCGGGCGAAGTCGTAGTAAAAGCCGTTTTCGATGCTTGGCCCGATGGTCACCTGGGTTTCCGGGTACAGTTCCTTGACCGCCTCGGCCATCACATGGGCGGCATCGTGGCGCAGCAGTTCCAGCGCCTCCGCCCCGCTTTTGGCGGTAATGATCGACAGCCGGACGTCGCGGTCCAGCAGGGTCGCCAGATCGCGCATCTCTCCATCGACGGTGATGGCCAGCGCCGCCTTGGCCAGGCCGGGACCGATGGCCTTGGCCACGTCCAGCCCCGTGACCGGGTGATCGAATTGGCGGACCGAGCCGTCGGGCAGGGTAATGGCGACCATGGGAGACTCTCTTACGATAAAGCGGAATAAGGGGGTGAGACTCTACGGCGAAACGCGCCTAAGTCAAGGAAACCGCCGCAGGGTGATCAGCGTCACCTCGGGCGGGCAGTTGAATCGCATGGTCGGAACGCCGGAACCAAAGCCGGTGCTGGTGTAACCCTGCATGCCGCGCAGCCGCCACGCCCCACGGGCGAGGCGATGGTTGCGGTCCAGGCTGGTGATGACAGGGCGGCCGCCGGGCAGGCAGATCTGACCGCCATGGGTATGACCGGCCAGATAGAGGGCGCACCCGGAATCCGCCGCTTCCTGGGCGAATTCCGGGCTGTGAACCACGGCGACGCGAAAGCCGCCCCCCTGCCGCAGGGCCTGGCGGGCCGCATGGTCGTAGAAGATGTGGACGTCATCGCAGCCGACCAGGTGGATCGACTGGTCGCCCCGGACGATCTCGACGCTTTCGTTCAGCAGCAGGCGGAGGCCGAGGGCCTCCAGCGGCTCCACCATCTTGTGGGAATCGTGATTGCCGAGGATGCCGAAGACCCCGTCCGGCGGACGCAGTTCCGCCAGCAGGGGGGCCAGCAGCTCCGTCACCTTCGCCGACGAGGGTTGTCCGTCGGTCTGATAGTCTCCACCCAGCACCGCCATGTCATAGCGAAGGCCGCTTACCAGGGCTTGGCCGCGGTGCAGGTTTTCCGGCAGCTCTCCCACATGGAAGTCCGACATGAACAAGATGGTGTAGCCGTCGAAGGCCGGCGGCAGATCGGCGAAGCGAAATTCCTGCTCCGTCAGGTGAAGGCTCCGGGCGTTGCCGCGTCCTCTGGCGGTGGGGCCGGCCCGCTCGAACACCCAGTCGACGATGGACAACATCTTGCCCAGGGAGCTTTCGGGGCGGGTTCCCTGCGGGGTATGGCGAACCTGCTTCGTCTTCAGCAGGGCCTCAAGCTGGAGACGCCGCTTCAGCCATGCCTGTCGATGTTCCCGGTCGATCACAGTCCGTCCAGCAGCCGCGCCAGCGCGGCCTCCACATCGGCCTCGCCCAGGTCGGACAGGCTGGGTCGGCGCAGCACCGTTACCCTGCCGCGCGGGGCGCACAGGCTGGGGTCGGACTCGTGAGAGAACAGCACCACCGAGGGACAGCCGCCGGCGGCGATCAGGTGCATGGGGCCGGTGTCGTTGCCCACCGCCGCCAGCGCGTCCCGCGCCAGGGCGATGATGTCCAGCGGCGAGGTCCGCCCGGCCAGATTCATGGCCTGGGGGCAGGCCTCGCGGATGGCGGCCAGTTGCTCGGTCTCTTTGTCGGTTCCCAACAGGACCGGTTGAATCCGTCGATCCGTCAGCCAGACCGCCAGGGCGGCAAAGCGTTCGGACGGCCAACGCTTGGCGGGGCGGTGGGCGGCGCCGCCGGGGCATAGCAGGAGATAGGGATGCGACAGCCCGAACCGGGTCAGGTCGCTTTTGACCCAGGACAGGTCGGGTGGGCGGACCTCCTTGATGCCGGCCATGGCCAGTTGCTCGCGCTGGCGCTCGATGGTGTGCATCAGGTCGCGCTTGGGATTGGCGTGGGGGTGCGAGCAGCCCGGCGCGATACCCGACCATTGGGGCGTCCTGCCCATCAGGCGGAAATAACCGGACGAGCGGTCGGAGGTCTGAAGATCGTAGACCCGCTCGAACCGTCCCTCGCGCAAGGTGCGGCGCAGGGCCAGCAGCTTGGCCGGTTGCCACAGGCTGGGCTTGTCGTCGAGCCAGACCGCGTCGAACCATGGACAGGCATGGGCCATCTCGGCGAAGGGCCGGGTGGTCAGCAGGGTGATATGGGCCTCGGGGTGATGGGCGCGGATGGCGGCGAACGGTCCCTGCGCCTGGATGAAATCTCCCAGCGCTCCCAGCTTGATGACAAGGATCCGCTTGATATTCATGGCGTATCGGGCCTCAGACGTCGGACGAGGGGCGCCCCAGCACCTCGTCATAGACGGCCAGGGTGCGGGCGCACATGGTTTCCTTGCTGAAATTGGTCCGCACATGCTCGATGGCGACCTGGGCCATTCCCGCCCGTTCTTCCGCCGACAGGGCCAGGAAGCGGTCAAGCGCCTGGGCCAGCGACATGGCGTCGCCCGGCGCGGTCAACCAGCCGGTGCGGCCGGGCAGCACGGTTTCGCCGGTGGCGCCGTGGGCGGTGACGATCACCGGGCGGCCCATGGCCTGAGCCTCGACCGCGACGCGGCCAAAGGCCTCCGGGTCGGTCGAGGCCGATACCACCGCATCGGTCAGCATATAGGCCGCCGGCATGTCGTTGCATTCGTCGGTGAGGTGAACCACGTCCACCAGATCGCGGCGGCGGACCAGCTCCTCCAACTCCTCGCGATAGCCGGTGCGGCCCTGATCCGAGCCCACCAGCAGACACCGCACGTCGTGGCGGCCCAGCAGGGCCAGCGCCTCGATCAGCACGGACTGGCCTTTCCAGCGGGTCAGGCGGCCGGGCAGCATGATCACCCGGTGACCGTCGGGCAGCCGCCACTTTTGCGCCAGTTGGATGATGCGTTCCGGGCTGACCCGGTTGGGATCGAACCGGTTGAGGTCGATGCCGCGATGGACGACGCGAATCCGGTCGGGATCAAGGCCGTAGATCCGTCTGGCGTGTTCGGCGATGAATTCGGAAATGGCGATCACCCGCTCGCCTCGGGTCATGATGGCGTTGTAGCGGTTCTTCAGCCCGAAAAAGCCCGCGATGTTATAGGTGCCGTGGAAGGTGGTGACGAAGTGACAGCCGGTGCGCTCGGCCGCCAGCCAGGCGCTCCAGGCCGGCGCGCGCGACCGGGCGTGGATGATGTCGACGCCCCGGTCCTTGATGATGTCGGTCAGCCGGTCGGCATTCTTGCGAATCACCAGCGGGTTCTTGCTGGCCAGCGGCAAGGTGATGTGCTCGGCCCCCGCCCGCGTCAGTTCCCGAACCATGGGGCCGCCTTCCGAGGCGACGATGGGGGTCCACCCCGCCTCGACCAGGGCCACCGCCATATCGACGGTTCCGCGCTCGACCCCGCCGGTCACCAGCGCCGGCAGCACCTGCAACACCACGGGGGCGCGGCCGGCGGGGGCCGGGAGGGGTTGACGAGTCTCCTCCGAGGGAGCATCGATGGAATTGGTTTGGTCCATGGACATTGGGAAAAGCGAGCTCGACCTATGACGGATATTCGTGATGACGGGGGGCTCCCCGTCGGGGGCGGGATACTATCACGCCCCGACGGCGCGACAATCGCATACCGCAGGCTTCAGGGCAAAAACCCTGGCGTGGTATTCCTGCATGGCTACCATTCCGATATGACCGGGAGCAAGGCTTTAGCGTTGGAAACCCTTTGTCGCGACCAGGGCCGCGCCTTTTTGCGGTTTGACGGTTTCGGCCATGGCGAGTCGTCGGGCGATGTCTTGCACGGCACGGTCGGCCGCTGGGCCGCCGACGCGGTGGCGGTGATCGATGCTCTGACTGAAGGGCCGGTGGTGCTGGTGGGGTCCAGCCTGGGCGGCTGGATCTCGTTGTTGGCGGCGTTGGAGCGGCGCGACCGGGTCGCCGGTCTGGTGGGCATTGCCGCCGCTCCCGACTTCACCGAAGACCTGATGTGGCAGGAGTTCACCTTCGAGCAACGGCGCGAGTTGCTGGAACGGGGTGAGGTCTCGCTGCCCAATTGCTATGAACCGGAGAGCCCCTGGCGGATCTACCGCTCGCTGATCGAGGATGGCCGCAATCATCTGTTGTTGCGCGATGCCGTCAATCTGGATTGCCCGGTTCGGCTGATCCACGGTCAGCAGGATGCCGATGTGCCATGGCGGACGGCGCTGCAACTGGCCGACTGCCTGATCGCCGCCGATGTGGAGGTGACGCTGGTCAAGGACGGCGACCACCGCCTGTCCCGCGATCAGGATATCGGGCGGCTGTGCCGGGTGGTGACGGGCCTGCTTGAAGCCATACCTACGGCGTAGGGGAAAGACCCTGGTTCCGTCCTGGCCCACGAGGGGATAGGCTGGCGCCCGGAGGCCTTTTGGATCGGATGATGGCAAAGCTCGAACTCTCGCGGATCGCCGCCCTGACCGTCCTGGTTTTCCTTGGCGGCTGCGCCTTTGTCAGCCATGACCAAAGTGTCGAGGCGTTGTTGGCCAATGCCGATACGCGCACTTCGTTCCAGGTCGCGGCGGTGCCGGGCCAGGCTTGTCCCAAGGCCGCCCGCATGTTGAGCTGGTGTGCTGGCGGCCCCAATTTCCACTATCGCTGCAATATTTCGCAAGATGGCGGCCGGGCCGAGCTTGTCGGCATCCTGGAGGCCATCTATCGCACCGAATACTTCATGGTGACCGAGTTCGTGAGGGGGGGAAGCGACTCGACGGTCACCGTTCACCAGCACGACGGCGTTCTGATCTACGATTACGCCCCGATGATCGAGAAGTATTTCGGCAATACCGGCAGTTGCCAGCCGCGTTAGGTCTTGGCGATGACCTTGAAGCTTTCGGGGTCCAGCAGCATGCTGACCGCCACCGTCATGGTGCGGCCGCTGCCTTGATCCACCAGCCGGGCATGGGGAGGAATGTCGGGATAGTCGAACAGCCGCTCAACCACCCAATTGGCGCCATAGGTTCCGATCTTGCGAAAGATATCGCCGGGCTGGACGGTGACTGCGCCCCGGTTGCGGGAAAACAGGCTCATGCGCCACAAACGGCCAAAGCCGCCGCCGATAATGTCAACGCGCCCAACATGCGGAAGTCTCCGTAATCCCCTGCCATCCCCGTGTTGGGTTTACACGCAAGCGACGGGAAAAGTCGAGAGCGAATGAAAAAGCGACGACCGGCCCCGCTGATACCAACGGCCTCGATGATTGGTTCCGATCAGCGAGACTTGGCATTAATGCCCTTCGCCGCCGCCGCTGGGGTGGTGGACCTTTTGCAGCAGCGGCAGCAGCGCCAGACCAAGTACGAACACCGCCGCCACCGCCATCATCACATCGGCGAAGGCCATGGTCAGCGCCTCGCGCCGGGTGATCTGCCACAGCAGTTTCAGCGCCGCCTGTTCGGCTCCGACGCCCATGACCGGTTCAAATCTGACGGTCAGTCCTTCCAGCACGCCGATCACGGTCCCGCGCGCCGCCGTCAGGGTTTCCGACAGCCGCAGCATGTGCAGATCGAGGCGATGGGTCAGCGCGGTGTTGATTCCCGCCAGTCCGATGGCTCCGCCCAGATTTCGCATCAGGTTGTAAAGCCCCGATGCGTTCTGAACCTGATGGGGCGGCAGATGGCCCAGGGCCACCGCATTGATCGGCACGAAGCAGAACATCAGCGACAGCCCCCGCACCGCCTGGGGCAGGAACATCTCCCAGTAGCCCCATTGGGAGGTCAGCGCCGCGTTCAGCCACAGCCCGCCGCCGAACAGCGCCAGTCCCATGCCCAGCATGTGACGCAGGTCCATATACCTGGCCAGCGTCCCGGCCAGCGGGGCCGAAAGCGCCTGGAACATGCCGGTCACCATCATGGTGATGCCGATTTCCAGTGCGGAATAGCCTCGCACCCGCCCCAGATAGAGCGGCACCACATAGACCGAGCCGTAAAGGCCGATGCCGATGATGAAGCTGTACAGGCAGCCCACGGTAAAGTTCCGGTCGCCGAACGCTCTGAGATCGACCACCGGATGGGCGGCGCTCAGTTCTCGCCAGATGAAGCCCAGTCCGGCCGCCACCGAGACCAGGGTCATGCCGACGATGCGGCGATCGTTGAACCAGTCGTCGCCCGGTCCTTCCTCCAGCACGTATTGCAGGCTGCCCAGGAAGGTCGCCACCAGGACGATGCCGGCAAGGTCGAAGCCCCGGAGCATCTCCAGCCGGGGGGCCTCCTTGCGGCCGCAGGTGAACACCACCGAGGCGACGATCACGCCGGGCGCCACATTGATCAGGAACAGCCAGTGCCAGCTCCAGGTTTCGGTCAGCCAGCCGCCCAGGCTCGGCCCCAAGGTCGGGGCCATGGTGGCGACCAGTCCGATCACCACCGATACGCCGGCCTGCTGACGCGGCGGAAAAATCATGTAGGTGCTGGCGAACACGGTGGGAATCATGGCGCCGCCCAGGAAGCCCTGAATCGCCCGAAAGACGATCATGGACTCGATGCTCCAGGAAAAGGCGCAGGCGGCGCTGGCCACCGTGAAGGTGATGCAGGAGGCGAAAAACAGGTAGCGGGTCGAAACCACCCGCGCCGCCCAGCCCGATAGCGGAATCATCACCACTTCTGCGATCAGGTACGAGGTCTGGACCCAACTGACTTCCTCGGCCGAGGCGGCG
Organism: Phaeospirillum sp.; assembly: GCA_030651575.1. Taxonomy (GTDB): domain Bacteria; phylum Pseudomonadota; class Alphaproteobacteria; order Rhodospirillales; family Magnetospirillaceae; genus Phaeospirillum. The sequence continues at coordinate 16,187 of JAUSFB010000068.1, forward strand.
ATGCCGGCCTGGATCTGGGCGATGGAACTGGCGACGATCTGGATATCCAGAATCGCCATGAACATCCCCAGCACCATGGCGAGAAAGCCGATCCAGTCGCGGGTCGTGACGACCCGGTCCTCGGGACGGACGGGAACCATCGTCACCGCGCCGCGTCCCTGGTATCGACCCGCACCAGCACCGACAGGCCGGGGCGCAACAGCCCCGCCAGGGGGTTGCCGGCGACCGGCTGGATCCGCACCGGAATCCGCTGGACCACCTTGGTGAAATTGCCGGTGGCGTTCTCGGGCGGCAGCAGGCTGAATTTGGCGCCCGACGCCGGGGCAAAGCTGTCGATCCGCCCTTCGATCGCCTGATCGGGAAAGGCGTCGACCTTGATCTCGACCTTCTGACCCGGCTTCATGCGGCCCAGCTGGGTTTCCTTGAAGTTGGCGTCGATCCACACCCGGCCCAGCGGCACCACCGCCATCAACATCTGACCCGGCCGGATATATTGCCCGTCGCGAACGCCGCGATTGCCGATGACGCCGTCGACCGGGGCGCGGATCACCGTGGCCTCCAGATCGATCTCGGCCAGGGTCAGCGCCGCCTTGCCCTGTTCCAACAGCGCCTCGGCCATGACGCGCTCGGACGCCAGCACTGCCAACTGCCGCCGCGCCGCCTGCAAGCCGGCCCCGGAGCCGGTCAGGCCGGCCTCGGCCTTGGCGGCGTCGGCGGCGGTGACGTCAAAGCGTTGCCGGCTGACGAAATCCTCGCGGACCAGTCGCTGGCTGCGTTGGAAATCCGCCCTGGCGCGGACCATGTCGGCCCGTGCCGCCGTGATTGACGCCCCGGATTGGGTGATGACCGCCGCCTGGACCGCCAGCTTTTCCTCGATCTGAACCAGTTGCGCCATCCGCCCGGCCACCTGTGCGCGGGCCTCGTCGACCTTGGCCCGATAGTCGCGGTCGTCCATGCGCAGCAGGATGTCGCCCTTGACCACCGCCCGGTTATCCTCGGCCTTCAGTTCGACCACATAGCCGGCGACTTTGGGCAGGATGGCGGTGATGTCGCCGTCCACATAGGCGTCGTCGGTGGCCTCGATCCACCGCCATTCGGCGGCCCAGCGCGAGGCGGCCCACAGGCCGGTTCCGGCAAGAGCAATGATGACGGCGAGGAGGAGGGGCTTTTTCATGATAGCGCGACACCGGACAAACTATACTGAACGGTTCAGTTTATATCGGGAGGCGGGGCGGAGAGTCAATGTTTCCGAAGGCGCAACACTGTTGTGTCAACACGCCGGATTATCCCATCCTGCGACACAGGCTATGGTGATTCCCGTCATCGGTTCCAGTCATCGAGGTCCATCATGAGCATCGTCCTCCGTCCGTCCCAGGCTCGCTTCCACGCCCATCATGGTTGGCTGGAGTCGTTTCATACCTTTTCGTTCGCCGAGTTCCACGATCCCGCTCATATGGGATTTCGGGCGCTGCGGGTGATCAATGACGACTGGATCGCCGCCGGAAGCGGTTTCGATACGCATCCCCACCGCGATATGGAAATCCTGACCTATGTCTTCGAGGGGGCGGTGGAGCACAAGGACAGCACCGGCGGCCATGGCGTCACCGCGCGCGGCGATGTCCAGCGCATGACCGCCGGCACCGGGGTGCGCCATAGCGAGATCAACGCTTCGGCCACCCAGGATCTGCGGTTGCTTCAGATCTGGATTTTGCCCGAGGCGACCCGGCTGGAGCCCGGCTACCAACAGGGGCGTTTTGACGACGAAGCCAAGCGCGACCGCCTGCGGCTGATTGCGTCGCGCGACGGCCGCGACGGCGCGCTGACCATCCACCAGGACACGGCGGTCTACGCCTCGTTGCTGTCCGAGGGGGCCGCCGTCTCGCATACGCTGGCGGCGGGGCGGGGGGCCTGGGTTCAGGTGGTGCGGGGTGAATTGGATCTGAACGGCTGCCGCCTCTCTACCGGCGACGGCGCCGCCGTGGAGGACGTGGCCGAACTCATCCTGACGGCCCGGTGCGAGACCGAGTTCCTGCTGTTTGACCTGGGCTGAACCTCAAGGTTAGGGCAGCGGCGTTTCCAGGAACTCGTGCACTGCCTGATAGAGTTGGCGGCGATTGGTCTCGAACAGGGCGGCATGGGTGGCTTCGCCCACCATGAGATAGCGTTTGAACGGGGTATGGGTCAGCTTGTTGAACACCAGCATTCCCATGGCGGGCGGGGCTTCGGAATCCCATTCGCCCTGGATCACCAGGGTCGGAGCCGAAAGCCGTTCCGGATTCCAGCGCGGTTTGCCCGACGCCCAGAATCGCATGGTGTCCAGCACGACCCCGTTGGGAGCCCGCACCGTCCCCGGCACCGCCGGTTCGGGATCGCTGGCCAGGGTGGCGGTCATCCATTCGGCGAAAACGGCCTTGGGCAGGATGGTCTCGTGCTTGGCCGCCGGCACGCCCTTCAGCCAGATATCGCGGGCATGGCGGGGATCGACCGAACGCCAGGCCGGGACGCGGGCCATATCCGCGTCCGATGGCGGCGGCACGTCGCGCAGCCATTGCGGCGCGTACAGCACCAGCCGTTCGACCCGGTCGGGAGTGGCGGCGGCGAATCCGCCGGCGATGGTGGCCCCCCATGACCAGCCGACCAGAACCACCTTTTGGGAGTTGCGGCGCGATACGATGAAGTCCACCGCCGAGGTCACGTCCTCGATCGCGGCGGCGGTATCGACCGCCGGCGGGTTGGCTTCGGCGGTCTGTTTCAGTTCGGGCGGGCGGGTCGACTTGCCGTAACCGCGGATGTCCAGGGCATAGACGTCGTAGCCCTTGCCGGCCAGCCAATCCATCCAGCTTTGACCGTCGATGGCGAAATCGAACGAGGAATGGGCCGGATAGGATGCGCCGTGAATGAACAGGACGGTTTTGTTGGACCGGACGTCGTACAGCGCCTCGGGATGCTTGTTGCGCAGATAGAGTTCAATACCGGGTTGCTTGGAGGCGACCATGAACTCCTCGGTCACCACCGTCGCCGCCCTGGCCGGGCCACCGGCCCCGATCAGAAGCGCCGCGACCCAAATCCAAGTCATCAGCCTGTTGCCCATCGCCATCCCTTCCCCACTTTCCCGGGGCCATCATGGCGATAGTGGCTGCGGGAGTAAACTAGGCCGAAGGGTCGGTTGCTCCGGTGGGCAGGCGCACCGTGACGGTGGTCCCCTCATTTCGCGCCGACGTCACTTCGAGCCGGCCTCCATGCAGGTCGACAAAGCGTTCGACCAGGGCCAGCCCCAGCCCGGCCGCCGCGCCGCCGCCGGGCGGCGCCACGGCGGAGCGGCGGCGATAGGCGTCCCCGCCAAAGGCGCGGGTCTGCTCGTCGACACTCATGCCCGGGCCGGAATCGCCGATGGTGAAGGCGATTTCGCCGGGGCGGCGTCGGGCCGCGACCACCACCCGGCCGCCGGTCGGCGAGTCCTTGACCGCATTGCCGATCAGGTTGAACAGAACCTGACGCAGCCGCCGTTCGTCGGCGACGATCCAGCCGATTTCCAGTGGACAGTCGAAGTCCAGCGCCAACTTCTTCTCGCGGACCCGTTCGCGCACCAGCCCCAGCACTGCCGACAGCATGGGATGAACATCCACCGTGTCCAGTTCCAGCGTCATCTGGCCGGCATCGATGGCGGCCAGATCGAGGATGTCGGAGATCAGCGCCTGCAATCCCTGTCCGGCCTCGGTGACGCCGCGGGCGTATTCGTGCTGGCGCTTGTTGAGTTTGCCGAAATACTCGGCGGACAGCATCTCGGAAAAGCCGATGACGGTGGTCAACGGCTTTCTGACCTCGGCCGAGACATTGGCGATGAACTCGCTTTTCAGCAGATCAGCCCCGGCCAGCGCCTCGTTGCGTTCCCGTAGCGCCTTTTCCACCCGCGCCGAATCGGTGACGTCCAGCCAAGTGGCCAGCATGGCGCCGTCGGGGAGCGGCACCGAGGTGAAATCGACGATGGTGTCGTCGATACGTTCGAACCGGCCGTCGCGCGGCACGCGGTCGCTGAACAGGGCGAACAGGCGTTCGCGCACCTGCTGCCAGTCGGAGGCCCGGTCTGGGCGTCCGTCAAAGAACGGCCGATGGGCCTCGATCAGTTCGCTCAGATGGGGCTCGCCCGCCAGATCGGCCTCGGACAGCGCCCAGATGCGGGCGAAGGCCGGGTTGTAAAGGCGTAGCCTGCCGTCGCCGTTGAACACCGCCACGCCTTCGTGCAGATGGTCCAGGGTTTCCCGCTGCACCGCCAGCACGGTGTTGAACGAGCGTTCCAGCGCCAGGGTGTCGGTGACGTCCTCGTAGGTGAAGATCAGGCCGCCATAGGGGTGGGCCGAGATCATGCGGCGCAGGGTGCGGCCGTCGGGCAGGTGCAGCAGGGTCTCGGCGGCGTCGATCAGCGAGATAAACCGCTTCAACTCGTCTTCCTTATAGGCGCGGTAATCCGCGACCTCGGGCAGCAGCCGGCGCTCGCGCAGGGCGTCGAGGACCGCGCCATAGGTTGGCTGCGCCGCCAGCCAGTCATTCTCCAGCCGCCACAGCCGGGTGAAGGCGGTGTTGAAGAAGGTCAGGCGGGTGTCGGTGGAGAAAATGGCGATGGCGGTGGCGAGGTGCTCCAGCACCTCGGCATGGGCGCTGGCGTGGCGCGACAGCTCGGTCTGCAACTCCTCGATCCGGGTCAGGTCCAGGGCGAAACCGGCGGTGAGCAGCTCGCCGTCGCCGGTCTCGAACGGCGCTTCGGTAATCTCGGTGAAGCGGCGCTGGCCTCCCAGCACCAGATGGAACGACTCGGCGCGGGATTCCCCCGCCGCCCGCGCTCGCGCCGCCAGGGCGCGGGCCTCGCGCACAGATCCATCGGAGGCCAGCTCGATCTGCCCCGCTACCGCCGCCTGGGGCGAGGCGGCGTCCACGGCGCGGGCGTAGGCGCGATTGACATGGACCAGCGACAGATCGTCGTCGCGCACCCAGACCGGCACCGGCAGGACGCCCAGCAGGCCGTCCAGCCGTTCCCGCTCGGCCGCCAGACCGTCGATCCGTTCGGCCAGTTCGTCCTCGACCGCCGCGCCCTCGGTGACATCGCGCATCCACACCATGTCGGCCAGGGCGACGCCGTCAGCATTGGAGGCGCGCACGCCATCGGCGCGGACCCGCCGTCCGCCGTCGCGCATGGCCAGTTCCAGTTCAAAGCCCTGCCCCTCCTGGCGCAGCCGGCGGATGGCGGCGTCAAGATCGGCGGCATCGGCGGCGTCGAAGGATTCCAGTACATCCATGACGGTGGATTCGGTGCCGCCGTAAAGCCCCAGCAGCACCGCCAGCCGGCGGGAACAGATCTCGCGGTCGGCGATCCAGGAAAAGAAGCCGTCGGGGGCGGCCTGAAGGCTTTCCAGCAGGCGCTCGGCCTCGGCGGCGGATCGCTGCGCGTCCCGCTCCCATCCGGCCATGCGCCAGCGCAGCGCCAGCAGCGCCGCCACCGCCGGCACCAGCACCAGCAGCGCGCCAACGCCCAGCGATAGAGGATCGAACCAGCCGGGTCGAACCAGACCGGCCGCATCCTGCGCGGCGGCCGACCCGGCCGCCGCGATCACTCCCACTCCCGCCGCGAAAGCCGCGCGCATTGCTTCACTCTCCCCGTTCCGGGTTCAAGGTGCAGCAATGAGCGAGGGCGTGCAAGAGTCCTAACCTTTCAGCACCCGTCCGGCGACGGCGTCGAGCTTGCCCACCACGGCGGGGTCGCGGACCTCGCCATGGGTGATGACGGCATTGTCGAGGGCGGTGTGGCAGCCTTTGGCGCAAGGGGCGGAACGGCCGGTGACTCCGGGCGCCACCGCCTTGACCAGGGCGCGGGCGCGGTCGGCGTTGGCCAGCAGCACCTTGACGATGGCTTCGACCGTCACGGCGTCGTGATCGGGGTGCCAGCAGTCGTAATCGGTGACCATGGCGACGCTGGCGTAGCACATTTCGGCTTCGCGGGCCAATTTGGCCTCGGGCATGTTGGTCATGCCGATGACGTCGCAGCCCCACTGGCGGTACAGATTGCTTTCGGCCTGGGTCGAGAACTGGGGGCCTTCCATCACCAGATAGGTGCCGCCGCGCACGGCGATGATTCCGGCCGCCCTGGCCGCCGCTTCCACCAGATCACCGAGGCGGCCGCAGACCGGGTGGGCCATGCCGACATGGGCGACCAGACCGGTGGAGAAGAAGCTTTTTTCCCGCGCGAAGGTGCGGTCGATGAACTGATCGACGATGACGAAGGTGCCGGGCGGCAGTTCTTCCTTGAGCGAGCCCACCGCCGACACGGACAGAATTTCGGTGACGCCGGCCCGCTTCAGTGCGTCGATATTGGCGCGGAAGTTCAGCTCCGACGGAGGAATGCGGTGGCCCCGGCCATGGCGCGGCAGGAAGACCAGCTTTTGGCCATCCAATTCCCCGAACAGGAATTCATCCGAGGTCTCGCCGAACGGGCTTTCGATCCGGCGCCATTCCTTGTTGATCAGGCCGTCGATATCGTAAACGCCGCTGCCGCCGATGATGCCGAGCACGGGAGTGGAATGTCCGTCCGCCATGAAACCGCCCTTTCCGATTGGGGAATTACCGGCCGGTGTTAGGACAAATCCGGGGCGGATGCAATGGGGGCCGGGGAGGATTACTCCTCCGCCGTCTTTTCCTCGTCGGCTTCCATCTCCTCGACCACGTCCTCGGGCAGCATCAGCACGCCGGAATTATAGTCGTAGTCGAAGATTTCGGCGTAGCGGCCCCAGGTGATGGCGGTCTCCAGCACCCTTTCGGCCTCGCTCCCGGTCAAGTAGTCCTCCAGCTCTTGCAGAAAGCGGTTTTCCGGGGCGCGGTGGTCCTTGCGCTCGTCCAGCACCCGGCGGATATGGGCGGCCAGCGGGATGTTCTTGACCAGGGATTCGGCAAACATCTCCTTGCGCTGGGCGTCGTCGGCCTCGACGAACAGCTTGCCCGCCGGGGTCAGGAAGATATCGCCGGCGGCGATCCGCGCCAGCCCCAGCACCCGCAATCCCTCGAACAGATGGAACAGCGTGTCGTCGTCCAGCTCGGTTTCCTCGGCCAGCTGCGGCAGATCGGCGCGGCCGCTGAACGGCGGCTCGGCGATGGTCTCCAGCAGGCCGGCCAGCTTGCCCGGCGTGGTGTCGGGCAAGCGATAGCCCAGGGTCAGCTGTTCGGCCATTCCCGCGCCGCCGCCGCGCACATGGGCGGTCATCAGGGTATAGACCTCGTCGACGATCTGGCGGAAGGCGGCGGATTCGGTGTCGCGCGGCCGGGGCAGCCCCACCCGGATCTCGGCCCGCACCCGGCCGGGATCGCTGGAGAACACCAGCACCCGGTCGGCGATGGAGACCGCTTCCTCGATATTGTGCGATACCAGCAAGATGCCCTTGGTGGGGATCTTGCGCTCTTCCCACAGATCGACCAGGTCTTCGCGCAGCGTCTCGGAGGTCAGCACGTCCAGGGCCGAGAACGGCTCGTCCAACAGCAGCACGTCCGGGCGCATCACCAGGGCGCGGGCAAAGCCGACCCGCTGACGCATGCCGCCCGACAGCTCCTTGGGATAGGCGCTTTCGTAACCGCCCAGGCCGATCAGCTCGATCACCGCGTTGGCGCGTTCCTCGCGCTCGGCGACGGATACCCCGGCCGCCTCCAATCCCAGTTCGACGTTCTCCTGCACCGTCAGCCAGGGAAACAGGGCGAAGGACTGGAACACCATGGAAATGCCCTTGGCCGGGCCGGTCATGGCCTTGCCGCGATACAGCACCTCGCCGCCATTGGCTGGAATCAGGCCGGCCATGATCCGCAGCAAGGTCGATTTGCCCGAGCCGGACTTGCCCAGCAGGGCGACGATTTCGCCCTCCTCCAAGCGGAAGTCGACGCCTTCCAGCACGGTGCGCTCGTGGCGTTCCGGGGTTCTGAAGCTCTTGCGGACGCCGCGAAGGTCAAGCAGGGCGGTGGAGGTTTCGGCCATCACGGTTTCCTCATGGCGGCGAGCCAATGAGGAGTATTGGCTCGTCTTAGTTGTCCATCAAGCGCCGGGCGGGCGCATCCGCACCCTTTGTGTCTTTCGCTATCAGTCGAGCCGCAACCGGTCGGCCGCCAGCATATAAAGCGGTCGCCACAGGAAGCGGTTGAAGGCCATCACGAACAGGCACATGACGGCGATGCCCAGCGCGATCCGGGGAAAGTCGCCGTTGATCGTCCCCTTGGCGATATAGGTGCCCAGGCCGAAGGCTTCCAGCCTGACGTCGCCCCAACTCACTAGTTCGGCGACGATGGCGGCGTTCCACGATCCGCCCGCCGCATTGAAGGCCCCGGTGACGTAGGACGGGAAGATCGCCGGCAAGATGAAGCGCCGCCACCGCATCCAGCCGGTCAGTCCCAGATTGCCGGCGGCGTCCTTCATGTCTTGCGGGATGGCCGAGGCTCCACCGATCACGTTGAACAAGATGTACCATTGCGTCCCCAGGATCATCAGAGGGCTGGTCCAGACATCGACGTTGAGGTCGAAGCGCACGATCAGCACCACCGCCACCGGAAACATCAGATTGGCGGGGAAGGCGGCCAGGAATTGGGCGATCCACTGGACATTTTGCGCCACGACCGGCCGCTGGCCGATCCAGAACCCGATGGGCACCCAGATCAGCGAAGCCAGGGCGATCAGCACCACCACCCTGGCGCTGGTGGCCAGCCCGTACAGCAGGACCTGACCGATTTCGGCGAAGCCGACCTCGCCATGAACGAACAGGACGACCTGAGCCAGCCCCCCCAAGGCGGCGGCGATCAGAACGATGTCCCAGGCCTTTTCCGCCCAGGACGGCAATACGATGCCCCGACCGGGAAGCCGGTGGAAGACGGCGGCGTCGTCACGTCGACGCAGCAGTCCGGTAAAGCCGTGCCACAGCGCCGCCGGCAGTTTGGCCAGGGCGCGGAACAGCCGCCCGCGTTGCAGCATGGTCAGCAGCCAGGATTCCGGCTGCTGCTCGCCCAGCGCCGTATCCACCTTGAACTTGGCGGTCCAGGCGACCAGCGGACGAAAGAACAACTGGTCGTATATAACGATGCCGCCCAGCACCGCCAGGATCGCCCAACCGATGGCGGCAAGATCCTCGGCGGCGATGGCCAGCGCGATATAACTGCCCACTCCCGGCAGCATGATGGTCTGCCCCGCCACTGAAATGGCTTCGGACGCCACCACGAAGAACCAACCGCCCGAGACCGAGATCATCATATTCCACACCAGCCCCGGCATTCCCCATGGCAGTTCCAGCCGCCAGAACCGCTGCCATGCCGACAGGTGGAACACGTTCGAGGCCTCGATCAGGTCGTTGGGCACCGTCTTTAGCGATGAATACAGGCTGAAGGCCATGTTCCAGGCCTGCGAGGTGAAGATGGCGAAGATGGCGGCGCATTCCACCCCCAGCAGATTGCCGGGAAACAGGGCGATGAAGCCGGCGACGGTGATCGACAGGAAGCCCAGGATGGGAATCGATTGCAAGATGTCGAGGATGGGGATCAGCACCTTTTCCAGCGCTGGCACCTTGGCGGCCAGGACGGCGAAGACCAGGGTGAACACCAGCGACGCCAGCAGCGCCGCCGCCATGCGCAACGCGCTGCGCAGCAGGTAGTAGGGCAGGTTGGCCGGGTCCAGCGACAGGGCCAGCTTCTCGCCCACGTCGTAGGGCGTCGTCATCTGGGCGGCACCGAAGGCCAGCAACGCGAATACGGCGAAGATCACCGGGACCAGCGCCAGATCCCAAAGATTTGGCTTCAGATCGGGCGCTACCGCGACTGTGGGAAGGCTCCACCGCATGCCGTCACCTTGGCCGGAGGGAATTCAAGGACGCGGCCTCTCTTACTCCCCCCATCCAACGCTGTCGAGCCGGGAAAACAATGATGTTTCCGTGACTGTCGGCCAGCGGTCAGGTCCGTTCCAGCACCACGAAATCAAAGGCGGGGTCGCCATCATTGCGTTCGCGGCTTGCCTCGTGCCAATCGGCCCGGTCAAAAGCGGCAAAGTAAGTATCACCGTCATAGGCCCGCTTGATCTCGGTCAGGTAGATCCGGCGGCAGGCCGGCAAGGCCTCGGCAAACAGGGTGCTGCCGCCGATCACCATCAGCTCCGACGCCTCGGGGGCCAAATGCCCGGCCAACTCCAGCGCCTCGGCCAGGGAGTGGGCGGCCTGCACCCCCTCGACCGACCAGTCGGTCTGGTGGGTCACCACGATATTGGGCCGCCCCGGCAGCGGCCGTCCGATGGAGTCCCAGGTCTTGCGCCCCATGATCACCGGCTTGCCCAGCGTGTTGCGCTTGAACCATTTCAGGTCCTCGGGAATGTGCCAGGGCAGCGCGTTGTCCTTGCCGATCACCCCATTGGCGGCGACGGCGACGATCAGGGCGACCCCGCTCATATGGCCACCGGGGCGGCGATATGGGGGTGGGACTGGTAATTCTCGACCACGATATCATCCATGGTGAAGGCGAACAGGTCCTTGACCTCGGGATTCAGCCTTAGGGTCGGCAGCGCCAGCGGCGGCCGCGACAGCTGCAACGCCGCCTGCTTCATGTGGTTGGAATACAGATGGGCGTCGCCGAAGGTATGGACGAAGTCACCCGGCTGCAAGCCGGTCACCTGGGCGATCATATGGGTCAGCAGGGCATAGGAGGCGATGTTGAACGGCACTCCCAGGAAGGCGTCGGCCGAACGCTGGTACAGCTGGCAGGACAACCGCCCCTCGGCCACATAGAACTGGAACAGGCAGTGACAGGGCGGCAGGGCCATCTTGTCCACATCCGCCGGGTTCCACGCCGAAACGATCAGCCGCCGGGAATCGGGATTGGTCCGGATCATCTCCACCAGCTGGGAAATCTGGTCGATGACGCGGCCGTCGGGGCAGGCCCAGGACCGCCACTGCTTGCCATAGACCGGTCCCAGCTCGCCATCGGCATCGGCCCATTCGTCCCAGATGGAGACCTTGTTGTCCTTCAGCCAGGCGATATTGGTCTCGCCGCGCAGGAACCACAGCAACTCGACGAAGATCGACCGGGTATGCAGCTTTTTGGTGGTCACCAGCGGGAAGCTCCGCGACAGGTCGAACCGCATCTGATGGCCGAACACGCTGGTGGTGCCGGTGCCGGTACGGTCGGCCTTGAAGACGCCGTCGCGACGGATGCGTTCAAGCAGTTCCTGGTACTGGATCACGAGGAAGGGGCTCCGTTTCGTCGCTCTTAGGAAAACGCCGTACTCTGACCTTCGGCCGACCTCAGCTCAAGCCCGGAATCATTCATGGGCAGGGTGAAGATGAAACTCATGCCCTTGCCCAGTCCTTCGGACTCGACCCAGACCTGACCGCCGTGGCGGATGATGATCTTGCGGCAGATGGGCAGCCCGATGCCGGTGCCGCCGCCATATTCATCTCGCTGATGCAGGCGCTGGAACAGCCCGAAGATCCGTTCTTCATAGCCATGGCCGGTCTCGATGCCAATGCCGTTGTCGTGAATCTGGAACCGCCACGCCGCCGGTCCGTCGGGGGCGCAGCCGACCCGGATCACGGGTGGGGCGGCATGACGGTATTTCAGGGCGTTGCCGATGGCGTTGAGGAAAACGCGGTAAAGCTCTTCCGCGTCGCCCATCACCACGGGCAGGTCCGGCGGCGCCTCCACCGTCGCTCCCGCCGTCTCGATTTGCAGCCGCAGGCTTTCGAGCGCGGAGTGAAGCGCCTCGCCCAGGGCGACCGGCTGTATGGTCCGCTCACCCTGACCGACCCGGGACACCTCCAGCAGGTCGCGGACCAGGGCGTCCATACGGCTGGCGGCGTCGGTGATGATCGTCAACAGATCCTGTTCGTCATTGTCCAGCCGCCCTTCCAGCCGCCGCGCCAGCATGGTCGAGAACGCCGTGACGTTGCGGAGCGGTTCGCGCAGATCGTGGGAGGCCACATAGGCGAAGGATTCAAGCTCGGCATTGGAGCGTTCCAGTGCCTCGTTCTTGTCCTTCAGGGCGGCGCCCCGTTGATCGAGGGTTTCCAGCAGGTGATTGAAGCCCCCGATCAGCCGGCCGATTTCGTCTTGTCGGGAGATGGGCAGGGGGCGCAGCGGCTGGTTCGTCTCGGACATGGTCACCAGCGCCTCCACCGTGTCCGACATGGGTGACAGCTGCCGTTGCAAGACCCACCAGGTCAGTCCCCCCGCCAGCAGCGTCAGAAGCAGCGTGGCAAGCAACATGCGTCGTTGCATCTCGCGGATCGGCGCGAAGGCGTCTTCCGTTGGCAGCGTGGCCGCCAGAATCCATTCCGCCACGGGAATGGCCTTGTCGGACACCAGAACCTCCTGGCCGATTGGATTGATCATCACGGCCGAGCCTTCATGGCCCGCGAGGAGCCTGTCGATGGTCGGATTGACGCCGGCGGCGGGAAGCGTCTCCATGACGCGCCTCTTGTCGGTGGCGGTGACGACCAGCCGGTGTTGCGGCGCGATCAGCAGATAGCCGCCGGTCTTGCCGTAGGGGGTATTGGCGATCTGCCCCAGGAAGTTCGGCTGGCCCAGATTGGTGATGCCCGCCAAGGCGCCGATCACCTTGCCCCGAGAATCGTGGATGGGCACCTGGATGCCAAAGGCCGGGCTGTTGAGCGTCTTGCTCATGATCGCCCGCGTGACGGTGCCCTTGCCTTCCCGCAGCGTGATCGCCACCTCCTCGATATTCAGGAAGTTGGCGCCGCGCCGCCCCGTGGCCAGCGGGACCTCGGCGATTGCCGTTCCGCCCGCGTCCAAGACGATGAGTCCGCCATTGAACAGGCCTTGCAGCGTCATCCGTTGCTCGATGAAGTCCTGCATGCCCGCCGGGCCGTCCTGCATGGCCCGTGATGACTGCGTTGCCGCGACGTCCAGGGCTTTGAGGCGGCTTTCCAGGTGGTAATTGATCTGATCGGCGACGATGGAGGCCGTGGAGAACTGCTGTTCGCCGAGCAGTCTTTCCATATCCTCGCGCAGCATTCGGCTGGCGAAATACGACAGCGACCACAGGCCTCCCATGAAGATGGCCAGCGTCGTCAGGGTGATTATGGATTTCAGCGACCTTGGGAAAGCCATCAAAGTTATCGGATACCTTCCGCTGGAGGCCTCGATTCGGCCAAGCATAATAGTCCAAGCCCAGGCCCCGAAGGTATTCGAATCGTCCCACTGGCGCTTCGTGGCGAGGCGCTCTATATTGAGGGGGTCGGGCAACCGACTATGACGCTAAACGCCACGCGGAATAGACGTTACGGACCCGGGGGCGGTACCCGGCGCCTCCACCAGATTCCTTCCCGGCCAGGACGCGGCCGGGATCACTGGGGGCGAAACAGGATCGACGTGCGCAGTAAAGGTGTGGTTTGCGTTCGGCATGATACCACCGTTATCGGGTCAATCCTAACAAGTGCCAACGACAACGTTGAACTTGCCGCTGCGGCTTAGTTGCCCGTAAGCGCGGTATAGGGGGGGGCACCGGGCAACAGAAGCCCCCCCCACTTAAATTTTACGAAGGGATGCCGGGGCCTATGCCGGTCGAGGAATTACGCTACGACAAGATGGTGGAAGATGCGCTCCGGGGTGTGGTGCGCGATGCGCTGGCCTTTGCCGCCGAGCAGGGGCTTCCCGGCGATCACCACTTCTATGTCACCTTCCGCACCCATTATCCGGGGGTGGCCTTGCCCAAGCATGTGCTGGCCCGTCATCCCGACGAGATGACCATTGTCCTTCAGCATCAGTACTGGGACCTGGAGGTCGGCCAGGATCTGTTTTCGGTGACGCTGTCCTTTTCCGGCAAGTCGGAACGGCTGGTGATCCCGTTCGCGGCGGTGTCCGGCTTTGCCGATCCGTCAGCCAAATTCGGCTTGCAGTTCCAGGCGATCCCCGGCGATGACGAGGATGAGGTCGACGAGGGGTTCGAGGATGCGGCCGCCGCCCTTCCGCCGGCCTCCCCCGACGCCAAGCCCGAGGTCGAGGGCGACGGCAAGGTGGTGACGCTGGATCGCTTCCGCAAGAAGTAGGGTCGTCTTTCGGTTTTCACCGCTTTCGACCAACAAAAAACCCCGCCGGAAACCGGCGGGGTTTATCGTTTGGCCGGAGCCTGAGGGCCTAGAGGGCCTTCAGGTTCACCGCCGAGGTCTTGCCCTTGCGCGGATCGCGCTCGGTCTCGAAGGACAGCTTCTGGCCTTCGTTCAGGTTGCCCATGCCGGCGCGCTCAACGGCCGAGATGTGAACGAAAACGTCGGCGGAGCCATCCTCGGGCTGAATGAAGCCGAAGCCCTTGGTGCTGTTGAACCACTTCACGGTGCCAGTCGACATAAAGATCTCCAATAGTAAGTTTCGCCTCGCATAAGCTCATGCGAGGTTTTGATCGTTCGACCAGCGATGTCACCGGGGCGGCACCGGAATCCGCCGCGCGGATTCCCTTGGTAGGAAGAAAGATGGCGGCACCATGGGCCAAACGGGGAAAGATTACAAGATAATCCGCTACGGCGCCCGGCGGGTGGGCTTTTCCAGCGCCTGATAGCCGGCGCCGTTCCAGCGCAGCCATTGCGATTGAGTTTCGAGGGTGGCCCAGCCCTCGACCCTACCGGAGGTGACGAAGACGCTGTCGGAATCGGCGAATCCCCAGCCGATGGGGGTCCAGCCCTTGGCGGTCCATTGGGCGACGAGCAGGGGCTGCCCCTTGTCGGACAGCCATGCGGGCGAGTCGATCAGCACGAACAGCTCGGCGCGGCCGTCCTCGTTCAGGTCGATCCGGCCGGCGCGGACCTGGTCGCGGAAGAAGCCGAACGGGCCGCCGGCATTGTAATAGGCCCTCCAATGGGTCTTCAGCAGCGCCTCGATATCCGGGGTTTCGGTCTCGGGCAGCGGTTGCAACGCCACCATGGCCTGCGGCCGCCCATACTCCTGGGCGGAGGCGGGGCCGGCGAGGCAGGTCAGCAGGGCAAGGGCGAGGCTGGCGATCAGGCGCATGGTGGCGGAGATTAGTGAGCCGGGCCGCCGCCGTCAATGCGATGCCCTCGGCAGCAATAATACACACGCATAATGTTAATTAACCACATAAAATTATACGCCTCCGAAATTTGGTGTTGAATTATTTGTCGCGGTGCGGTATCACAGTATCACCACGATGAATTCACTGCCGGACGAGGATCTTTCCCATGAGCGCTTCCGAAATCGGTCTGATCGAGCTGGAACCGGAAACCGTCAAGGCCCTGCTGGACTCGGGCGAGGCCGTGCTGGTCGATGTCCGTGAGGAAGAAGAATTCGCCGAGGACCATATCGAAGGCTCCCTCCTGTCGCCCATGAGCGATTTCGAGGTCGAAACCTGGCCGAGCGTCCCCGGCAAGAAGGTGATCATTTCCTGCCTGGGCGGCGTGCGCTCCGCCGCCATCGCCCGCAAGCTGATCGCCTCGGGCCAGGGCTGGGCCATCCATCTCAAGGGTGGGCTCAACGCTTGGCGTGACGCCGGATTACCCACCGTCAACCAGAGCTGAGGGTTCCCCCCCCCCCCTCTTCCCTCATCTTCCTCTGGTTGATATCGCCTTGGGCGGCCGTCTTGGACGGTCGCCCTTTTCTTTTGTCCCGAGGGGGGCTACATCGAAGGGGAGAGCTTTAGAAAGGGTCCATCCATATGCGCCGTCTCGGTCGAATCGTGGTGTTGCTGCTGGCCGGTACCGGCCTGCTGTCCCTTGCGCTGGTCGGGCTGGGATTCTGGCTGGCGGCGCATCTGTCGCCCCGGACCGAGCACGATCTGCCCAAGCGGGCGGTGCTGACCCTCGACCTTGACGCCAGGTTCCAGGAAATGCCCGACGGCAATCCGCTGGCGGCGCTGTCGGGCGAGAAGTCCTATGCCCTGCGTCAGGTGATCGAGGCCATCGATCATGCCGCCGCCGATAAGCGGGTGGTCGGGCTGTTCGCCACCATGGGCCACGCCTCGCTGGGGCTGGGCGATGTCCAGGAGGTCCGCGACGCGGTCGGGCGCTTCCGCCAGTCGGGCAAGCCGACCCTGCTGTTCGCCGAGACCATGGGAGAGGGGGGCAGCGGCACCCTTGACTACTATCTCGCCTCCGCCTTTGGGCAGATCTGGCTTCAGCCCTCGGGCGATATCGGCCTGACCGGCATGATGGCGGAAAGCCCGTTCATCAAGGGCACTCTCGATCTGCTGGGGATCAAGGCGCAGTTCTCCGGCCGGCACGAGTACAAGTCGGCCATCGATATGTTCACCGAGACCGGCTTCACCGCTCCCCATCGCGAGAATCTGGGGCGTTTGATGGATTCTTTCAGCGACCAACTGGCCGACGGCATCGCTCACGGCCGCAAGCTGGCTCCCGACGCGGTGCGGGGATTGCTGGGCAAGGGGCCGTATCTGGCGTCGGAGGCCAAGGCCGCCGGATTGGTGGACCAGATTGGCTACCGCGACGCCGCCTGGGTGGCCATCGCCGGGACCGGCAAGGACAAGGACGCCGCATCCGAGGAGATGGATATCGCCGACTACGCCGCCCATCTGGCTGATCCCAAGGGGGCCAAGGTGGCGCTAATCATCGGCAGCGGCGCCATTCATCGCGGCGAGTCCCATCACGGCTTTGACTCCGAGCCCGATTTCGGCGCCCAGACCATCGCCGAGGCGTTGCGCGACGCGGTCGATGATGACGGCGTCAAGGCGATCTTGTTCCGGGTCGACAGCCCCGGCGGTTCCTACACCGCCTCTGACACCGTCTGGCACGAGGTCAAGCGCGCCCGCGAGGCCGGCAAGCCGGTGGTGGTCTCCATGGGCAATGTGGCGGCCTCGGGCGGCTATTTCGTCGCCATGGCGGCGGATCGCATCATCGCCCAGCCCGGCACCATCACCGGCTCCATCGGGGTCTTCACCGGCAAGATGGTGCTCGACGAGTTCTGGAAGAAGCTGGGAGTCAGCTGGGACGAGATGCATCGTGGCGACAACGCCGCCATGTGGAGCGCCAACCGCCCGTTCTCGCCCCAGGCTCAGGGCCGCATCGACGCGCTGCTTGACCATATCTACGCCGATTTTTCCGGCAAGGCCTCGGACGGACGCGGCATCGCCGCCGACAAGATGGATCAACTGGCGCGCGGCCGCATCTGGACCGGCGCCGACGCCAAGGCGCTGGGGTTGGTGGACCGGCTGGGCGGCTGGCACGAGGCGGTGGCGGCGGTGCGCGAGGTCGCCGGCATGAAGCCCGACGAGCCGGTGCGGCTGGTGGACTATCCGCGTCCCCGCAAGATCTGGGAGGTGCTGGCCGAGGCCATGGCCGGCGGTTCGGTCACCGAGCGGCGTCAACTGGCCGCCTTGCTGAAGGCGGCGGCGGTGCTGGAGCCGCTGACGGCGCGGCTGCCGATCCTGGCCGAGCCCCCCGGCGCGGCGAGCTTGCGCCTGCCGCCCCTCGACCATCTCGGAAGCCGGCCATGAGCGGCGATGTGCGCAGCGTCGTGGTCACCGGCGCCAGCCGGGGCATCGGCCACGCCATCGCCCGCCGCTTTCTGGCCGAGGGCTGGCGGGTCATCACCTGCGCCCGCGCCGACGTGCCCAAGGAATGCATGATCGACCGCAACTGGGCTTGCCACATCGTGGCCGATCTGGCCGATCCGGTCAGCGCCGAGGCTTTCGTCGCCCAGGCCAACGCCTTCCTCGGCGACGCGCCGCTGCACGCCCTGGTCAATAACGCCGGAGTCAGCCCCAAGACGCCCTATCGCGAGCGGCTGGGGGTGTTGAACGGCTCCATCGACCGGTGGAAGGATGTGTTCGAGCTGAACTTCTTCGCGCCGCTGCGGCTGGCGCGCGGCTTTGCCACCGCCTTGCATCGCGGCAAGGGCGCCATCGTCAACATCACCTCTATTGCCGGCCACTACGTCCATCCCTTCGCCGGCTCGGCCTATTCGACCTCCAAGGCGGCGCTGTCAGGGTTGACGCGCGAGATGGCGGCCGAGATGGCCCAATTGGGGGTCAGGGTCAACGCCGTGGCCCCCGGAGAAATCCGTACGGAAATGATCTCGGCGGAATACGAGGCGCTGGTACCGCGTATTCCGCTGGAGCGCATGGGAACCACCGGCGATGTGGCCGGAACCGTGTTCCGCCTGTGCGGCGACGATTTCGCCTATGTCACCGGCACCGAGGTCTTCGTCACCGGCGGCCAGCACTTGTACTGACGCGCGATCACGGGACGCCGTCCCGGACCGCGCGTTGTTCGCCGTGGATTACTCGACCTTGACCGCCTGGATATCGGCCTTGGCGCCAAAGCCCAGGGAGACCGGGAACGAGACGTGGTGGCCCCGCGTCGTGATGTTATCGTCGTGGACGGCCATGCCGACATTGTAGACGCCGCCTTCCCTGAAGGCCTTGTCGTCGGGGTTGGCGAGGTTGAGCGGGCGGACCCAGACCACGGTCCACATGCCGTCCTTCCAGACGCCCTTGACGTCGGCGTTGTCGGCGGCCGATCCCGCCGCCTGGGCGCGGCTGACCACGTATTCGGGGATCATGTCGCCGTCCTTCCATCCGGCCATGGGGTCGAAGGCGACCCCGTTGGTTTCCAGGATCAGATGCTGTGGCTTGCCGGGTTGGTGGAGGTCCTCGGTACGGATGGCTTTCACCCCGACTTTCTTGGCGTCATACATGTATTTCGGCTGGTGGGTTTTCTTGTCCTTGTTGGACGCGAACACATCCTTGCCGTCGTCGCTCAGGCGGTATTCCAGCACATAGCCGTCATCGGCCATGCCGACCGGATTGGAGCGATGCGCCCGCCACTGCATCAGGTCGAGGAAACCTCCGGCGGCTTTCAGCTTGGCGATTTCGTCCGGCGAGCGGGTCGAGTCCCAGCTTTCGCCGGTGCGGGTGGGGGGCAGGAACTTGCGGACCTCCGATTTCTTCAGCGTCTGACCGAGCAGCGGATTGGCCGCTACGTCTTCGGGTTTGGCCGCCTTCGGCATGTCGCGCAGGCCGTCATGGCAGGTCACCCAGCAGCCATGGACGGCGAAATTCTCGACCTTGCCGTCGTCGATCATCAGAGCGAGGCGGTCTTCGTAGAGCGCCGGCTGTTTGGCCTCGCGCACATCGCCGTCGAGGCGTGGCCCGCCATACGACTTCCATTCCTTGCCGTTGAAACGCAGATAGGGGTGGGCGTCGCCCGGATGGGGGTTCCTGGTCTTCCACTGGAAGCGGAGATAGGCATTCTTGGAATCGTAGGCGGCCTGAACCGCCAGATCGATCGTGCCCTGCTTGCCGGGGATCGGATTCGGCTCCAGACGGCCGCCCTTGACGACGACGTTGCCGATATCGGTTTCGTCATTCTCGTGGCAGGACACGCAGGCGCGGCCGGCCGGAACCTGCTTGTTGCCCTGCTTGTGCTCGGTCGAGCGCAGCCATTGCGAACTCGACTGGCCGGGATAAAATAGTTTGACCGATTTGACCGGCACCTTGGACCAGTCCGGCTCGGCGGCCTGCGCTGAAGCCGCCATGACGCCGATCATCCCGGTGGCAACCGCGCTGGCCAGCGCCTTGGTGAGAAAATGCGCCATGGGGTTTTCTCCTAAGTGGTGATGCGGAAGGGCAAAGTCAGGTTACAGCCGCCCGAGGTGCCGCAGGCAGTTGTTTTTTCATGCCGGCGAACATCTTGGAGAGGAAGTCGACGATTTCGGGCAGCGGCGTTTCCTGGTTGATGCCGGCGGCCTTGGCGCGTTCGACGAATTTGGTGACGTAATCCAGATTGCCCGGCACTCCGAACGAGCGGCGGAACATCTCCTCGCCTAACTGTGCGTGAAGAGTGAGGGCCGTCACCGCCAGCTGATCCGCCCGCAGTCCCAGTTCGCCGACCAACATCTTGGCCGGCAGCCCTCCCATCTCGGTCAACAGGCTGGTGATGCGGACGGTCTGTTCCGAATTGGGCAGCAACGCCCGCACGACGGGGTCCAGCAGGATCATGGTGAAGGCGGCGGCGCGCAGTCGCTTTTGATCGGGGGTCAGGATTTCAGACAGGCGGGCGCGCCTGTCGGTGGTGCCCTCCGGCTTGGCGTTCTCGACCGGTTTGACCATGTGGACCGGGTCGCCCGAAGCGCCACCACTGGGCGCAAGGCCGATGGGCTTGCCCTTTTCGGCGGCCTTGGCCGCCTCGGCGCGCCCCTTGGCCGACAGCAGGAATGTCGGGATGGCGTCGGGCCGGGTCGAAGGAACCGGAAGCTCGTTGGGGTTCTCCTTCAGGCGGCGGATGTCCTCGGGAACTTTGTAGTCGAGGATGCGCTTGCCCAGACGCCGGACCAGCTGCGGTGATAAGGTGGAGTATTCCTGGACCAGCGGCACCTGCCAGTCATGCAGCAGATGTTCCTTGATGGCGTCGTAGAGCACCTCGCTCCGGCTGCGCTGTGGCGTCGGCGTCGCCTGATTGGCGGCGAACAGCCGGACCAGGCGCTCCATCAGTCCGCCGCCTTCGGGTTTGACCTTGGGCGGCTTGCGGCCGGGTTTGAGCGCGCGGGAGTCGCCGTCGAGGCGCTTGCGGAAGTGGCGTTTGGCATGGGTGCGGACCACCATGGCCACCACGTCGTCCAGGCTGCGGCCGCAGGCCAGCAGGGCGTCGGCCTGCTCGACCGGGACATTATGCTGATCCACCAGCAAGGCGCGGAATTTCTCCACATTGGCGCGGAAGGCCTTGAAGCAGCGGTCGAGCAGTTCTGGGTCGTCGAAGACATGCTCCAGAACGCCGCGCCGTGGCAGCTTTTTCAGCTCGGGGACCAACTGCGCCATGACCTCGGCCACCGGACCTTCAAGGGTCAGATTGATCTGGCGAATGATCTGCGCGTGGGACTCGGTGGGCGAACGCGGCATCAGCGGGTCCGTATGAGTCTCGACAAGGGAGAAGGGTACGGCGAAAGCTTGGAAAACCCAAGCCTTCCTAAGTCATATTCGGCTTGGTGGAGTTAATCCCGGCGCGAGCGATGGCCGAACCGGGCGAACACGCCGCGCATGAAGATGGCGCAGTCGAGGACGTCGGAGTCCGGTCCCAGGCCCCTGATCCGCGCCCGATCGACGATGCGCGACACCAGTTCCGGGTCGGCGCGGGGGCCGAACAATCGCCCGAACACGGTGCTGCCGATACTGTCCTGAGCGACCATCAGCATGACCGCCAACTGGTCCTTGCGCAGGCCCAGCCCTTCGACCAGGGTGATGGTCGGTTGCCCCCCGACGCCGCGCAGCACGTCGCCGATCTTGACGATCTGGTCGGCATTGGGCAGCGAGGCGCGGACCTCGGGGTCAAGCAGGACCTGGGTAAAGGCCTCGGCGCGCAGGCGTTGCCGGTCGGGGGTCAGGACGTCGTCCAGCGCTGCCGTGCGGGGGTGGGCCGGCCGGCATGGCGCCTTGGCCGACGGCATCGGAGACGACGACAGCAGGCCGTTGGTGCTGATGGATTGTTCTGGCCGCATGGCGACATCCATCCGCTTTGGCATGTCGGGACGGGTGGGGGCGTCGGGGTCGGCGATCAGCCGGGCCAGGGCCTCGGGCTCGCGCGCATCCAGCAGCTTGGCGCCCACTTGGCGGACCAGGGCCGGCTCCATCCCGGCATAGGTGGGAACCAGCGGAACCTGCCACTCGTGCAGCAGATAGGCCTTGATGGCGTCGTACAACTCGTCGGCGGCATTGCGGCTTGGGGCGGCGGCTGGGGTTTCGACCCGCGCCACCGGCTCGCCGCGCGAGGGGGCCAGGGCGCGGCGGAAATAGCGTTTGGCGGCGGTGCGGACGACCATGGCGACGATTTCGGCCAAGGTGCGGCCGCAGGAAAGCGGGACATTGTCGTCGGTCACCGGGCGTCGGCGCTCGTCCACCAGCACGTTGCGAAAACGCGGCCGCTCCTGGCGGAAAATCTGGAAGCAGCGGGATAGCAGGCTCAGATCGTCCAGGGTGCGGTCATAGGCCTGACCACGCGGCAAGGCGTTCAATTCTGGCAGAAACTGGCCGAGAATATCCACCACAGGCCCCTGAAGGGTGCTGTTGATCCGAAAGACGGCGGTGGCCGTGTCGGTCATGGCGTCGACTGTTGCTCCCATGACCGGCTCCTTTCAGTCGGGAAGTGACCCTTCGATACGTCTTATATAGCCCAAATTGCCTGGGTCAGGCTAGCTACTGGTGCCCATCATAGCGAGGATGGCGGTCAGCCTTCTATGAACAACATCACATTGGCGCATACTAATCGTATGGAGGACAGTGGAAGCCGGCGGGGGACAGGGTGAAAATCTCGCAGCCGGTGGCGGTCACTCCGATGGAGTGTTCGAACTGGGCCGACAGCGATTTGTCCTTGGTCACCGCCGTCCAGCCATCGGACAGGATCTTGGTGTCGGGTCGGCCGGAATTGATCATCGGCTCGATGGTGAAGAACATCCCTTCCTCCAGCACCACGCCTTCGCCGGGGCGGCCGAAATGCATGACGTTGGGCGGCTCGTGAAAGATACGGCCCAGGCCGTGGCCGCAGAAATCGCGGACCACCGAAAAGCGGTTCTGTTCGACGGTGGTCTGGATGACGTGCCCGATATCGCCCAGCGTCGCGCCCGGCCTGACGATCTCGATGGAACGCATCAGGGCCTCGTAGGTGACCTCGACCAGCTTCCTCGCCTTCACGCCGACCTTGCCGACATAGTACATCCGGCTGGAATCGCCGTGCCAGCCGTCCAGGATCGGGGTGACATCGATATTGACGATGTCGCCGTCCTCCAGCTTTTTATCGCTGGGGATGCCGTGGCAGACCACATGGTTGACCGAGGTGCAGATCGATTTCGGGTAGCCGCGATAATTCATGGGCGCGTTAACGGCGCCCCGCGCGCTGATGAAATCGGCGCAGAGGCGGTCGATCTCGGCGGTGGTCACGCCCGGCGCCACATGGGGGCCGATGAAGTCGAGAGCCTCGGCCGCCAGTCGGCCGGCATTGCGCATGCCGATGAAATCCGCAGGGCCATGCAGGCGAATTCGCGACGATTCCCTATCTTCCCGTTCCATCGAATCCTTTTATCCGTCTAGTCGCGTTGACGATCAACGCTGATGGGCAAAGCTCCGCCGATGACGATGCCATCCAGCGACAGACGGCAGATATAGCAGATCGCTTCGACGCCGTCGCGCATCGCCTCGATCAGGGCGTTGGCGTAGGTCGGGTCGATATCCGCCGCCGTCCTGAATCCGGCGCAGTCGGCACGCTGCACCAGATAAACCATCACCGCCCGGTCCCCCACCGCGACCATGTCGCGCAACTCCGCCAGATGCTTGGTGCCGCGAACAGTGACCGCGTCGGGGAATTCCGCCCACTCGCCGCGCTTCAGGTGGACATTCTTGACCTCCACCCAGCATTTGGGGCGTCGGGGGCTTTCCAGCAACAGGTCGATACGCGAATTGCGGCCGTATTTGACCTCGCGCCGGATGCTGTCATAGCCGGTCAGTTCGGGGATCAGGCCGTCGGCGACCGCTTGCGCCACGATGCGGTTGGGGTGGGCGGTATTGACTCCGACCAGATGGCCGTCCACCGAAACCAGTTCCCAGTTCCATTTCAGCTTGCGGTCGGGGTTGGAGGCCGGCGACAGCCATACCTCCATGCCGGGCGTGGCGGTCCCCAGCATGGCCCCGGAATTGGCGAGGTGAACCGTGATCTCCTCGCCGGAATCGAGGACGACATCGGCCAGGAAACGTTTGTAACGGCGGATCAGGGTGGCCCGGACCAGCGGGGAGTCGAACCGCATCAGGACTTGTCGGCGGGGCAGGAGCCGCCGCCATTCCAGCCATTGATCGGACCGCCGCCTTGAAGATGGCGGGGAGGGGGCGGCTTGGGCTGGTCGGGGTGCGGCGCCCAGCCGGTCAGGGTCATGACCTGAAAGGTGGCGGGCAGCCGCCCATCGGGGCCGGCGAATCGGGTCTGATAGGCGTTGATGGCGTGCAGCAGGGTGGCGCGCCGGGTCAGGCCCTTGCGCTGTTCGGCCACCGCGTTGGTTTCGCCCATGCCGCGCAGATCGGCCAGCAGCCGCATGGGATCGGCATAGGTGACGGCGACGGTGTCGGCATCGACCACCGGCAGGGCAAATCCGGCCCGTTGCAGCAGCGCTCCCAGATCCTTGACGTCGGCGAATGGTGAGACGCGGGGGCTGACGCCGCCTTCCTCGGCCAGTTCGGCTTCCATCAGCGACTGACGCAGCTCGGGCAGGGTGCCGGCGCCCAGGATGGCGGCCAGGAACAGGCCGTCGGGCTTGAGGATGCGGCGGATCTGCAACAGCGTGCCGGGCAGGTCGTTGACCCAGTGCAGCGACAGGTTGGAGATGACCAGATCAAAGCTGGCCGGCGCGAAGGGCAGCCATTCCTCGTCCACCGCCAGGGTGGGATTGCCGTTGGCGGCGGCCCGCGCCGCCATGCGGGGCGACAGGTCGCATTGCACCAGGGCCTGGATGCCGCCGCGCCCGCGAAGCGTGTCGGTCATCTCGCCGGTATGGCAGCCCAGATCCAGCGCCACGGGAAAGCGCCGGGTCACGTCGTCCAGGCGGTCGGCCAGCCGTTCGGCCACTTCGCGCACCAGGAAGTCATGGGCGGCGAAGCCCTCGGCGGCGCGGTCGCGGTGCCGACGCACCAGGGAACGATTAAAGATCTTCATCCAACCGTATATGGCATGAGTCAGGGGGGCCGGGAAAGCGGAACCCTTCGCATGATTGATCATGCATGTGGTGTTTTTGCGTGTGATTATAATCGGCAACGTGATTCTGTTCTACTTATTGGATCGAGTAATGCTGAGATGGGTCGGAAGGTTTGTGATCGACGCGCTGTTGCCGCCGCTTTGCCTGTGTTGCAATGACCAGGTGAGCGAGCCCGGCACCTTGTGTCCGGGGTGCTGGTCCGAGGTCGTGTTCCTGGCGCCGCCG
Organism: Phaeospirillum sp.; assembly: GCA_030651575.1. Classification (GTDB taxonomy): domain Bacteria; phylum Pseudomonadota; class Alphaproteobacteria; order Rhodospirillales; family Magnetospirillaceae; genus Phaeospirillum. The sequence continues at coordinate 41,114 of JAUSFB010000068.1, forward strand.
TTCTGCCGTGTCTGCGGCCTGCCGTTCGAGTTCGATCCCGGCCCCGAATCCCAGTGCGGCGAGTGCCTGCGCCAGCCGCCTCGCTTTGGCCGGGCGCGGGCGGTGTTTCGCTATGACGACGCCTCGCGCGCACTGATCCTGCGGTTCAAGCACGGCGATCGGCTGGAGGGGGTGCCCGCCTTCGCCCGCTGGATGGCCCGTGCCGGGGCGGAGGTGCTGGCCGAGGCCGATCTTTTGGTTCCGGTCCCGCTGCATCGCTGGCGTCTGTTGGCGCGGCGCTATAATCAGGCCGCCCTGCTGGCCATGGCGTTGGCCGGTCATGGCGGGGCGGTTGCTGTGCCCGATCTGCTGATCCGGTCCCGCCGCACTCCGCCGCAGGGCCACCTGAACCGCTCTGGCCGCCAAGCCAATGTGGCCGGCGCGTTCCAGGTGGCCGGGCGGCGTCGGGCGGCCCTGGCGGGCAAGCGGGTGGTGCTGATCGACGACATGATGACCAGCGGCGCAACGGTGGAGGAGTGCGCCAAGGTCCTGCTGAAGGCCGGCGCCGCCAAGGTGGACGTGTTGACCCTGGGCCGCGCCATCCGGATCGAGTAGGGGTCTGGTCAAAACACCCCGGGGCGTTATATATGGCAGAGTTCAACACCGGAGCCCTTCTTCATGGCCGAGATCGAAATCTACACCACCGACGTCTGTCCCTATTGCGTCCGGGCCAAGAAGCTGTTCGACAGGAAGGGCGCCGCCTATACCGAGATCAACGTCTCCTCCGATGACGGGTTGCGTCAGTATATGACCAACCGGGCCGGCGGCCGGCGCTCGGTGCCGCAGATCTTCATCGATGGAACCCATGTGGGCGGCTGCGACGATCTGTATGACCTGGATCGGGCCGGCAAGCTTGACCCCATGCTGGCGGGCGGGGCGTGAGGAGTTTCAAGGCGGCCTGCCTCCAGGTCAACGCCTCCAGCGATCTGATGGCCAATTGCGAGACGGCGGCCCGGTTTGCCGTCGAGGCCCGCGCCGCCGGTGCCGACCTGATCCTGATGCCCGAAAACGTCGCCATGATGGAATGGGGACGCTCGAACATCGTCCTGAAGGCCATGCCCGAGGACGATCATCTGGCGCTGAAATTCTTTCGGGATCTGGCGCGCGAGATCGGGGCGTGGCTGCATATCGGCAGCCTGCATGTGCTGGTCGAGGGCGGCATGGTGGCCAATCGCGGCTACGCGATCCGTCCCGATGGCGAGATTGCCGCCCGGTACGACAAGATTCACATGTTCGACGTCGATCTGGGCTTGGGCGAGGTCTACAGGGAATCCGCCACCTTCACCCCCGGCGATCAGGCGGTCAGCGTCGCCCTGCCCTGGGGCCGGCTGGGCCTGTCCATCTGCTACGACCTGCGCTTTCCGCACCTGTACCGGTCGCTGGCCAAGGTCGGCTGCGACTTCCTGGCGGTGCCCGCCGCCTTCACCCGCACCACCGGCAAGGCCCATTGGCATGTTCTGCTGCGGGCGCGCGCCATCGAGACCGGCTGCTACGTCTTCGCGCCGGCCCAGTGCGGCGAGCACGCCAACAACCGTCAGACCTACGGCCACGCCCTGATCGTCAGCCCATGGGGCGAGATCCTGGCCGATGCGCTGGAACAGCCCGGCTGGGTGATGGCCGAGATCGATCCGCGCAAGGTCGAGGACGCCCGCAAGAAGATCCCCTGCCTGGATCACGACCGCCCCTTCGCCATGCCAAGGGGGTAGGGGACGGCCCCGGTCTCCGCCGCTAAAAAAGCGTCGCCGGCCCCGGCCCGTTGAGGGCGCAGATGCGCTGCACCACTTTGTGGGCGGCCTCGACGCCGTCTTGATAGGCGACCACGGTCAGCCCCTCGGTCAGGCGCAGCAACTCGCCCCGCGCCAGCAGATGGTCGGGATTGCGGGGGCGGCCAAAGGCTTCGTTGCCCAGGGCGAAGGTCTCGTAGAGCAGCACGCCGTCCGGTTCCAGGCTGTCGCGCAGGATGGGAAACAGCGGCCGCCACAGATAGTTGGTGATCACCACCGCCGCGAACCGGCGGCCAGCCAGCGGCCAGGGCGAGCCGTCCTCCAGGTCGGCGGCGATCAATTCGGCGCCCTCGGCCATGCGGGCCTGGGTCACGTCGCGATCGATGGCGGTGACGGGGTGGCCGTGATCGAGAAAGAGCCGCGAATGCCGGCCGCCGCCGCAGGCGAGGTCAAGGACGGCGCCGCCCGGCCGCACCAACGGGACGAAACGCCGGACCCAGGCGGATGGATCGGTCTTGAATGGATTGGCGCCCATACTCTTGCCGTGCCCTTCGTGTCGAAGCCCTGTAGGATGATCCGGCCCAGAGAAAGCCGATGCCCATGATCTTGTTCGAACTGCGCTGCCCCGACCAGCATCATTTCGAGGCCTGGTTCAAGGATGGCGCCGCCTATGACTCCCAGGCGGCGGCGGGCGTGATCGCCTGCCCGCATTGCGGCGACACCCGGATCGAAAAGGCGCTGATGACTCCCCGCCTCGCCAAGGCGCGCGGCGCAGCCCTGGATGTTCCCGAAGTGATGGGAGAGGTGCGCAAGGCCCTGGTTTCCCTGAAAAAGACGGTTCAGGAAAACTGCGATTACGTGGGCGAACGCTTTCCCGAGGAGGCGCGCAAGATCCACTACGGCGAAACCGAGGCGCGCGGCATCTATGGCAAGGCGACGTCCGAGGAAGCGCGTGAACTGGAAGACGAGGGCGTCTCCGTTCAGCGGCTTCCCTGGGTCTCCGAGGGGAATTAGGCTGATTCCGGTCCAGACCGTCTTTCAGCCACAGATAAACATTGATGGATTGAGAGAATTTCCATCTGTGTCCCGCGCAGCGGGAATCTGTGTTTATCTGTGGCCCATTTTCCCATTCTGTCCGCTTGAATGCCGATTGACCCCAGGCCGGTAGCGGCGATCAGTGGCCGCTATGATTCATCGGACCACCCGGCATGGCTCCGGCCGGCATCATGGCGCCGGGGGCCATGGCTCCGGCCGCCTGGACGGGAACGTTCACGACGATTTTGCCGGCCTTCTCGAAGACCAGGGTCAGCGGCACCATGGCGCCTTCCTTGACCGGGGCGGTCAGGCCGATGAACATGATGTGATCGCCGCCGGGCTTCAGCGCGACGGTGCCGTGCATGGGCACGGCCAGGGCGTCGACCTTGCGCATGCGATAGATGTCGCCGTCCTTGACGTGGGTGTGCAGTTCCACCGCCTTGGAGATGTCGGCCTGCGCGCCGGTCAGGCGGTCGTCGGAGCCGTGATTGCTGATGGTCAGGAAGGCGGCGCCATTACCGCCAACCACCGGCGCGGCGCGCATGAACGGGGCTGCGACCTCGATATCGGCGGCGTTGGCTTGGGCGCCGAGCAACAGCAGGGCGGCGGCGGCGGCGAGGACCATTTTCATGAAATGCAAGCTCCGGGCATATGGACTGGAAAACCGCCATTCAGAGAATGGCGGACACAAAAGAAACGAGAATGGGGCAGGTGGTCTCACGCCACGGCGACGGGGGGCGCTCGGGCAGGATGTTGGCGGGATGCGCGCCTGTCGACATGGAGCGAGGCGCCGGTGGCGGCCAGCAGGCTTGCCGTTCCTTCGGTGGGTCGTGTGAAGGTCGGGGACGGCAGAGCCCCTTTCGCCAGTCCGGCGACCTGGCACACCAGGCAGCATCCATGACTGTCGGATTGCCCCTCTCCACCGGAACCGGCAGGGGCCGCCGTACGCGCGTCCGTGCCAGAGGGTGACGAGTGGCAGATGGCGGCTTCGATCCCGAACGCGGTTCGGTGAAAATCGCCCCTGAAGGCGAGATCGAGACCGGGGAGAAGGCCTTGAAGCGTGAAGCCGGCAACCGTCAACACCGCGAACAGCAGCCGAGTCGCCGGCATGCCGTTGTAAATCCGGGTCAGGGGTATCGGCCGTGAAACGCTCAAAGACGCTCCTCCTTAAGCCTGAAACGATGCCATGGACTGTAACTCGCGAACTTGACTGCAATCAAGTCTATGTCATCCTTCACCGGCTTGTTTTGAAAGGATTCCGTCCGTGTCCGACTATTTCTTTTACGCCGCCATGCTGCGCTTCGTCGCCAACAAGACCGAGGCCGCCGATCCCGGCGCCCATGCGATGATGGCGGAGTTGCGCGCCGTCGCCGACGCGGCTTCGGCGGGGCCGCGCGTGACTGTGGCGGCGGATCGGCTGGAACTGGCGGCGCGGGCTTTCGCCGGCTTTGCCGCTTTTCTACAAAAACAGATCCTCCCCGAGGCGGTGGCCCTTGGCAATGCCGGGGCCGAGGCGCAGCTGCGATGGGCGGTCGATGTCGCCATGGCGGGGGTCAACACCTTGCTCGGCCGCGCCGCCCTGGTGGAGGAGCGATGCGCCGTGGAGTTGATTTTGCCGCCACCGCCTTAGGCAAGGCCAGTCTAGCCAAGGCCGATCTAGCCAAGGCCGATCCGGCATGGTTCACTATCGGCGTCGCGGCCACATTGGGGGCCTTGATGTTTTGGAGGCATGGGGATGTTGAGTAGGGACGTTGTCGCCGGCAATCTGATCTTTTCCGAGGGAGATCGGGCCGACGCCGCCTATCTGATCGAGCGGGGGGTGGTTGAAATCGCCGTGAGCCGCGACGGGCATCGTCAGGTGCTGGCCCTGTTGGGATCGGGCGAGATTTTCGGCGAGATGGGGGTCATCGACAACCTGCCGCGCTCGGCCACCGCCACCGCGGTCGAGGATTGCCGGCTGGTCGAGGTCTCGGGCGAGCAGATACAGCAGGTGATCGCCCGCTCGGACCCGTTCTTCGCCGAGCTGATGCGCAAGCTGGTCGGCCGCCTGCGCGATACCCAGAACGCCTTGCTTCAGGGGCGCGAGACCGTCGGCCTCCATGTTTCGGACTTTGGTCCGGGCTATGCCGAGCTGGTGCGTGAGCGCGATATCGCCGAGGCGATCATCGGCGGCGAGATCGAGCCCTATCTTCAGCCCATCGTCGATCTGGGCGAGGGCGTCATTCTCGGCTACGAGTCGTTGGCCCGCTGGCGCTCCGACCGGCTTGGCCTGATGCGGCCGGTGGATTTCCTGCCGCTGGCCCGGCGCACCGGCCTGATCCGCCGGATCGATCTGACCATGGCCGACAGGGCGATGGCCATCTGCGCCAGGCTGGGCAGCCGCGAGGACTCTCCGTTCGTCTGCATCAACGTCTCGGCCTGGCTGTTTCAGGACTATTCCCTGGTCGACGCGCTGCGGCGGATGCTGGATCAGCATCGGCTGGCTCCGGCCCGGATTTGCCTGGAGGTGACCGAGACCATGCTGATCGACGATCTCGACGCCGCCGAGCGGACCATGGACGAGCTTCATGACCTGGGGCTGCGCATCGCCCTGGATGATTTCGGTACCGGCCTGTCCTCGCTTGGCATTCTTCACCGGCTGCCGTTCGATATGCTTAAAGTCGATGGCAGCATGGTGCAGGGCTGCCAGACTTCGGCGAGACAGCGGGGCATGCTCAAGGGTATCTTGGACCTGTGCGGCCGCCTTGACATCGAAGTGATCGCCGAGGGGATCGAGGATGCCGGGACGGCTCGGGCTTTGCTTGATCTGGGCTTCGTCATGGGGCAAGGATTACACTTCGCCCCGCCGGTTCAGGCCGAGCAGGCAATGGCATCCTGGCGCGAAGGTGTGACATGACCGAAGGTGTTCCGCATCTCCAGGCCGAGCATATCTTCTCTGGCCTCAGCGACTATCAGCATGCGCTCAGTAGCCATATGGACTGGCTGCGGCATTGGTACAGCGCCGTCCTCAACTGGGGCGAGGAACCGCCGCGCGGCGTCGATCGCACCGCCTGCACCTTCGACGCCTGGTTCGGCGGCGCGACGGGCTCCCTGCTCGGCGGCTACGCCGGTTTCGCCAAGCTGGGCGAGTTGCATGACGAAGTTCATGATACCGCCGAGCGGATCACCGGCCGCGTCAGTACCGGCCAGACCGTCACCACCTCGGATTACGAGGCCATGATGGCCCTGGTGCTGGCGTTCAGCACCGCGGCCCAGACGCTGGAGCGCGAGGTGTGGCGGACCCTGGCCACGGTCGATCCCCTGACCGGGCTGGGCAACCGCCAGACCATGATGTCCCAACTGGTCAGCGAACGCGACCGCGCCATCCGGTTGGCCCAGCCGTGTTGCGTCGGTCTGGGCGATATCGATCACTTCAAGAAAATCAACGACACGTTCGGCCATGCCGCCGGGGACCGGGTCTTGCGCGCGGTGTCCGACTGCCTGCGCGGCGCGGTGCGGCCCTACGACATCTTGTATCGTTATGGCGGCGAGGAGTTTCTGGTCTGCCTGCCCGCCGCCACCCTGGAGGCCGGCGCCCTGGTGCTGGAGCGCATGCGGGCCGCGGTCCAGCAGATGAACATGAAAGACGATGCCGGTCGCAAGATCGTCGTCACCGCGACCTTCGGCCTTGCCGAGTTGACCGCCGATCAATCGGTGGAGGAAACGCTGGAGCGGGCGGACAACGCCCTTTATGACGGCAAGCGCGCCGGCCGCAACCGGGTGGTGCTGTACAGCGACGACGGGCGGGAGAAGTAGGGGGGCAACGAATGTCGATGCTACCTAATCCGGTAGCCGGAACGAAGGCGGCAGATTCTTCAGGTGTTCTCGCATGCGAAGATCGCTCTTGATGATGTGGTCGACCAGCCAGTGCCGGAGAAAGCGGGAGACTTCCGCAAGCGATTCCTTGGTCACCGGGTCGGTCCGGTCGATGAAATAGCGCCGGGCCATGGCCTTGATCGAAGCCAGAAGCTCCTGATGCTGCTGCTTGTGGGGGGCATGGAAGGGATAGTGGCAGGCGGCCTGAATCGCCTCCTCGCGATCAAAGTGAATGGCGGCGTAGTCATGGAGGCCGATCAGGGTTTCATGCAGGGTCCGGTCGCCGGGCAGGCGTTGCGCCATATTCTCGAAATCGTTGATGATGGCGATCAACTGGCGGTGGTCGCCGTCGATATCGACCTGTCCGACACACATCTCTTCGCGCCATAGCAACGTCATCGATTTCCCCCTTTATCAAGCATCGGTCCCAGGTCCGACTTCTATCGGGACGGCGCAGGAAAGGCTACCTCCGTCTGCCGGTTCCGTAAACCGATTATACCATTGGGCATAATATGGTATCTTGCCCGTCTTGGTCGTGGATTGGGGAGGGGGCGATGTCCGGACTTCGTAAGGTTGACGTAACGCCGGGTATCGTCTGGGTGGAAGTCCCGGAGGTCGATCTGCGCATCTTGTGCGGATGTCCGGCCGATGCGGTCAAGCACATGATGCGTCGCGGGTTGATTCTGCCGGTCGAGGTCGGGGGCGTTCGTTGCGAGAGCGGGCCGAACGCCATCTTGCTGTCCGACGTGATGGTCCAGAACGGCGCGTTTTGCAATCTGGGCGAGTTTCCCGTCCTTCAGATGTTTTATCGCCAAGGCATGCTGTTGCCGGGCCATCCCAACAATACCGGCCGCCGGCCGTTGCTGATCGGTCGGGTCGAGCAGCTTCAGGCCCAGCTTCAATATATCTATCGGGGCAATTACGGTCTGATTTCGGTGGAGGAGCTGCGGGAAGCGGGGCTCGACGCCGAGACCGCCGCCGACATGATGCGGTTGAAGCTGAAATTCGCCTTTGGCCGCATTCAGCCCCCGCGAGAGCTGCTGGACATCCTGGCCCTGTCCGACGAGGCGGTGGAAATCCGGGACGGCGTCACCGTGCGGCGTCTGGGCCTTAACCGCTTTCAGTTCGCCTACGAGGGCAAGACGGTCGAGGTCGATCTTAACCTGCCGCCGTTCGAGATCCACGAGTGCCCCTATACGCTCGGCTTTCATCAGATCCCGCGCGAGTATTTTGCGGTGATCCATTCCGGCGACGGCGACGGCTGGGATATCCGCCGGCCCAGCATGGGGGCGATCCTGGTCTATCAGGGCGGGATCTATCTGGTCGATGCCGGCCCCAATCTGGTTTACGCCCTGACTTCGCTTGGCATCGGCATCAATGAGGTCGAGGGAATCTTCCACACTCATTCCCACGACGACCATTTCGCGGGACTGACGACGCTGATCCGGGCGGATCGTCGGATCAAGTACTTCGCCACCCCCATGGTGCGCGCGGCGGTGACCAAGAAGATGGCGGCGCTGCTGTCGCTGGAGGAGGAGGATTTCTCCGACTATTTCGACGTCCGCGATCTGGTGATGGGCGAGTGGAACGACGTGGACGGGTTGGAGGTCCGGCCGATCTTCTCGCCTCATCCGGTCGAGACCACACCCTTCGTCTTTCGGGTCTTGGCCGAGGGCGGCTATCGGAGCTATGCCCATTTCGCCGATATCGTCGGACTGACGATCCTGGACGGAATGGTGACCGACGACCCGGGCAAGCCCGGCATCGCCCGCGAATGGGTCGAGCGCATCGTCACGGATTATGCCGAGGCGGCCGACGTCAAGAAGGTGGATATCGGTGGCGGCCTGATCCATGGCGCGGCCGAGGATTTCGCCTCGGACCGGTCGGGTAAGATCATCTTGTCCCACACCGCGCTGAAGCTGTCCGACGCCCAGAAGCGGATCGGGTCGGGCGCCTCGTTCGGCACGGTGGACGTGCTGGTCCGCAGCAATCGCGATTTCGCGCGGCGCACCGCCTATGGGCATCTGACCAGCTACTTTCCGACGGTGAGCGACGCCCATCTTCAGATTTTGCTCAACAGCCCGCTGGTGTTGTTCAATCCCGAGACCATCCTTATCAAGGAGGGCTCCACCAGCGACGCTATCTACCTGCTGCTGACCGGTCAGGTGGAGATGTTGAGCAGCGACAGTCAGTTCCGCAGCCAGTTGTCGGCCGGCGCGCTGCTGGGGGAACTGTCCGGGCTGCATGGGCTTCCGTCCATGGAGACCTACCGCGCCACCAGCTATGTCCAGGTTCTGCGGCTGTCTTGCGAGTTCTATCTGGAATTCGTCAAGCGCCACGACCTGTTCGCCGACATCTCGCGGCTGATGGAAACCCGCGAATTTCTTCAGCGAACCTGGCTGTTCGGCGAGGTGGTGTCCACCGGAACCCTGAACCGGCTCGCCAACGAGATGCGTCCCCTGGCCTTTGCCGCCGGCGAGACCATGGTCATCGGCGACCGTCACGTCGCCCTGGTGCGGTCGGGTCAGGCGATGCGGCTGGCCGGCGGGCAGGAGATGGAGTGCCTGGAGCATGGCGACTTTTTCGGCGAGGAGACGGCGGTATTCGACACGCCGCGTCTGACCCAGGTGGTCGCCACCCAGGCCGCCGAGTTGTTCATCTTACCCGCCAGCACCCTGTCCAGCATCCCCGGCGTGAGGTGGAAGCTGTTCGAGACCTTCCATCGCCGGACCAGGGCCTGTTCGGAGGTCGATATCGAAAGCTCGTCCGAAATGGTGTGGCGCGAGGAGTACAGCGTCAACATCCAGCGGATCGACAATCATCACCGTCGCCTGTTCGAGATGTCGAATCGGCTGATAGAGGCCATCCGCAAGGGCAAGGGCGCAACTGAAATGGCGGAGGCGCTTGATTTTCTGATGGGCTACGCCATGTATCATTTCTCGGAGGAAGAAGCGCTGCTGGAGCGTTACGGCTATTCCGAGCAAGCGGGGCATGCCCTTAAGCACAAGCGGTTGCTGGCCCAGGTTCGCGATCTGGAGGAACGGCTTTCCGGTGGCGGCATGTCGGCCGACGAGGTGCTGGTTTTTCTTCAGGACTGGATCGTCAATCACATCTTGGTGGAAGATCGCCGTTTCTCGGTCTTCATTAATGAAAAGGGCGTTTACTGATCGCCAGACTCGATACCGGGGTTTTGCGGACTATTAAAATCAATCGACATTCAAGTGGACTGGACGGGGAATAGGCCACAGATAAACGCAGATTCCCGCTGCGCGGGACACAGATGGAAATACTCTCAATTCATCGGTGTTTATCTGTGCCCATCTGTGGCCGAATTTCCTGAATGTCGATATAGTTTAGCCCTGACGGTGTTTCGTATAGTATTCGCGCAAGGCTGGTGCGACACGGCCGGACGCCAGGGAAGGAAGCCCGTGGGGCAATATCCTGAAACCGTCGATATCTCGATGATGCAAGGTGTGCTGGAGCACCTGGATCAGGGTATTTCCGTGTTCGACGCCAAGCTTCGGCTGGTGCTGTGGAACCGGCGGTTCACGGAGTTGTTCAAGCTGCCGCCAGGCTTGGTCCGCTACGGCGCCGCCTTCGAGGACATCATCCGCTTCAATGCCGAACGGGGCGAATACGGCCCTCACGAGGAGGTGGAGGCCCAGGTCCGGTTCAGGGTCGATCAGGCCCGGCACTTCCAGCCTCACCGCCTCGATCGGACCCGGCCCGATGGATCGATCATCGAGATCATCGGCAATCCGCTGCCCGATGGGGGGGTCGTTACCAGCTACAGCGACGTCACGGTGGCCCGGCAGGTCTCGGGCAATCTGCGCGAATCCAATGATCGCCTGGATCAGATGGTCGAGCGTCGCACCCGCGCGCTTCAGGCCAGCGATGACCGCCACCGCGCCTATGCGGAACTGCTTGAAGCTACCGTGCGCCACATGCCCCAAGGGGTTTGCGTGTTCGATTCCGAATTGAATCTGGTGGTGGGCAATGACGGGTTTTTCGAGGCGACCCAGGTTCCCCGCTCTTTCGACGTGCAGGGAAAGCCGTTCGGGGACTTCATGCTGTACAACGCCCAGCGCGGCGAATACGGGCCGGGCGATCCGTTGGAATTGGCCCGCCAGCGGGTAGAGATCGCGCGCCTGATGATGCCGCATTCCTTCGATCGGAAGCGGCCCGACGGGACGGTGATCGAGGTTCTCGGCAATCCGATTCCCGGCCGGGGCTTCATCAGCACCTTCACCGATATCACGGCGCGCCACCGGGCCGAGGAGTCCCTGCGCGAGGCGGCGACCATGGCGCAGGCCATGCTGGACGCGCCGGGGCTGATCGTTTTGCTGCTGACTCTGGACGGCACCGTCCTCGACCTCAACGACAGCGCCGCCGGCAGCCTGGGACGGTCAAAGGATGAACTGATCGGCAGCAATGTCTTGCGGTTGATGCCGCCCGAGGTGGCTATCCGCAGGGTCGAGTTCGCCCAGCAGGCGATCGCGGAAAGCCGCGCCATTCATTACGAGGATGGGCATGGCGGCCGCTGGTTCGAGACCACCGTCACTCCCTACGCCCCCGATCAGAAGGGGGAGGCGCGGGTGATGGTGATCGCCCACGACGTCACCCATCGCCACCTGGCCGAGCAGCACCTGCGCGAGGCCAAGGCGCTGGCCGAGACCGCCAACCGCACCAAGACCGATTTCCTCGCGGCCATGAGCCACGAATTGCGGACTCCGCTGAACGCCATCTTGGGCTTTTCCGAGATCATCAATCGCGAGATGTTCGGCCCGGTGGGCGAACGGTATCGCTCTTATGGCAGCGACATCAACAACGCCGGTCAGCACCTGCTGGAGATGATCAACGATATTTTGGATATCTCGCGCATCGAGATCGGCGCCTTTACCCTGAGCGAGGAAGACGTCGACCCGCATGGATTGGCCGAATCCTGCCTGAGGCTGGTGGCCAGCCGCGCCGAACAGGGCGTTGTTCATCTGATCGACGCCGTGCCGGATTCCATGCCGTCGCTGCGCCTGGACGCGCGGCGGACCAAGCAGGTCCTGCTCAATCTGCTGGGCAACTCCGTCAAGTTCACTCCGGCCGGGGGCACGGTCACCCTGAGCGCGGAGCTGGAGCCGGACGGCTGCTTTGTCTTTCGGGTGGCCGATACCGGCATCGGCATGAGCAAGGACGATGTCGCGGTCGCTCTGTCACGATTCGGCCAGGTCGATAGCGGCCTTGATCGGCGGTTCGAGGGCGTCGGGCTGGGGCTGCCCCTGGCCAAGTCATTAACCGAGTTGCATGGCGGGGTGCTGGAGATCGCCTCCGTCCCCGGTCAGGGCACGGTCATCACGGTCCGGTTTCCCGCCGCCTGCGTCCGGGGTTAAGGCGCCGTGGTCATCTTGACCTGCGGTGGGGCCATGTCCGGGGTTAGCGGCCGGCCGGCGGCGAGGGCTTCGAGCAGGATGGCGGCCTTGGGGCCTTCCCAGTCGGCGGCGCCGATATAGCGGGCAACCTCGCGGCCTTGCCGATCCAGCAGCAGGCTGACCGGCAGCGCCGAGGCGTTCAGCTTTTCGGCGGCGGCGCGGGCCTCGTCGGTGCGGATGGCCAGGGCCGTGATGCCGAGCCGGGCATAGGTGTTGACCACCGCGATCTTGCCGCTGCGATCCAGCGACAGCGCGACCACCGCCACGCCCTTGGCCTCGGCCTTGGGCTTCAGGCGATCGAGCGCCGGCAGCTCGGCGACGCAGGGGCCGCACCAGCTGGCCCACAGGTTCAACAGGACGGCCTGCCCACGCAAGGACTCCAGTCCGGCGGGGGCGCCGTCGCCGTCCCGGATATCCAGAGCCGGCAGCGTCTTGGGCTGGTCATGGATCAGCAGGCCCTGGGCGGCCTTGGCCCCGACCGGAGAGGGGAGGCCGAACGCCGCCAGGGCGGCGAGAAAAGCGCGGCGTTGCATGGTCATTCGTCCGTCTTCTTCGGGTAGAGATAGGAGCGGACCCGCTCGGCCACCCGGTCGGGCTTGGAGCCATGGGGCATGCGCGCCAGGAAGTTGCCGGCGCGGTCCATGATGTAGATGGAGGCGGTGTGATCGACGCTGTAGGCGTTGGGGTCGCCATCCGCCGCCGGCTGCTTTTCGTAGCGGGCCTTGTAGTTATACGCCACCGCCGCGACCTGTTCCGGGCTGCCGGTCAGGCCGATGACCTCCGGGAACGACACCAGATAGTCCTTGAGATGGGCGACGGTGTCGCGCTGGGGATCGACGCTGATGAACAAAGTGACGACCTTGGCGCGGTCGGCCCCCAGATGGTCGAGCGCCACCGACAAGGTGTTGAGGATGGTGGGACAGATATCGGGGCAGTAGGTGTAGCCGAACACCACCAGCCGGATCTTGCCGGCATAGGCCTCGTCGGTGACCGGCCGTCCGGTCGTGTCCACCAGCAAGAAGCGGCCGACCACGTCGCGGTCGGGGTCGCCAGCGGCCGATGCGGGAAAAGTCAGTCCGGCGCACCAGCCGATCAGGATGGTAAGGGAGGCGATCACGGTCTTGCGCATGGGGGCCTGTTCTCCTGGGGATGCGCCCCTTTATGCCGTCAGGCGGGGCGATTTAGGAAGCGCCATGATAGCGCGGCGATCATGCATACGGATTTCGGAATTTACATCCCCTTTCTTGACGAAAGTTAAGGCTTTTGCAGTGGTCTGAACCCATCGTGGCGGGTGAAGGTTGGGTAAGATTCCTATAATTTCAACAATCCAAAAGGTGGGGAATATGACGAAGACCCGCAAGCTGGCGACACTGCTCGCCACGGTGAGCTTTGGCGCCCTGGTGGCAGGCGCTGCCTCGGCCGAGTCGCTGCAAGAGGTGATGAAGCGCCGCGGACTGACCGAGAATGACATGCTCGCCGCCGCGAAGACCTATACGCCGACCGGCAAGATGGACGAGTTCATGGTGTTCAGCTCGGGCGGTCAGAGCGGTCAAGTGATCGTCTATGCCGTTCCGTCCATGCGCATCTTGAAGTATATCGGCGTGTTCACGCCCGAGCCCTGGCAGGCCTATGGCTTCGACGACGAGTCCAAGCGCGTCCTGAAGGAAGGTTCCGAGGTTTCCGGCCGTTCGATCCTGTGGGGCGACACCCATCACCCGGCGCTGTCCGAGACCAATGGCGAGTCCGACGGTCAGTGGCTGTTCATCAACGATAAGAACACCCCCCGCATCGCGGTCATCGATCTGCGCGACTTCGAGACCAAGCAGATCGTCCAGAATCCGGTCCTGCAGTCCGAGCATGGCGGCGCCTTCGTCAGCCCGAACACCGACTACATCGCCGAAGCGGCGCAGTACCCGACCCCCCTGGGCGGTGAATTCGCTCCGCTGGAGCAGTTCAACGACAAGTATCGTGGCGCGCTGACCCTTTGGAAGTTCAACCGCGAGCACGGCCGCATCGAGCCCGAGAACTCGTTCTCGCTCGAACTGCCCCCCTACAGCCAGGATCTGGCCGACTTTGGCAAGGGCGCGTCCGACGGTTGGGTGTTCGTGAACTCGTTCTGCACCGAGCGTTATGTCGGTGGTATCGAGCGCGGCCGTCCCCCCTTCGAAGCCGGTTGCTCGGCCAAGGACAGCGACTTCCTGCACGTGATCAACTGGAAGAAGGCCGCCGAGCTGGTCAAGGCCGGCAAGGCCAAGAAGATCAACGGCCACAACGTTCTGCCCATTGACGTCGCGGTCAAGGAAGGCATCCTGGTGCTCATCCCCGAGCCCAAGAGCCCCCATGGCGCCGACGTCAGCCCGGACGGCAAGATGGTGATTGTTTCCGGCAAGCTGGACAGCCACACCACCGTCTACGACATCGCCAAGATCGAAGCGGCCATTGCCGCCAAGACCTTCGCGGGCAAGGACGAGTACGGCATTCCGATCATCGCGCTGGAAACCGTCGCTCACAAGCAGGTTGCCCTGGGCCTTGGCCCGCTGCACACCCAGTACGACTCCAAGTCCTGCGTCGCCTATACCTCGCTGTACGTCGACTCCATGGTCGCCAAGTGGGATTATTGCGAAGGCAAGGTCATCGACAAGCTGTCGGTGCACTACAACATCGGCCATTTGATGGCCATGCAGGGCGATACCGCCAAGCCGTCGGGCAAGTACCTGATCGCTCTGAACAAGCTGGCCATCGACCGGTTCGCTCAGGTTGGCCCGCTGCATCCGCAGAATCACCAGCTGATCGACATCAGCGGCGACAAGATGCAGCTGCTCTATGACATGCCGCTGCCGCTGGGCGAGCCCCACTACGCGGTGTCCATCGATATCGCCAAGCTGAAGACCAATGTCCGCTATCCGTTCGGCACCGACTCCCGCACCGAGAAGAAGTCCCCGTTCGCTGTGCGTCCGGGCCAGGAGCGGATCGAGAAGAAGCCGGGTAAGGTCGAGGTGTTCGGCACCCTGATCCGCTCGCACATCACCCCTGAGATCATCGAGGCCAACGAGGGCGACGAAATCACCGTCCACCTCACCAACCTGGAACGCGCTCAGGACGAGACCCATGGTTTCGCCATCTCCAAGCATAACGTCAACCTGTCGGTCGAGCCGGGCAAGACCGCCTCGGCCACCATCAAGGCCAACAAGGCTGGCGTCTATCCCTACTACTGCACCGAGTTCTGCTCGGCGCTGCATCTGGAAATGGAAGGCTATCTCCTGGTCCAGCCGGCCAACTACAAGGCGACCGGCGTCAAGGGCAAGGAAGGCCAGATCTATGGCAAGACCGAGTACGACGCCCGCGTGAAGGCCAATGTCGAGACCCAGGCCATCATCAACAGCGTCGTTGGTTACATCACCTCGGTGAATTACAAGGACTTCCCGGCCGTGGTCGCCATGGTCGAGGACGCCACCGAGCAGCTGGGCTATGCCGAGCAGAACAAGAAGAAGTCGGAAGAGTTCGCCACCAAGGGCGATTACAACGCCGCCTTCCTCTGGGCCGAGCAGTGGTTCCAGTATCAGGTCAAGACCGCCGATATCGGCCTGCGCGCCAAGACGTTCTTGGAGCAGAATGGTGCCGTCAAGGTCGAAGCCGCTCCGGCTGCGAAGTAAGTCTACGCCGACCAGAAACCGGGGCGGTGAATGCCGCTCCGGCCAGACGATCCGGAACCGGGGGTGGGAGTGCCCACCCCCGGATTTCCGTACCGGCGAATGATGGACGGATGTGCCATTCGGCCGGAGGCAGGGCCAGGGGCATCGCGCCGGCTTCGCCAGCACTTATGAAATTACGCGTCTAAACATGCATGGTGCATATACCAAGCGCGGGCGCTATAAGTTGCCCGAAGGACAACAAGGCGGGTTTCGATCGCGGGCTCGCAGGAACTTAAGAGGATTTCGAACATGCTCAAGAGCGTCAAGCGGCAGCTCCCCGTCGTGGCCATGGCGGTCGCCTTCGGATTTATCACCCTGGCTCCGGCGTTGGCCGCCGATGGCAAGGCACTGTTCACCGACAAGGGCTGCGTCGCCTGTCATGGTGAGGACGCCAAGACCCCCATGCAGGAAGGCTTTCCCAAGCTGGCCGGCCAAGGCGCAGAATATGCGCTTAATCAGATGAAGGACATCAAGTCCGGCGCCCGGACCAACGGCCAGTCCGTCGATGTCATGAAGCCGATCGTCGCCGAGTTGAGCGAAGACGAGATGAAGGCCATGGCCGACTACCTGTTCTCGCTGCGCGAAGCGCCTGTCGCCGCCGCCGCCGCCCCGGCCACGCCCGGCAAGACCCTGTTCCTGACCAAGACCTGCGTCGCGTGCCATGGCAAGGAAGGCAAGAAGCCGCTGCCTGGATATCCTTCCATCGGCGGTCAGGACAAGGCCTATATCTTGGCCCAGACCAAGGACATCAAGAGCGGCGCGCGGGCCAACGGCAAGGCCAACGCCATGCAGCCGGTGATGCATCTGGTTAATGACGACGAGATCACCGCCATTGCGGAATACTTGTCCACAGTCAAGTGAGGCTGAAGCTGATTCCGCTAATGTGCGGCTAATTCCAGCGGCCAAGCCTACGGATGTGGGCGCCCGGCGATTGAGGGACAGCGACGGGTCAAGGCATTCGTGCATTGACCCGGCGTTGCGGCCAAGGGCCGGCGCGCCACGTGGCGCGAGAGCCAAGCCCACGGATGTGGGCGCCCGGCGATTGAGGGACAGCAGGGTTTAAGTCACGACCACGGACTCAAACCTGTGTGACAACGAATCGAATTCGGAGACAGACGACGATGTTGAAGTTCAAGCACAGCCTGGCCGTTGCGGCCGCGATTTCGGCTTTGGTGACCGGCGGGGCGGTGTATGCCGCCGGCGGTGGCCCGACCCCCCAGAAGGGCAAGTCCCTGGGCGAGGAAGGCTATACCTGGCATGCCGGCGGCGGCGAGGAAGACGAAGCGTTGCACATGAAGCCGAATCTGGAAAACGGCAAGGATGTCTATGAAGTCTGCTCCGCCTGCCATCAGCCCGAAGGCTGGGGCCTGACCGACGGCACCTTCCCGCAGCTGGCTGGTCAGCACCCCAAGGTGGTGATCAAGCAGCTGGCCGATATCCGCGCCCTGAACCGCGACAATCCGACCATGTACCCCTTCGCTCTGCCGTCGCAGATCGGTGGGCCGCAGGCCATTGCCGATGTGGCGGGCTATATGCAGAAGCTCAAGATGAACCCCGATCCCGGCCATGGAGACGGCAAGGATCTTGAGCACGGCAAGAAGCTGTATGCCGAGAATTGCACCCGCTGCCACGGCGCCGATGGCGCCGGCGACGACGATAAGTTCTATCCCCGCATCCAGGCCCAGCATTACAACTACCTGCTGCGTCAGTATCAGTGGATCAAGGAAGGCAAGCGTCGCAACGCCAACCCGGACATGATGAAGCAGATCCAGACCTTCTCCGACCGCGACACCAAGGCGGTGCTGGATTACGTTTCGCGCCTGAAGCCGCCGGCCAATCTGACCGCGCCGAAGGGCTGGAAGAATCCCGACTTCCAGTAGCATTTTCTGATATAACCATGGATAATGGGCGGCGATCAGGCTTTCGCCGGGTCGCCGCCTCCCATTTTCCAGGTCTCCATCGAGGTTTTCCATGGCCAAGAACAACCGCAAGAGCAAGCCCGCGCTCGTGCGAATCCTCACCTTGCTTGCCGCCCTGATGATTGGCGGCGCCTATTTCTCACCGATTTGGTGGGTGGCGCTGAAGGCTCCCAATTATCCGGCCGAAACGTTCCCCGACGGCATTCGCATCCATTTCCACGTCAACGGCGTGTTCAACGGCTGCTCCAGCCAGATGGTCAAGTCCGATGCCTGGGGTGACGAGGAAGGCGGCCTGGATTGCGTCCACGAGATGAACGTGATCAACCACTTCATCGGCATGGAGCCCATCGAGAAGGGCGCCGCGCTGGAGATCAAGGCGGCTCCCTATCTGTTCAGTCTGGTCGGCGTCATGCTGGCGGCTTTCCTGTTCTATGCCGGGCCGTTCTGGTGGGTCTTGCCGCTATCGGGCATCGTCATACCGGTGGCCTTCGTGATCGACTATTCCGCCTGGCTCTGGTGGTTCGGGCACAATCTGCGGGCTTGGGCGGCTTTTTCGGTCAAGCCGTTCATGCCGACCGTTTTTGGCGACGGGCAGGTGGCGCAGTTCACCACCTACTCCTATCCCCATTATGGGTATGGCCTGCTCGTCCTGGCGTCTTTGTGTCTGGTTCTGGCTCTGCTCTTGCAGCGCAAGGCCCTCAAGGACTAGGGTCGGGTCCTTCCTGCCCGGCTAACGATGGGCGATTCCATGCGGTTATCGATCAAGAATTTGTCAAATTCCATAATCGGAACGCTGGCCGCCTTCGTTGCCGCCGGTCTGGTGGCGGTCGCGGTTTCGGCCGCGCCGCCGGCCGAGGAGCCGTTGCGTGACTCCTCGCTGCTTCAGGCCCTGATCGATATGGGCCAGCCGGGCCAAGTAATCGTGCCGCCGCCCGGTCGCTACCGCTCACATCTGAAGATCACCCGGCCGATCATCCTCGACGGTCAGGGCAAGGTGACGCTGGACGGCGAGGGCCAGGACTCGGTGTTGTGGGTCATGACCGACGGCGCCACCGTCCGCAACCTGCGCATCGTCAACAGCGGCTCCGGCCATCCCAATCAGGACGCCGGGATTCAGGTGCGGGGCAGCGACAATGTCATCGAGGACAATGTCATCGAGGACACCTTGTTCGGCTTCGCGGTGGAGCAGTCCAACCGCAATATCATCCGCCGCAATATCTATAATGGCCGGCGGCTGGACATGCAGCGCCGCGGCGACGGCATCAAGCTGTGGTATTCCCACAACAACCGTATCGAGAACAACGAGTTTCGCAACGGTCGCGACGTGGTGTTCTGGTACGCCAACGGCAATCTGTTCAAGGGCAACCGCGAGTATGGCGGCCGCTATGGCCTTCACCTGATGAAGGCCGCCGATAATATTGCCGAGGACAATCTGTTCATCGACAATATGACCGGCATTTCCATGATGTACGATACCGGCGACATCATCCGGAATAATTACATCGCCAAGGCCAACGGAACGGTTGGGGTCTGTCTGTCGTTGAAGGAGAGCAGCGACGTGGTCGTCGAGAACAACGACCTGATGTACTGCGCCACGGGGATCGGCATCGACGTTGCCCCCTACGAGCCCGATAGCACCAATCTGATCCGGGGAAACCGCATCGCCTTCAACGATATCGGGGTGTCGTTCCTCAACGATTGGAAGGGCAGCGTTTTTACCGGCAACCTGTTCACCGGCAATATCACCGAGGTTGCGATCTATGGCGGCGGCAGCGCCAAGCGCAACACCTGGGACGGCAATCGCTGGGAGGATTACCAGGGCTTCGACCGCAACGGCGACGGCGTCGGCGACAAGCCGCACCGCCTGTTCGGGTATGCCGGGCGGGTCTGGATGGATGTTCCCAATACCCGTTTTTTCAAGGGCACTCCCCTGCTGGAGGTGCTCGATTTCCTGGACCGCCTGGCTCCGTTCAGCGAGCCGATCCTGTTGCTGGAAGACCGGCACCCCCGGCTTGGCACCGACAAGACCTTCAAGGCGGGATCGAATCTGGAGCCGAAGCTATGAGCGATCCAACTCCCCCGACGAAACACGCGACGGCCAACCCCAAGACGCGGCGTCAGATCATGCGTTCGCTGACCATGGGCGGTGCCATCATCGGCGCCTCGCTGTTCGGCTTCTTTCCGGTTTTGCGCAAGTGGACGCCGCGTCTGCGGCCGCCCGGTGCGCTGCCCGAGCGCGAGTTTCTCGCCGCCTGCATCAAATGCGGTCAGTGCGTCCAGGTCTGCCCGGTGAGGGCGATCGAATTGGGCGATCTGGATGAAGGGTTCGGCGTCGGCGTACCCTTTATCCCGCCCCGCGCCCAGGCTTGCGACTTTTCCTGCGACGCGGTGCAATGCGTGCTGTCCTGCCCGACCGGGGCGCTGGACCATGCCATCATCAAGAAGGAACAGGTCCGCATGGGTCTGGCGCGGCTTGACCGTCCCGGCACCTGTCTGGCGCGCAAGGGCGAGGGTTACAAGGGGCCGGCGCGGCCGGCGCCGTTCAAGGGCGTGCACCGCTATGCCGAGATCGACCGCTGGAAGCCGGTCAAGCTGGCCGAGTACAAGTATGACCTGGATGTCTGCGATCTGTGCGTGCGCGAATGCCCGGTCGCCAATGCCATCACCATGGAGCCCATGTCCAGCGACCCCGGCGACAGGCGGCGAACGCCGGTGGTGCACGAGGCCTGCGTCGGCTGCGGCATGTGCGAGATGATTTGCCCGACCGAGGCCGCCTCCATCGTCATCGACATCCGCCGCAAGTGGGGAGACGCGTGATGAGCCTGCTCTCTTCCCTCAAGATCATGCTGGGCGCGGCGCCCGAGCGGCCGCGCGGCTACACCCCCGAGGCGGCGGCCATGCACGAGGCCAAGCGCCAGATCAAGGGCGCCGATCGCGCCCGCGAGATCAAGGCTGCCCATGCCGAGCATAACAGCCACAAATGGCGCAATATCCGCTGGGCCACCCTAATCACCATCAACATGGTATTCGTGCTGTCGTTCCGCTTCGACGTGCAACTGGTCGAAGGCTCGCTGACCGGGGCGCGCGTCATCGGCTTTCACATGGCCGACCTCAATTCCGCGATTCAGGTGATGCTGGCCTATAAGGTCATCCTGCTCAATCTGGTGATCGGCACCACCACGGTGTTCCTGATGTGGTGGCTGTTCGGCGGCCGGACGTTCTGTTCCTGGTCGTGCCCCTATCACCTGCTGGCCGAGATCGCCGAGAAAATCCATCTGGCCCTGGCGGCGCGGCGCATGGTGGTCGATTACCCGTTGCATCGCGGCGCCCGGACCGTGCTTTACGTGGTGTTCGCCCTGCTGGCGCTGATCAGCGGCTATACCGTCTTTGAATCCATCTCGCCCACCGGTATCGTGTCGCGCGCCCTGATCTATGGGCCGGGGCTGGCCATGGTCTGGGTGATGGGTCTGCTGGTCTACGAAATTGTCTTCATCCGCCGCATGTGGTGCCGTTATATCTGCCCGATCGGCCTGACCTACGGCTTTGTCGGGGCCATCTCGCCGCTGCGGGTGAAGTACAATCTGGAAAATTGCCTGCACGAGGGCGATTGCCGCAAGGTATGTTTGGTGCCGCATGTGCTGGAATGCACCAAGAAGACCTATGCCGAGGATGTGGAGGTGGCCATCAGTGCCGACTGTACCCGCTGTGGGTTGTGCATCGACGCCTGCCCGACCGGTTCGCTCCGGTTCGAGGTCAAGGGCCTGAACAAGCTGCTGTAGGTACGGAAACGCGCATGATCACGTTCGATAACGTTTCAAAGATCTTCAAGCGCCATACGGTTCTCGATGGCGTCAGCCTTGCCATCGAGACTGGCGAGCGGGTGGCGCTGGTCGGTTCCAACGGCGCCGGCAAGACCACCTTGATCCGCTGCCTGCTGGGCGAGTACCTGCACGAGGGCATGGTGCGGGTGGGCGGGCTCGACCCCAGGGCCAACCGCAAGGTGGTGCTGTCGCGGGTCGGTTTCGTGCCGCAGATCCCGCCGCCGCTGAAGATGCCGGTGGGCGAGCTGGTGAACTTTTCCGCCGCCGTCTGCGGTTCGGACCCCGACCGCATCGTCGCCATGGTGCGCGAGCTGGGGCTGGATTGGGACCGGGTGCGTCGACTGCCCTTCGTCAAGCTGTCGGGCGGCATGAAGCAGAAGATGCTGATCGGCATCGCGCTTGGCCGCGACGCCGACATCCTGATCATGGACGAGCCCGCCGCCAATCTGGACCCCGAGGCCCGCCACATCTTTTTTCATCAGTTGCACGAGCGCAAGGACAACGCCGTGATGCTGATCACCAGCCATCGCCTGGACGAGGTGGCGGCCCTGGTCAACCGGGTGATCGAGATGGATCAGGGCAAGGTTGCGCTGGACGACCGGGTCGCCGACGATGTGGAGATGACGGCGCGGCTGGATTGCGCCATCCGTCTGACGCGGGCCGAATCGGCTTTCGCCAAGGCAATGGCGGAGTGGCGCTTTGCCTCCGACGACGGCGGCATCAACTGGCGGGGTGTGGTCAACGGCCCCGACCGGCTGCGCTTTCTCGGCGTTCTGGCCCGTTATGCCGGCCTGATCGCCGGTATCGAGATGAAATAGGAGGACGGACCATGTGCGATCATCGGATGAGCCGCCGTCACTTCATCGGTCTGGTTCCGGGGTTCGCCCTGGCCGCCTCCGGCTGTGGCCAGCAGACCACGGGGCCGGTCGAGGTCAAATGGGGCCGCGACACCTGCGACTATTGCGGCATGATCGTCGACGATCCCCATTACGCCGCCCAGGTGCGGGGCGGGGCCAATCGCAAGGTCTATAAGTTCGACGACCTCGGCGACGGCATCCTGTTCCTGGCCAAGCAGAGTTGGGTGGCCGATTCCGCCACCGAATTCTGGGTCGGCGGGCTGGAAACCGGCCAGTGGTTGGACGGGACCAAGGCTTTTTACGTGGGCGGGTTGCGGACGCCCATGGCCCACGGTTTTGGGGCGGTGGCCACGCCGCGCGACGGCGCGCTGGACTTCGCCGGTCTCAAGGCCGCCATCCTGGCCAAGGGTTCGACCAGCCGGTGCGAGCCGGTCGGCTCCAACCCCGTCGTCCCGGCCGGAGAGCCGACATGAATGCCTTGTGGTTGACTGCCCGCCTCGATATCGCCGAGTCCCTTCGCGCCCGTTGGTTCATGTTCTACTCGCTGGTGTTCGGCGGCATCGTGGTGCTGTTGTTCGTGTTCGGCCTGACCGAGTCGCGCATCCTGGGCTTTACCGGCCTGTCGCGCCTGCTGGTGACCTATATCCAGCTCTGCGTCGCCATCTTGCCCATCTTCATCCTGATCACCACCGTCCGGTCGGTGGCGGGCGACCGCGACGCCGGGGTGTTCGAATACATGCTGTCGCTGCCGGTGCCGCTGCATGCCTGGTTCTGGGGCAAGATGATCGGGCGCTTCGTGGTGGTGTTCCTGCCGGTGTTCGGCGCCATGGCGCTGGCGGCGGTCTATGCCACCGTGCGCCAGATCGGCGTCGATTGGAGCCTGTTCGTGCTTTATACCGCCCTGCTGGTGGCGCTGGCCTGGGCCTTCCTCGGGATCGGAATGCTGATCTCGACCGTGGCGCGTTCGCCCGACGTGGCCCAGACCGGGGCCTTCCTGATCTGGCTGGGGCTGTTGCTGTTCCTCGATCTTGTCCTGCTGGGGGTGATGATCCGCGAGCAATTGCCGCTGGAGCTGGTGGTGGGCATCGCGGTGGCCAATCCGCTGCAAAGCTTCCGAACCGCCGCCATTTTGCTGTTCGATCCGCAGATGCTGGTGGTGGGGCCGGCGGCCTATGTCATCCTCGACGGGTTTGGGCGGGCCGGTTATCTGGCCTTCGCCATCGCTTATCCGGTGGCCTTGGGCACCGTCTGTGCCGGGATCGGTTATCACCTGTTCCGCCGGGGCGACTTGCCGTGACCCCGACGCTGTCGCGGACCTTTGGCTCAGAACTGGTGTCCGAGGCGGAGCGCGAGCGCCGCATCCGCGCCGTGTTCAACGCGGTGGCGCCGCGCTATGACCTGATGAACGACGTCATGAGCTTTGGCATCCATCGCCTGTGGAAACGGGGGATGGCCAAGGCGGCGGCGTTGCGGCCGGGGCAGTTCGCGGTGGACTTGGCCGGCGGCACCGGCGATGTGGCGCGGCTGCTGGCGGGCGAGGGCCGCCGCGTCGTGGTCTGCGATCCGTCGGTGGAGATGATGGCGGTGGGCCGGCTCCGTTCGCCGGGGATCGAGTTCGTCGAAGGCAAGGCCGAGGCCATGCCGTTCTCCGATAATTCGGTCGATCTGGTCACCATCGCCTTTGGCCTGCGCAACGCCACCAGCCCGGAAGCGGGTCTGGCCGAGATATTCCGGGTGCTGAAGCCGGGCGGGCGGTTCCTCTGCCTGGAGTTCTCGCGGCCCTGGGCGCTGATCCGGCCATTTTACGACGCCTATTCCTTCGCGGTGATTCCTCGGCTGGGGGCTTGGATTGCCCGCCAGCCCATGGCCTATTCCTATCTGGTGGAATCCATTCGCCGCTTTCCCGATCAGCGCGAGCTGGCCGGGTTGATGCGGGCGGCCGGCTTCACCGGGGTCGAGTGGCGCAATCTTTCGGCCGGCATCGCCTGCCTGCATTCCGGAGCCAAGTTCGCGTCATGAAGGTGGAAACCGGCCTATCCGAAACCCCCGTGGGGGACATTCCCAGCCAGGAAGCCAGCCGCGCCGATCAGCCGCCGGACGGGTGGCGGCTGTGGTGGCTGGCCATCCGGCCGCGCACCTTGACCATTTCGGTGGCACCGGTGGTGGCGGGAACCGCCCTGGCCTGGCACGATAGCGGCCATCTCGATCCCCGGCCGCTCTTGGCTTCGCTGGCCGGAGCCCTGGCGATCCAGGCCGGAACCAATCTGTTCAACGATGTGGGCGACGCCCTGCGGGGCGGCGATCAGCCCATGCGTCAGGGGCCGCCGCGCGTCACCGCCCTGGGCTGGGCCTCGCCGGAGCGGGTGCGCCGCGCCGCGCTGACCTGCTTCGCCCTGGCGGCGCTGGTGGGGTTGTACCTCGTCTGGCTGGGCGGTTGGCCGATTCTGGCGCTGGGGGTTGCCTCGCTGGTGGCTGGCTGGGGCTATTCCGGCGGTCCGCGTCCCATCGCCTATACGGCCCTGGGGGAGATTTTCGTCGTCGCCTTTTTCGGCGTCGGCGCGGTGGGGGGGGCCTATTATCTCCAGACCCTGACGTTGACCCCGGCGGCGGTAGTGGCCGGAATCGCCATCGGTCTGGCGGCGGCGGCGGTGCTGATGGCCAACAACTACCGCGACATGGAGCCCGACCGTCTGGCCGGCCGCCGAACCTTGGCGATCCTGGCGGGGGCTGAATCCAGCAAGCTGATTTATGGAATGCTGTTGATGGCGCCCATGGCGCTGCTGGCGGGGCCGTGGGGCGTGCCGGGCGGCCTGATCACCCTGGGAGCCGCGCCGCTGGCGCTGTTCTTGTTCCGCCGTTTCGTGTCCGAGCCGCGCGGCCCGGCGTTCAATTCCATCCTTGCCGCCACCGCACGGTTGCAGCTGGTCGTGGCCGGATTGCTGGCGGTGGGTCTGGTGATGGTGAAATGATCACCCAGGCGGCCCTGCCGGCGGCGCTGGCCTTCATCATGTTCGCCATGGGCCTGACCATGAATCCCGGCGATATCAGGCTGGTCTTCACCCATCCCAAGGCCATGGCGGCGGGGCTGGCGGCTAAACTGCTGCTGGTGCCGCTGGCCGGGCTGGCGGTGGTGGCCGTGTGGCAGCCCCAGCCTGATTTCGCCGTTGGGCTGATCTTGTTGGCGGCTTGCCCGGCGGGGGTGACCTCGGCGTTGTTGACCCATATGGCCGGCGGGCGGATCGCCCTGGCGGCGTCCATCACCGCCCTGACCAGTCTGGCGGCGACGCTGACCGTGCCGCTGCTGGTCAATTTCGGGCTGGCGATGTTCGCCGGGTATGACCGGTTGGTCGAGATTCCGGTCGGGCGAATGACCCTGGGGATTTTCCTGGTGGATACGGTGCCGCTGGCCCTGGGGTTGGCGATTCAGCATTTCTGGCCAAGGTTGGCCGACCGGTCGGGCAAGGTTGCGCGGCCCGTCGCCACCTTGCTGTTCGCCGTCATCGTGGTCGGCGCTTTCGTCAGCCAGCGTCAGACGTTGATGGACCATGTGGGCGACGTGGTGCCGGCCTCGCTGGCGCTTAACCTGCTGGCCATGGGCGGAGCCTGGGCGCTGGCCGGCGCGATCCGTCTGGAACTGGCCGACCGGATCGCCGTGGTGATGGAAAACGGATTGCAGAACGGGGCGTTGGGAATCTTCGTGGCGGTGACGCTGCTGGGCAACCACGCCATGATGGTGCCCAGCATCGTCTATGCCTTCGTCATGAACCTGACCGCGCTGGCCTTCATCTGGTCGGTGAGGCGGCGGACAGCGCCGATCCCGACGGGGCGCTGAAATCCTTCGAGACGGTCTATTTGTTCACATCCACCACGACCCGCCCCCTGACCTCGCCCTTCAGGATCTTGGCCCCCAGTTCCGGCAGTTCGGCCAATCGAGTCTCGGTGGTAAGACTATCCAGCAGATCGACCGGCAGCGATTCGGTCAGGCGCTTCCAGGCTTCCAGCCGGCGCGGCTTGGGGCACATCACAGAGTCGATGCCAAGGATCGAGGCGCCGCGCAGCAGGAACGGCAGCACGGTGCCGGTGAACTCGACGCCGCCGGCATTGCCGCACGACGCCACCGCCGAGCGCATGCGCAGCGAGGCGACGCAGTTGGACAGGGTGGCGCCGCCGACACTGTCGACCACGCCGGCCCAGCGTTCGGACAGCAGCGGCTTGGCGGGGGCGGAGCCGATCTCGGCCCGATCGACGATGGTGGAAGCCCCCAACGAGCGTAGATAGTCGTGCTGGCTGGCCCGGCCAGTGGAGGCGGCGACGCGGTAGCCCAGGCGGGACAGCAGCGTGACGGCGATGCCGCCCAGGCCGCCGGCGGCGCCGGTGACCAGAACCTCGCCCTCGTCGGCGGTGCGCAGCCCGTGTTCTTCCAGCGCCATTACCGCCAGCATGGCGGTGAAGCCGGCGGTGCCGATGGCCATGGCGCGCCGGGTGGTCAGGCCGGCGGGCAGCGGCACCAGCCAGTCCGCCTTGACGCGAGCCTTGCCCGCATAGCCGCCCCAATGGGTTTCGCCCACCCGCCAGCCGGTCAGGATGACTTGGTCGCCGGGCTTGTAGGCGGCGGAGTCCGAGGACTCCACCGTGCCGGCGAAATCGATGCCCGGCACATGGGGATAGGTCCGCACCAGCCGTCCCAGGCCGTTGAGGACGAGGCCGTCCTTGTAATTCAGCGTGCTGTAGTCGATCCGGACGGTGACGTCGCCAGCCGGCAGGTCGCTTTCGGACAGGCGGCGGATCGAAGCGCGGACCTTGCCGGCTTCTTCTTCCAGCATCAGGGCGGGAAAATCGCTCAAGCGGGCCTCCTCGGGAAATTGGAAGGGAAAGTCTAACAGCGTGCGAGCGGTTTATCATCCTGCTAGTGTTGGAGCGCCGATCAGTTGAAGAGCGAGTCCTGTCGTGACCCCAGAGCCTATCTTTCCCTTTCGCCATCATGGCCGGACCGGTGCCGCCGTTCGGGTCGCCCTGGTCAATCTGGGGCTGAACATCGTCACCTTGTCGTTCTGGCGGTTCTGGGGACGAACCAATGTGCGCCGTCTGCTGTGGGGCGGAACCAGCGTCTGGGATGATCCGGTGGAGTATACCGGCCTTGGCGGCGAGCTGTTCAAGGGCTTCCTGCTGGTGCTGCTGGTGGTCTACCTGCCGCTGCTGGGGCTTTACGGCTGGGCGCAGGTCTTGATCGCGGCAGAGGATCCGCGTGGGGGGCTCATGCTCGCCGGACTTTACCCGCTGACCATCTTCCTGATCGCCGTCGGCGGGTTTCGCGCCCGGCGCTACCAGCTGTCGCGCACCTTGTGGCGAGGCATTCGCGGCGGCCAGACCGGCTCGGCGGTGGGGTATGCCCTGCGCAGCATGGCGGTGTGGGTGCTGGTGCCGTTGACGCTGGGCTGGGCCCTGCCGTGGGGTGAGATGATGCTGGCCCGCTATCGCCTGGGCCATACGACATTCGGCGACCGCACCTTCGCCTGCGACGCCGGCGTCAAGGGGCTGTACGCTCGCATGGCGGTGATGTGGCTGTGCGGAGCGGTCTACCTGACCCTGGCGGTGGGGTTCGCCGTCCTGCTGGAGCAGTGGGGAATCGAAGAGGAAGCCGGTGCGTTTTACTTGGCGATGCTGGCCCTGGGGGCGGTCTTCGTGCTGGTGGTTCCCTGGGCCTGGTACCGCGCCGCCGTGTTCACCCGGTTGGCGGCGGGAACTTCGTTCGACGGGCATCGCTTTACCGCCCAGGTCCGGACCTGGCCGTTGATCCGGCTGGTGCTGGGCAATGCGCTGATTTCGCTATTCAGCCTGGGGGTACTGCGGCCCTGGGCGGCGCAGCGGACTTTTCGGTTCACCTGTTCCGTCATGGCGGTGGACGGCGTGCCCGATTTCGCCGCCATCCACCAGAGCGCCGATCATGGGCCAAGCACCGGCGAGGGGTTGGTTTCGGTGCTGGATGGGGCAGGGGAGTTCTGATGCAGTCGGATCGGCCCGGACGCTTCAACGACGGACGCAGCGCCTCCAGCCGCAAGGTCATGGTGCGAGCCATGGCCACCGGGGTGGAAATCCGGGGCGAGGACGGCTTCCTGATCGCGGTGTGGAAGACCGACGATCTGGTGGCCGATGGTGAGCTGCCCGACGGCAAGGGGGTGCGGTTGCGCTGCGCCGCCGAGCCCGATGCCCGTCTTGCCATCGCCGACGCGGTGTTCGTGCGTGAAGCCCTGTCCGTGCCGCCCAAGCGGTTCCGGCCGGTGCGCTGGGGGCTGGCGGCCGGCCTGATCCTGGGGGCAGGGGTCTTGATCGGGCTGTATCTCAGTCTGCCCGATTTGTCGCGTCTGGGGGCCGCCATGATGCCGCCCCAGACCGAGCGCGCCTGGGGCAGCCAGATCGCAGCCGGGTTCGAGCGCCAGATGCGGGCCTGTCGCAGCCCCGCCGGTTCCGAGGCGCTGGCCCGGTTGACCGATCGCCTGACCGCCGGTCTGCCGCCCGAGCGTCGCGCCGTGACGGTGCGGGTTCTGGATGGCAAGGTGGTCAACGCCCTGGCCTTGCCCGGCGCCGAGATTATCGTGTTTCGCGGCCTGATCGACGAGGCCGGCGGGCCGGACGAGCTGGCCGGCGTGTTGGCCCATGAATTGACCCATGTGGCCGAGCGCCACCCCGCCGCCGCCCTGATTCGCGGTCTGGGGGTGGGTGTCATTGCCACCGTGATCACCGGCGACGCTTCCGGTCTGGTGGCCAGCGGTCTCGTCACCGTCATGGCCTCGGCCTATACCCGCGACGACGAAGCCGCCGCCGACCGGGGGGCGTTGGCGCTGCTGACGCGGGCGGGGATCGGCAAGGACGGCTTTGCCGCCTTCTTTCATCGGCTGGAGGGGCGGGAGGCCTCGGGCGGGTTGCTGCCGGCCTGGATGAGCACCCACCCCGACTCCAAGGCTCGCGCCGAGGCGGTCGAGACTGCCACCGCCGCCGCCAAGTCCTTGCCACCGTCGCTGCGCGACACGGAGTGGCAGGCGATCAAGGCCATATGCGGCGGCGTTTAAACCGCTCCATGGCGCGAAAGCCAAGCGAACGGAGTTCGCGTCCGGCGACTGAGGGACAACAAGACAAACCAATTTATTGGTTTGTCGGGATTCCTCCCCATGTAACCAGTGTCGTGGTTGTCGAGTCTGATGGGAGCCCGAGACATGCTGCTGAGAACCCAGCCCCGCCTCCGTGAATCGGAGGTGACCGATAAGAGCCTGTGGCTCGACCGTCGCCGCTTTCTAGCCCTGGGTGCGGCGGCGGCAAGCGCGTGGCCGGCGCTGGCGGGGGCGGGGCCGCTGCCCGGCCTGATCCGTAGCCCCTATCGGATCGACGAGGCCGCGACTCCACTGAAAGACGTCACCCATTACAATAACTTCTATGAATTCGGCACCGACAAGTCCGATCCGGCCCAGATGGCGCCCAGCTTTTTCGGCGCGGTCCCCAAGCCGTGGATGGTCACGGTGAGCGGCGAATGCGCCAAGCCGGGCACGGTCTCCTATGACGACCTGATCAAGCCGCACAAGCTGGAGGAGCGCATCTACCGCCTGCGCTGCGTCGAGGCGTGGTCCATGGTGATCCCCTGGGTTGGCGTTCCGCTGGCCGATGTGCTGAAGCGGTTCGAGCCCAATTCCAAGGCCAAATATGTGGAGTTCACCACCCTGGTCGATCCCGAACGCTTTCCCGGCCAGCGTCGCGGGACTCTCGATTGGCCCTATGTCGAGGGCCTGCGCCTGGACGAGGCCATGCATCCGCTGACTCTGCTGGCGGTGGGGCTGTATGGCGAGGAGCTGTTGCCGCAAAACGGCGCGCCGATCCGACTGGTGGTGCCGTGGAAGTATGGCTTCAAGAGCATCAAATCCATCGTCGGCATCCGGTTCGGCGAGACTCCGGCCCGTACCACCTGGATGAAATCGGCCCCGCGCGAATACGGCTTTTACGCCAACGTCAATCCCCAGGTGGACCATCCCCGCTGGAGCCAGGGTAAGGAGCGGCGGATTGGCGAGTTTCTCAAGCGTGACACCCTGGCTTTCAACGGCTATGCCGATCAGGTGGCGGGGCTGTATTCCGGCATGGATCTGGCGGTGAACTATTGATGCGCCGTATCTGGCTCAAGCCCCTGGTTTTCGCACTCTGCCTGGTTCCGCTGGTCTGGCTGGCGGGCCGCGCCGCCATCGACGGGTTGGGGGCCAATCCCATCGAGGCGCTGGTGCGCTTTTTGGGTGATTGGGCGCTGCGTTTTCTGCTGATCGCCCTGGCGGTCACGCCGCTGCGCCGGATCACCGGCTGGTCCTGGCTGGGGGGGCTGCGCCGCATGTTGGGGCTGTTCGCCTTCTTTTACGTGGTCCTTCATCTGAGTTCGTATATCGGGCTTGACCAGTTTTTCGACTGGCCGGCCATCGGCCGCGAAATCGTCAAGCGCCGCTACATCACGATCGGCATGGCGGCGGTGCTGCTGTTGTTGCCGCTGGCGCTGACCTCCACCGATTCCATGGTCCGCCGCCTGGGCGGGCGGCGCTGGCGCAAGCTGCACCGGCTGGTTTATCTGATCGCGCCGCTGGGAGTGGCCCATCACTGGATGATGGTCAAGAAGGATCTGACCGAACCGATGATCCATGCCGCCATCCTGGCGCTGCTGCTGGGCTGGCGAGTGCTGGCGGCGCGTCGGGCGGCCCGGCATACTGGTCCGGGCAATGTCAAACAGGAGTCAGGATGCGCTGCTCATTCATAATCGTCCTCGCGGCCGCCATCACGCTGTCGGCCGTCCCGGCGGCGGCGGCCAAGCCCAAACGCTGTTTCTCGGTTCCCGAGATCGCCGCCGAGCGTGAGATCCGTCACGGCATCTATCTGCGCGAGGCGGCGCTACGCTGCAACGGGCTGTATACCAAGGGGTCATATGAGATGTGGCAGAAATTCGAGTCCGCCAACGGTCCAAAATTCAAGACCGCCAACGACAAGCGCAAGAAGGCCTGGCAGCGTGAATTTCCTGATGACTGGCAGCACAAGATCAACCACGCCGATGGCCGGCTGGTGACCTATGCCCGCAACCTGCCGCGAACCCAGGGGTTTTGCGACAATATCGAGGAGATGCTGCAAGAGGTGACACAGCGCGGCTATGGCGGCTTTTCCGCTCAGGCCAAGATGCTTCAGAATGAAGTGATCGCCGATTACAAAGTCTGTCAGTGAGGCGGGGCCGACAAAATAAAACGCCCCGGTCGATGCCGGGGCGCTTGAGTCAGTCTTAGTTCTGCTGCGAGGAACCGCCGGTCGAAGCCAGATACATCACCAGACCACCGAACACCGCAGTCAGCAGCAGGCCGAGATAGACGGTGATGCCGAGCGGGCTGGCGGCCGGGCTGGGGCTGGCGACGCCGCCGAACAGGGCGCCGAGCACCGGAATGGCCAGGTAGAGTGCGATGACCGTTACGCCGGCCACGGTAAGACCCAGAACCTTCGGAAGGACGCCCATTACACGCTCCATGGTTTAAACTGCCGGCCAGCGGGGCCAGCTGAATTGAACACCCGACCCCTTGCGGAGCCGGTCCCCTCTGGACAATCTACTACCAGATTTAGGGACTTTGCGAAAGTCAAATCCCTCCAATTCCAGACTGACGCCGCATCTCTTGCTACATGGGCGACAGACCCAGCCGGCCGAACAGGCTTTTGTCCTGGCCCGGCTTGGCGTTCTTGGCGGTCAGCAGCTTTTCGCCGCAGAACACCGAATTGGCGCCGGCCAGGAAGCACAGCGACTGCATTTCCTCGGTCATGCCTTCCCGTCCGGCCGACAGGCGGACGAAGGATTTCGGCATGATGATGCGGGCCACCGCGATGGTGCGGATGAAGTCGAACGAATCCGGCCGCGCGGAATCGGCCAGCGGCGTGCCGGCGATGGGAATCAGCAGGTTGATCGGCACGCTGTCGGGATGCTTGGGCATGTTGGCGAGCGTCATCAGCATCTTGGCGCGGTCGGTGCGGCCTTCGCCCAGGCCGACGATGCCGCCGGAGCACACATGCAGGCCGGCGTCGCGCACCACGTCCAGGGTATCCAGCCGATCCTGGAAGGTGCGGGTGGTGATGACCTCGGGATAGTGTTCCGGGCTGGTGTCGATGTTGTGGTTGTAATAGTCGAGGCCGGCTTCCTTCAGGCGCTGGGCCTGCCACTTGTCCAGCAGGCCGAAGGTGGCGCAGGTTTCCATGCCCAGCGACTTGACGCCTTCGATCATGGCCACCGCCACCTCGAAGTCCTCGCCCTTGGGGCCGCGCCAGGCGGCGCCCATGCAAAAGCGGGACGCTCCCTCTTCCTTGGCCTGACGGGCGGAGGCGACCACCTCTTCGACGGCCAGCAGCTTTTCCTTTTCCAGCCCGGTGGCATAATGGGCGCTTTGCGGGCAGTAGGAGCAATCCTCGGGACAGGCGCCGGTCTTGATGGAGATCAGGCGCGAGATCTGGACCCGGTTGGGATCGAAATGGGCGCGATGAATGGTTTGGGCCTGGAACATCAGATCGTTGAAGGGAAGCGCGAACAGCGCCTCGACCTCATCCGCCGTCCAGTCGTGGCGGAGCCCATCGTCGTTTATTGCTGCCTGCATGGTCACCGGTGCGCCCCTTTGATGCATTCGAGGGTCCGCAATGTAGTGCCGTGCATCCCCCCTTTGCAACAGGAGCGAAAACCCTCTATGACGACCGGGCGATGCAAGGACTGAACGACAGCGTGGGACGTTTTCTCGCCGGCCTGGATCAGGCCGGGCGCAAGCGCGCCTTGCGGCCGGTGGAACCCATGCCGGGCGGCCGGGTGCGGATCGGCGGCCGCGAGCTGATCAACTTTTCCTCCAACGATTATCTGGGTCTGACCCGCCACCCGGTGGTGGTCGAGCGTGCCAGCCGCTGGGCGCGGGAATTCGGTGCCGGCAGCGGTGCGTCGCAGCTGGTCACCGGCCACCTTGCCGCCCTGACCGCCATCGAGGCCAAGATCGCCCGCGCCAAGCAGAGCGAGGCGGCGCTGGTGCTGGCCAGCGGCTGGCAGTGCAACGCCTCGGTGTTGCCGGCGTTGCTGGACAAGGCGCTGTGGGGGGCCGAGCCGCTGGTGCTGGCCGATCGCCTGATTCACGCCAGCATGCATGCCGGCCTCAGCCAGGGCCACGGGCGCTGCCTACGCTACCGCCATGACGACCTCGACCATCTGGAAGACCTGCTGCGGGCCAATGCCGGGCGTCCGGGGCCGCGCTTCATCGTCGGCGAGACCGTGTTCAGCATGGATGGCGACGCCTGCGACGTGGGGGCCTTGAAGGCGCTGGCCGAGCGCTGGGACGCTTTTCTCTATCTCGACGAAGCCCATGCCACCGGCGTACTGGGCGATAGCGGCTTTGGTCTGACGCCGGGCCACGGAATCGATCTGGCCATGGGGACTTTTTCCAAGGGGTTGGGCGGCTTTGGCGCCTATATCGCCTGCTCCGCCGCCCTGCGCGACTACCTGATCAATCGCGCCTCCGGCCTGATCTACGCCACCGCCCTGCCGCCCGCCGTGCTGGGGGCTATCGACGCGGCGCTGGATCTGGTGCCCGGCATGGTCGCCGAACGCACCCATCTTCAGGTAATCGCCCAAAGGTTGCGCACGGGACTGCGCGCCGGGGGGCTCGATACCGGGGCCTCCACCACCCAGATCGTGCCGGTGATCCTGGGGGACGAGCGCCGGACGCTGGCGGTCGCCCGCGCCCTGGAGAATCGCGGCGTGCTGGGCATCGCCATCCGCCCGCCCACCGTGCCCCAGGGAACCAGCCGCATCCGCTTTGCCCTGTCCTCGGTTCATTCCGAGGCCGATATCGACCGCCTGATCACGGCGGTGCTGGAAGCCGTCGAGGAGGTTTCGTGACTACTCTTCTGTGCATCCATGGCTGGGGTTTTGGCGCGGGTTTTTGGGACAGCCTGCTGGACCGGCTGCCCGATCACGAGGTCGAGCGGGTCGATATGGGCTTTTACGGCGAGGGCCATCTGCCCGTCGTCGCCCGCCCGCTGGTGGTCGCCCATTCCATGGGGCTGGCCTGGGCGCTGGCCAACATCCCCCGGCCATGGGCGGGGCTGCTCTCCGTCAACGCCTTCGCCCGCTTCACCCGCGCCCAGCATTTCATCGAAGGGGTACCGCCGCGCATGGTCGAGCGCATGCAGGCCCGGTTCGAGGTCGAGCCCCAGGCGGTTACCGCCGAGTTCCTGACCCGCTGCGGCATCGACCGGCCCGATACCAGCGCCATGGACGCCGCGCCGCTGGGCGAGGCCCTGGCTTGGCTGGGCAGGTGCGACGAGCGCACCAGCCTGCTGATGCTGTCTTGCCCCCGGCTGGCCCTGGCGGGTCTGAGCGATCCCATCGTTCCCCCCGCCATGAGTACCGCCAGCTTTCCCCCCGCCGAGCTGATTCTGGCCGAGGGCGGCGGCCATCTGCTGCCGCTTACCCATCCCGACTGGGTGGCCGCCAATCTGCGGCAATTGCTGGCGAGGATCGCATGAGCGGACGCAAGCGGCGAATCGTCGCCGCCTTCTCCGCCGCCGCCGCCACCTATAATGACCATGCCGAGGCCCAGATCCGCGCCGCCGGGCTGTTGCTCGAGCGGCTGCCGCCCCTGCCCATGGCCGCCCGCGTGCTGGAGTTGGGGTGCGGAACCGGCCTGCTGACCCAACGGTTGTTGGAGCTGCTTGGCCCCGACGCCGAACTGCTGGCCACCGATCTCAGCCCCGCCATGATCGCCCAGGCCCGGTCCGCCATGGCGGACTCGCGGCTTTGCTTCGCCGTGGTGGATGCCGAAGCGCCCGCCTTGCCCGATTCCGCGTTCGACCTGATCGTGTCGTCGCTGGCGGCGCAGTGGTTCGCCAATCTCCCCGCCACCTTGGACCGACTGGTCGGTCTTTTGAAGCCGGGCGGCCGGCTGCTGCTTACCACCCTGGGGGCGGACACCTTCGCCGAGTGGCGCGCCGCCCATGCCGCGACCGGTCGAACAGCCGGCATCGCCGCCTATCCCAAGGCCGCCGAATTGCAGGCCATGATCGTGGGGGCCACGGTGGAATCGGCGCCCTTCGCCATCGCCTACGCCGATGCGCGGGCCTTCCTGAAGGGCCTGGAGGCCATCGGCGCCGCTACTCCGAGGCCCGGCCACCGGCCATTGCCAGCCGGCGCCCTGCGGCGCATCATGGCCGGCCTGGGAGCGCCCTGCTCCATCACCTGGGACATCCTGATTCTCGGCGTCACCAAGGAATCCCAATGAGATTGGTCGGCCTTCCCAACCCATCCGGCAAAGCCGTCCACTTTCCGCCGCAAGCGCGACAGCGCGCCGGATGGCCCCGCCCGGCGCTTGAGGGCTTATAACAATGAAAGGCGTGTTCGTTACCGGCACCGATACGGGGGTGGGCAAGACTCTGGTTTCGGCTTGGCTGGCCCGCAACTGGGGGGCCGAGTACTGGAAGCCGATCCAGACCGGGGCGACGGAGGATTCCGATTCCGCCACGGTGGAGCGGCTGGCTCCCAGGATTGTTATCCATCCGCCTTCGGTGGTGCTGCAAGCGCCGCTATCGCCCCATGAGGCGGCCCGGCGCGAGCGTATCCGTATCGACCTTTCCGCTCTGGAGCCGCCCCGGACCGAGCATCCGCTGGTGGTCGAAGGGGCCGGTGGGGTGATGGTTCCCATCAACGAACTGGCCCTGATGATTGACCTGATGGCGCGTCTGCGGCTGCCGGTGGTGGTGGTGACGCGGTCCGGCCTCGGCACCATCAACCACACTCTGATGACCCTGGAGATCCTACGCCGCCGCCATGTCCCGGTCCTGGGGGTGGTGATGAACGGCCAGCGCAATCCCGCCAACCGTCAGGCCATCGAGCATTTCGGCGGCGCTCCGGTGTTGGCCGAGATCCAGCCGCTGCCGGCGGTGACCGAGTCCATGCTGGCCAGCCTGCCGCCCCCCGCTTTCCCCTGTCCCGGTTGAGATTGATGAGCAAAGTCCCCTCGACGCTGTCCTATGACGACCTGCGCGCCCTCGACGCCCGCCATGTCTGGCATCCCTTCACCCAGGCCGGCACCGCCCCTCCGGCCATCCTGGCGCTGGGGGCCAGAGGGGCGACCATCTACGCCGCCGACGGCCGCGAATACCTGGATCTGGTGTCGTCGTGGTGGGTCAACCTGCACGGCCACGGCAACCCGGCCATCGCCCAGGCCATCGCCGATCAGGCTCTGCGGTTGGAACAGGTGATCTTCGCCGACTTCACCCACGAGCCGGCGGCGCGGCTGGCGGCGCGGGTGACCCGGCTGTTGCCGGGTGACCTCGATCGGGTGTTTTATTCCGACAACGGCTCGACCGCCGTGGAGGTCTCGCTGAAGCTGGCTCACCAGTATTGGCGCAACCGGGGTCAGCATCGCGGCGTCTATGTGGCCTTCGAGGGCGGTTATCACGGCGATACCGCCGGGGCCATGTCGGCGGGTCACTCCTCGGGCTATTTCGAGCAGTGGCGCGAGATGCTGTTCCCGGTCGAGACCGTGCCCTTTCCCGCCACCTGGGACAACGACCCGGAGGTGGAAGCCAAGGAGCAGGCGGCGCTGGATGCGCTGGACCTGATCTTCGCCAGCAATCCCGATCATGTGGCGGCGGTGATCGTCGAGCCGCTGATCCAGGGCGCCGCCGGCATGCGCATGTGCCGGCCCCAGTTCCTCCAGGCCCTGGAGCAGCGGGTGCGCGAGGCCGGCTCGTTGCTGATCTTCGACGAGGTGATGACCGGCTTTTCCCGCACCGGCGGGTTGTTCGCCTGCGTCAAGGCGGGGGTGACGCCCGATCTGGTCTGTCTGTCCAAGGGCCTGACCGGCGGCTTCCTGCCGCTATCCATGACGGTGGCCCGCGAAGCGATCTTCCAGGAATTTTTGGGCCAGGACCTGTCGCGTGCCTTCCTGCACGGTCATTCCTACACCGCCAATCCGTTGGGCTGCGCCGCCGGTCTGGCCTCGCTGGACCTGTTGCAGGCGGCCGAATGCCAGGAGCGCGTCCGGACCATCGAAGCCATCCACCGCGCCCGGCTCGACAAGCTGGCCGCACGTCCGAACGTGGCCCGGACCCGGTTATGTGGTACAATCGCAGCCA
This sequence comes from Phaeospirillum sp., assembly GCA_030651575.1. GTDB lineage: Bacteria > Pseudomonadota > Alphaproteobacteria > Rhodospirillales > Magnetospirillaceae > Phaeospirillum. The sequence goes on from JAUSFB010000068.1 coordinate 78,632, forward strand.
TGGACGTGATCGGCGACGGCGAAGGCTATGAAGCCGGAGTCGGGCCTCGGCTGAAGGCGGCGTTCCTGGAGCGCGGCCTGCTGTTGCGGCCGCTGGGCAACGTTTTGTACATGCTGCCGCCCTACTGTATCGCCGAGGCGGATCTGCATCGGGCTTGGGACATCGTCGGCGAGGTCCTGGAGACGCTGTAAATGCTTCGCATCGAGGAAATCGTCGGCAATGTGGACGATGACTTTCGCGACCATCTGCTGGAGATGGACGACGGGCGGTTGCGCGCCCTGCTGGCCGATTCCCAGACCCTGCGCCATCTGCTGCCCATGGGCGTGTCCTATAAGGAAGCGGTGACGGCGATCAACGCCATCCTGGATTACCGCGCCCTGCCGCCCGAGGAGCAGGCTCTGCCGTTGCCGCCCAAGAAGAAACGCGCCCCGCGCAAGAAGAAGGCGGCCGTGGTCGAGGCTCCTCTTCCCCCTTTCCCCGAGGACGAGGGCCGGGACGAGGGGGAGCCGCCGCCCGGGCCTGAGCCCGAGCCTGAGCCCGAGCCTGAGCCGCCGCCCGAGCCCGAAGAGGCTCCGACGGAACGTCTGACCCTGCCGACGCTCCGTCCCCGCCGCCGTGACCATGTCATCTTGCTGTTACCGGTCATCCTGGCGGCGGTGCTGGTCGTCTTGCTGTTGACCCGCTGAATGCTTCACCGCTTGCTGTCCAGGCTGCCGCTGATCCTGATTCTGGCCGCCCTGATCGCCGCCGGGGCCTGGGCTTGGCTGCGCAACGGCGTGGTCGAGGTGGCAGCCGCCCCACCGCACCGGGGGGCCGCGGTGGAGGCCATCTACGCTACCGGCACGGTCGAGGCCGAAAGGTGGGCGCGCATCGCGTCGGTGGTGCCGGGCCGCATTGCCGAGATCCTGGCTTTCGAGGGCGACATGGTGCGCGAAGGCCAGCCGCTGGTCCGGCTGGATGACCGCGAGGCTCGCGCCAAGGTCTCCGAGTTGGAGGCCAAGGCGGCGTATTGGCGGGAAGAGATGAACCGCTCGCGCACCCTGGCTGAACGGGGCATCCGCAGCAAGGAAGCCGAGGAAAGGTCCAAAAGCGAATATAATCAGGTCATTGCCGCCATTTCCGCCGCCCGCCAGCGCCGGACCGATCTAGTGGTCACCTCTCCCATGGACGGTATGGTGCTGCGCCGTGACGGCGAGGTCGGCGAGTTGGCCGAGTTGAAGGACGCCCTATTCTGGGTCGGCGCTCCCCGGCCCCTGCGCATCACCGCCGAGGTGGACGAAGAGGACATCGCCCGCGTCCGGGTCGGCCAAAAGGTGCTGATCAAGGCCGATGCCTTCATGGAACGGGTGCTGGAGGCCAAGGTCGATCGTATCACTCCCAAGGGCGATCCCATCAACAAGACCTTCCGGGTGCGGGTGGTCCTGCCCGACGATACTCCCCTGCTGGTGGGCATGACCACCGAGATCAATATCATCACCCAAGAGCGTTCCGACGTCTTGCTGATCCCCGCCACCGCCCTGCTCGACGGTTCGGTGCTGGTGATCGCGGACGGCGTCGCCCGCCCGGTCCCGGTCAGGCTGGGCATTCGCGGCCGGACCATGGCCGAAGTGGTGGATGGGCTCTCGACCGACCAGTCGGTCATACTGTCGCCGCCGCCCGGCCTCAAGGCCGGCGACCGTGTGCGGATGAAATAGCATGGCGTTGCCGCTCGGTCTCGACATCGCGCTGCAACACCTGGTCCATCGCCGCCGCCAGACCCTGGTGTCGCTGCTGGGAGTGTCGTTGGGCGTTGCGTTTTTCATCGGCATATCGGCCATGATGCAGGGCTTCCAGCGCGACTTCGTCGCCCGCATCATCGATGTGCAGCCCCATGTCATCATCAAGGACGAGGTGCGCGACGCCCCCCGCCAGCCGGTGGAGCGTGCCTATCCCGGCGGCGCCGTCAGCCTGCGCGGAGTCAAACCGCGCGAGGAGATTCGCGGCATTCGCGGCGCCCGCAACATGCTGGCGACGCTGGAGGAGTTGCCGGGAGTCCATGTGGCCCCGGCGCTGTCGGGCAATCTGCTGCTGCGCTTCGGCGGCAAGGATCTGTCGGTCAACGTCACCGGCATCGATCCTCAGCGCGAGCGCAAGGTGACCCATATCGAGAAGGATCTGCTGTCGGGCTCGCTGGACGCGCTCTACACCACCTCCAACGCCATCATCATCGGCGACGGCGTCGCCAAAAAGGGCGGCATCCGCAAGGATGACCTGATTTCGGCGGTATCGCCGGTCGGTGTGGTGCTGAAGATGAAGGTGGTCGGAATCTTTAGCAGCGGTATTACCCTGATCGATAATTTCGACACCTACGTCCTGCTGAAGAAGGCCCAGGTGCTGCAAAATCGGACCAATGTGGTCAACCGCATCAATGTGCGGCTAGACGATGTAGAGCAGGCCGGGCCGCTGGCCGCCCGGATCGAACGGCAGTTCGGCTATCGCTCCGAGCCATGGCAGGAGCAGTCGCGCAACGTTCTCGGCATTTTTGTCATCCAGAACGCCATTATGTATTCCACGGTCAGCGCCATCCTGATCGTTGCGTGTTTCGGTATCTTCAACGTCATTTCCACCGTGGTGTTCGAGAAGACCAAGGATATCGGCATCCTTAAATCCATGGGCTTTCGCGACAAGGACGTCCGGCGGATCTTCGTGATGGAGGGCCTGATCGTCGGCGTGATCGGCACCCTGATCGGCTGGGGGATGGGCTGGGGCCTGATCGAGTTCATGGCCTCGCTGAATTTTCAAATGGAGGGCTTCGTCAAGACGCAAGGATTCATCCTCTATCGCACGCCCCGCCACTACATGATCAGCGCCGCCATGGCCATCGCCTCGGCCACCCTGGCGGCCTGGGTGCCGGCGCGGCGGGCGTCCATGCTCAACCCGGTCGATATCGTTCGGGGCAGCTGAGTCATGGCGGCGATCGAAACCCGTTCCGTCACCCGTGAACTGGCCGGCGAAGTCCCGGTCACGCTGGTGCGCGACATCGACCTTGTCATCGGGGCGGGCGAGTTCGTGGCGATCACCGGCCCATCGGGGTCGGGCAAGTCGTCCCTGCTTTACCTGCTGGGGCTGTTGGACCAGCCCACCAGCGGCCGGGTGCTGATCCAGGATTCCGAGACCACCGGGCTGTCTGCCGACCAACTGGCGGCGATCCGGCTGGCTCGGATCGGCTTCGTCTTCCAGTTTCACTTTCTGCTGCCGGAATTCACCTGCATGGCCAATGTGGAGATTCCAATCCGCCGTCTGGGAGTCTTGACCACAGGTCAGGCCCGCGACCGGGCCGCCATGCTGCTGGACTCGCTGGAACTGGCCGATCACCGCCGCAAGCATCCGGATCAGTTGTCGGGCGGTCAGCGTCAGCGGGTCGCCATCGCCCGCGCCCTGGCCAACGACCCGCCGCTGATCCTGGCCGACGAGCCCACCGGCAATCTGGACACCCGCACCGCCCATCTGGTGTTCGAGCTGTTCCGGACCCTGGCCCGTGACCAGGGCCGCAGCGTCGTGGTGGTGACCCACGACAACGATCTGGCCAACATGGCCGACCGCCGCATTCATCTGGTGGATGGGCTGATCGTCGATTAGACCATGGCGGTCTATCCGCGCACCGTGACCAGGAAGCTGCCGACCTCGTGGTCCAGGGTGGCGGCGGGGGCGGCCAGGTCCTCGGCCGCCCACATCACTCCGATGGCGGCGCCGCAATAACGCGCCGCCGATTGGGTGACCGAGACCACGCCCTCGCTCACCACCGTGGTTTCGGCGATGACGTCGCGGACGCAATCGGTGATCCGGCGGGTGACCTCGCTTTGGCGGGTCACCGCCGCCGACACTTGGCCGGCGATCTCGTCCATGCGGCGGATGGCGGTTCCGATGCCGTCGATGGCCGTGACCGTGTCGGCGGTGGCGCCCTGGATGGCGGCGACCTGCTCGGCGATTTCGCGGGTCGATTGGGCGGTCTGATGGGCCAGGGTCTTGACCTCGCCCGCCACCACGGCAAAGCCCCTGCCGGCTTCACCCGCCCGTTGGGCCTCGATGGCGGCGTTGAGCGCCAGCATATTGGTGCGACCCGCGATTTCGGTGATCAGCGCCACCACCCGCCCGATGCGGCCGGCGACATCCGACAGGCTTTGAATGCGCAAGGTGGTGCGCTCCAACTCCGTCACCGCTTCTCGTACGACGACCGTGGCGTGGCCGGCGCAATCGGTGATGTCGTCCACCGAGACGCCGAGTTCGGCGGCGGCCTCGGCCACGGTGGCGACGGTCTCGCGGCACTGGCGGGCGGCCTGGGCCACCGCCAGCGAACTGCTTTTGCCGGCATCGGTGCGGGCCGCCATGCGCTCGGCGGTGTCGCGGATGCCGAGGGAATGGTCGGCGACCAGGGTGGCGGCTTGCTTTACCGCATGTTCGAAGCTGTCGGCCAGGGACAACATATGGGTTCGGCTGACGGCTTCGGCCTCGGCGCGGATGGAGTGCTGCTCGGCCTGCAACCGCACCATGGCGATGGCGTTTTCCTTGAACACGCCCACGGCGCGGGCCATGTCGCCGATTTCGTCCTTGCGGCGGATTCCGGGTATGCCCACGGCATGGTCGCCTCCGGCCAGCCGCTCCATGGCGCCTTGAATCCGGCGAATGGGTTGGCTGACGCTGCGGGCCAGCACCAGGCAGGCAAGCAGGAACGAGCCGGCCGCCAGCAGGCCGACCAGGGTGACGACGCGGCTGGTGGCGCGCCGCTCGGCCTCCTGGGCGGCGATGGCGTCGAACATGCCTTGACGGGCATAGCCAAGGATCTGCTGCATGGCGGGTTGTAGGGCCTGGAGGCCGCTTCGCAGTCGGATGACCTCGGTCTTCAGCGCCAGGGCGCCGTCGCCAAAGGCCTGCATATCGGCGGCGTAGACGCCAAGCAAGGTGCGGAAGTCGTCACGGGCCGAGTTGGGCAGGGCGGAGGAGTCCAGGGCCAGATCGAACTGATTGGCGGCGGCCCGGTGCTTGCCCAGCGCGTCCACCAGGCCGTAGAGCATGAAGTCGCGCTCGGCAAGGCGCATCCGGGTCATGGCGAAGGGCAGGGAGCCGGCGTTGGGCCACATGGCCAACTCGGCCTCGATGGCCTTGGTCGAGGCGTTAAGGCGGGCACGCAGGCCCTGGCCCTCGGCGAGCCCCAGGCGCTCGGACTCCGCCGCCACCTTGTCGAAGCCCGCGGCGATGGCGTCGGTTCCGGTCCGGGCCTCGGCCACCGCCTGCGTCATCGGGCCGCCCGCCGATAATTGCGACACCAAGGTCAGGCGCTGGCCCATTTCCTCCAGCTCGCGGCGGAAGTCCCCGGCGGCGGCGGGGTTTCGTTCGCGCACATAGAGTTCCTGGAGGTTTTGCAGGACCGCCCCACCGGCCCGGATATCGGCCGCCAGGTCGTTGAGCTGGCGGTACGTGTCCTGGGCCTGCAACATGGATTCGATGCGATGCTCCGCCACTTGAGTGACCGTTCCGAAGGTCACCGCCATCAGCAGCGCCATGGCGACCAGCAGGGAAAAACGGGTCCGGATCGGCAAATCGCTCAACAGGGCGATGTCGCCGCCGCGCCAGCCCTCCATCAGTCGCGAGACGACCGCGCCGGCAGAGCGCCGCGCTGTCGGCAACGATGTCGCGACATCCTCGACGGTAACCGCATCTCGATTCATGTTCGTACCCCTTGTGACCGCGAGACCCGATGGCAAGTCGTACTGTAGGGAGGAAGGGAGACTCTTCCGTGTCGGTTGGATGACCGTTTGGTTACGCCTTGAACAGGTCGCGCATGCGGGCAAGGTCCAGCATACGGTCGACCTGACCGATGGCGGCGTCCAGGGTCACCACCCCATCGCGTTGGCGCAGGGTGTCGCGGGCGTAGAGCAACATGCCGAGGCCGGCGGAATCGATGAAGTCGACGCCGCCCAGGTCGAACACCACCTTGGTCGCCGCGCTGTCGGCGATCCGGCCGAGCACAAGGCGGAACTGGCTGTTTTCGTTGAAGGTCAGGCGTCCGTGCAGCATGACCCGCAGGTCGGCTCCGGTGGATTGGGTCTGGAAGTCCATGGCTGATCCTCAATGTTCTTGGGCAACCAGGGAGGTACCAGAACGCCATGGGGCCGGCCAGTGACAGGTTCGTGTCATATATTTTGACGATTGCGCCGGAATGTCCGACCGAGCATCATCCGGCCCCAACCACGGCTATCTTCCAGGGGAATCATGCAGTTATTTCTTGAAGCCTTGCTCCTTGGCGTCGTCGAGGGGCTGACCGAGTTCCTGCCGGTGTCCAGCACCGCCCATCTGATGCTGGTCGGCGACATGCTGGGATTCGATGGTCCACCCGGCAAGACCTTCGAGATCGTCATTCAACTGGGCGCGATTCTCGCCGTCTGCGTGGTCTATTGGCACAAGCTGTGGGCGGTCTCGACCAGCCTGACCGATTCGCGCTCGTTCGCCTTCGTTCGCAATATCCTGATCGCCTTCCTGCCATCGGCGGTGATCGGCGCGGTCGCCTACAAATACATCAAGCAGATGCTGGACTCGCCGCTGGTGGCGGCCGTCGCCCTGGTGGTTGGCGGTTTTGCCATCCTGGCTACGGAAAGGATGGTCAAGCGCGCCCGTGTCCACGAGGTCGAGGATCTGTCCCCCGCCATGTCGCTCGCCATTGGATTTTGTCAGGTTCTGGCCATGGTCCCCGGTGTGTCGCGGGCCGGCGCCACCATCATCGGCTCCATGCTGCTGGGGGTCGAGCGGCGGACCGCCGCAGAGTTCTCGTTCTTTCTCGCCATCCCGACCATGACCGGCGCTACGGTCTATTCGCTGTACAAGAACTGGGCGACCCTGTCATTCGACGGCTCGGCCCTGATCGCCGTGGGCTTCGTCGCCGCCTTCCTTTCGGCGCTGGTGGTGGTGAAGACCTTCATCGCCTTCATCAGCCGGCACGGCTTTGCGCCGTTCGCCTATTACCGCATCGTCTTCGGCGGCGTGATGCTGGTTTTGATTCTGACCCGCTGAGGGTTGGTGGGCTGTCGGACAAAATGAAAGGGCCGCCGGTTTCCCGGCGGCCCCAGTCGATACCCTGATTTTTAACGTAAGACCTCAGTGCCCGGAGGCGCCTTCGGCACCCAGACCGGTCTCGGACCGGATCGCCTGGGCTTCGTAAGCGGCACGTTCCTGCGCGGCACGCGGGCTGTTGTCGAGAACCGAGAACAGCCACGAGAAGAAGAACGCGGCCGGCACGGAGAAGATCGCCGGGTAGGCGAAGGGGAAGATCTCGGCCGGGAAGCCGAAGCTCTGCACCCAGACCGCCTTGCTCAGAACCACCATGATGACCGACATCAGCAGGCCGATGGTGCCGCCGAGGACGGCGCCACGGGTGGTCAGACCACCCCAGAACATGGACAGAACCAGCACGGGGAAGTTGGCCGAAGCCGCCACCGAGAAGGTGAGCGCCACGATGAACGCCACATTCTGCTTTTCGAAGAGCAGGCCCAGCAGCACGGCAACGACGCCGAGGCAGATGGACGAGATCTTGGAAACGGTGATTTCCTTACCTTCAGTCGCCTGACCATGCATGATCACGCTGGCGTACAGGTCATGCGAGATGGCCGACGCGCCGGCCAGGGTCAGACCCGACACCACCGCCAGGATGGTGGCGAAAGCCACGGCCGAGATGAAGCCGAGGAACATGTCGCCGCCGATGGCGTGGGCCAGCCACACCGCGGCCATGTTGTTGCCGCCCTTGAGGTTCAGACCACCCTTGACCGCATCGAGATAGGCCGGATTGGTGGCCACCAGGGTGATGGCGCCAAAGCCGATGATGAAGGTCAGGATGTAGAAGTAGCCGATGAAACCGGTGGCGTAGAAGACCGACTTGCGGGCTTCCTTGGCATCGGGAACGGTGAAGAAGCGCATCAGGATATGCGGCAGACCGGCGGTGCCGAACATCAGGGCCATGCCGAGAGAGATGGCGTCGACCGGATTGCTGACCAGCGCGCCCGGAGCCATGATGGCGCCGTGCTTGGGGTGAACTTCGATGGCCTTGACGAACAGCGCCTCGAACGAGAAGCCGAACCTGCTCATCACGCCGAAGGCGATGAAGGTCGCGCCGCCCAACAGCAGACACGCCTTGATGATCTGCACCCAGGTGGTGGCGACCATGCCGCCGAAGGTGACGTAGATCATCATCAGCGCACCGACGATCATGACCGCGTAGATGTAGTCCATGCCGAACAGCAGCTTGATCAGCTGACCCGCGCCGACCATCTGACCGATCAGATAGAAAATCACCACGACCAGCGAACCGGTGGCGGCGAAGGTGCGGACCGGCATGCGGCCCAGACGATAGCTGGCAACGTCGGCGAAGGTGTACTTGCCCAGGTTGCGCAGACGCTCGGCGATCAGGAACAAAATGATCGGCCAGCCGACCAGCCAACCCACCGAGAAGATCAGGCCGTCATAGCCCGAGCCGTAGACCAGGGCGGAAATGCCCAGGAACGACGCCGCCGACATGTAGTCGCCGGCGATGGCCAGACCGTTCTGGAAGCCAGTGATGCCGCCGCCGGCGGCATAGAAGTCGGCCGCCGTTTTGGTGCGCTTGGCCGCCCAATAGGTGATGCCCAGCGTCATGCCGACGAAAATGATGAACATGACGATGGCGTGCCAGTTGGTTTCCTGCTTGGCGGCGTTACCGAGATCGGCACCGGCCGCCAGGGCGGCGGTGCTCATGAGGGCCATGCCGCCGGTGGCGAGCATGGACGAGACTGCGGTCTTGAACGTCTTCATCAGCGGGATTCCTCGATGATCTGGCGATTCATATCGTCGAACTCGCCATTGGCGCGATAGACGTAGATGCCGGTGAGGATGATGGCGCTGAGAATCACGGCCACGCCGATCGGGAAACCGATCGTGGTGACGGAGCCGGCGAACAGCGGGGTGCCCAGCCATGCCTTGTTGAAGGCGATGATGGAGATGAAGCCGAAATAGACGACCAGGACGATGATCGACAGTGTCCAGGCGAACACAGTCCGCTTGCGGACCAGTTCGGTGAACATCGGATTGTTCCGGATGTGATCCACGCTCGCGAGGTGCTGAGCTGATTGTTCAGGTGATTTCACTTTGACCCTCCACTTTGTCACCGCCGCACACCCCCGTAAGGGGGCGGCGAATGATGTTTTCCATTTCCGGTCTTGGCGCCGGTTTAAATAATGCGGAGCGTGCGAACGTGTCTGAGCACCTATGCGTACCCGTCATACGCCCACAGCTTGCCTGAGGCTATGTACCTCATTAACATCCGCGATCTTTGCCGTCAACTCCGTCCGAATGCACCCCATTTATTGAGTAGGTTATTCTAATGAGATTCCAGGTATTCACCATAGGGGGGGTGCCGATTTACTAAAGACTAGCGTCGAGATTGTCATAGTTTCTGCTTAGTTCATCGAAAGTGACACTTGGCCTTCTCGCTTGCTCCATTCGTCGCCAAGCGGAATGCATCCAGTAAACACCCTATGGTGTTCTCGCATAGCATTTCGGATAATACGATCCCGTACTCGGAAACATTCTTCGTGTGGCAGAAATCCGTTGAAAAATCCCAGTTGGGCACTATCGTGATCGCGCCATGAATGACATTGCCGCACTTGCTAAGATTGACAGCTTTCCTTATCGCCATCGCCTGCGTGAGGTGATGAGCACTCCTGTTCTCACCGCGTCGGACACGCTTACGCTTGCCGAGGCCGTTCGCAAGATGTACGAGGCCCGCGTTTCTTCCATCGTCGGTATCGACGATCTGGGGCGGGCCGCCGGTATCTTCACCGAACGCGATCTGTTGCGCGTCCTGTCCAATGACGGGCCGTCCGGGCTTGAGGTCACCCTGGCCGAGACCATGACCAAGCCGGTGGCGACCGTGCCGGCCGATGCCTTTGTGTATGTGGCCCTGGCTCGGATGACCCGCATGGGGTTGCGGCATCTGGTGGTGGTCGATGACGACAAGCGGCCGCTGGGCATGATCACCGGCCGGGCGCTGCTGAAGGTTCGCGCCACCGAAGCTTTGGTGCTGGGCGATTCGGTCGAAAGCGCGCGGGACGGCCAGGACATGCGCGCCATCATCGACAAGCTGCCCAAACTGGCGCGTGGCCTGCTGGACGAGGGGGTCACCGCCCGCAACATCGCCGCCGTCATTTCGCTGGTGCTGCGCGACATGACGGCCAGGGCCGCCGAACTGGCGGAATTGTCCCTGCTGGACGACGGCTGGGGGGCTGCCCCGGCCCGCTATTCCGTGCTGATTCTTGGTTCGGGCGGCCGTGGCGAAAGCCTGCTGGCCTTCGACCAGGACAACGCCATCGTCCATGACGGCAAGTCCAGCGACGACGCCTGGTTCGCCGAACTGGGCAAGCGCCTCAACGACATCCTGCACGCCGCCGGCATCCCGTTCTGCGATGGCGGCGTCATGGCGCGCGAGCCAAAATGGCGCAAGAGCCTGGAGGAGTGGCGCGACGAGGTGCATCGCTGGGTCTATACGGTCGAGAATCAGACCGTGATGTATTGCGACATCTTCTTTGACTTCCAGCCGGTATGGGGCGACCGCGCCCTGGCCGAGGAACTGCGGAGCATGGCCATGGAAAAGGCGGCGCAATCCGCCTTCTTCCTGCGTTACCTGGCTCAGAACGTCGCCGGCATGGATGGTTCCCTGGGCCTGTTCGGCAACTTCGTCACCAAGCAGGGACGCCTTAACGCCAAGAAGTTCGGCCTGTTGCCGCTGGTGAGCGCGGCGCGCATGCGCGCCATTCGCAGCCATATCCCGGCCACCAGCACCGACGAGCGCTTTGCCGCCCTAAAGGAAGCCGGCGTGCTGCACGAGGACGATCTGCGTGATTTCATCGATGTGCGCGAAGTGGTGCTGAAGGTCATGCTGGAGCAACAGCTGGCCGATCTCGCCATGGATATCGCACCGTCCGCCCGCATCGATCCCAAGCGGTTCGACAAGCGGACCCGCTCTCGCTTGCGCTGGGCCTTCAAGCGCCTGAAGACGCTGAAACTCGTCTGCGGCGTCGGCGGTTAAGTCGTGAGCCCCCCGGTTTCCGGGCGGGATTCTCTGACGCCCGGATGAGCAGGCCTCACCGGGACGCGGCGTCAGCCGCCGCCACCCGGTTGCGGCCATCGGTCTTTGCCCGGTACAGCGCCCGATCCGCTTCGGTCAGCATGTCGTGCAGGGTACCGGGGCCTGTGCCGCAGACTCCGATACTGATGGTGACGGGAATTCGGACGCCGCCAAAGCTGAAATTCGCCCTCTCCACCGTTTGCCGCAACTGCTCGAACACCGCCATCGTGTTGGCTTCGGTCCGGTCCGCGATCAGCAGGCCGAACTCCTCGCCCCCGAACCGGGCCACCACATCCTGATCGCAGGTGAATTCCGTCAAAATCCGCGCCAGTTCGATCAGGACGGCATCGCCGCCGTCATGGCCGTGGCCGTCGTTGATCCGCTTGAAATGATCGATGTCCAGCATGGCGGCGGCAAAGGGCTCGGCCTGCCGGTTCAGCGTATCGAACCGCCGTTGGGCGGCTTCAAAGAACGAGCGTCGATTGCGAAGACCGGTCAGCTGGTCGGTGGCGGCCATGGTCCGCAGAGTCCCGATGTGTTCCAGGCTCTCCACATTCAGGGCGACGCGGCAGAACAGCTCTTCCGGCAGAAACGGCTTGTTTAGGTAGTCGTTGGCGCCGCCCTTGATGAATTGGGCCGAAATTGGACCGCGCGTGGACGCGCTGGACGAAATCCCGATGATGGCGAGGCGGTCGCGGGCATAGGTGCCGCGAAGACGGCGAACCAGCTGGACTCCGTCTATGCCGGGAAGCTCGTAATCGGTGATGACCAGATGCAGTTGGGGCGAGGACAGCGCCAGCGCCAGCCCCGCCTCGGCATCTCCGGCCTCCAATACGGTAAAGCCGTAGAGATGCAGCAACCCGGCAAGCTGGCTCCGGTAGGCGCGGGAATCGTCGATGACCAGGGCGGTCAGGCCGCGGTTGCGGCGGATGCGCTCCACCAGCCAGACCAGGTAATCGACGCTGCTGGGATTGTCCTTCAGCACGTAGTCGATGACCGGCCGAGCCAAAATCCGTTCCCGCGTGGCGGTGTCGAAGACGCCGGAGACCACCACCAGCGGCAGGCGGTTCCGCACGAAAAAGCTGACCAACTCGGCTTCGTCGGCATCGGGCAGGACCAGACCGCTCAGGACCAGCATGATGTCGTCGCCCCACTGCCGGACCGCCTGTTCCGCCGCCTTCAGGCTGTTGGCCACGGTGACGGCAAGCCCCAGGCGCTCGGTGATGGCGCTGGACACGATGCCGGCATAGGCGCGGGAGTTGTCGATCAGAAGAACCCGTCCGGTCTGCGGCATCATGATCCTCGTTGGGTGACTCCCCCATACTATGGTCCAGATGCCACCGAAGCGAAACCCCACCTTCCATGTGCTTGCGCGAATCTCAATGTTTGCTAGGGTGCGAGGATGAAAGTATTTGGAATCGCCGGCTGGAGTGGCAGCGGCAAGACAACATTGCTGGTGCGTCTGATTCCGGCCCTGACCCGCCTGGGGATTCGGGTCGCCACCATCAAGCACACCCACCACAACCCCGCCGTTGGCGATGCCGACAGCCGGGCGCTGGCAGCGGCTGGGGCGACGGAGATCCTGATGGCGTCGCCCCGCCGCTTCGCCCTGATCCATGAACTCGATGATCGCCCGGAACCCCTGCTGGACGAACTGATCGGACATTGCGTCGATGCCGATCTGGTGCTGATCGAGGGCTTCAAGTGGTCGCCCCACCCCAAGCTGGAGGTCTGGGATCCGGAATTGGGCAAGTCCATGCTGGCCCTGACCGAGCCCTCGGTGGTGGCCCTGGCGGCCGACCGGCCGGTGGCGGATCTGGATTTGCCGCACTTTTGCCGCGACGACGCGGATGGCATCGCCATGTTCATTGCGGCCTATTGCCGGTTGCCAGCAGAGGCCAGCCGGCCGGTTTGAAGCGCGACATTCAGGAAATTCGGTTGATTCCGGCCCAGATCGTCTTTCAGCCAGAGATGAATTAGGAGCATCTCCATCTGTGTCCCGCGTAGCGGGAATCTGTGTTTATCTGTGGCCCATTTTTTTAGACGGCTATCGCTGGACGGTCCAGAACTCGTCCTTGGTGGTCATCAGATTGCGAACCCGTTCGGTCATGGCGGTGTTGGCGGCCATCGCCTGATCGGCATGGTGCTGGCCGACGGCGGCGGGCTCGGTCGGATGGGCGATGGTGGGCGTGGCCGGGCGGACCGCGACGGGCGCCGGTTCGGTCTTGACCGCCTGGGGCGCGGCGGGGAGCAGGACGCTGCTGGTCCTGGCCAAGGGCCGGGTCAATTCCCTCGACGTGGCGGGAGACAGGACCGGGGCCTGGGCCGGCTTGGCGCGGATCAGGCCCTCGACCTCCAGCCGGCCCATGCCGGATAGCAACTCGTAGGAGGCCTGATACATGTCGTAGAAGGCGCCGGTATAGCTGATCCGGGCTTCGTTGATTTTGGTTTCCTCATCCAGCACTTCCTGGACGGTGGCCTTTCCGGCCTCACGCTTTTTCTTTTGCGCCTCCCAGACTTCCTCGGCCAGGGTGGCGGCGTTGTCCAGCAGGTCGAGGCGCTGGCGAGCGGTCTGAAGCTTGTGCCAGGAGGTCCGCACCGCCTCGGAGACTTTGCGGCTGGTATAGAGGCGGTTGTCCTTGCTGGCGGCATGGTCCCATGACGCCTGGGCAACCTGGGCATCGGTCTTGAAGCCGGAGAACAGTTCCCAGTTGGCGACCAGCAGGATCGACCAGTCGCGCCGGGGGCCGATCACGCCGTTCTTGCCGTTCTCGTAGTCGGCCTTGCCTACCACATCCAGGGTCGGCCAATAGCCTGCCTCGGCGGCGCGGCGGCGTTCGTTGCTCAGGTCGATGGTCTTGGTGGAGGATTCCAGGGACGGATTGCCCTTCTCGGCGATTTCAAGCGAGTCCTCGACGGTCTCCGGGATCAGGTCGAGCGGCAGCGGCGGATCGCTGAGGGTCGCCACATTGGGGGCATGGCCGAAAACCTGAACGTATTTGGCGACGGCGGTCTGGAAGGCGCCTTCGTAATTGACCCGGCGTTCCTTGGCGATCTGTAGCCGCTGCTTGGCGGCCAGCACGTCCGAGGCGATGCCCGAGCCCTTTTGGACCCGCTCGTCTTCCAGGTTCAGCTGTTCCGAGACCTTGCGCTCGTTCTCGCGCGACAGCGCCACCAGCTTGGTCTGGCGCAGGATGTCGAGATAGGCGGCCGCGCCCTCCAGCAGGGTGCTTTGGCGGGTGGCGCGCAGGTCCGAAGTGGAAATCTGGTGGGACGTCTTGGCGGCATCGACGGCGGCATCGGTGGCGAAGCCGTCGAAGATCTTCTGGGTGACCGTCAGGCTGGCGGTGTTGCGCTTATTGCTGAACGGACGGCCCTGGGTCAGACGGCGGTCGGGGCTGTCGATATATTCGTAACCTTCGTCGCCCCCCAGCTTGGCGGTGGGCAGGAAGCCGGAGCGGGCGCCGCGGATTCCCTGTTCGGCCGAGCTGACGGATTTCGTCTTGGATTGGATCTGCGGATGGCTCTCGATGAGTTCTTGCATTTCCTCTTCGAGCGAGGCGGCGGTGGCGACGGCGGAGGGCAGGCAGGCGAACGCCACGACGGCGGCACTGGCCAGATACCATGCCCTGCGTGTCCCCAAGAGGGAAAAACCCCACATATGCACTTGGCGAAACCCCCGATATTCCCGCCTGATATACACTGAAAATCCGACTCTGTGAACATATTGCGAAGATGCCGTGTTGCGGTACTGTGACTTTGGAATAGATGCCCCCTTTCCTGGGGAGTAATGATGTCCGCCATCATCGCAACTTGGTGCTGAACATGCCGCAATCGAAGGTCAAGTCCTCGGGCGGAGCCGATCTCTCCGACGAACAGTTCTACACCGAGCTGCTGCAAGCCCATCCCGCCAGCCCCCATATCCTGAGGCGGCTGGCGGAAGTCCGCCTGAAACTGGGGCGGGTGGAGGCGGCGCACGATGCGGCGCGGCAAGCCGTGGTCGAGGCCCCCGATGATGGCTTTTGTCATGTCGTCCTGGGGCGGGCGCTGCTGGCCATGCGCCGGGAGGACGAGGCGCGGCGGCACTTTGCGGCCGCGACCGGCCTGATCCCCGGTCAGGCTTCCGCATGGCAGGCGATGGGCGAGCTGGAGGCTCGGCGGCCCGACGGCTATCAAGCGGCGCTGGAGGCGTTCCAGCGGGCGGCCCGCCTGTCGCCCGGCGATCCCAAGCCGGTGGCCGCCATGGCCGCGACGCTGATGTCCCTGGGGCGCAGCGACGAGGCCATCATCGCCTATCGCTCGGCCATCGCGGCGGGGGGTGATCCCAATCCGGCGGATCTCCTGAATAATATGGGGGTGGCGCTGGAGCGGCTTGGACGGCGGGACGACGCGGTGGTCGTCTTGCGGACCGCCGCCCTGGTGCGGCCCGACGCGCCGGCGATTCAGGACAATCTCGGCAACTCGCTGCTGGCGACCGGTGACGCCCGGGGCGCCGAGGCCAGCCATCGGCGGGCGCTGGCGCTGGGAGCCCAGGGGGCGGAGACCTGGAGCAATCTGGGCAACGCGCTGCATCGCCAAGGCCGGCTCGACGAGGCCGACTCTGCCTATCGCCGCGCCATTCAGGCGTCTCCCAACGCCCCGAAATTCCATACCAATCTGGCGCTGAACCTGCTGCTTTCCGGCCGGTTCGCCGAAGGCTGGCGCGAGTATGAATGGCGGTGGCGCGAGCATCCCAATCTCCCCCCCTACCTGCTGGACAGGGCTTGGGACGGCGGCCCGTTGCCGGCCGATCTGCCGGCGGGTGGAACCTTGCTGTTGCAGGCCGAGCAGGGCTATGGCGACACGATCCAGTTCGTCCGCTATGTGCCCATGCTCAGGCGGCGTGGCGTCACGCGGGTGATCCTGGCCTGTCAGCCGGAGCTGGTGCGATTGATCGGCGACAATGTCGGACTGGACGCGGTGGTTCCGGAAACCGCGCCGCTGCCGCCGTTCGACCGGGCCATCACCTTGATGTCGCTGGCCGGCCTGTTCCGGGCCGGTGAAGCCCCGATTCCGACCGATATTCCCTATCTGACCGTTCCCGACCGGGCGGGCGTTCCCTTGCCGGCGGGTGAAGGCGGAGTCAAGGTCGCCATCGCCTGGGCCGGCCGGCCAACGCATGGGGATGACTGGAACCGCTCGATCCCGGCCCGGCTGCTACAGCCTTTGCTGGATGTTCCGGGCGTGACCTTCTACAGCCTCCAACGCGGCGCGATCGCCGAACGGTTGGGCCGCCCCCCTGCCGACAAGGTATTCGAAGTCGCCGACCGCTGCGCCGATTTCGCCGATACCGCGGCGGTGGTCGCCGCCATGGACCTGATTATTTCGGTCGACACCGCCGTGGTCCATCTGGCCGGGGCATTGGGTAAGCCGGTGTGGCTGCTGTTGCCGCCGGTTCCCGACTTCAGATGGATGATGCAAGGCGAGACTACCGAATGGTATCCCTCGCTGAGGTTGTTGCGAAAGACGTTCGATGCCGGATGGGAGCCGGTTATTGCCAGAGCATCCGCGATGTTGCGCGAGTTTGTCGGTAGCAAATAGTTGTACAGCATGTAAACATATTGATATATACAATCTTAGACTGCATTCTCCAGTCATGCTCTCAGAGCAGATAAAATATGCGATATGTATTCAATTATTGATTTGCGGGGCCTCGCCTGTAGGGGCGGCGCGGAGTCTGACCGAACAGGCCATAGGTCTGCCTCAATTGCCTTGATCATGCCGTCTTGAGGCCATGATGGGGGTACATGCTTTCTCCATGGCCGGTTCCGGCCGATGGAGGAAAAGATGTCCTACCCCTTGTTCGACAGCGGCTACACCTTGTGGGCGGCCGATGTGGATGCCCGTTTGAAGGACCGGTTGGGCCAATCGCTCCGTTCGTTGGGCATCGAGCCCAAATTGCTGCTGCAAAGCTATTACGGCGGCCAGTCGATCACCTCCGCGCTTACCCTGATTTCCGCCCGTTATGGGATCGAGGCGGTGGGATGACTCGCGTGGGGGGCATATCCGGGGTTGACGTGGAACGCTTCGCACGGCGTGATAACGGGAGAGTGATCATGAACGCGGAGGTGCATCGGTGCCGGTCAAGTGGCGGGGTCCTTTTCCTTGGCTGGCGGCGGCGTTTGCCGTCGACGTGGTCGTCACCATCGCAGCCGCCTATGGCTTGTCGCAAGGGGTGGTCGATCGCGAGGAGCTGACGGCGCTGGTGATGGTGTCGCTGGCCGGCGCCGCCGTGATGTTCGCGGTTTCGTGGAAGACCATCGACTTCCTGGTGATGCGCAGCGTCCGCCGCATGGCGGCCGAGGTGCGCGCCATCGCCTATGGCGCCGGTAAGGACGGCGTCGATCCCGAGCGTTATGGCGTGGTGTCGCCGCTGCCCGAGGCGGTGAACGAAGTCTGCGCCCGCATGGTCAAGGCCAGGATGGAGTTGACCGAGGGCCTGTCGGCCGCCACGCGGAAATCCGAGGAAAATTCGACCCGGCTGGCCGCGATCCTCAACGACCTGCATGAAGGCGTGATGGTGTGCAATCAGCGGCATCAGCTGGTGCTCTACAATCAGGTCGCCTTCGACATCTTGCGCGAGACCGCCGAACTGGGTCTGGGACGCTCGCTGTTCGATACCGTGGCGCGCGGCCCGGTGATCCATATGTTCGACGTCTTGGGCAATCGCCCCGAAATGGCCGGGCGGGGCGTCCCGTTCCTGGCCGGCAGCGTCGATGACCGGGTGCTGTTGCAGGCGCGCATGACCCTGATCCGCAACGAGGGCGGGGCCGTGACCGGTTATGTGGTGACCCTGGTCGATGCCGGACCGCAACTGTCGGCACTGGCCAGTCGCGAGGCGCTGCTGCGCGAGGTCGCCGAAGATGTGGAAGCGCCGCTGAGGCGCATCGCCATGTCCGCCGAGGACCCCGCCGTGGTTCGCCGTGAAAGCGCCGCCATCGCCCAGGCCATCCGGCGGGTGACCGAGGGCTATCAGAAGATGTTGTCCGGCTGGTGGCCCATGGCGGACATCAATTCCACCGAATTCCTGTCCTTTGTCGTCGCTCGGCTGGGCGAAGACCTCAAGGGCACGGTGATCGATCTTCCGGTCTGGCTGCACGGCGATTCCCATTCGCTGGTGCTGGCGCTGGAATCCCTGATCCGCCGAACCGCCGACCGGGCGGGCGCGACTGAGTTCGACCTGTCGGCCGGCGATGGCGCCGCCGCCTGGGTCGAGTTCAGCTGGACCGGCGACATGGTCGAGCAAGCCCTGCTGGACCGCTGGCTGGCCCAACCGCTGGTGGCGCTGGGCGGCATGACCGTCCGCGACGTCTTGCAGCATCACGGCGGCGCCGAGATCATTCGCGAGCGGCGCGGCGCCGGTGGCGCCCTGCGATTGCCCATGCGCCGGGGAATCGAGCAACACCGGCCTGATCGTCAGGTTCTGCCCGGCCGTCCCGAGTTCTACGACCTGACCCTGCTGGAACAGGCGCGGGAGACCGGCGCCATGGGGACGCAGCCGTTGAAATCGCTGACCTTCGTGGTGTTCGACACCGAGACCACCGGGCTGCACCCCTCCCAGGGCGATCAGGTGGTATCCATCGCCGGCGTCCGTATCGTCAATGGCCGGATTTTGTCGGGGGAGAGCTTTAATCGGATCGTCAATCCCGGCCGGCCGATTCCCGCCGAATCGATCCGTTTCCATGGCATCACCGACGACATGGTCAAGGACAAGCCGCCGGTTGAAGTGGTGCTGCCGCAATTCCGGACCTATCTGTCCGACGCGGTCATGGTGGCCCATAACGCCGCCTTCGACCTGAAATTCCTGCGTATGCGCGAGCGGCAGATGGGAATTGCCTTCGACAACCCGGTTCTTGACACCATGATCCTGTCCAACTTCCTGGACGGGCCGGAAGCCGGGCATTCGCTGGACGATATCTGCGAACGCTATGGCATCGAGATTACCGAGCGTCACACAGCGCTGGGTGATTCCATGGTGACGGCGGCGGTGCTGCTCCGCCAGATCGAGGCGTTGGAGGCCCGTGGCATCCATACCCTGGACGATGCGGTCAAGACCCTGAACATCGCCATGATCCTGCACGAGCGCCAAAGGGTGCTGTAGGGAGGGTTTCCGGGCCGGATTACAGCCCCACCTTGGCGGCGAGGATGGCGGCCTGGGTGCGGTTTTCGCAAGCCAGCGAACGCAGGATGGCGGTGACGTGCAGCTTTACCGTAATCTCGGCCAGACTGAGGTCACGCGCGATTTCCTTGTTGGATTTTCCCTGGCGGAGCATGGCCAGCACGTCGCGCTGGCGGGGGGTCAGCAGCTTACGCAGGCGCTCGGCATCGAACTCGCATTGGGTCTGAGTGCGGGTTTCGGGCACGACGATGTTGGGGCTGACGAAGGTGTCGCCCTCCAGCACTGACCGAATCCCCTTCATCATGGAGGCGCTGCCGGCCGATTTGCAGATATAGCCGTGCGCCCCGCAATCCAGGGCGCGGCGGACCGCCTGCGGGTCTTCCGAGGCTGACACCACGACCAGATAGATATCGGGAGCGGTCCGCCGGATGGCGTCGATGGCGGAAAATCCGTCCATGCCGGGCATGGAAAGATCAATCAGGGCAATATCGATACCCGGATTGGTGCGGATATGGGCCAGGGCCTGCGTGAAGTCGGAGGCCTCGAAGGCCTCCACCGGCTCCTCGGCCAGACTTTCCAGGACCATGCGCACGCCCTCGCGGAACAAAGCGTGATCATCAGCAAGAAGGACTCTCAT
Source organism: Phaeospirillum sp. (assembly GCA_030651575.1). Taxonomy (GTDB): domain Bacteria; phylum Pseudomonadota; class Alphaproteobacteria; order Rhodospirillales; family Magnetospirillaceae; genus Phaeospirillum. The sequence goes on from JAUSFB010000068.1 coordinate 98,552, forward strand.
CGTGTTCGACCCCAAATCAAACCATCAGCATGCGCCCGACAGACAGGCGGGCAACACAACGCATGCGCCGCGCGGCACAGCCGGCACATGAGCAGCCTTCCCTCCGAACAGGTTGTTCGACCGCGCCCAAGCGGCCTGCCTGCCCGGCAATCCCCGAAACCCACGAAAACTTAATCACGGTTTGGACGATCCAGCAACGAGGGACTTGAGGCTTATACCGACGCGCCATTGAAGGTGCTCGCCTTGTCGTCCCTCAATCTCCGGGCGGGCACGACCGCGCCCTTCAGGCCGCGAAGCCGCAGGCCGAGACGTCCTGGAACCGGCATTGTTCATGCTTTCCACGAAAACGGGAATCATGGCGCGGGGCTGACGGGATCAAGGCTGGCTGGGAGAGTTTCCCGCAGCCCGTTAAAGCGCTCCCCAGATCTCGCGCGCGTATTCGGCCACCGTCCGGTCAGAGGAGAACTTGCCCATGCGGGCCACGTTGAGGATCGCCTTGCGGGTCCAGTCGACCGGATCGCGGAAGGTCTGGTCCACCCGCTCCTGCGCCGCCATATAAAGCGGATAATCCACCGTCAGCAGGTAGTGATCGCCGCCGACCGTCAGGATATCAGTCAACTGGCGATAACGGTCGGGCTGGTCGGGCGAGAAGAAGCCGGACCCGATCATTTCCAGCGCCGCGTTCAGTTCCTTGTCGGCCTTGGCGGTGGCGACGGCGTCGAAACCGTCGATGCGTCGGCGGGCCACCTCCTGGGCGGTCAGGCCGAACAGGAACATGTTTTCCTCGCCGACCTCCTCGCAGATTTCCACATTGGCGCCGTCCCAGGTGCCGATGGTCAGCGCCCCGTTCATGGACATTTTCATATTGCCGGTGCCCGAGGCCTCGGTCCCGGCGGTGGAGATCTGCTCCGACAGGTCGGCGGCCGGCATCACCAACTCGGCGGTGGAGACGTTGTAGTTGGGAATGAACACCAGCTTGAGCTTGTTGCCCACCAGCGGGTCGTTGTTGACCACCTCGGAGATGTCGTTGACCAGCTTGATGATCAGCTTGGCGATGTGATAGCCGGGCGCCGCCTTGCCGCCGATGATGACGGTGCGCGGCACCGGGTCCAGCAGCGGATTGGAGCGGATGCGGGCATAGCGCGTCACCACATGCAGCAGGTTGAGCAACTGACGCTTGTATTCGTGGATGCGCTTAACCTGGACGTCGAACAGCGAGTTGATGTCTACATCCACGCCCAGGCGCTGCGCCATCATGCCGGCCAGGGCTTCCTTGTTGGCGCGCTTGACCGCCGCGAACTCGGCGCAGAATTCGGGATCGACCGCCAGCGGCTCCAGCTTGTGCAACTGGTCCAGGTCGGTGATCCAGGCGTCGCCGATGCGTGACGTGATCAGGCGGGCCAGCCGGGGATTGGCCGCCAGCAGCCAGCGCCGGGGGGTGACGCCGTTGGTCTTGTTGGTGATCTTACCCGGCGACAGATGTTCGAAGTCGGAGAAGATGGTGCTTTTCATCAGCCCGGTATGGATGGCGGCGACGCCGTTGACCTTGTGGCTGCCGATTACCGCCAGATGGGCCATGCGCACGCGCTGGCCGCCATCCTCGCCGATCACCGAAACCCGGCGCAGCAGCTCGGTGTCGCCGGGGTGGCGATAGCGGACTCCTTGCAGGAATTCGTGGTTGATCTGAAAGACAATTTCCAGGTGACGGGGCAGCACCCGCTGGAACAGATCCACCGGCCAGGTTTCCAGCGCCTCGGGCAGCAAGGTATGGTTGGTATAGGCGCAGCAGCGCTGGGTGATGTCCCAGGCGCGGGTCCATTCGATCTGGTGTTCGTCCACCAGCACCCGCATCAGCTCGGCCACCACCAGCGCCGGATGGGTGTCGTTCAGCTGCATCGCCACCTTGTCCGGCAGCTTGTCCCAGTCGGAATGGCTCTTGCGGAAGCGGCCCAGGATGTCTTGGATCGAGGCGGCGACGAAGAAGTATTCCTGCTTGAAGCGCAGTTCCTTGCCGCGATCGGTCATGTCCGAGGGGTACAGCACCTTGGACAGAGTCTCGGACTCGTTCTTGTCGCGCACCGCCTCGATGTAATTGCCGGCGTTGAAGTAGCGCAGGTCGAATTCACGGGTCGACTTGGCCGACCACAGGCGCAGATTGTTGACCACCTTGCCGCCATAGCCGGGAACCGGCACGTCGAAGGCCATGGCCATGACCTCCTCGGCATCCACCCATTGCGAGCGGGTGTGGCCCAGCACGTCGCGGAAATGGATGACCCGGCCGCCGAACCGCACCGGATAGATCACGCCGGGACGGGCGAATTCCCATGGATTGCCGTAGCGTAGCCAGTTCTCGGGGCTTTCGACCTGCCAGCCGTTTTCCACATGCTGGGTGAACATGCCGTAGTCGTAGCGGATGCCATAGCCGAATCCCGCCACTCCGATGGTCGCCATGGAATCCAGCAGACAGGCGGCCAACCGCCCCAGTCCGCCATTGCCCAGCGCGGCTTCCACCTCCCAGGCGGCGACTTCGTCGAAGTCCTGGCCCAATTCGGCGATGGCGGCGCGAACGTTCTCGTAGATCCCCAGATTGATCAGGCTGTTTACCAGGGTGCGCCCGATCAGGAACTCCATGGACAGGTAATAGACCCGCTTGCGGTCGTCCTGATAATAGCGGTTGAGGGTCGGCATCCAATGCTCGGTGACCCGATCGCGCACCGCATGGGCGGCGGCCATGAACCAATCGCGCGCGGTTGCGTTGATCGGCTCCTTGCCGACGGTGTAGAGGAGGTGGCTGCACAGGGCGTATTTGATGCTTTCCACATCATCGCCGAGCAGCCGCACCACTGGAGGGCCTATCCGCTTCATGAAGTCCTTCCCGCCCGTAACGAGCATGTCATCCCGCCCCATTCCGCCATGAAACCGGAGGCGCGGCAAGAGACGTCATGGCGACAACTGTAATCTTCTATGCGTTTCGTCGGGTCGAGCGGTTGTCCAGGCTCTCGGCCAGGGTGGTCATTCGGGGGTCCGTCAGCATTTTGGCGGTGTCTTCACTGAAGCGACGCCGCCAATTGGGGTGCTCGACGGTGGTGCCGGGCAGGTTCATCTGAAGATCGAGGCCCATCACGTCTTCCATCTGCACCATCGTCAACCGCGCCGTCGAACGCCCCAGATAGGCATGGGCGGCGGCGGCCAGATCCACCGCCTGGGCGTCGCTGAGGGCGCTGGCGGTCGGAAAGCCGCCATCCAGCAGTCCCTCGCCGGCCAGGGCCGCCACCATGGCGACGCGGTCCTTGTGGCGGGCGTCGCGCTCTTCGCCGGCCTGTTCCGCACGGGGGTAGAGGTTCAGCTTTTCCCGCTGGTCGATGTCCTTGCCCCCCCACCAGCCTCGCGCCGATGGCAGGTCGTGGGTGGCGAAGATGGCCAGCGCCTGGGCGTCGAACCGCGACGGTTGCCGCACCCTGCCGTCCTCGGCCTTCTCGAACACCATGACCCGGTAGGCGAAGATCCCCATGCGGTCCATGCGTTCGCGGAAGCCCTCGGGCACGGTGCCCAGATCCTCGCCGATCACCAGACAGCGGTTGCGGCGGCTTTCCAGCGCCACCAGCCGGAACAGGTCGTCGACCGGATAGCGCACATAGGCGCCCTGATCCGCCGCCAGACCCGGCGGCACCCAGTACAGCCGCTGCAACGCCATGGCGTGGTCCAGGCGCAGCGCGCCGGCGTGGCGCATATTGGCCGCCATCACTCCGATGAAGGGGGCATAGGCCTGCTCTCGCAGGGTAATGGGGTTGAACGGCACCAGCCCCCAGTCCTGGCCCTTCAGCGCCAGCGGATCGGGGGGGGCTCCGACCGAGACGCCCAGCGCCAGGGCGTCCTGCTCGGCCCAGGCCTCGCCGCCATCGCCGGCGATGCCCACCGCCAGATCGCGGTACAGGCCCATGACGGCGCCGGCCTCGGCACCGGCCCGGTGGGCCGCGCCCAACTGCTGGTCGGCGATGAATTGCAGCCACTGGAAGAACTCGACCCGCTCGACAGTCTTGTCGGCGAAAGCGATCGCTTCCGGCGAGTCCGGACGACGCAGCCCTTCGGGCCACTGCCGCCAATAGCCGTTGCCCTCCTGCTCGAACCGCTCGTGCAGGGCTTCGAACACCGCGAAGGACTTCGCCCGCTCGCCGCCCTCGGCCTGGAAGGCGCGGAACGCCTGTCCCCGCTCGGTCTCCGGCCCCAGATGGGTCTTGCGGAACCAGCGATAGAGAGCCTCCAGCATGGGCCGCGACAGCTGCGCCACATCCATGTATTCGATCAGGCGATAGCCCCGCACCCGCGCCAGCGACGCCTGGAAGCCGGGCGAGGCGAACATCCGCCTCGCCTCCTGGCACTCGGCGAATTCGGGGATGGATTCCACGTCGATATAGGTGGTGTTGAGGAAGCGGCGCGACGACGGCGAATAGGGGCTGAAACGGTCGGGGTGGCTGGGAAACAGGGCGTGCAGCGGGTTGACGCCGATGCAGGACGCTCCCAACCGGGCGGCGCCGGCCGCCAATTCGGCCAGGCCGGCATAGCCACCCACGCCCCAGTCGCCGGGCGAGCGCAGGGCGTAGACCTGGGTGGCGATGCCCCAGGCACCGGGGCCGTCGGCCACGATCTCGGGCACGAAGGCCCGCGCCGGGGTGACGATCAGCATCATTTTGGCCGAGTGCCCGCCCTCGGCGTCGCTCAACACCAGCCGGTGATAGCCGATGGGCGGCAGTGCCGGCAGATCCAGCCAGCGCCGATGGATCAGCACGCCGTCCAGTTCATGCTCCTCGCCCCAACGCAGTTCACAGGGGCGGAAGCGTCCCCGGTGGACGATGCCGATCTCTTCCTCCAGCGCCCACTCGAACTCCTGATGATCGGCCGCATGGGGCAAGGTGATGGAGATGGTCGGCGGGGGCGTGTGCTCCTCGACCACCAGGACCGGCTCCAGCCACCGCCGCCACGGTCGCGCCATCAGATCGCGCAACGAGTCGCGGACCTCGTCGTCATCGCCGGCCGGCAGCCCCATGGCGGCCAGAAACACCCGTTTGGTCTCGGGCGGCACGACCCGCCACTCGCCGAAGAAGTCCCACCAACCGTCCTCGATGCCCGCCAGCCGCGCCAGATGATCCAGCGCCGGAGTCCCACTCATGCCTTGATTCCTTCGCGATGACCGCTTTTGACTCCGCCCGACCGGCGCAACACCGCCAAGGATCTAGGCTTCAGAGGGTATTTGATTCCGGCGGCCCACTGGATCAGGTCTTCGTCCTGCCGGGCTTCGAACGTATCGATCACCACCTCCCAACTGCGGCCGAAGGTCGGCGGCGGCAAGGTATAGGGCACCGTCTCGTGATAGGCGTTGAGCAGCACCAGAAAGGTGTCGTCGGTCTCTTCGCGCCCGGTCAGGTTGTCGACGGCGCAGGACTCGCCGCCCAGCACGAAGCCCAGTGAGCGCGCATAGGGCAGCGTCCAGTCGGTCTGGCCCATCTCGCGCCCTTCGGGGGTGATCCAGACGATGTCCTTCATGGTTGAATTGGGGAGGGGCCGGCCCTCGAAAAAGCGTGGCCGGCGGAATACCGGATGCTTGTGACGCAGTGCGATCAGCCGGCGCACGAAGGCCAGCATCTCGGTATCCACATCCTCCCAATCGACCCAGCCCAGTTCGTTGTCCTGACAATAGGCGTTGTTGTTGCCCTTTTGGCTGCGTCCCAGCTCGTCGCCGGCCAGCAGCATGGGCACGCCCTGGGACAACAGCAGCGTCGCCATCAGGTTGCGGGCCTGACGCCGCCGCAGGTCGCGGATTTCGGCATAGGGCGACGGGCCTTCGTGACCGCAGTTCCAGGAATAGTTGGCGTCGGTGCCGTCCCGGTTCTGCTCGCCATTGGCCTCGTTGTGCTTGCGCTCATAGCTCACCAGATCCTTCATGGTGAAGCCATCATGACAGGTGATGAAGTTCAAGGAGGCCCAGGGCCGGCGGCCGGCCCAGCCGAACATGTCGGAAGACCCGGTCAGGCGGCTGGCCAGATCGCCGATCAGGCCGCCCTCGCCGGTCCAAAAGCGGCGGACCGTGTCGCGGTAGCGGCCGTTCCACTCGGACCAGCCGGCGGGAAATCCGCCCAGGCGATAGCCGTCGCCGCCCAGATCCCACGGCTCGGCGATCAGCTTGAGCCGCGACAACGCCGGGTCCTGGCGCACCGTGTCCAGGAAGCTGGACCCCCCCTCGAACCCGGTCGGCCCGCGCGCCAGCGACGCCGCCAGATCGAAGCGGAAGCCGTCGACCCGCATCTCCCCGGCCCAATACCGCAGGCTATCCATCACCATCTGAAGGACGCGGGGATGGCCCAGATTGAGGGTGTTGCCGCAGCCGGAATAGTTTTCGTACCAGCGTGGATGACCGGGCCGCAGCATGTAGTAGCTAAGATTGTCGATGCCGCGAAAGCTGAGGGTCGGCCCCAGGTGATTGCCCTCGGCGGTGTGGTTGTAGACCACGTCCAGGATCACCTCGATACCGCTGTCATGCAGGCGCTGCACCATGGTCTTGAAATCGCCATGGGCGCTGGACGAGTAATAGCGCGGCTCGGCGGCAAAGAAGCCGATGGGGTTGTAGCCCCAGAAATTGCGCAGGCCCTTGTCCACCAGATGGCGTTCGTCAACTATGGCGTGGATCGGCAGCAACTCGATGCTGGTCACTCCCAGCTTGCGCAGATGCTCGATCACGCCGGGCTGGGTCAATCCCAGGAAGGTGCCGCGATGGATGGCGGGCACGTCGGGATGCTTCATGGTCAGGCCCCGCACATGGGCCTCGTAGACAATGGTCTCGGACCACGGCCGGTTGGGCCGCCGTTCGTCGCCCCAGGTGAAGGCGGTGTCCAGCACCCGGCATTTGGGCATGAACCGGGCATTGTCGCGCCGGTCCATGATCAGGTCTTGCTTCAGCGAGCCGGGGCGGAAGCCGAAATGGGTGTCCGACCACTCGAAGGTCCCCGACAGCTCCTTGGCATAGGGATCGATCAGCAGCTTGTGGGAGTTGAAGCGGTGGCCGGCATTGGGGTCGTAAGGCCCCCAGACCCGGTAGCCGTAAAGCTGACCCGGCCGGATATCCGGCAGATAGCCGTGCCAAACCTCGTCGGAATACTCCGGCAGGGGGACGCGCTCGACCTCGCGCAGGCCGTGCCGGTCGAACAGGCACAGCTCGACCCGTTCGGCATGGGCCGAGAACAGGGCGAAATTCACCCCATTGCCATCCCAGGTGGCCCCCAGCGGATAGGATGATCCCGGCAGAATACGGCGACGAGAGGTCATTCAATCCTCAAACTACGGTTTTCCAGTTGTATCTTATCACCGCTCGCGCTTGAACACGCATGTGGCCAGCGGCGGCAGCCGCAGGCGGATCGACCAGTCGTGACCGTGCCACGGCACCGGCTCGGCCTGGACGCCGCCGTCATTATGGACGTTGGAGCCGCCATACCATTCGGAATCGGTGTTCAGCGCCTCGCGGTAGAAGCCGGGCTCGGGCACGCCGACCCGGTAGTCGTGGCGCACTATCGGAGTATAGCTTCCCACCACCACCACGAAGTCGTGGGGGTCCAGGCCCCGCCGCAACCACGACAGCACCGAATTGTCGCGGTCGTTGCAGTCGATCCAGGCAAAGCCGCGCTGCTCGTTGTCCAACTGGTGCAGGGCCGGCTCCATGCGGTAAAGCCGGTTGAGGTCGCGGATCAGACGTTGGACGCCCTCGTGCCGGGAATCGTTCAGCAGATGCCAGTCGAGGCTGTCATCCTCGTTCCACTCGCGCTCCTGGCCGAATTCGCAGCCCATGAACAGCAGCTTCTTGCCCGGCTGGGTCCACATGAAGCCGTAATAGGCCCGCAGATTGGCGAAACGTTGCCATGGGTCGCCCGGCATGCGCCCCAGGATCGAGCCCTTGCCGTGGACCACCTCGTCATGGGACAGCGGCAGCATGAAATTTTCGTGATAGGCGTAAAGCTGGGCAAAGGTCAGGACGTCGTGGTGATGGCGGCGATGGATGGGGTCCTTGCCGAAATAGTGCAAGGTGTCGTGCATCCAGCCCATGTTCCACTTGAAGCCGAATCCCAGCCCGCCCAGATGGGTCGGCCGCGACACCATGGGCCAGGCGGTGGATTCCTCGGCGATGGTCATGGCGCCGGGATGCTCGCCATAGACTACCTGATTCATCCGGCGCAGGAATTCGATGGCCTCCAGATTCTCGTTGCCGCCAAAGCGGTTGGGGTACCAGTCCCCCGGCTCGCGCGAGTAGTCGAGATACAGCATGGAGGCCACCGCATCCACCCTGAGGCCGTCCACATGGTACTGTTCCAGCCAGTACAGCGCGTTGGCGTAGAGGTAATTCAGCACCTCGTTGCGGCCGTAATTGTAGATCAGGGTGTTCCAGTCGCGATGAACGCCCAGGCGCGGGTCCTCGTGCTCGTAGAGGTGACTGCCGTCGAACCAGCTGAGGCCGTGGGAATCGTTGGGGAAGTGTCCCGCCACCCAGTCGATGATCACGCCCACGCCGCGCAGATGCATGGCCTCGACCAGGGCGCGGAACTCCTCCGGGGTGCCGTAGCGGCTGGTGGGCGCGAACAGTCCCACCGGCTGATATCCCCACGAGCCGCCGAACGGGTGCTCGTGCACCGGCAGCAACTCCACATGGGTAAAGCCCAGATCGGCCACATAGGAGGCCAGTTGGTCAGCCTGCTCCAGATAGGTGAGCGACCGGTTTCCATCCTCGGGCACCCGACGCCACGAGCCCAGATGGACCTCGTAGATGCTGATGGGCGAGTGGCGGTCGTTGCGCCCCTGCTGGCCGCGCATCCACTCCGCGTCGCGCCAGTCGCGCCGGGCCATCTCCCACACCACCGAGGCGGTCTTGGGCGGAACCTCGGCGAAATGGCCGTAGGGGTCGGCCTTCAAGGGCAGCAACATGCCGCCATGGGCCAGAATCTCGAACTTGTAGACGGCGCCATGCCCCAGGCCGGGGATGAAAATCTCCCACACCCCGGCGTCGTGCCGCCGTCGCATGGCGTGACGGCGGCCGTCCCAGCCGTTGAAGTCGCCCACCACCGAGACCCGCTCGGCATTGGGAGCCCAGACCGCGAAATGGACGCCGTCGATCCCGTCGATGCGGCGCAGATGCGCTCCCAGCGTCTCGAAGGTCCGCAGATGGGTGCCCTCGGCCAGCAGATGGATGTCGAGATCGCCCAGCAGTGGCGCGAAGCGATAGGGATCGTCAATCTCGAAGATCGCGCCGTCGGGCTGCTCGATCACCAGGCCATAGGGCTCGGACCTGGGCAGCCGCGCCGCGAACAGGCCGTCGGCATGGACCCGCTCCATCTCGATCTCGCCCGCCGCCAGCCGCAGCGAAACCCGCCGCGCCTGGGGCTGGAAGGTGCGAATAACGGTGCCGTCCTTGACCGGGTGCGGCCCCAGCACGGCGAAGGGGTCGCCATGCCGACCAGCGGCGATGGCGACGGCGTCGGCTTGCGCCACCAGATTGACGGACTCGGGCATGCGCCCCCCCTTCGTGAAATTCCACTCCATGAGTTTCTTCGCCTTCGACCAGAAAGACAAAGGGGGATTTCACAAGAATCGGTCCGTTTATCGTTTCGCCCGGATCACCGTTACCAGCATGGTGACGATGAAGATGATCAGAGCCGCCGCATTGGCCAGCCCGCCCCACTGGCGCACGGCGTGGATTCCGGCCAGATCGCCGGTCAGACGCAAGGCCAGCGAGGCGTGCAGCAATGCCAGCGGACCATAAAAATACGGCTTGTAAGGCACCGCGACCCGCAGCACCGCCGGCAGGATCACCGGGGCGTGGCCGAACACCATGGAAAAGACAAAGCCGATAAACAGCGCGTGCAGGGCGGCGTCGGTGCGCACACCACCCTCGCCCAGGGCCAGCCCCAGCATCAGCGCGCCCGAAAGGGCGGCCCAGGCATAGCCGGACAGCAGGCAGACAGCGACATAGCGGGTAAGGCCCGGCTGGCGGATCGTGCGGCGGACCACGTCGTTGCGCAGGCTCCACAGGGTCATGACGATCAGTCCCAGGCCGAACAGGCTCCAGGCGACGTCCAGCTTTGCCGCCGCCGCGCCGGCCCCGGCCAGCAGCAGGACCAGCACCGGCAACAAGGTGGGGATGCGCCAGCGCCAGGGCGGCAGGAAGCGCGACAGCTCCAGCCGCTCGCCGGCGATGGTCAGCACCAGGAAGGCGGCCCATGGCGGCACCGCCGCCAAAGGCGTTCCAGTGGACAGCCAGACCAGATTTCCGGCCAGCCAGCAGGCGCCGCCCAGACCCAGCACGGCGGTGAAGACTTCCAACTGACGCCGCAACACCGCCAAGCTCATCAGGGTAAAGATCAGGCTGCCCAGCGTCAGGGCCAAGGCCCCCGAAACCGGCAGGCCGGCGATCAGCAAAAGCCCGCCCAGGGCGGTGGCGGCGGGAGAGCCGTAGCCCCAGGGCTTGCCCAGCGCCACGGCCCGTTCCAGCCCGATCACCGTGCCGAAAAAGCCGCAGATCATCAGCGGGCCGTGAACCGCCATCAGGTCGACGTCGCCGACGGGCCAGCCCAGACGGCCTTCGCCGGCGACGATGCCGCCAAAGAGAGAGACCGCGCCGGCAGCCAGCAGGGGAAGGCGGTTGAGGGCGATCGCCATGGCCCTTATCCCGGCCAGCCCATGATCTGCTTGGCCGATTCCGACATGCGGTTCGGTTGCCAGAACGGCGAATCCAGTACGGCGACACTGACCGGATGGGCGTCTTTGCAGGCGGCCCGGACCACGCGCTCCGATTCATCGGCGATATAGGCGCTTTGGGGGCAGGCCGGCGTGGTCATGATCAGATCGACGTAAATTCCCTCGGGGGCGATCTCCACCCGCTCGACCAGACCGAGTTCGACGATATTGATGCCGACATCCGGGTCGATGACTTGCAGGAGCGCGTCGCGGATTTCAGTCTCGGTGATCATGGAGCGCCTCTTTCTGGTTCCAGGTCATGATCCTAGGGCCATCGTCGCCTTTGGCGCTTGATGGCGATCAAGCGATCCTGGCGGGAAGAGCGATATGAAAGCGGCTGCCTTGGCCGGCGGTCGATTCCACCCAGATCCGGCCGCCCATCTGTTCGACGATCTTTTTGCAGATGGCCAGTCCGATGCCGGTTCCCTCGAACTTGTCGCGGGTGTGCAGGCGCTGGAAGATGCCGAAGATCTTTTCGCCGTATTGGGGGTCGATGCCGATGCCGTTGTCGGCGATGCTGATGATCCATTCCTCGGCCTCGCGCCGGGCCGAGATCGTCACCGTGGGGATCTGGCTTTGATCGCAGTATTTCAGGGCGTTGCTGATCAGATTCTGGAACAGCCGGACCAGATCGTCGCGCACCGCCATGACCGAGGGCAGATCGTTGTCGCGATGGATGACGGCCTTGGCATCGGCGATGGCGTTGGAGAGATTGGCGACGGCCTGATCCACCGCCGAGACCAGCGAGACGGCCTTGGCCGGCGCCGTGTGGTGGCCGATACGCGAAAATTCCAGCAGATCGATGATCAACTGGTTCATGCGCTTGGCGCCGTCGCGGGCGAAGTGGACGAATTGAAGGCCGTCCTCGTCCAATTTGGCGCCATAGCGGCGTTCCAGCAGCGAGACATAGCTTGAGACCTGACGCAGCGGCTCGCGCAGGTCATGGGACGCGACATAGGCGAACTGTTCCAGCTCGGAGTTGGATCGGGCCAGTTCGGCGGCCTGGGTGATCAGGGCGCGCTCGACATTCAGGCGTTCGCTGACATCGCGGAACACCAGCACGGCTCCGGTGACGCAATTATCCTCGACGACGCCGCTGACCACGAACTCCACCGGGAAGCTGGCGCCGGTGCTGCGCCAGAAGGTCTCGTCGGTGACCTCGCGGGTTACGCCATCCTTTACCGTCATGCTGATCGGGCATTGTTCATCGGGGTAGGCCGACCCGTCGGGATGGCTGTGGTGGATGGCGGGATGAATGGCCTGTCCGGTCAGGTCGGCTTCCTTCCACTCCAGCATCCGACAGGCGGCTGGATTGATGAAACTGACCTTGCCGGCGGAGTCGACGCCGCAGATGCCTTCGCCGGCCGCGTCCAGGATCATCTGGGCGTCGCGATGGGCACGTCTGGTTTCTTGTTGAGCCAGCTCCTCCGCCTTCATGGCGCGCAGCAGCCAGGACGCCAGCAGCAGGCTGACGACGGTGATCAGGGCGGTGATGGAGGTCAGGATGATGGTTTCGCGGCGCCAGGGGTCGAGGATGGCGTCGACCTCGGCGGTGACGGTGACGTAAAGCGGATAGTCCCGCAGCCGCGCGAAGGAGACCAGCTTGGCCGGTGTTCCGACCGCCGATCCATCGGATCGGTAGACGCCGCGCAGGGCCAGCGAGATATGCTTGTCCCAGGAGTCGGTTCCCGCGATGGAGCGGCCGATGATGTTGTGGCCGGCGGGGATGCGGAACAGGAAGGTTCCATCGTCGCGCATGATGGAAATGGCGCCGTCAGGCTTGATGCGCTCGGCCTCGAAGGTTTTTGCGATACGGTCCAGTTCCATGGCGGCGAACAGCACGCCGATATCGCCGCCGGACCGTTCGATCGGGATGGAGACCGGGATGCCCCATCGGCTGGTAACCCGGCTGATGACCGGGTCGGCGATGAAGAAGCCACGGGTTTTCTTGTTGGTCTGGGCCTTGAAATAGTCGCGGTCGGAGACGTCGGCCAGTGGTTTGGCCCCTCGCTTTGGGATGTAGAAAAGGCCGCCGCTTTTGCTGACCATGCGGATGTCCAGCAATCCGCTGGACAGCAGGCGCAATTCGTCGATCAGGGCGATGAAGCTGGGGTCCTGACCGGGGTCCTGGTCGGGGTGGTCCGCCATCCAGTGCTTGGCCACCACCAGCGACGTTTCGGCGTGCTTGAACAGCCGCGTCGTCTGCTCCTCGGCGGCGCTGGTGATCTGTTCCAGCAAGATGGTGCTCGACGCGATCACGCCTTGATGCTGCGACCACGACCAATAACCGATGAATCCCCAAAGAGCGGGCAGCAGCGCTCCCAATAACCCGATCAGCAGTCGGCGGTTGTTGGGGCGGTACTTCACCTCTACAGGCTTTCCTGAAAGCGGATCGGCTCGCCCAAGGGGTTGCCCAGCAATTGACCGTCGCGCATCACGGCGCGACCGCGCACGATGGTGGCGACCGGCCAGCCGGTCACCCGCTTGCCGTCGAACGGGGTCCAGCCACAGCGGCTTTCGATCCAGTCATTGGTGATGGTCCGCTCCGCCTTCATGTCGACCACGGTGAAGTCCGCGTCGTAGCCCACCGCGATCCGGCCCTTGCCGGCGATATTGTAGATGCGGGCCGGGCCGGCGCTGGTGAGGTCGACCAGACGCTCCAGCGTCAGGCGGCCCTGCTTGACGTGGTCCAGCATGATCGGGACCAGCGTCTGCACCCCGGTCATGCCCGACGGGCTTTGGGGATAGGGCTTGTCCTTTTCCTCACGCGTATGGGGCGCGTGGTCCGAGCCCAGCACGTCGACCACACCGTTGGAAATGGCGGCCCATAGGGCGTCGCGGTGGTGGATGCCGCGAATCGGCGGGTTCATCTGGGCATAGGCGCCAAGGCGTTCGTAGCATTCCGGCGCGGCCAGGGTCAGGTGCTGCGGCGTCGTTTCCACCGTCGCCAGATCCTTGTGATTGGCCAGGAACGCCATTTCCTCGGCGGTAGTGACGTGCAGGATGTGGACGCGGCGATGGGCCTTCTCGGCCAGGGCGACCAGCCGCTTGCTGGCCATCAGCGCCGTCTCGACGTCGCGCCAGTGGTCGTGCGCTCGGGGGTGGCCGGCTTCGTCGGCCAGGTGCTTGCGCTCGGTCAGGCGGCCCTCGTCCTCGCAATGGACGGCGACGCGGCGCGACCCTTGGGCCAGCACGGCGGCCAGGGTCTCGTCGTCGGCCACCAGCAGCGATCCGGTGCTGGACCCCATGAAGATCTTGATGCCGGCGCAGCCGGGCAGGCGCTCCCACTCGGCCAGACGGGGGATGTTGTCGGCGCTGGCGCCGATGAAGAAGGCGTGGTCCACCCAGGCGCGGCCCCTGGCGCGCGCCAGCTTGTCGTTGATGGCGTCGGCGGTGGTGGTGGACGGCTTGGTGTTGGGCATCTCGAAGATGGCGACGACACCGCCCTGGGCGGCGCCAGCGGTGCCCGACGCCAAGTCTTCCTTGTGCTCCAGCCCGGGCTCGCGGAAATGCACCTGGGTATCGATGACGCCCGGCAGGATGGTCAGGCCGCGAAGATCCATCTCCTCGGCGGCGGCGGCGGAACCCAGGTCGCCGATCACGGCGATTCGCCCGTCGCGCACCGCGATATCCGCCCGTTCCCGGCCATTGGGCGTGACGACGGTGCCGTGGCGCAAGATTAGATCATAGGTCTGGGGCATGAACACTCTCCACCTGCTTGTCGATACTATACCTCATCCGACAGTTCGGAGAAGACATCCCCTTCCGGCATCTTTCCCAGGACATGCCGCCGATGCCACAAGGCATAGAACAGCAGGGTCCAGCAGGCGAAGCCGGTTTCCTTCGAGCCGTCCCGGAACAGCATTTCCACCGAACCCGGGCGGCAGATTTCGGCGATGCCGGGCTGACGCGCCACCATGGCGCCGATATGGGGTGAGCGGGCGATCCACTCGCCCACCGGCACGGTGAAGCCCCGCTTCTTGTCGAACGGGCGGGCGGCGGGCAGGGCGGTTTCCAGCCATTTGCGCAGCAGCCACTTGCCGAGGCCTTTCCTGACCTTGAGATGGTCGGGCAACCGGAAGGCGAAGGCGGCGACCACCGGGTCCAGGAAGGGGACGCGGCCCTCGACGCCGTTGGCCATCAGGCAGCGGTCGGCCTTGGTCAGCAGGTCGTTGGGCAGCCAGTCGGCGCAGTCCACCGCCTGCGCCCGTTGCAGGGCCGAGCGCCCGGAGCGGGCCTCGACCCGTTCCGCCGTCGCGATGCCGTCGCGCCAGCCGTCGCTGATTCCGGCCCGCAGGACGTCCAGCCCGTCGAAGGTGCCGCTGCGCCGCATGGGTTTGGCGAACGGCCAGGGCCGGGCGGCGTGGCGATAGCGGCCATAGCCGGCGAACAGTTCGTCTCCCCCCTCGCCCGACAGGATCACCTTGACCTGCTTGCGGGCTTCGCGGGCCAGCTTGAAGGTGGGCAGGGCGGCATAATCGGCGGCGGGGTCGTCCATGCAAGCCGCCACCTGGGGCAGCAATGCCCAGAAATCCGCCTCGGAAAAATCGACCTCCACATGGCGGGCGCCGGTAATGCGGGCCAGCTCGCGGGCGTGTTCGCGCTCGTCATGGGCCTTGGTGCCGGAGAATCCGGCGGTGAAGGCCAGCACGCCGCGCGGGTTCAGCCGCGCCATCATCGCCAGCACCACCGAGGAATCGATGCCGCCCGACAGGAACATGCCATAGGGGACGTCGGCCCGCTGGTGCAGATCGACCGATTCGGTCAGAACCTCGTCCAGCTGGTTGAGCAAATCGCCCAGATCGCCCGGTTCCGGCCCGCCGGCGGGCAGGGCGGGCAGGCGGCGGCTTTCCTGGATGCAGCCGTTTTCCGCCACGACGGTCTCGCCCGGAGCCAGGCGGCGGACGCCCTTGAATATGGTGTCGAGGCCGGTGGTGAACTGCATCTGCAACAGTTCGGCGCGGGCCTTGGGGTTCAAGGCGGGTTGAATCAGCCCGGCGGCGATCAGCGCCTGGGGCTCGGAGGCGAAGGCGAGGCCGGGCTGCATCTCCACCAGATAGAGCGGCTTGATGCCGAACGGATCGCGCGACAGCACCAGCTGTTGCCGCGCCGGGTCGTGGATGGCCAGGGCGTACATGCCGCGCAAGGATCGGGCGAAGCCCGCGCCCTGGTGGCGGTACAGATGCAGCGGCGGCTCGCAGTCCGAGCCGGTGGCGAAGACCTGCCCCGGCATGTCCGATTTCAGTTCCAGGTAGTTGTAGACCTCGCCATTGGCCACGATGGCACAGCCGTCGGCATCGGTGATGGGCTGACGGCCACCTTCGATATCGATGATCGACAGGCGGTTCTGCACCAGACCTACGGTGCCGCTGACATGGCGGCCGCGCCCGTCGGGGCCGCGATGGGCCAGCGCATCGGCCAGCCGGTCGAGCACGCCTTCGTCGGGGGCGGCGTTGACGCTCATCAGGCCGGCGATGCCACACATCAGCGTTTGACCTTGTCGAAAAATTCCAGATAGCGGGCCACCACGGCGGCCTCGGTGAAACGGTCCTCATAGGCCTTGCGGCCGGCGGCGGCGAGGGATCGGGCGGTATCGGGTTCCGCCAGCAGGCGGCGGATGGCGGCGGCCAGGGCCGTGACGTCGTCCACCGGAGTCAGCAGGCCGGTCGCTTCGTCCCCGATCAGCTGAGACGGCCCCTGCGCGGCGCAGGCGATCACCGGCTTGGCGGCGGCCCAGGCCTCGATCACCACATTGCCCAGGGGCTCGTGCCGCGACGGGCAGACGAAGATATCGCCACTGGCGTAAAGGGCGGCGACGTCGTCGCGCCAGCCCAGGAAGCGTACGCGCGGCCTGATCCCGAGATGGGCGGCCTGCGCCTCCAGCTCGGCCCGCAACGGACCTTCGCCGGCGATCCACAGATAGCAGTCGTGAACCTGTTCGATTGCGTTCAGCAGCGCGTCGAACCCCTTATTGGGGTGCAGGCGTCCCATGGCGATGATCAGCGGCGCCCCCGGCGGCGTATCGAGCGTGGCGCGCGATACCGGCTTGGCGACGGAATCGGCGACGAAGTTGGGGACGTAATGGGCGCGGTCCGTCGGCCAGCCCTGCCCGACGATCCAGTCGCGGATATGGGGGGTGTTGCCGATCAGGTGGTCGCAGTTGCGGTAGTATTTGAGGTCGTAATAGCCGCCCAGCCGTCCGACCTGGACATGCGGCCCCTTGGGGACGAATTTGCTGGCCCGGTTCATCCAGCTGAGGACGATGTCGGGCTTGAAGCCCTTGACCTCCTGGGCGAAGCGCCAGCGGGTGATCAGGTCCAACGCGCCGCCGAACGGCAGTTCCACCACATCGATGCCGGCGGCTTTCAGCAGGGCGGCGCGCTTGGGGTTGGCGCGGATCAGGATGCGCTGGTCGATGCCGGTCCGCTGAAGGGCGGGGGCCAGCCGTTCGAAGAAGGCCTCGGCCCCGCCATGGGGCGCGCCGGCCATGGCCTGCATCAGGCGGATCACTTCAGCCAGCCTTCCAGCGTCGTCGCCGCGTTCTCCCAAGTCCGGGGCTGGTAGAGGGCGCGGGCCTCGTCGCCCATGGCGCGGCGGACGGACTCGTTGGT
Source organism: Phaeospirillum sp. (assembly GCA_030651575.1). Taxonomy (GTDB): domain Bacteria; phylum Pseudomonadota; class Alphaproteobacteria; order Rhodospirillales; family Magnetospirillaceae; genus Phaeospirillum. The sequence continues at coordinate 115,933 of JAUSFB010000068.1, forward strand.
CAGCAGCAGGACGGTCAGATTGGCGAAGGCGTCGTCATCGGGGGCGATATAGGCGGTGCCACCGTCGCGCACCCGCTCGGACGCCGCGCCCAACGGCCGGATCACGGCGGCGCAGCCGCTGGCCTGGCTTTCCATCAGGGTGAAGCACCCCATGTCGTCGTCATGGCCGGGAAACAGGTGGACGCTGGCCTCCTGATAGGCCACCGCCATCAGGAAGTCGCCCTGGGGACGGTTGATCACCACGCCATGTTCGCGCGCCGCCAGGGCCTTGTCGGCCAGCGGCTTCATGGCGGCGTCGATTTCGCCGCCATCGGCGGCGGCGGCCAGGGTGGTGGAGTGGATGTGCAGTTCGGCGGTGGGGGCCTGGGGCCGGATGCGCCCGACCCACAGGTCCAGCAGCCAGTCCATGCCATGGGCGGGATGGGTGGTGACGATGGCGCGCGGCGGGGTCGCCGGTCGCGGCTCGCCGCCGAGAAAGTCCGGGCGCACGGCCGGCGGCAGCAGGCCGGCCCGCAATCCGCGCGCCTTGAAGTCGCGGGCCTGGGCCTCGGCGGTCAGGATGATCAGCGGCTTGTGGCTGGCCAGGGTGTCGCGGGTGGCCTGGCGTTCCAGCAGCCGGCCGGGGCCGGTGAACCACAGCACCCGCTTGTCGGCGTGGCGGATGAATTCCAGCAGCGACGGCTTGCGGAAGGCGATCAGCACGTCGGTGTGTGGCGGCTTCTTGGCGTCGAAGGTCTCCCACTGGGCGCCCTCCACATACATGCCCCAGCGACAGCGGTTGAACACCGCGACGGTATGGCCGTGCCGCGCCAGGGCACCGGGCAGCGAGGCGAAAGCCTTCTCCGCCCCCCCCAGGGGGCGGCTGGCGGCGCTGTAGCCATCGAAGGGAATGGAGTCGTCCACAAGGGTGATATGCATGGTGCAACCCTTATACGGGGACGAAGATGGCTTGTCATCCCGCCCGCCATCCTTCAGCATCTTCCTGCCTTATGGGGAATACGGAGAATAGCGAGATGGCTGGCAAGGTTTTTGTGCGACTCGACCAGCGGGCCGTGATCGAAGTGGGCGGCGAGGAACGCCGGAGCTTCCTGCAAGGGCTGGTCTCCAACGACATGAACAAGGTCGCGCCCGACCGCGCCGTTCATGCCGCCTTTCTGACACCCCAGGGCAAGTTCCTGTTCGACCTGTTCGTGGTGGAGCGGGGCGATGTCTTTTGGCTGGACGTGGAAGCCGGCCGGGCGGAAGAGTTTCGCAAGAAGCTCTCCATGTACAAGCTGCGGGCCAAGGTGACCGTCGCTCTGGCCGGAAATGTCGCGGTGTTCGCCGTCATGGGCGAAGGCGCGGCCGATGGGTTGAGCGTCGGCAAGGAGGCCGGTTCGGCCGAGGAGTTCGCCGGCGGCGTCGCTTTCGTCGATCCCCGCCTCGCTGAAATCGGCCTTCGGGCCTTGCTGTCGGAAGACGGCGGTCCTCGGGTGCTGGAAGCCAATGATTTCGCCCCGGCGGGCTTTGCCGTGTGGGACGAGGCCCGCATCCGCCTCGGCCTGCCCGATGGCGGCCGGGATCTGGCGGTGGACAAGGCGCTGCTGCTGGAAAACGGCTTTGAGGAGTTGAACGGCGTCGATTTCCAGAAGGGTTGCTACATGGGCCAGGAGTTGACGGCGCGGACCAAGTATCGCGGTCTGGTCAGGAAGCGCCTGATGCCGGTGGAGATCAACGGCCCGACTCCAGAGCCCGGCGCCGAGATTCGGCTGGGCGAGGCGGAGGCCGGTGAAATGCGCTCGGCCTGCGGGTCCGTGGGGCTGGCGCTGATCCGTCTGGATCAGTTCAAGGCCTCCGGCGGCGTTGGTCTGACCTGCGGTTCCGCCACGCTTCACGCCGCCAAGCCGAAATGGGCGGTGTTTCCCGAAGGGGAGTAGGGTCGGAGCCTGTTTTATCTACTCCCCGAATTGCTCGGCTCCGACGATGCCGATCTTCTTCAGGCCGTGTTGCTGGGCGGTGGCCAAAATCTGGGCGACGTGCTTGTAGGGGGCGCGGCGGTCCGGCAGCAGGTGAAGCTCGGGCTGGGCCGCCGCCACCTCGGCGAGGCGGGCTTCCAGGGCGGCGCGGTCAGGTACCGGATGACCGTTCCATCGCACGGCGCCGTCGGCCTCCACCGCGATCGCCACGACCGGCGGCGGCGGCGACAGGGCGGCGGGCGGCGGTCCCACCGGCAAGTCCAGCTTCACGGCGTGGGTCTGGATCGGGATGGTGATGATCAACATGATCAGCAAGACCAGCATCACGTCGATCAGCGGCGTGGTGTTGATGTCGACCATGATCTGGGGCTCGTCCGAGCCGTTGCCGTCGTTCAGCTGAATGGCCATGGGATCAGCCTTCCTGTCCGGGCGGTTCGGTGATGAAGCCCAGCTTGACGATGCCGGCGCGCTGGCAGGCGGCGACCACCTTGCCGACGAACTCGTAAGCGACCTCGCGGTCGCCCCGCACATGAACCTCGGGCTGCGGGTCCTGGGCCGCCGCTTCGGTCAGCCGCTGGCGCAGGGCGGCGCCGTCGGGCATGAGATCGGCGTTCCAGAACACCTGACCGGCGGCGTCGACGGCGATGGTGACGTTGCCGGGCTGGGTGTGGGTCGGTCGGTTGGTTTCCCGAGGCAGATTGACCGGCACGGTATGGGTCGCCACCGGAATGGTGATCAGGAAGATGATCAGCAGCACCAGCATGATGTCCACCAGTGGTGTGGTGTTGATGCTGGCCATCATCTGGTCCTCGTCGCCGCGTCCCGAATCGCCGAACGAAATCGCCATGTCAGACGACCCGGCTGAGGGGCTGGCGGATCGTCGACTGGTCGCCGGTTCCGGCCAGCAGGATCGAATGCAGGTCGGACCCGAAGGCGCGGACCTTGTCGCTGGCGGCCTTGTTGCGGCGGACCAGCAGGTTGTAGCCCAACACCGCCGGCACCGCGACCGCAAGGCCCATGGCGGTCATGATCAGGGCTTCGCCCACCGGCCCCGCCACCTTGTCGATGGAGGCCTGACCGGCGACGCCGATGGCGGTCAGGGCGTGGTAGATGCCCCAGACCGTGCCGAACAGGCCGACGAAGGGCGCGGTGGAGCCGACGGTGGCCAGAACCGCCAGACCACCTTGCAACTGGCTGGTGATCTCGTCCATGGCGCGCTGGATCGACATGGAGACCCAGGTATGCAGGTCGATCTTTTCCAGCAATGTGTCGCGGTGATGTTCGACCGCTTGCAGGCCGCTGGCGGCCAGGAAGCGGAACGGGCTGGCCTCGGCCAGGGTGGCGACGCCATCGGCGACCGAGCGGGCCTTCCAGAAGGTGGCTCCGGCGGCCTTGGCCTGGCGCATCAGGCGGAACTGTTCGATCAGCTTGGCTGCCAGGATGTACCAGGAGGCCATGGACATCAACGCCAGCAGGACCAGCGTCCCGCGTGAGACGAAATCGCCCTGAGCCCATAGCGCGTCGAGGCCATAGGGATTGTTGACGTGGACATCGCCGGCGGTGGGGGCGTGGTAGGCCAGGGCGGGCAGCGCCAGCGGCAGCAGCAGCGCGGCCAGGGCAAGCGTTCGGGTGAAACGGGACATGACGCGTTCTCCGCGGCTAATTGAGTTTCCAGACATAGCGCATGCGCGCCCACGAACGTTCCGGCCGTCCATCCACGGTTCCCGGCTTGAAATGGCACAGGGCCAGTCCCTTCAGGGCGGCTTCGTCCAGCCGTTCGAAGCCGCTGGAGGTATCGACCCTGCTTTCCAGGACCGCGCCGTCGGCGTCGATCAGGAAGCGCAGCACCACGGCTCCGGCCTCGCCGTTGCGGCGGGACGAGGGCGGGTATGGCGGCGGCTTGCACGATCCCTTGGCGTCCAGAGCCGCCGAGACCCGCACCGCCTCCGCCACCGGACCCGGTCGGGGCTCGGCCGTGCCGGTGGCGGTCGCCGGCTCTGGCGGCGGGGTGGCGGTCACGGCGGTGATGGCGGCCGGCGGCGGCGCGGCCGAGCGGATAACGGGTGGCGGGACATAGGGCTTTGGCGGCGGCGCCTTCTTGGGCAGGGGCTTGGCCGGCTCGACCGGCGGCGGCAAGGGCAGCGGCTTGACCTCGACGATGACGCGCGCTTCCAGCGGGTGGCGCACGATATCGATCACATGCTGCCCCAACCCATTGGCCAGGGCATAGATAATCCCGGCATGCAACGCCACGACCGCCGCCAGACCGCCGAAGCGGCCCGGCGACCACGTCGCCTGCCGGGGATAGGTCTCGCCCATATTCGCCCCCTACAGTTTCAGCTTCACTTCGGCGATGAAGGTCCGCTGCGGGAACGGGTGGAACTGCCAGTATCCGGCATCGTTGACGTTGTCGATGCCGATGGCGGCTTCCAGGTTCTCGTTGTGGCGGTAGTTGGCGCGGATATCGACCACGAAGAAGGGATCGAACGCGCCATAGACGCCATGGACATAGTCGGTGTTGTCCAGGGTCGAGGAGATTTTGCCCTGGTACCGGCCGGCGGCGGACAGGGCGACTTGTTCCACGGGGCGGTAGGTGGCCACCAGGGTCGCCTTCCAATCCGGGACATTGGGGACCCGCTTGCCCTCGACCTGGGTGCCGCCCGTCCAGGTTGGATTGCGCACGATCTCGGCGTCGAGATAGGTCAGGCTGCCGGAAAACTCCAGATCGCGGATGAGGACGTGGTTCTTTTGCGCCGCCAGCTCCACGCCGCGATTACGGATTTCGTCCACATTGTTGACATAGGTGGTCGAGACGCCGTTGAGGAACGAGGCCTGCGAAATCATCGCCTTCTTGACCTGCTCCAGGAACAGCGAGGCGCGCAGCCTGCCGTCATCGATCTGGCCTTCCAGCGACAGTTCGTAGCTGGTGACCCGCTCGGGGGCCAGGGTGGCGTTGGGGACGGTCTGGACGCCGCCGGAGGTGACCATCTGGTACAGCTCGGCCACCGTCGGGAAGCGGATGGCGCGGCCGACCGAGGCGGTGGCGGTCCATTGCGGCACGAACTCCCAGGCCAGCGAGCCCTTGGGCGAGAAGGCGGTGGCGTCCTTGCTGGGATGAATCGTGCTGGTCCCGGCGGTGGTGGCGTTGAAGCCGTCGAAGGTGTTCCAGTACTCGTAGCGGCCGCCGAGGGTCGCCTTGAAGCCGGGGGCGAATTTCCACGAATCCTGCGCCCAGGCCGCCGTGGTCTGGGTGTTGCCCCGGCTGTCGGAGTTCTTGCCGGTGGTGAAGGATTCCGTCCGCCAATTGGGGGTGTAGTAGGTGGTGTTCACCAGGACGTAGCGGTCGAAATGGGTGCCGAAGCTGACTTCGTGGTCGCCGCCCTTGCCGGTCGGCCGCCAGATGCCCTTGGCGTCCGCCGTCGACCAGTTGGTTCCCTCCATGGAGGTGAACTTGCCGGCATTGGTGAAGGCGGCGCCGCCGGCGGTGCCGAGCGGCTGCGACTTGAAGTCGCGGTCGTATTGCAGATGGGTTCCCACCAGTTCGAAATCCCACATTCCCTTGGTGTCGGACTTGAGCGACAGGGCGTGCATGGAATGCATCTGTTCCAAGATGTAGTTGCCCCCGGCAAAGCCGGTGGCGATGCCCGACGTGGTGCTGGCGGTGCCGTAGGTGGGATTGCCGGCGGCGTCCCTCAGATAGGTCTCGACCGTCGCGCGGCCGTGATTCTGCCAGAAACCAAAGGTATAGGCGGCCCGCAGCTCGGGCGTCAGGTCATAGGCGACCTTGGCCTTCATGGTCTCCATCTCGGTGCGGAGCAGGCCGCCGACGCCGACCACGTTGGCGGCGGCGCCCGACTTGTTCAGGGCCGAGATCTGACCGGTGATACCGGCGAGGGCCGCGTTGTTGGTGACCACGGTCAGCGGTTGGCTGGCGCTGTTGGCGGTCTCGGCGCTGAGGAAGAACCGCAGGTCGCCGATGCGGTTGCCGATCGTCACATTGGTCTGATCGGTGCGGTAGGTGTCCTTGGTGTTGTAGAGCGAGACGCTTTGCAGCGACTCGGTCTGTTTGACGGTCGCTTCCAGCTTGTCGGGCATGCGGGTGGTGATCTGAAGCACACCTCCCATGGCGTTGCCGGCGTGCTGGGCGGCGAAGGGACCATAGGCCATGTCGACCCGCTCGATCTCCTCCGCCGACACCATGCCCCAGCGCGGACCACCATTGCTGTTGTCGTTGGCGAGCAGCGCCGAAATCAGCACATCGTCGGCGTAGACCATGCTGCGGGCGCTGGAGCCCGAACCCCAGGTGCGGGTCGACATGGTCGACTGGGTGTCGCCGTTGTTGCGCTTGCGGATGAAGATGCTGGGCATGTACTTGACCGCGTCTTGGGTATTGATGACGTTGATCGTGTCGGCCAGCTTGGCGGCGGTGATGCTTTCGGTGGTGTTGGGAAGCTTGTACTTTTCCGCGACGGTGGGCGTTTCCTTGACCACGATATCGGGCAGGTCCGTCTCGGCCTCCTCGGCCATGGCGGGCAGGGCAAGCAGGCTGGCCGCGACCATCAGAACAGCGCGGGAGACGGAGGCGCGCAGCAGGGCGCGCGGCGTGTGGACGGACATGAAAAAGATCCTCGATCGGCGAATACGGACAGATTGGCTGTTCCGCAGACGCTCGGACGAGGTCTGCGGCCTAGGCGGAGCCGGATTCGCGCGGAGGCGCCCTGGAATGAGCCAGGACGTAAGGCGACGACAATGATTGCCGCTGATCGCCGATGGCAAGGGTGGCCACGGCCACGGTCTTGGGCGCGGGAATGGAGAATTCGGCGGTCTGAGTGGCGTGATCGCCTGTCAGCGGTAGGCAGAACAGGCAGTGCCGGGATTGACGGGAGGTGTCCTGGGCGGGAGCGCCGGGGGTCTCGACCGAGCCGTCGTGGCACAGCGAGCTGTTCAGATCGGCGGTGAACGAGTCGATCCGGACCGAGGCGAGGCCGTCCACCACGGGCAGCGCGATCTGCAACGACAAGGCAAGCAGCAGCAACCGCACGATCCCGAGAGCACCGCTCTGGAACGATTGCAGACTCCAGCCCTTGGCGGATCGTGCATTCAACATATTTAATGTAATCCGGATGTGCCTTTACTTGGGCGCTACCCTTAGGCAGAGTGCCGTCGAGAGTCAATGGATACCGACGGCGCCTGTCTTCAATTATCCCTCGGGGCGGGACGCCTATCGGCCACCGCCCAAGGATCAAGCCATGAAGCGCCTCGCGCTTGCTTTGACGTTTATGTTCTCGGTTTCGCCGGCCCTGGCCCATGACCATGCCCCCAAACCCCGCGTCGCCGTCACCGGCTGCGCCGAACCGATTTTGGCCTGCGCCCGTTCCGCCACGCCCGCTTTCGGTCCGGGCGGCAAGGTCTGGATCGTCTGGTCGGCGGCGGGGCAGGTCTTCGTCTCGGCCTCCCAGGATCGCGGCGGCAGCTTTGCCGAGCCGGTGGCGGTGTCCGAGCAGCCCCCGGCCACCATCGACGACAACGGCGAGGCGCGGCCCAAGCTGCTGGCCCTGGCCGATGGAACCCTGGTGGTGGTCTATGGCGTGCGGGTGGATAAAAGCTATAACGCGGTCACCATGATCAGCCGTTCCACCGATGGCGGCCAAAGTTTCTCGACTCCGGTCCGTCTGCTCGACGAGGTCGGGCAGCGGTTCGAGACTCTGGTGGCGGCCCCCGGCGGCCGTCTTTATCTCGCCTGGCTCGACCGGCGCAATCAGCGCGCGGCCAAGGCGGCCGGACAGATCTATAACGATACCGGCGTGGCGGTGGCGTGGTCGGACGATGGTGGAGTCAGCTTTGCCGGCAAGCGTATCCTGGCCGACTATTCCTGCGACTGCTGCCGGCTGGCGGCCACGATCGATCGTGACGGGCTGCCGGTCTATGCCTGGCGTCATGTTTACGGCAAGAATCTGCGCGATCATGCCGTGGCCAAGCTCTCCGCCGACGGCGCGGCATTGACGCCGCTCCGGGTGTCCGAGGACGAGTGGGCCATCGACGCCTGCCCCATGCACGGCCCGTCGCTGTCGGTCGATCCGGCCGGGTCGTGGCATGTGGCGTGGTACACCGCCGGAAAGCGCCGGCAGGGTTTGTTCTATGCCCGCTCCGACGATGGCGGCGTCACCTTTTCCGAGCCCCAGGGCTTTGGCCACCCCGCCCGGCCGCCGTCACGCCCCCAGGTCATGGCCTCGGGCGAGCAGGTCTGGCGGCTGTGGAAGGAGTTCGACGGCGTGACCACCACCGTCATGGCGCAGTCCTCCGCCGATCACGGGCAGAGTTGGGACGCCCCCCGCCCGGTCGCCGCCACTGCCGACGCCTCCGACCATCCGCTGCTGGTCAATGACGGGGCCGTTCCGTTGCTGTCCTGGCTGACCAGGGCGGAGGGCTATCGGCTGCTGCCGCTTGCCCCGAGTCATTGACGTGACTCGCTTCGTTGTCCCTCGGTCGCTGATCCTGCTGGCCGTTCTGGCCGTGATGCTGACGGCTCCCGCCTGGGCGGGGGAGTTGAGGCCCTTCGTCCGGGGCTCGCACGCCGCATTGGTGAAGGAGTATGCCGGGCGGCCGCTGGTCATCCATTTCTGGTCGCTGACCTGCGCGCCTTGTCTGGTGGAATTGCCGCAATGGCGCGATGTCCAGCGCCGTCATCCCGAGATGGATCTGGTCCTGGTCGCCACCGATTCCCCCGACGAATCCGCCAAGTTGGAGCGGACCCTGGCGCGGGCCGGTCTGTCCGGGGTGGAGAGTTGGGTCTTTGCCGACAGTTTTGCCGAACGTCTGCGCTTCGAGGTCGACAAAAGCTGGCGCGGCGAGCTTCCCATGACCCAACTGGTCGGCCGCGACGGCAAGATCGAGGCGGTGACGGGAAGCGTGACCGCCGAGACATTGAAGACCTGGCTGGGAGGTCGGGGCGGCGTGAAGCCCTGAACCTCCCAGGTTCTTATGATTCAGGCTCTTCCAAAGACGCGCTTGAAGATGGTGTCCACATGTTTGGTGTGGTAGCCGAGGTCGAACAGCTCCTCCAGCGCCTTGGCCGGAATATGGGCGGAAACCTCGGAATCGGTCTTCAGCAGGTCGAGGAAGTTGGCGCCCTCCTGCCAGACCTTCATGGCGTTGCGCTGGACCGCCTTATAGCTGTCCTCGCGGCTCATGCCGGCTTGGGTCAGGCCCAGCAGGACACGCTGCGAGAACACCAGCCCCCCCAACTGGTTCAGGTTGCGCTCGACCGCGTCGGGATAGATCACCAGCTTTTCGATCACCCCGGCCAGACGGTTGAGGGCGAAGTCGAGGGTGACGGTGGCGTCGGGGCCGATCATGCGCTCGACCGAGGAGTGGGAAATATCGCGCTCGTGCCATAGCGCCACGTTCTCCAGGGCCGGCACCACCATGCCGCGCACCAGACGGGCCAGACCGGTGAGATTTTCGGTCAGCACCGGGTTGCGCTTGTGCGGCATGGCCGAGCTGCCCTTCTGGCCGGGCGAGAAGTATTCCTCGGCCTCGCGCACTTCGGTGCGTTGCAGGTGGCGGATTTCGATGGCCACATGCTCGATGGAGCTGGCGATGACGCCCAGCGTCGCGAAGAACTGGGCGTGGCGGTCGCGCGGGATCACCTGGGTGGACACCGGCTCGGGCTTCAGGCCCAGCTTGGCGGCCACATGCTCCTCGACGCGGGGATCGATATTGGCGAAGGTGCCGACCGCGCCGGAAATGGCGCAGGTGGCCACATCCTCGCGGGCCGACTTCAGCCGGCGGCGGTTGCGCTGGAACTCGGCGTGGAAGGTGGCGAACTTCAGGCCCATGGTCACCGGCTCGGCATGGATGCCGTGCGAGCGGCCCATGCAGACCAGATCCTTGTATTCGAAGGCGCGGGTCTCCAGCGCGGCCAGCAGCCGGTCGATATCGGCCAGCAGCAGGTCGGCGGCCTGGGTCATCTGCACCGCCAGACAGGTGTCGAGTACGTCGGACGAAGTCATGCCCTGATGGACAAAGCGGGAGTCGGGGCCGATATGCTCGGCCAACTCGGTCAGGAAGGCGATGACGTCATGCTTGGTGACGGCTTCGATCTCGTCGATGCGGGCCGACCGCGCCGGGGTATAGGGGATATTGCCCTTGTCCCAGATGGTCTTGGCCGCTTCCTTGGGAATCACCCCGATCTCGGCCAGCGCGTCGCAGGCATGGGCCTCGATCTCGAACCAGATGCGGAAGCGGTTCTCGGGCTCCCAGATCGCGGTCATTTCCGGGCGGGAATAGCGGGGGATCATCGCGGCCTCGTATGGAAAGTATGTGGCGAAACATCAACCATCAGGTGTTGCTGATATTTCGCTCCGGGACGAGGTTCATGTACGGGAGTCCCGGCGGGGAAGCAAGCCCGCTGTGCGGCTTCCGTCTTACCGGCGCAGTGCCTCCAGGGGGACGAAACCCGGCATGGCGTCCGTGAACACCTTGAAGGTCTTGGTCCCACGGCCCTCGGCGAACTCGTCATAGGCGGCGGCCAGGGCGGCGCGGCAGTCCTCCTTGGCCGGGTCCGGGCCAAGCCCGCCCATCAAGGCGCGGAAGCGTTTGAGGATGTGCAGCCGGCTGACATTGACCACCCGTGGATCGAAGGCCACCCCCAGCGTCTCGAAAAATTGTTCGGCCGAGGACAATTCGGCCAGTATTTCCTGGGTCATGGCGTTTCTCCTAGATCAGTCCGATTCCCCGCTCGGCGGCTTCCCGGTGAAAGCGGCGCAGATCGTCGCCGGTGGGCATGGTCTTGGTGGCCGAGGCATGGCGGCGCACTTGGGCGAGCAGGACGCGGGCCTGGGGCGTCGATACCGGCAGCCCGATCTCGCGGCAGGCGTGCAACACCGAGGTCAGGCCGGAATGTTTGCCCAGCACCACCCGATGGTCGCGGCCCAGTTCGGCCGGGTCGAACGCTTCATAGGTGCGGCGGTCGCGCAGCAAGCCGCTGACATGGATGCCGGATTCGTGGGTGAAGATGTTGGCGCCGACGATGCTTTTGTCCACCGGCACCGGCCGCCCCGAGGCATCGGCCACCAGCTGGGACACCGTTCCCAGGGCCAGTTTATCGACGCCGGTGGCAAGGCCGTAGAGATGGTCGAGGGCGACCACCACTTCTTCCAGCGGCGCGTTTCCGGCCCGTTCGCCCAGGCCGTTGACGGTGGTGCTCACATGGCTGGCGCCTCCCTTGACCGCCGCCAGCGAGTTGGCGGTGGCCAGTCCCAGATCGTCATGGGCGTGGACCTCCAATTCCATGGAGGTGGCCGAGCGCAGCCGGACGAAGCGGTCATGAATGCCGAACGGGTCCATGATGCCCATGGTGTCGGCGAAGCGGAACCGCCGCGCGCCCGCCGTTTCGCAGGCCTCCACCACCCGGCACAGGAAGTCGGGATCGGCGCGGGACGAATCCTCGCCGCCGATCAAGACCTCGAAGCCGCGATCGCGGGCCTTTTTCACCATGATGGCGATGTGGCGCAAGGCCCAGGCGCGGTCGTGCCCCAGCTTGGCCCCCAGTTGCAGATCCGAGACCGGGATGGACAGGTTGACGATGGCCAGACCGCAGGCCGCCGCCGCCGTCAGATCGTCGTCATGCATGCGGCACCAGCCGATCAGGCGGGAGCCGAGGCCCTGCGCGACCACGGCGCGGATGGCGGTTTGCTCGTCCTCTCCCATGGCGGGGGTGCCGACCTCGATCTCCGGCACGCCCGCTTGCGTCAACGCCTGGGCGATGGCCAACTTCTCGTCCAGGCGGAACGCCACCCCGGCGGTCTGCTCGCCGTCGCGAAGCGTGGTGTCGTTGACGGTGATCGGGGCGGCGGTCATGGCCGTTTCCTTAGCCGCAGCTTTTGGCGGAGCAGGAGCACCCGGCGGCGGCGGGCGGCGGCGTGTTGGGGTTGTCGAACACAAAGCCGCTGCCCATGGAGGAATTGTCCACATAGTCCATGGTCGCCCCGGCCAGCCACAGGGCCGAGGCCGGATCGACGAACACCTTGATGTCGGAGAATTCCAGAACCGCGTCGCCTTCGGCGCTGTCGCCCTCCAATCCCATGTTGTAGGAAAAGCCGGAACAGCCCTTTTGCACCATGATGCGAAGGCCTTGATACTCGCCCTTGCAAACGTCGCGGATGACGTTGATGGCCTTGTCGGTCAGGTTCAACATGACGATGGTCCTCCTTGCCTTGCGAAACATCTCTCGGGTTAAGGACATAGCAAAGGGGGTGCCAGATTCTATCTCGTTGGAATTTATGATATTTTTGCCGATGAACCCGAACATTGTCGGGTTTGCGACAGGGCGGTGTCGGTCAGGAGCGACGGGCCGTCCTCGGCGCCGAAACAAAGCGCGGCATCGGTGCAGACCTCGCAGTTGGGCGACTTGCAGATCACGACGCCCTCGCGTTGGCAGAGTTCGCGGTAGAAGAACTTCTTCCACTTCATATCGCGATGATTCAACTCGGCCAGCCCCAGGAAATGGCGGCGCATCAGCCGCGACAGGTCATCGCGCCCGGTCAGTCCCAGATCCTGCCAGAGATGGTTGGACCCCAGCGAGCGGCGGGCGATGATATGAGCCAGCCAGACCTCCTCCAGCAGGCCATGGGTGCGGAAGTCCAGCAGCAGCGCCCGCAGATCGGGCTCTTCGGGGGCCAGCGGGTCGTCCCGGCGCGACAGTCCCGACAGCAGGCCGGGCGAATGGGGGAAATAGCGACCGATCAAGGCGGCCAGATCCTCCGGCGACAATCCCAGCCCACGGGTCAGGGGCTCGCCCGAGCCGTCGAATGCCACGGCGATGGCGCAGGCGAACAGGTGGCGGTCGAACGGGTCGCCGCCACCGGGGGCGGCCAGCAGGCCGCCATGGAGGTCGGAAGGCATGGCGCGGTCCTCCTGCTTCACACCGGCAGTTTCTCGTGAGTCTGGGCCTTGGTGCCGCAGACCGCGTTGCACGAGCCGCAGCCGATGCAGTTGCCGGCATTGTCCAGGGTCATGACCTTGCGCTCGATTTCGCCGTCGTCGTCGTCGAACGGGTCGCAGAACTCTCCGTCCCCGTTGATGCCCATCAGCTTCATGACCGCCTGGGTGCAGACCTTGAAGCAGCGGCCACAGCCGATGCACAGATCGGCGCTGATGGCGGTCAGGTATTCGGGAAACCAGGGGCTGCCGTCACGGGTGGTGAATTGGACATGGGACATGGAGCGTTTCCTTTCTCAAGCGGCGGCGACGTCGGGGAACTTCCCGATGGTGGCGGCGGCCTCGTCGATGATCTTGGCGGCCTTGGAGGTCAGGGCTTCCGCCGACTCGAAGCCGAACCGGTGCAGATCGCGCAGATAGGAATTGACGACCACCAGCCGGCCGGAAGTCAGCAGCATGCGGCCCCAGCCCTCGTGGTTGATCTTCATGATCGGAGCGCAGGCGCAGCCGGTGGCCTTCTCGATGGCGAAGGCGATGGCGTTGTAGAACAACTCGACCCGCCACAAGATGTCGGGGTCGGGATCGCCCATCAGCGGGATCTCGCGGCGCTGTTCCCGGGTGACGATGAAGGGGGCCAGAAGCTCCTCGTCGGACATGGTTTCCCAGGCTCCGCTACCGTCCTGGGCGCGGATCAGCATCAACAGCGTCTTGAGGAACGGATCTTGATTGGCGGGCATGGCGGTGATCCTTTCTTTATGATTCATCGTCGATGAAACGCTCGTCGCCGGCCTCACCGTCGCGGAGCGCCTTGCGGAGCCAGGGCGGCGGGTTGCCTTTCAGCATGGCGCGGACCCGTTCGATCACCTGGGTGATCGGCTCGTCCGCCGGCAGTTTGATGGGGTGGACCCGAGCGCGGACGACGCGGGCCGCCGCCGGGCCGCCGATGGCGCGGCAAAACAGCAGCGAGGCCCCTTCCAGGGCGGAAATCTTGGCCGACAGCCGGTCCTCGCCGTCCTCCTTGTGATTGCCGCTTTCATCGCTGAGGCAATCGAACTGGACGGCTTCGAGGAAGGTGTGACCCTCCGGGCCGACATCGTAGAACATGAAGGTCCTGGCGCTGGCGAAGTGGGCGTCGACGCGCTGACGATCCTGGGTGGCGACGGCGATTCTCATGTGACCTCCTTTAATGCGCGGCGGGCGGCCGCTGTCATGTCCGGCCGGATCAACCAGCCGCAGCCGCCGAGTGGTCATGGGGATGCTCCAAATGGGCGTGGCCCGGCCGTTCCATCAAGATGTTGCCGAGCTGGGTGATCAGGTTGCGGGTGCCGCCATAGCCGACGCCGACCAGATGAGCGGCGCCCAGGCGGTCGAACACCGGAAAACCGGCGCGGAACAGCGGGATGCCGTGGCGGCTCGCCACCTGACGGGCGTTGGAGTTGGCGATGATCAGGTCGCAGCCGCCGGCCTCCAGGATCTGGTCCTCCAGATCCTCGAAATCACCGACGATCACCCGCTCGGCCGGCAGCTCGCCGAGGGCGGGCAGGGCCTGGGTGGTGACGGCGGCGGCGATGGTGGCGCCCATGTCGGCGGCCAGCTTGCCCATGGTCCAGACCAGGGCCGGCTCGCCGGCGATGGCCAGGGACCGGCCGCCGAAATAAAAGTGGCCGTCCAGCATGGCGTCCACCAGCTGCGAGCGGGCGCGGCGCTGCCGGGCCGGCACCGGCACTCCGGCGACGGTGGACAGCGACACCATCAGGCGGTCCACCGCCTCCAGCCCGGTCGCCCGGTCCAGCAGCAGGAACGGCACTCCGGTGATGTCCTTCAGGGTTTTGGCTGCGATGCGCATGTGCTCGCCGATGGCGATGGTGAGTTTGGCCCGGCCCATCTCGCGAATATCAGCCAGGCTGGTTCCGCCCAGCGTGGTGGGGGTGTAGGCGTCGGGAACATGGCCGTCGAGCGAGTCGGACAGGTCGGGCAGCACCACCGCCTCCAGCCCGAAGCCGGCGATAATGTCCTTCAGCGCCTCCACATCGCCGGGGGTGAGGTGGCAGCCGGGCAGCAGGTTGACCCGGTTAAGGGGGGCGCGGCCCTGGGCCGGAACCGCCAACTGGCGGATGATGGCGGTCACCGCCTTGCCCCAGCCGGTTTCCAGCGAGCCGGAAAAGTCGGGGGCGCTGACATCGACCACCGCGATGTCGTCCAGTTCCTTGTTGCGGGCGCGGATGGCTCTGACATCGCCGGCCATATCCTCGCCGCGCGTCTCGGTTAGGGCGGTGGAAATCAGGCCGATGATCTCGGGCTTGGCGCGGCGGGCGATGTTGAGCAGGCCTTGCTCTACCTGATCCATGCCGCCCAGGATGGTGCTGATTTCGTTCATGGCGGTGGTTTGCAGCGGGATGGCCTCGCGGAAGTGCCGCACCATCATCACCAGGGCGAAGGCGGTGCAGCCCTGGCTGCCGTGGAACATGGGCAGGCAGCCCTTCATCCCCATGAAGGCCAGGGAGGCCCCCAGCGGCGCGCTGATCTTCAGCGGGCTGGTGGACAGCGCCTTGTTGTGATCGACGATGAGGGCCATGGCCTTACTCCTCGTCCCAGGGGGCGGGGGCGCGTACCCGAGCCCAGATGGGACTGTTGATGGACTGATCGATCTCGCGCACCAGCGCCACCATGCCGTCATAGGCGGCAAAGCCGTGATGGCGTTCCTGATTGATGTCGATCCAGGGCGTGCGGGCCTTCAGCGCCACGAATTGCGAGCGTCCGCCCGACAGCATCATGTCGGCGCGGCCTTCCTTGAACATGGCGTACATATCGCGAGGCGTGATGGCGTCGGCCAGCTTGCCCTCGTCGCCGCCCAGGCGTTCGAGGGCCTTTTCCCTGTCCGTTTCAGTGGCCTTGCGCACCGAGGAGCCCACCACTTCCATGCCCACTTCCTGAAGGGCCTGGATCACCGACCAGCTTTTGACGCCGCCGGTATAGAGCAGCACCTTCTTGCCGGCCAGCCGCGCCTTGTAGGGCTCCAGCCGCGCCCAGGCCTTGGCTTCCTCCTCGGCGATCAGGGCCTCGGCGCGCCCGGTCAGGGCCGGGTCGGCGCCGCGCTCCACCAGCAGGCGGGCGATGTTGCGCAGCGCCTCGGAGGTGTCGGAAATGCCATAGAACGAGCCCTCGTAATAGGGGATGCCCCAGGTCTCCTTCATCTTGCGGGCCAGGGTGATCAGCGCCTGGCTGCACAGCACCATGTTGACCCGGGCGGTGTGGGCGGCGGCGACATCGCGGTAACGGGCGTCGCCGGTGATGGAGGCGCGCAGGCGGATGCCGAGCCGGGCCAGCAGTGGGCGGAACTGATCCAGCTCGCCCGCCACGTTGTACTCGCCCAGGATGTTGATGTCGGTCGGGCCGGAATCGCCGGGCTCTTCCGTGCCCATGACATGCTCGAACAGGGCGTCGCCGGCCAGCCGGTTGCCGAGATTCTTCGAGCCGACGAAGCCCGGCGCGTTGATGGGGATCACCGGAACGCCCAGGCGCTGGGTGGCGGCGCGGCAGACCGCGTCCACATCGTCGCCGATCAAGGCGCCGACGCAGGTCTGATAGACGAACACGGCCGGCGGCTGGTGGCGGGCGATAGCCCGCTTGATGGCGCGGTACAGTTTCTTCTCGCCGCCATTGACGATATCGAGATTGCCAAGGTCGGTGGTGAAGCCGCGCCGGTAGAGGTCGGACCCGGTGCTCCACGAATTACGCCCATCCCAGGAGTTCCCCTCGCAGGCGATGGGACCGTGGACCAGATGGACCACGTCGGTGATGGGCTGAAGCGCGATCTTGGCCCCGTCAAAGGCGCAACCGCCGGCGGCGGCTCCCGGAACCAGCGACTTGCCGCAGCCCTTTTTGCGATCCTTGTCGGACTTGGACTGGTTGATCGAGCATCCCGGCTCGTTCATCAGCTCCTGGACCTTGTGCTTCAGCATGGCGGGGCCTCCCGGTGCGGTTCACCAGGAACATCGCAAGGCCCGTGCCAGGAAAGGAAATGGCGGAGATGCTGGAGTTTCGTGCGGCTGTCGGCGGCGATTGTCGGGGATGCGACAAAGGTGGTTGGTTTAACACCGCGCCAGCGGCTTCGTTCAATCTCCGCATGGGGCTCGGTCGATGGGCCCTGGCGTTATCTCCCACGGCTCTGCTTGCTATCGTCGCCCGGTTCTGGCATCAAAATCAGATAGGATTTGACTAATGACCAAATTTTCTCGGGTCATTAGCCACCAGACGATAGCGTTTTCCGATGAATTTCTATGCGGTGTGGAACATCCCCCACAGGAGGATTCGATGATTTGCAATTTAAAAGAAGAGGTGAAGCCAGTTAGTATATTGGACAGCGTTCTTTCTAGCCTTATTATTTCTGGAGATTCAAGTGGGTTATCTAAAATTGATGGCGGGATTCCTCCGCATATAGCAGAGTTATTTAGCCTAGCAATTTCAAATACGGCTTCGATAAATCAATATTATGATCTGATTAATATCATGGCACGAGATGGACTGGTGTCAACCATCCTTGCCATGGCCGATTTGGCAATTTCAAGGTGCCCTCCGGTAGCATCGATTACTGCCGTGTTCTTTAAGATAAGAGAATCCGTCGAAGAGCAAGCTGGGATGAGGTGGGCTGCCGCCGTAGATCGACGGATCAGTCAGCGCCTCACCGATCAGATAAACCGAGATGAAGAACTCCCCGTTCCCGAGGATAGCCGCCTGCAAATTGTGGATGCGTGGAATCAGCCCGATGAATTTGCCCATCTTTCTCGCCATTATACGTCTGATATACTATTAAGCGACCCTCTTCGCGATCCCATAATTACTAAACGCAACCATTTTTTGGGTGAGTTAAAGCCAGTGCAGGGCGTGCATGTTGATTTTTCATTCTTTGTCCTTGATAGCGATGACAGCCCTATTCTTCAGGTTGAGTGTGACACTTCACATTGCAATGCCCCTCTTCGATGCCGCGAGTCTCCAATCCTGATCGTTGCATTTACCGATGATCAGCAACTTATTGATATTGCAGTAAAGCTTGCCGTGGATCAAATGCTTTGGATAAATTCATGGGCAGGGACGCGCGGAATACATATTGATTATGATGTAAGTACGGATGTAGGCAGGGCTTTGCAAAAAATAGCCCACCCGATTGCTTCTGGGCTGATCCATATGAAGCGAGGATCGGTAAGTCTACTGAGAGATATTAATGATATTTTTAATTCATACCGTCAGAACCACAAGAGATCGATTAGAAAGTGTATGAAGTATGTTTCTATAGACTATGTAGATAATTCAGATAATGCCGCTGTTATTCTTTATTCTGAATTACACAGAAAAATAAACAGGACGCCTGCGCTGAGTTGTGCTCGTCTTGCCGAGATATTGAGCTATAATGGCTGTCGTTTATATGGAGCCTATTATGATAAAGACCCTGTTGGTTTCGCACTGATAACGGGGCATGGACGTGTTGCGTATTATGCAGCAGGAATCATGTCGGGGCCGGACAATATACCAATAGGGCATGCATTGATCCATCAGGCAATTCATGGAGCAAAGAATGATGGATTTATTAAATTTGATTTTGGTCTCCTTGATGTTATGAGCGAATGTGATCAAAAATTATTGAATATAACGAATTTTAAGCTTGGATTCTGTAATGAAGTTTCTGACAGAATAACTCTTAATTCGAATGTCATGTAATATCGGGATGTGGTTGGCCGCCTGAGGGACCTGGAGATCGGTTCCGGTCACCGGAATTGTCCCAAAAGCCCCGGAGCGTTGCCGCTCCGGGGCTTGGGTCTCACCCGCCGGGAGGTTGGGAATCAGCGGGTGAGGTCGAACGAGATGTCGCTGGCGGCATCGGTCATTTCGAAGATCCGGTCGAGGATCTCCACCAGGACACGGAGAGCACCCTGATAGCCCAGGGTGGGGAAGCGGTGGTGGTGGTGGCGGTCGAAGATCGGGAAGGTGAGACGGATCAGCGGAATGCCGGTGTCTTTTTCCAGATATTTGCCGTAGGAGCTGCCGATCAGCAGGTCGGTCGGCTCGGTGAACAGCAGCGAGCGCATGTGCCACAGATCCTTGCCGGCCCAGGCCTTGCAGTTGGCGCCGAACTGCGAGGTGGCGAACAGGGCTTCCATTTTGGTAGCCCAGTCCTTGCCGCCGTTGGTGGACAGGCAGTGGGTCGGTTCGCAGCCCATCTCCAGCAGGAAGGCGGCCATGCCGTGGACGAAGTCGGGGTCTCCGAACACGGCGACCTTCTTGCCGTGCAGATAGGCCTGACTGTCGGCCATGGCGTCCACCAGCCGGCCGCGCTCCTTCTCGATGCTGTCGGGGATCGGTTTGCCCGACAGTTCCGAGATTTTCATCAGCAGGGCGTCGGTGCCGCCGACCCCCATGGGATAGTGGAACGCGGTGGTCGGCTGGCCTTTGGCGCCGATGTATTCCAGGCTCTTGTCCGAGCAGTATTGTTGCAGGGCGATGGTGGCCTTGGCGTTGATGGCGTCGCGGGCGTCGTCCAGCTTGGTGCCGCCGTCATACATGCGGTAGGTGCCGTCTGAGGGTGTGTCGTAGACGTCGGACACGTCGCTGAGAAAGGTGTAGTCCACCCCCATCGTGTCCAGATAGCGTTTGATCTCGCGGTTGTTGGCTACGGCATAGCCGTCGAAGCCGGGGATGATGTTGATCTTGCCGTTGATTTTGCCGGCCTTGAGCTCGCCCTTCTCGCGATCCCAGAAGTAATTGAGGATGCCCTTGATCATGTTGTCGTAGCCGGTGGTGTGACTGCCGACGAAGGAGGGCGTGTGGGCGAAGGGAACCGGGAAGTCGGCCGGGACCGATTCCTTTTCCTTGGCGGTGCCGATGAAGGCGCTGAGATCGTCGCCGATGACCTCGGCCATGCAGGTGGTCGAGACCGCGATCATCTTGGGCTTGTAGAGCGCGTGGGTGTTCTGGAGTCCCTCGACCAGATTGGCCTGACCGCCGAACACCGCCGCGTCCTCGGTCATGGAGTCCGAGACGCAGGCGGCCGCTTCCTTGAAGTGGCGGGCCAGATGCGAGCGGAAATAGGCGACGCAGCCCTGGGAACCGTGCACATAGGGCATGGTCTCCTCGAACCCGGCGGCGGCGAACACCGCGCCCAGCGGCTGGCAGGCCTTGGCCGGGTTGATCACCGCCTTGGTGCGGGCGAAGTTCTTTTCGCGATAGTCCCAGGTCTTGGTGTATTCGGCCTGGGCCGCGACCGCTTCATCGGTGGGGCGGCACTCGAACTGGGCCTTCTTGGCCGCGAACATCTCCGTGTATTCGGGTTCCTTGAACAGGGAGACGTGGTCCTTGGTCTTTTCTGCGCTCTGGGGCATGGCAACTCTCCTTATCGCCTCCCCGCGCCCCCGATTGATGGGCGACGCGCGGGGAGGAATGATTCTTCAAGGGCAAGCGTCAGGCGGCCTTCCAGGGAGCCTTGAACTTGTCCCAGACCGGGCTGTTGATGGCCATGTCCATGTCACGGGCGAAGATGGCGAAGCCGTCATAGCCGTGATACGGACCCGAGTAGTCCCACGAATGCATCTGGCGGAAGGGCACGCCCATCTTTTGGGTGGCGTACTTTTCCTTGATGCCCGAGCCGACCAGATCGGGCCGGATCCTCTCGATGAACTTTTCCAACTCGTAGCCGGTGGCGTCGTCGTAGATCAGCGTGCCTTCCTTCACGTAATGGCCGGTCCGCTGGTAGTCGTCGTTGTGGCCGAACTCGTAGCCGGTGCCGACGATCCTCATGCCCAGGTCCTCGTAGGCATTGGTGACGTGACGGGGGCGCAGGCCGCCCACATAGAGCATCACCGTCTTGCCATCGAGGCGGGCCTTGTACTTGGCGACCACCGCGTCGACGAGGCCCTGGTGCTTGGCGATGACCTTTTCTGCGTTGGCCTGGATGGTCTCGTCGAACTGGGCCGCGATCTTGCGCAAGGATGCGGCGATCTGGGTCGGGCCGAAGAAGTTGTATTCGACCCAGGAGATTCCGTACTTCTCTTCCATATGGCGGCAGATGTAGTTCATCGACCGGTAGCAGTGGATGAGGTTGAGCTTGGCCTTGGGGGCACGGGCCATTTCCGCCAGGGTGGCGTCGCCGGACCACATGCCGATGACCCGCAGGCCCATCTCTTCCAGCAATTTGCGCGACGGCCAGGCATCGCCGCCGATATTGTAGTCGGCGATCAGGTTGACATCGTAGGGAGTGGATTCGAATTCGGGCGTGCCCTTGTCGAACACCCAATCCCGGATGGCGTCGTTGGCGATGTGGTGGCCCAGCGACTGGGAGACGCCGCGAAAGCCCTCGCACCGCACCGGAACGATGGTCTTTCCGGTTTCCTTGTGCTTTTTCTTGGCGACGGCTTCGATATCGTCGCCGATCAGGCCGATCGGGCATTCGGACTGGATGGAGATACCCTTGTTGAGCGGGAACAGGCCGTCCAACTCGTCGATCATGATGTCCAGGTTCTTGTCGCCGCCAAAGACGATGTCGCGTTCCTGGAAGTCCGAGGTCACCTGCATGGTGACGAAGCTGTCGATGCCCACGGTGCCGTTAAAGTAGTTGCGGCGCTGGGACCAGCTGTATTGACCGCAGCCGACCGGGCCGTGGCTGATATGCAGCATATCCTTCACCGGTCCCCACACCACGCCCTTGGACCCGGCATAGGCGCAGCCGCGGATGGTCATGACGCCGGGGATGGATTTGATGTTGGACTTGACGCCGCAACTGGTGGCGCCCTCTTCCTCGGTGGGCTTGGCCACGCCGAGGTGACGGGCGCGCCGCTTGCCGGACTTTTCCGGGTACTGATCGAGAACCTCCTTGATCAGCGCCTCGGCGGCGGCGGTATCGTTGGTGTAATCGAGGCTCATGGCCCTGCTCCTTGCTTTGGGGCGGACCTTCCGGGGAAGGCCCGCCGATTGCCCTTGGCTGCGGTCTAGGCGGCGCCGCTACAAAGGGACTTTTCCTTGGCCTCAAGCTCGGCCAGGGCCTGCTCGTCGGACTTCATGATGCCGAACTCGACCAGCATCTCTTCCAGCTCTTCCATGGTGATCGGGGTCGGGATGGTGCCCTTGCCGGCATTGGCGTGGATCTTCTTGGCCAGTTGGCGATACTCCTCGGCCTGGGCCGAGTCGGGGGCGTATTCGATCACGGTCTGGCGACGCAGCTCGGCGTGCTGGACGATGTTGGCGCGCGGCACGAAATGGATGAGCTGGGTATTCAGGCGCTTGGCCATGGCCTCGGCCAGATCCAGTTCGCGGTCGGTCTGGCGCTCGTTGCAGATCAGGCCGCCGAGGCGGACGCCGCCGGTGCCGGCATACTTCAAGATGCCGCGAGCGATGTTGTTGGCGGCGAACAGCGCCATCATCTCGCCCGACATGACGATGTAGATTTCCTGGGCCTTGTTCTCGCGGATCGGCATGGCGAAGCCGCCGCAAACCACGTCGCCCAGCACGTCGTAAGACACATAGTCCACGTCGTCATAGGCGCCGTTTTCTTCCAGGAAGTTGATGGCGGTGATGACGCCGCGGCCGGCGCAGCCGACCCCCGGCTCGGGGCCGCCGGCCTCGGTGCACTTGATGCCCTTGTAGCCGATCTTCATGACGTCGGCGAGTTCCAGGTCTTCCACCGAACCGGCCTTGGCGGCCAGATGCAGCACGGTGTCCTGAAGCTTGCAGTTGAGGATCAGGCGGGTTGAGTCGGCCTTGGGATCGCAGCCGACGATCAGGATCTTCTGGCCCATCTCGACCAGGGCGGCGAGGGTGTTCTGGGAGGTGGTGGACTTGCCGATGCCGCCTTTCCCGTAGAACGCGATCTGACGCAGAGACATGTGAGGATTCCTTTCTAGCAGCCTTGCGAAATCGTCGGCCGAGGGCTTGGCCCCTGCCATGTCAAGGGTATTGCAGCCGGTGTGCCAGTTCCTGGTGCGGCGCAGCAAATTTATATTATAGTTTAAAATCAGTGTGTTATGCGGGTGATGGCGGCGCCTGCCTGCTTTTTCACCGTCTGTCTGGAACCCGACACACGACCGACAGACTGTTGCAAGCCCAACAGGCCAGGGTTTGCGCCCTTCATATTGTCGGCTGCTTGGCGGGTATGATTCTTGCAGTGCAGCAATCAGCGCCACGGCATGATCGCGAAGGGGCCATGAAACAACAGCCGCCGCCAAGCCAAGATCTCAGCACCAATCTGATGGGCCTGCCCACCGGCCTGCTGGCCAGCGCATGCTTTAACGAGCACCCGGTGCCACTCCATATCTCGGGCGTGCGCGAGATGAACGGTTCCATGTTCGAGATGCTGGAGCGGTCGGATGGCCTGGAGGATGCCGGCGACGCCTTTTATAAGTACATGATGGCCATGTTCGGCATCGACCCAGAGCAGCAGGAAGAGCCCTCCCAGGGGCGGCGGCGCTATCGCTCCAGCTTCCTGCGATTGCTGAAGGGGTGGGGCTGGGACAGCAATGGGCCGGAGGGCGCGGTGCTGAAGGGCTGGGTGGAAAGCCGCTTCGGCCTGCTGCCGACCTTTCACAAGCAGGTTCTGGGGCGCTTCTCGGCCCCCGCTTCCATCGCCTATGTGGAAGAGAAGATGTCGAGCCGCTTTCACAACAACTCGATCTTCTGCCAGCTCGACATGCTGTACGAATTCTGTCAGTGGGCGTTAGGGCGCTACGCCGCGCCGGGGATGACCCATCTGACTCTGTATCGCGGCATTAATTCCTTCGACGAGCATCGGATCGTCGAGCGCATCGACAAGAAGACCGTGGTCATGCGGCTCAACAATCTCGCCTCGTTCTCCAGCGACCGGACCATGGCCGACTGCTTCGGCGACACGATTCTGACCGTCGCGGTGCCGCTGGTGAAGGTCATGTTCTTCAATACCTTGCTGCCGATCCACCCGCTCAAGGGCGAGGGCGAATATCTCGTGGTGGGCGGCGATTACCGCGTCATCGCCAATTATTTCTGAAGAAAGGGCCGCCATGACCGCTCCCACCCTGCTCGATCGCGCTCTTGGGGCCTATCTTGGCTTTGCCGTAGGCGACGCCCTGGGCGCGACCGTCGAATTTCTGACCAAGGGCGAGATTGCGGAGAAGCACGGCGTTCATCGCAAGATGATCGGCGGCGGCTGGCTGCACCTCGCTCCCGGACAGGTGACCGACGATACCGAGATGGCGCTGTGCCTGGGGCGCTCGCTGATCCGCCGCAACGACTTCGACGCCAAGGATGTCTGCGACGAGTTCGCTGCCTGGTTGAAGACCGGGCCGGTGGATGTGGGCAACACCTGTCGGCGCGGCATCCGCCGCTACATCACCAATGGAACGGTAGAGGGCGCCTATTGCGAGGGTGATGGCGGCAACGGCGCCGCCATGCGCAATCTGCCGGTGGCGCTGGCTTCGTTGGGCAAGCCCGACGCGATGGAGGCCTGGACCCTGGCCCAGTGCCACATCACCCATCACCATCCACTTTCCGACGACGCTTCACTGGCGCTGGGGCGGATGGTCCGGGCGCTGGTGCTGGGCAACGGTATGAAGGCGGCCCGCGACGAGGCCCGTCATCTGGTCGACAAGCATAAATGCTTTCGGTTCGAGGCCGCCCGGTTTCAGTCCACCGCCTATATCGTCGATACCATGCAGACGGTGCTGCACTTCTATTTCCTTACCGATTCGTTCCGCAACTGCATGATCGAGGTGGTGAATCAGGGCGGCGACGCAGATACCACCGGCGCCATCGTCGGGATGCTGGCCGGCGCGACATACGGAGTCCAAGACATTCCATCGGCCTGGCTGGGAAAACTGGACAAGAAGGTGGCGGCGGAAATCCGCGCCCAGGTTCCGGCTTTGCTGAAGCTGGGGGGAGTGTCAGGCGCTTAATCGCAGCGGCGGTTCGCTCAGGCAGGTCAGCTTTTGCAACACGCTTTCGGCGGTCTTGACCTGATCCGGGTAGGGATTGTACCGCTTCTCGAAATCGACCCGCTGTTCCCATTGGCCCAGCATGTCCTTGGGCTGGTCGGGATTGGCCTTTTCGCCGATCAGGGCGCCGATGGTCTCGTCGAAGCGGGGGTCCAACTCGCTGGGGAAGCCCACCATCTTGAACTCCTCCCACGACAGGGTTCCATCCATGTAAAGTTCGTGGGTGGCGTCGGCGAAGTCGCGGGGCGAGATGGCGCGCATGTCATAGGGCGCTTCGGGCTGTCCGGCGGGGGCGGGCAGGGCCGGCAAGGGCGCCGACTGACCGGCCGTGGTCACGTCCTGGCCGGGTGCGACGGTGGACAGGCGCGGCTCCTGGCGCGATCTTTCGCTGATGGAACGCTCCCACGGATCGGAAAACAGGCGGGTGAGGGTGGATGTGATGCTCATGGCGACGGCCCGGCTTATCTGGTTCGTGGCGCCGGCATGGCGGCCAGCGCGCTGCGGAGGTGCGGTTGCAGTTCGGGCAGCCCGGCCAGCGAGCACAGCTGTTCCGGCGACAAGGTGCCCTCGGTGAACAACTCACTGACCAGCGCCGCCACTTCGGCGTGATTCGGATAGGACGGCAAGCTGCCGGTCTGCGGCAGTCCGACCTGACTGATCGGGGAGAACGGCGTGTCTTGGAGCAGCGACGTCATCCAGTCGGGAGCGAAGTCGAAGGTCATACTCTCACTCCTTGAATACGAAGAAACCAGTCAATGCCGGATAACTCCACGCAACCCTTATGCCAAAAGTCAGTGCGTTGATTTTGCTGGAAACAGCGGGTCCAGGGATGCGGAGAATCCGGCATGGCCTTCCCACATCCCGGCAAATTTTGCCGGTGGATGGGCAATAACGCCCGTTTCGGGATTAGCCATTGTCCGATCTGGCCCTGAGCGTGCGGCAGTGTATAATGCAGGTTGATTTCCACCGGAGGAACGTATGAAGCGGTGTCGTGGACTGGTCCTGGCGGGAGCTATCGCCGGACTGACGTCGGTCACCTCGATGGCGGTCGCCATGCCGGCCGATCTGGCGTCGCATCGCGCGACCTACCGCATGAGCTTGTCCGCGTCCAAGTCGGGCAGCGGCATGGCCAATGCGAACGGCTCGTGGACTTATCAGTTCATCGACGCCTGCGACGGCTGGGTCACCGAGTTCCGCCTGATGATCACGTATTCCTATTCCGAGGGCGGACAGGTGGAGACCGCCACCGATTTCCTGGGATGGGAATCCAAGGATGGCCTGTCTTATCGCTTTCGGGTGCGCCAGGCCCGCGACGGTCAGGTGACCGAGGAGGTCGAGGGCACGGCCAAGCTGAACGGCGTCGGCAAGGGCGGACTCGCCCGCTATACCCGGCCCGAGGTCCATAGCGTCAAATTGCCGAAGGGAACCCTGTTCCCCACCGCCCATACCATCCGGTTGATCGATACTGCCAGCCGGGGCGGAAAAATCCTGTCGCGACCGCTGTTCGACGGCCAGGGCGACGAAGGCCCGTTCGACACCAGCGCCCAGATCGGCCGGTCGACGGCGCAACCTGCGGCCCTGGCCAGCCCACTGCTGGAATCGCCGGTCTGGCCCATGCGGATGGCGTTCTTTCCCACCGGCAGCAGCGATCCCTTGCCGGAATTCGAGATGTCGCTGACCTATCATCCCAATGGGGTGGCCGAGGATATCGAGCAGATTTTCAAAACCTTCAGCCTGCGCGGCAAGCTCGAATCCATCGAGATGCTGCCCCATGGGAAATGCTGAGGCCGTCTCACCCAGTTAAAAGGAATCCTGCCGTTGACGTCCTTCCTGCCCGCCGATAACTCTGCCGAGATCGAGCGGCTTTCGGCCGTCGTGGCGGCCTTTCGCGCCCGTATCGACGCCCAGCCCGACGCCCTGTTCCCTGCCCATGCCGATTCGCTGCTGCAACTGGGCAGTCTGCTGGCCGAGCGCCGCGACATCGCGGCGGCGTTGGAGGCGGTGAGCGAGGCGGTGGCGCTGTATCGCGCCATGGTCGAGGTCGAGCCCGCCAGCTTTCGGGTCCATCTCGCCTCGGCCCTGAACAATCTGTCCAATCGCCTCGATGATGCCGGCAAGCCGGAGGCGGCGGCGGCGGCGGGGATCGAGGCCGTGGCCGAGGCGCGTCTGGCACTCGACAGCCGTCCGGATCAGGCCCGCTTTGTTCTGGTCTCGGGGCTGATCAATCAGGCCGGCAAACGCATGCGGGACGGCGATATTCAAGGCAGCTTCGGCGAGCTGGCCGAGGCGGTGGAGACGTTCAAGGCCGGCGGAGAAAGCGGACAGCCTTATCTCGGCCCGATGATCGAGGCGTTGCACCGCTCCGCCATGACCTTTTCCGAAATCGGCATGTGGGGCGAGGCGGTCGATACAAGGCGGCTGATGGTCGGACTGTTCGCCGATGGCCCTCCTTCCGCCATGGTGCATCTGCTGGCCTTGACCCTGCAACAGGCATCGCTGGCCATGGCTGGGGAAGACCGTCTGGACATCGCCCTGACCTGCGCCGACGAGTCGGTGGATCTGGGGCGGCTGCTGTTCGACAAGGACCCCGCCGACTACAAGCTGTTTCTGGCGCAGGCGCTGGGCAATCAGGCGGGACGGCGCCACCAGTCCGGGGATAACGCCGGCGGGCTGGATGCCGCCCTGGAGGCGGTCAATCTCTTTCACGAGGCGGTGGACGGCGATCCGGCGGCGGCGGTGCCATCGCTGATTCTGACGCTGGGCAGCCTTGCCGCCATCCTGTCCAGCCTGGGCCTGCCCGATCAGGTCGCCGTGGTCGAGGAACAGCGGACCCAGTTGCAGCAGACCCTGGAACTGTTGCTGAAGGGCCGGGCCGGTTAGGTCAGTTCGGGTATGTCCCGGCAGGCCAGGGCCGGCGGGCATTGGCCGGCGCGTAGGAACTGGGTCATCTCGGCGGCCGGCATGGGGTGGGCGAACAGGAAGCCCTGGACCATGTCGCAATCGAATTTGGCCAAAGCGGCCATCTGCTCCTCGGTTTCGATGCCGGGGGCGATCACGGCCATGTGCAGGCCGCGCGCCACCGCGATGATGGCGGTGATGATCTCGGCATCTTCGGGCTCGGCGACCACGTTGCGCACGAAGCCTTGATCGATCTTCAAGGCATTGGTCGGCAGCCGGCGCAGGAAGGCGAAGGACGAATAGCCCGAGCCGAAATCATCGATGGCGATGTTGACGCCCAGGGCCTTGAAGCGGGCCAGCATACCGCTGGCGTCCTGAGTCTTGTCGGTGACGCAGTTTTCCGGCACATCGAGTTCAAGGATGCCCGGAGGCAGGCTCGCCCGCTCCAGCGCCGCCGCGACATTTTCCATGAGGTCGGGGGCGCGGAACTGGCGGCTCGACAGATTGACGCCGACCCGAAGTTGGGAAAAGCCCTGGTCGAGCCACTCCTTGGCCTGAAGGCAGGCGGCGTCCAGCACCATCTGACCGATGGGCAGAATCAGGCCGGTTTCTTCCGCCAAGGGCAGGAACTGGTTGGGCATCACCAGCCCGATCTCGGGATGCAGCCACCGCAGCAAGGTCTCCACCGCCACCACCGCGCCGGTCCGGCCATCAAAGATCGGCTGATAGTGCAGCACGAATTCCTGGCGATCCAGCGCATGGCGCAACGCGCCTTCCAGGGCGAGGCGTTCGAACGCCTGGGCGTTGATGGTCTCGGAATGGAAGCGGCAGGCGTTGCGGCCCTGATGCTTGGCTCGATACATGGCGGCATCGGCCAGCTTGACCAGGGATTGCGGATCCCCGGCATCTCCGGGATAGAGCGCCACGCCGATGGAGGAACTGATGCAGGCCTCGCGGCCTTGCAGGTCGAACGGCGTCGACATGGCGGTCAGGATCTTGTGGGCGACGACGGCCCCGTCATGGGCCTCGACGATGTCTTCCAAGATGACCGTGAATTCGTCGCCGGACAGACGCGCCACCGTATCGCCCTGGCGGACGCAGGCGGTCAGGCGCTCGGCCACCTGTTGCAGCAGGAAGTCGCCGGCCAGATGCCCCAGGGTGTCGTTGACCTGCTTGAAGTGGTCGAGGTCGATGAACAGCAGCGCCACGTTGGATTGGGCGCGGTTGGCGCGGGTCAGCGCCCGTGACAGACGTTCCTGGAACAAGGTCCGGTTGGGCAGTCGGGTCAGCGGGTCGTGGTTGGCCTGATAGCTGAGGCGCTCCTCGTCTTGCTTGCGCGACGTGATGTCGGAGAACACCGCCACATAATTGGTGATCTGGTCCTGCTCGTTGCGGACGGCGGCGATGTTCAGCCACTCGGCGAACATCTCGCCGGTCTTGCGGCGGTTCCAGATCTCGCCCTGCCATTTGCCGGTTTTGTTCAGGATATCAGTCATGTGGTCATAGAAATCCGGCGTGTGGCGGCCGGAGGACAACATACGCGGCGTCTTGCCCAGGACGTCTTCAAGCTGGAAGCCGGTCAGGTCGGTGAAGGCCGGGTTGATGTGGATGATGCGGTGCTTGTCGTCGGTGATGAACAGGCCTTCGCCGGTATTTTCGAACACGGTGGCGGCCAGACGCATATGGTCTTCCAGGCGTTTGCGTTCGGTGACATTTTCGACTACGGCGACGGTGTAGCGGGTCTCTCCGTTGGAAGAGTCCCGCACCGCGGTGACCGTAAGGCGCGCCCAGACGGTTCGGCCGTCACGGACGATATAGCGCTTGGTCACATCGTAATTGTCGATCTTGCCGGCCATCATGGCGTCGCGCAGATCGGTGTGGCGACCGATATCGTCGGGATGGGTGATGTCGCGGTAGTTGAGGGCCTGCAACTCGGCGTCGCTATAGCCGACCATGGCGCAAAAGGCCGGATTGCAATGGACGTATTCGCCGGAGGGCGTGGACAGGACGACGCCGGTGCCGGCATTGTCGAACAGCGCCCGGAAACGAGCCTCGCTGCCGCGAAGCTCGGCATCGGCCTGGGAGCGGCCGATGGCGTAGCGGATGGAGCGGCGGACCAGTTCGCCGTCGCCCTGGCCCTTGACCAGATAATCCTGGGCGCCCTGACGCAGGGCTTCCAGCGCCAGTGCCTCGTCGGCGGTGCCGGTCAATACGACCACCGGAACCGAAGATGCCGCCCGCAGCCGCGCCAGCGTCTCCATGCCGAAGGAGTCGGGCAGCGACAGATCCAGGAGC
The DNA here is from genome assembly GCA_030651575.1 of Phaeospirillum sp. Taxonomy (GTDB): domain Bacteria; phylum Pseudomonadota; class Alphaproteobacteria; order Rhodospirillales; family Magnetospirillaceae; genus Phaeospirillum. Next base: position 145,967 of record JAUSFB010000068.1, read on the forward strand.
ACGACGTCGATGGGCTGGGTCTGCAAGGTTTCCAGCCCATCGGACAGGCGGCTGGCCTTGGCCACCTTGAACGGGCGGGACGGGTCTTCCCGAAGATAAAGTTCGACCAGGCGCGCATCACCCGGATTGTCCTCGATGACGAGGACGGAAAGGGGGGTGGGTGGGCCGGCGGACGGGTTGCTCATGACAGCGCCGATCAGCGGGGCGGCAGGGTTACCACCGAGCACCAGTATTCTTCGATGGAGCGTACCACCGAAATGAACCGATCAAGATCGACCGGCTTGGTGATGTAGCAATTCGCGTGCAGATCGTAGCTGCGCAAGATGTCCTGCTCGGCCTGCGATGTCGTCAGAACAACGACGGGAATGCGGCGCAGATCCTCGTCGGCCTTCAGTTCCGCCAGGACCTGACGGCCATCCTTGCGGGGGAGGTTGAGGTCGAGCAGCACCAGATTGGGGCGGGGGGCACCGGCGTATTGTCCCTCGCGACGGAGATAGGCCATGGCTTCGACGCCATCGACCACCACCTTGAGGCGGCTGGTCATCCGACCTTCCTTCAGGGCTTCCTGGGCCAGACGCGCATCGCCGGGGTTATCCTCGACCAGCAGGATCTCAAAAACTTCTGGTGTTGTGCGTAGGCTCAAGTCCAACTCCCTTCCCCGACTGACGGGTGGTCCGTGGAACTATAAAGGGGGAATGGCCGGTTGAAAACCAGCTTGCTGCCTCAAGGCGATAAATCTGTGTGGTTTGATCGCCATGTTGAAAAATCCCGGCCGAGTCATCACTTGAATGACACCCAGAGCATTCGCGACAGGAGGGGTTATGACCAGACTTGCACTTTGCGTCGTCGCCGGTTTGGCGATGTTCGGCGGTCAGTCGCTGGCCGCCGAGGTTGTCATTCCCATCAACGCCATCGATACCACCGGAATCGGGGCGGTGATCGGAACGTTGACGGCCAGAGATACCAAGGCGGGAATGTTGGTAACCCCCGGATTGTCGGGCCTGACCGCTGGACCGCATGGTTTCCATGTCCACGAGAATCCCAGTTGCGCCCCCAGGGAGCAAGCCGGCAAGCTGGTTCCCGGCCTGGCGGCGGGAGGCCATTTCGATCCGGATAAATCCGGCAGGCACGAAGGCCCCTGGGCGCATGGTCATGTGGGAGACATGCCGGCCCTGGCCGTCAATGGGGATGGCACGGCCCGTGATAGTGTCGTGGTGCCGCGCTTGAAGGTCGCAGACCTCAAGGGCCGCTCCATCGTCATTCATGCCGGAGCCGATAATTACGCTGACCAGCCGAAACCGCTGGGCGGTGGCGGTTCTCGGGTCGCCTGCGGTGTGGCGCCTTAATACCGCGACTGCGGCCGTGCCGCTTGTGCGGCGAGCGCCAAGGGATTCGAAGAATCCCGCCCGGCGACGGAGGGTCCCACTGATCGGTTCCGATCAGTGGGATTTGGCGTCGGGCATGAAGGCTCAGATGACCTCTTCGCCTTCGTGGCAATAGGCCCGGAGGCCGGGGATGTCGGCGATGGCCACGGCGTGGCCATCAACCACCACGCCGCGTTCCTTCAAATGGGCGAAGGCGCGTGACAGGGTTTCCGGCCGCACCCCGACGCGGGCGGCGATGATGCTTTTGCTGTGGGGCAGCCGCACGATGGTCGAGCCCTCGCGCTTGACGGTCAGGCCCAGCAGGTAAAGCGCGAGACGCTGCGCCGCTGATTTGAGTTTGAGGTCTTTCACCTCGCGGACCAGCATGCGGAAGTGCTTGGCCATGGAGGTCAGCATCAGGAAGGCCAGATCCGGGCGTTCGCGCACGTCGCGGCGAAAGCGTTCTCCGGGCAAGGTCAGGATGCGGGAAGGCTGAAGCGCGACCGCGCTCATCAGGAATGGCTTCTCGGTCAGAACCGCGGCGGCGATGAACATTTCGCCGGCCTTTAGAATCTCGACCAGGGTCTCGCCGCCATCGGTCACCGTACCCATCAGCCCAACCTGACCGTCCAGCACCACCCGCAGCGCGCTGGCCACGTCGCCTTGGTGGAAGATGACTTCGTTGCGGGCGTATTTGACGACATTGGCGTCGATGGTTATTTCCGACAAGACCATCGGGGGGAGATCGCAGAACAGCGCCAGACGGCTGATTGCCGCCAGATCCTCGGGCTTCAGGCCATGAGGGGGCAGGGGCGTCGCGGGGGCGGATCGCTGATACTCGCCGGTTTCCATTGAAACTATATCACCAGATATCGAAGGGGCCGGAAGTCGAGACGGCATTCTCCCAAGATTGCAGATAACAGGCCGTCGGAAAATTGATGCTGGTCAAATGGCGGCTAAATTTCTCAATACTCCTGGTGGGATGTGGGGCCGAATTCATTGGAATTGGAGGAATTCGTCTTTTCCTGTTCTGTGGCTAATGTCACCAGAGCCATGCCGCGCCGCGAACTCCAGACGAGTCGCCATGCATCGGCGGGCGTAACCGGGTCGCCACATGGTCGGAAAACACCCAGTTCGCCCAGAGCCGGGGAACCACATCGTAGAGCCGGTTGATCTTGGACAATCCCCCGCCCAGGACGATGACATGGGGGTCGATCACGTTGATGACCGATGCCAGGGCGCGGGCCAGCCGGTGATAGTGCCGTTCGAGCGCCGCGCATTCGGTCGGCCCGGTCGAGGCGGCGATGGCTTCGGCGGTCAGTCCCCCGCCATGGTCGCGGGCCAGACCGGGGCCGGACAAAAAGGTCTCGATGCAGCCCCGGCGGCCGCAATAGCAGGCCGGGCCAGGACGTTCGTCATCGGTGGGCCAGGGCAGGGGATTGTGGCCCCATTCTCCGGCGATGGCGTTGGGACCGGCCAGCAAGCGGCCATGGGCCACGATTCCGCCGCCGACCCCTGTTCCCAGGATCACCCCGAAGACCGTGGCGAAGCCGGCCCCGGCCCCATCGGTCGCCTCCGACAGGGCAAAGCAATCGGCATCGTTGGCCAGTCGCACCGGCCGGCCCAGCGCCGTCTCCAGGTCGCGATCGAGCGGCTGGCCGATCAGCCATGTGGAGTTGGCGTTCTTCACCAGCCCGGTCCTTGGGCTGATGGTACCGGGAATCCCGATTCCGATGCTGCCCGTTCCCCCCGCTTCGGCTTCCAGCCCCTCCACCAGGTCCTTGATGGTGCGGATGGTGCCGGCATAGCTGCCCTGTTCGGTCGCAACCCGCCGCCGCGCCAGCTCGCGGCCGTCGCGATCAAGGGCGATCCCCTCGGTCTTGGTTCCGCCGAGATCGATGCCGAAGCGCAGGGTGGGGGGTGAATCGATCATGGCGCCGAGTATGCCATGGTCGGTGTCCGTGTCGGTCCGCACCGTAGATGGCGGTGGGGAGGGGGTGCCTGGGCCGGTACTGGCATTTTAGGTGGCGGTGTGACGGTGCTTTAAGTGGCGGCGGCAGGCGAATAAGGTGCTGTAGATGGCGGAACTCCCTGGGGTAGGATCTGGTATTTGCCGATAGCGGCTGCCTTAGGGTGTCGTCTGTCAATGTAGAAATTAAGCGGCACACATAAAATGTGTTGCACGAAACTGCGTCACACATCTAGTGTGTGCGAATGGAAAAGCTCGACCGCACACCTCCCCCCTATGCTGCCCTTGCCGAGAAGATCGTTAGGGGGAGAGCTGCTTGCGGTTTGACGCAGGCGGAACTCGCTGCCGCGTTGGGCTTCAGGCAGCAGACGGTTAGCCGATGGGAGGCCGGGACGCATCGCCCCAAGTCCGATGAACTTGGCGCTCTTGCCAAGCTGATCGGCGAGGACTTGGCGACGTTGATGGGACTAGCTGGCCATGGGGCCGTCACGCGTGGGGCTCTGCCCATGTTCCCCGTCGATGCGCTTGATCCAGCTGCCTTCGAGCATTTTGTTGCCGACGTGGTTGAGGCATTGGAGCCTGGGGCGGAGGCCAGGGTGCAGGGTGGTCGCGGACATAATCAGGCTGGAACAGATATCATCGCAACGCTTCCAGACGGCAAGCGATGGAGCCTCCAGTGCAAGCGAGTCGAGCAGTTTGGGCCGGCCGAAGCAAAGAAAGCAATTGCCAAGCACGAGGTGATGGCGGATCGAAAATTCCTGGTACTTAGTAAGGTTGCGTCACCAGCCTTGGCGAAGGAGGTTGAGGCCCGTGAAGGCTGGACCCTGTGGGATCAGCAGGACCTGACGCGAGTAATCCGTTCCCTTGCCATGGTGAAGCAGGAACGTTTGGTCGATATCTATTTTCCAGGCCAGCGCATGGCTTTGCTCGGTCGGCATGAGCCGGGGCCGTGGCGCACGGACGAAGAGTATTTTAGGCCTTTTGAAGGCAGGCAGGGCGCCATCAGTCATGACTGGGCCTTGGTTGGCCGCCAGGAAGAGATCGCGACCCTGGGCGCGGCGCTGTCGGACGATGCCTCGCGGATTTCCCTGCTGGTAGGGGCGGCTGGCATGGGCAAGACCCGCCTGCTCAAGGAGGTTGTCCGCCAATATCGAGCCGAGTATCCCGAGGTGGATATCCATTTCCTCGCTTCATCGCAGGACCCCACCGCTTCCAGCCTTGCCGATCTGGGGCAGGCTCCAAAGCTTTTGGTGGTGGATGATGCCCATGATCGTGATGGACTGCCGCTGGTCATCGAATATGTTCTGAGGGATGGAAACGCCCGCCTACTGATCGCGACACGCCGCTATGCCGAGCAGCGCATCCTCAATGAACTCTCTTGTTACAACATCGTTGAACCGCACCGCGTGGCCCTGGATCGCTTGACCAAACCGGTGCTGCGCGAATTGGTGATCGAGGTCTTAGAGGAGTTCGGCGGCTATCCGCAGTGGGCAGATGCAGTCCTATCGGTGGCGTCTGACAATCCGCTGGTCGCCGCCATGGCTGCCCGCGTTGTCGCCCGGGATGGAAAGATTCCGGACCTGGCCGTTCGAGAAGGTGAGTTGCAGCGAATCATTCTGTCGCGATTCGCGGAAGACATTATTGGGCATATCGGCATGCAGCGTGACGCAGACATGCTCGGCAATGTCCTCAACGTGTTGGCTCTGATCCAGCCCTTTCACATCGATGACCGGCGAGTTGCGGAGTTGGTTGCCGTAGCCTATCCCGGTATTGCCGCGACAGACGTGACCCGCGCACTCAGGCAGTTTGTTGATGGTGGGGTGATCTATAAGCGTGGGCAGCTATATCGTCTGATGCCCGATCTGTTGGGCGATTTTCTCATCGACCGGAGTTGTATTGGGGCTGACACACGATTGACCCCATTCGCCATGCAGATCGCCGATGCGGTCGAAGGTGACCGTCTAACCCAGGTTTTAGTTAATCTTGGCAGAATGGATTGGCGGCGAGTCGGAGGCGATCCGTCAAATAGTGACCTGCTTGACCCTATTTGGCGGAAACTGCACATCAGCGAAGATCGGTATGATCGGCGGATCGCGGCTGTCCGGGCCGTCGCTTATTATCAGCCACGCCAGGCTTTGGATTTCATCCAGGCCCGGATTGAGCACGGCACCATCCCGCGCGAGGTAGGCGATATTCTGAAGCGGGTTGCCTATACACCCGAATATCGCGCTGACGCGCTACGGCTGCTTTGGGATCTGGGGCGGGATGACAAACGCGCCCTGAATTCCAATACAGATCACCCCATACGGGTGTTGGCTGAACTGGTCAGCTATGAACGGAATAAGCCGCTTTCCGTCAATCAGGAGGTGGCCGATTTCGGTCTTTCCTTGCTAGACCAGCCGGATGCCTGGACAGGCCACTATACCCCGTTTGATGTCCTGGAAGCTCTGCTGAAGGGCGAAGGGATGGAGGCTGAATCAAGGGGGCGATCTGTCGCCTTTGGTTCCTTTCTGGTCGATTATGATCGGGTGGCGCATCTGCGTGCTCAGGTAATTGATCGGACCTTTGGTCTGCTCATTGATGAAAGGCCTCAGGTGGCTTACCTAGCCGCTACATTTTTGAGCCATGCCTTACGTGGACCTATGGGGTTGATGGGAAATTCTCCCGATGAGGAAACCCTGAAGCGCTATGATGTGGAATTCGGCCGCACGATTACCCGTATCGAGGAATTTATCGCGGAAGGGCGGTTGGCGCCAACCACAGTGATCGGCTTGGTTCGTTCTCTGGACTGGTACGCAAGCTATCATAAGGGGGACCTCGGCGATCAGGTCCGCACGATCTTTAATACCCTTCCGTCCGACCTCGAATTTCGCATTCGCGCCGCTCTGGTGGACGAGGCCGGATGGGACTTCGTTGGACAGGTCCGCTATTCCGAGTGGGACGAGGAGCGAGGCCATGATCTCCACTGGTTGGGCGGGCTGGTTAACGAAATCCTGATCGCCTACCCAGACCGTCGATCTCTCTGCGACCATTTCCTCGAAATGTGTGGGGAAATTCAATCGGCCGGGATGTCGGCGAACTCTGCTCGTCGCCTGATGGATGCTTTGATAACGGCAGATCCTGAAATTAGCCATATCATCATCGAACGTTCCCTGGCCGAGGCCAATACCCAGATACGAGATTATCTTGGGCTGGCGGTCGGGGCGCTATTGGAGTCATCAGCGGAAGAGGCGAGACTGCTGATATCGCAGATGATTACGTCCCCAGAACCTCAAATCCGTACCGGTGGGGCTGGGGCGCTGTTCGCATTGCGGCGTACCAAGACTCCGGCCGACATTGACCTGTTACGCCAAGTGCTGAACTCGGAAGACCCGCAGGTGGTATCCATCGGTATTGCTGTGTTGAAATGCCGGGACGGTGTGGACGAAAGAACACTGGTGCGGCTAGCTCTGGCTATTCCGTTGGACCGCATGCCAAGGCTTTTGGAGGACGTCTGCTCGCTGTTTTGCCACTCGAATCAGGAGAGTCTGGACCGCCTATCCGTGACTGAGGTTCAGGGCCTGTTGGGGCAAATGATCAGGGTGCCCCGCATCGACGACTATTGGGCCAAGAAGATGCTAAAGGGGCTTTCTCAACGGCATGGCCTTCTGGTGGCAGAATTCCTCCTTGCCCGTGTCGATGTGCTTTTGGGGGGGGGAGCCCCGGAAGACTTCCGGGCTGTGGACTTTGCGTGGTCTGAGCACTGTCTGGGCCTCGAGGAATCACCGGCATCCGGGGCGATCTTGGCGTTTGTCTGGCAATGGTTGAGTGCCCATGACGATGATGATGGGGCAGCGCCCTATTGGATCGGGCAGTCCCTCGCCGCCATGTTCAGGCTTGATAGTCCCCCGGTTGTGGCGTTTCTATTATCCCGGCTGGATCATGCTGCCAGCAAGGAGTTGCGTTGGATCGGCCAGATCCTACGTCATTCCAACCACCGCTTCGTATTCGAGCAAAATACGTTTGTCGTTCGCTATCTGGAGCGCTGTAAGGCCATCGATGCGGAGTTACTCCGCTTTGCCCGAAGCGAACTGTATTGCGCATCGGTTTCCGGCATGTGGTCCAGTGCGCCAGGCGAGCCAGCTTCGCGCGATGTTGAGGCACGGGATGGTGCCGAAGCCATGCTCTCCTGCCTTTCCCGCCTATCCCCTGCCTATAAGCTCTATCAGGATCTGCTCGATCACGCGAACCAGAGAATCAAGGAGGCACTCGCCGAAGCCGAGGCGTGGGAGGAGGAATGACCTCTACGCGTGCCCGTGAGCGGCTTCGGCAAGAGCAGGAGGTTTTTGAACTGACGAAGTTGCATGCTGCTCGTTGGTTCACCCTTCGCCTGACGATGGGGTATGCAGTTATCGGCTTGCTTGTCTTGATTTCCCTGGTGGCTGGCTACGTATTATTACACCCAGAGGGGTATTCGTCTTCAACAATCATGGCTGCTGCAACTGCTTTGCTGGCCGATATGCTTGGTCTCTGTATCAGCATTTTCAACGGCCTCTCCCTGAAAGCGCCTGGAGCGCCTAATCCGGGCAACACTCAAACCGGTGTTCCAAGCGGCGACAGGGAGTTTGTCCGGATATCTTCTGCTCGCACCCATTCCTGGTCAATGGCGCGGCTGCGGCAGCGATCAAGGAGCGGGGCGATGATCGGGTCAGAAGAGGTGAAACCTCTGTCCTGACCCGCCTTGCCGGTGAGGCTAACGTAAGGGTGTCCCCCGCCAGCCTTCAGATGGGCCAGCATTGGAAAATAGATGGCAGACAAGCGTAGCGCCGGCAGGCGCGCCCGCGCGCGCATGAATATTTGGAACCCTGCAATGTCCAGATCGCCCCACAGAAATAGATTTGGATGATTGAGTAGGGCCGTAAGGGGCGGCGGGTTGCCGGCACGTACGGCCGATATGGTTGTCGGGCTCTCCAGTCCGTCAATCAGCCTTTCACCGACGTCCAGGGCGGATGCGCCAAACCCATACGCGGACACCTTCACCGGTCGCCAAGTGATGGCGATGCCGTATTGCTGGCAGGCTTTGTCCAGGGTCTTACTGTGGAACTCCTTACCGTTGTCGGCATGAATGCGGCGGGGCAGGCCCCAGACAGGCCAGCGGCCCTTGATGCCCAGGCGGTCGAGATGGGCATCCTTGTCCAAGGCCGAGCGGGCGATGCACATGCCCACCGAGAATGCGTTGGGCGGATCAAGGGAGAGATAGAAGCCGGTCACCATGCGGCTGTAGACGTCGATGGCCAGGGTCAGGTTCGGGCGACCGATGGGCTGACGTGTGTCGTCATCGACCAAATCGATGTCCAGTCTGGTGTGATCGATCTGCACGACGGCCAGGGGGAAGTCGGCGCCGGGAAAGGCCCCTTTTACCTCGGCGAAGCGGTCGCGCGCCGCCTTTCGGCCTTTGCGGCGCCGGAGCTTCAGTTCTTCTGGGACGGCATCCAGGCGGCGACGGAAAGTTTCCTCGTGCGGCGGCTTCCGGCGGATGCCGGCACACAGGCGTTTCAGCGTCTCGTAAGCTTTGCGCGGGCTGAGGTTCTGCTTGGTCAGGTAAAAGTCCTCGATGACCTTGGCGACCAGGGCCTCCACCTCGGGATGCAGCCGTGTCGGCATGGGGCGCTTGCGCCGCTGCGGCGCCAGGTCGGAGAGCAGTTCCCTGGCCTCGTAATTGTGCAGCCAGCGCTCGATGGTCCGCCGTCCGAGGCCATATTCGGTGGCGATAGCATCGATGGCCTTGGTTCGTCCCCGGCCGATGGAGAGCAATGGCTTGATGACCTCAAGGCGCCGCTTGGCCTCGGCCAGATCGTCCTCGTCCAGGCTGTCGATGGCCGGGGGCGGGGCTTCGGCCGGATCGGAGTCCGCCTTCAGGTCGGCAATGTCGAACACTTCCTTGCGGTGGGTGTCCTTGTCGGTGGCCACCTGGAACTGCCAGCCGCGATCACGGCCGTAGGCCTCTGCCGCCGCGAATTTGGGGCGCAGGATGTCCGCCTGGGTGGCAAGGTCGGCCTGATACTTCACCTCGACCAGATCGGGCGGCCTGGGCTCGCGCCAGGTGACCAGGAAGTCGGGGGTGTAACGGCGTCCGCCGGGGACCGGAATCATCACCGGCTGTTCCTCGATGCCGGCAAAATCCGGCTCGAAACGGCAAAGCAGGACGAAGTCCCGCTCCAGCGAGGATTCAACCGCGACGCTCCTCTGTCCGTCCACGGGCTGCCGCCCGGTGACGCTGCGGTGGCTTCTGGGGATCGACCGAACCGGCATCTTGCCTCCCAAAATAATCTGGAATCCAAGCCTTGATCGTCAATTAGGCGAAATCATGGCAATGTTTGGTTGATGTTTGCCTTCGTGACGATCTTTCTTGAGAAGCATCATCGGGCTGCGGCTGGTGCGTTCCAACTGCCAGCGCGACACGTCTGCTGCCTTGCAGGTCGCATGGAAGCGGAGGGGCCAGTCGTCGAGCATCCGGGCCGCCAGGGCGATCAGCAGGTGCCGGTGCCGTGGTTCGAACTGGTAGGGATCGGCCCGGATGGGAATATCCGCGAGCTGCGACAATTCATCTGGACCCTCGGCCAGTTCGGTTCTCAAGGACCGGGCGAACGAGCCCCCGGCTACCAGCCGCAGCAGCCTCAGGACCAATTCGAAGAACAAGGGCTGGCGGATCGGGCCATGGCCGGGAATGTTCACCTCACCCTGGGCGGTGGCGGTGAGCAGTCCGGCTTGGGTTGAGAGATCGGTGACGGGGACGGTTTGCACGCCCATCAGGCTGGTGCCGCATTTATGGCATTCCAGATCGGTCCTGGTGCGGATCGTCTTCAGCGGCTGGATCGGTTCACCGCAGCCGGGGCAACGGTCGCAGAGATACACCCGGTGACGGCGGCAGGCGGTGACGAAGTACAGACGCCAGCCGAGGCGGAAGTAGGGGGCTGTATCCTCCGCCAGACACTGGGGGCAGAGCTGCTGACCGAAGCTGGGCCGGGTCCGTTCGGTTCCCACCGAGGGCAGCCAGGGCAGGCGGATGTGCCGCTCCTCGGCATCGTAGAGGTGCCCTGCCCAACGGGTGACCATGGCATCAGCCAGAATGTCGGCAGAGATGCCGGTGGCCGCCGACAGCCGGATCAGCAGGCTGCGCTCGGCCAGACGGTCGAGATCGCGGCTGTGAATCTGGGCGCCGCTGGTCGCCACGCCGTACAGTTCTGCCGGCGTCAGGCCATTGCTCCAGGCGGTCCTGGAGAACCACGACGAGAAGGTTTCTCCCGGCAACGGCCGAGGCCGCCCCGGCCACAATGGGATGGGCCGTCCGGCGTTCATGGAAAATTCCTCGGATGTCTGATCGAGGAGTCACATAGGTACGCCGAAACTGACTTCAATGCGCCCAGACGGAGGCAGCTTAAACCTCCATTCCGAGATGGTGTGGCCATTCAGGTGGATCATGAATCACACGGGGCGCCGGTTGCCGAGTGGGACTGGAATGGGGGGGAGCTAATGCTCCCGTAGGTGCCATTAACTGGCAATTCGGAGCTGCCAAGGCTCGGCTTCACTCTGCTTCCCAAGCGTTATATCATCTTTTGGTTGATGGAGGGCGAAATGGAAGTCACTCACGTTTTTTGCGACGAGGCGGGTTTTACCGGAAACCGAATGCTCGACGCTCTGCAGCCGTATTTCACTTACAGCGCTGTTGCCGTAGATCCGGCGGAAGGAGCGGAATTTGTCGCCGCGTTGATCCGAGATTTCGGGATTCAAGGAGGGGAGTTGAAAGCCGAGAGGCTGGTAAAGTTTAGCAAGGGGCGGCGGGCCTTAACCAAGGCCATTGATTGGCTTGATGGTAGGTATTCTGCTGTCTTCTATCATAAGAAGTACAATCTGGCCTGCAAGTTTTTCGAGTATATCTATGAGCCTGTTCTTCAGGCCAATAACGCTCTTTTCTATAGAAAGAACTTTCACCGCCACGTTGCCAACTGTCTTTACATGCATTTCGAATCAAGGATGGCGGTAGCTGAAGACATCATGGCTGAATTTGAGACCTACATGCGGAAACGGGATTTGCAAGGTCTCGGGACGCTGTTTTCGACATCCTCGTCAAATTTGGACGTAGCCGATGCCATGCAGGCGATGCTGGATTTCGCCATTGGATACCGTGACGTCATCGTGGATGAGATCGGGGGGCTGGAGGGGCCCAATGGCGTGGGGAAGTGGGTGCTCGACGTGACAACCTCTTCGGTTTTTAGCCTTCTCGCCCATCTTGGGCAGAAGCATGAAATTCTTGAGGTCTACTGCGATCACTCGAAGCCGCTTGCGGCCGACGCTTCGTTTTTCGACGTGATGGTGAACCGGCCTGAGCGGAGGTACACCCACGCCTGGGGAAAGCGTCGCGCTCTCACATGGAATATGACGAGGCCGCTCCAACTGGTGGATTCCAAGGTTCAACCTGCCGTTCAACTGGCGGACTCTATCGCGGGGGCCTTGTGTTTCGCCCTGAAGAACCAAAGCGACCCGTCTGGCCGCGAATGGTTGGAACGGGTGATGCCGAATCTTCATGAGGACTGCGTCTATCCAGATCTTTCCGTGGTGGATTTATCCAATGGCGAAGCTTTCACGAATGCGATTGTGCTGGTCGAGTTGGCGTCGCGGGCTCGTGAAGGAAGGGATCCGCTTGCCGACATGGAGGCTTTTTATCGTACGGTCGAGTTCAGGCTTGCAGTTGATCCGCCAGATTTCGTCAAGTCACGGCGCTAATTCCTTTGGGCTGGAGTCTGAGTTTAGCGCTCTGCCCATCAGATTTCGGCCGGCGTCAGGCTATTGCTCCAGGCTGTCCTGGAGAACCGCGACGAGAAGGTTTCTCCCGGCAACGGCCGAGGCCGCGCCGGCCACAATGGGATGGGCCGTCCGGCGTTCATGGAAAATTCCTCGGAAGTCGGATCGAGGAGTCACATGGGCACGCCGAAACCGACTTCAATGCGCCCAAAACCGGTATCGTCGGGATTCGTTCTGAATCAACGGCCTGGAAAATTCCACCGCCATCGGGAGTGCGGCTGCCGCCATCTATGATCCGTTACCGCCATTTTAAGCCGGAACCGACAGTCCGGTTGAAACTTGTCCCATCCCACCAAATATGCAAAGACTTACCGAATTAGTGGAGACCCGCCCGTGAGCCGTTCCAATCTCGATCATCCTTTCGCCGCCCCTCCCGACGCCGGTCATGTCATGGTGGTGGCGCCCGGTATCCGTTGGATTCGGATGCCGCTGCCCTTCGCCCTCGACCACATCAATCTGTGGGCGCTCGACGATGGTGAAGAGGGTTTGACCCTGGTGGATTCCGGTCTGGGCAATGACGAGACCAAGGCGCTGTGGGAGATTCTGCTGGCCGGGCCGCTGGCCGGGCGTCGGCCGTCGCGGCTGATCGCCACGCATTTTCATCCCGATCACATGGGGCTGTCGGGCTGGCTGTGTCAACGCCTCGGCGTCGAGCTGACGGCCTCGCTGCGGGAATGGCTGTTCGGCCGCATGCTGTGGCTGGAAGACAGCGAGGAATTCACCGCCAATCAGGTCGGCTATTACCGCCGTCTCGGCTTTGACGCCGAGCAGTTGGAAGGCGTCCGGAGCAGGGGCAACACCTACCGCTCGCGCATCGACGTCATCCCGGTGCGGATGGTGGGAATCCGTCACGGCGACACCCTGGACATCGGGGGGCTCCAGTGGCGGATGATCGAGGGCGGCGGCCACTCGCCCGAGCACGCCTGCCTGTATTGCGCCGAGTCCGGCATCCTGATCTCCGGGGATCAGGTGCTGCCGCGCATCAGCCCCATCGTGGGCGTATGGCCGCAGCAGCCCGACGCCGAGCCTCTGTCCTTGTTCCTCGACGCGCTGACCCGCTTGCGGGACTTGCCGGCCGATACCCTGGTGCTGCCGTCGCACGGCCTGCCATTCCGGGGATTGCACCCCCGGATCGACGAGTTGCTGGCCCACCATGCCGAGCGGTTGGAGCGCACCCTGTCGGCTTGTGTCGAGCCGGCCACCCCGCTTCAGGTGCTGCGGGTTCTCTTTACCCGGGTGCTGGACGCCCACCAGCTCGGCTTCGCCACCGGCGAAACCCTGGCTCATCTGCATCATCTGATGAAAAAGGGAGCGGTTATCCGCGACCTGGGAAGCGACGGCGTCTGGCGCTATCGGCGAAGCTAGGCCGCGCAGGCGCCTTCGGGCTCGCAATACAGGCCGTACAGGGTGTTGATCACCGCGCTGGCCTCGGCTCCGGCCAGGGAATAGAAAATGGTCTGGGCCTGACGGCGGGTCTGGACCAAGCTGTCCCGGCGCAGACGCGCCAGATGCTGCGACAGGGCAGACTGGCTGAGGCCGATGATCCGCTCCAGCTCTCCCACCGATTTCTCGCCGTGGAGAAGCTGGCACAGGATCATCAGGCGGTGTTCATTGCTCATGGCCTTGAGCAGGGCGCTGGCCCGGCGTGCGCTGTCTTGCAGCTTCTCAAGTTCCATGGTCATCACCTCTCTATCCTGCGTGTCACATATATCATAACAGTTATTCAATATATTTCAATCTTTGCACAGCGGGGCCATGCAAAGATTGAAATGAAGCCGCAGATAAACACTTCTCGCCGTGTTGTTTGCGCGCAAACCCATCGCGAAATCAGGATCTCTCCTGATTTTAGGCGAGGGCGGCGGTCCGGGCGTCTCCCAGGGCGGCCAGGGCCGTGGCGACGATGCCAGAGGCGTTGAGGCCGATCGTCTCGTACTGGACGGTGGGGGAATCGTGCTCGACGAAGTAGTCGGGCAGCGAGAGCGGCCGCACCTTGAGCCCCTGGTCGAGGGCTCCGTGCGACGCCAGCAGTTGCAGCACATGACCGCCAAAACCGCCAACCGCGCCTTCCTCGATGGTGATCAGGACTTCATGCTCGCGGGCGAGGCGCAAGATCAGCTCCTCGTCCAGCGGCTTCATGAAGCGAGCGTCCACCACGGTGGGGGCGAGGCCGCGCAGGGCCAGCTCGTCGGCGGCCTTGAGCGATTCGGCCAGACGGGTTCCCAGCGACAGGATGGCGATACGGCTGCCCTCGCGCAAGACGCGGCCCTTGCCGATGGGCATGACGCTGCCGCGCTCGGGAAGCTCGACCCCGACGCCTTCGCCGCGCGGATAGCGGAAGGCGGAGGGGCGGTCATTGATGCTGACGGCGGTCGCCACGGCGTGCATCAGTTCGGCTTCGTCCGCCGGGCACATGATGACGATGTCGGGCAGACAGCCGAGGAAGGCCATGTCGTAGGCGCCGGCATGGGTGGCGCCATCGGCGCCCACCAACCCGGCGCGGTCGATGGCGAAGCGAACCGGCAGGCGTTGCAGGACCACGTCATGCTGCACCTGATCGTAGGCGCGTTGCAGGAACGAGGAGTAGATGGCGCAAAACGGCTTGAAGCCTTCACAGGCCAGCCCGGCCGAGAAGGTCACCGCATGCTGTTCGGCGATGCCCACGTCAAAGCAGCGGGCCGGGAAGCGGTCGCCGAACTTGTCCAGTCCGGTGCCGGCCGGCATGGCGGCGGTGACGGCGACGATACGGTCGTCATGCTCGGCCTCGGCCAGCAGGGCCTTGGCGAACACGGCGGTATAGGAGGGGGCGTTGGCCTTGGGCTTGTCCAGCGCGCCGGTGATCACGTCAAAGCGTCCGACGCCGTGATACTTGTCGGCGGCGGCCTCGGCCGGCGGATAGCCGCGACCCTTCTTGGTCACCACATGGATCAGGACGGGCTTGGTGTTGTCCTCGGAATCGCGGACATTCCTCAAGACCGGCAGCAGATGCTCGAAATTATGGCCGTCGATGGGGCCGACGTAATAAAAGCCCATTTCCTCGAACAAGGTGCCGCCACCCGACACCATGCCGCGGGCGTATTCCTCGGCGCGGCCGACGGCGCGTTCCAGCGGCGGCGGCAGCAGATGCGCCAGATCCTTGGCCAGATGGCGAATGGAGTGGTAGGACGGCGACGACAGCAGGCGCGACAGATAGGCGCTCATGGCGCCCACCGGCGGTGCGATGGACATGTCGTTGTCGTTGAGGATGACGATCAGGCGAGATCCCAGCGAGCCGGCGTTGTTCATGGCCTCGTAGGCCTGGCCGGCGCTCATGGCGCCGTCGCCGATCACCGCGATGACGTTGAAGTCGTCACCCTTGAGATCACGGCCTACCGCCATTCCCAGCGAAGCCGAGATGGAGGTCGAGCTGTGGCCGGCGCCGAACGGGTCGTATTCGCTTTCCGACCGGCGGGTAAAGCCCGACAGGCCGCCGCCCTGGCGCATGGTCCGCATGCGGTCGCGCCGGCCGGTCAGAATCTTGTGGGGATAGGCCTGATGGCCCACGTCCCAGATCAGCTTGTCGCGCGGCGTCTCGAAGACGTGGTGCAGGGCGACCGTCAACTCGGCGACGCCGAGCCCGGCGCCGAGATGGCCTCCGGTGAACGAAACCGACTGGATCATCTCCTGCCGGACTTCGTAGGTCAGTTGCTCCAACTCCTCGATGGAGAAGTCGCGGAAATCGGCCGGGCTGGAAATCTTGTCCAGCAGGGGCGCCTTGGGCTTGGAAGGGGAACGGGTCATGGATCTGTGATGCCTTACGAACGGCGCTGAACGACATAGCGGGCGACATCCCGCATCAGGTCGGCCTTGTCACCAAAGGGATCGAGGTGGCGGCAGGCCTGATCGGCCAACATGTCCGCCTGGGAACGGGCACGGTCAATGCCCAGAAGAGACACGAAGGTCGCCTTGCCGGCGTCGGCATCCTTGCGAACCGCCTTGCCGACTTCGGCCGCGTCACCCTCGATGTCGAGGATGTCGTCGGCGATCTGAAAGGCGAGGCCGAGATCGTGGGCGTAATTGCGCAACGCCAGTCGCAGCTCGCCATGGGCCTTGCCCATGACGGCGCCGGCCTCGCACGAGAACGAGAACAGGCGGCCGGTCTTCATCTGTTGCAACCGGGTGATCCCGGCGACGTCCAGGTCAAGGGTGTGGGCCTGAAGGTCGATCATCTGGCCGCCGACCATGCCCTGGCCGCCCGAGGCGTGGGCCAGATCGGCCACCAGTTCGCAGCGCACGACCGGGTCCACGTGGGTCGCCGGATTGACCAGGATCTCGAACGCCTTGGTCAGCAGCGCGTCGCCGGCCAGCAGGGCGGTCGATTCGTCGAACTTCTTGTGGCAGGTCGGCCGGCCCCGGCGGAGATCGTCATTATCCATGCAGGGCAGGTCGTCATGGACCAGCGAATAGCAGTGGATCATCTCGATGGCGCAGGCGACGCGCAGGGCCGCGCTTTCCGCCACGTTGAACAGGCTGGCCGACTGCATCACCAGGAACGGGCGCAGTCGCTTGCCGCCATCCAGGCTGGCATAGCGCATGGCCTCGTGCACACGGGCGTCAGGACCGTCGGATACCGGTAGCAGCCGGTCCAGTTCGGCGTTCACGGCCTGGCTGGTCAAGGTCAGGGCATCGGCGAGACGGGGAGAAAGCGGGGAGTTGCTCAAGGGTGTCTCTCGGTTATGGATCAAGTAATATCGGCGGGTGCGATGGTTACGCTTCCGTCCGGGCCTAGTACGATTCGGTCAACCTTGGCTCTGGCCTCTTCAAGCTTGGCGGCGCAGTGCTGTTTCAACTGAGCGCCACGCTCGTAGGCGACGATGGCGTCGTCAAGCTTGCCCCGGCCTTCCTCCAACTGGCGCACGATGCGGTCCAATTCGGCAAGGGCGTCCTCGAAGCTCAGCGCGGCGATGTCGGGCGGCAGGTCTGCCATGATTCCATTCGTCAAGGTGTTCGGTCGCGGTCGTCGCTTCGCCGGTATCCGACGAAGCGCGGAAGTTTACGGGTGCGGTGCGAGGATAGCAAGCGCGGAGGAGCGGGTCACATCCCCATCAGGGCGCGAACATGTTCGCGGACGCTCGCCGCCAACGCTCTGAGGTCGTAGCCGCCCTCCAGAACGGATACGACGCGGTTGTCGGCATAGTCCTCGGCAACCTGCAAAATCTGTCGCGTGGCCCAGCCGAAATCGGCGGTGGTCAGCCGCAGATGGGCCAGTGGGTCGGCGGCGTGGGCGTCGAATCCGGCGGAGATGATCAGAAAATCCGGCTGAAACTCGCGCAGTCGGGGAATCAGAATGTCGGCGAAGGCCATCCGGAAGTCGGCGGAGTTGGTACCGGCCGGCAGCGGGACATTGACCATGACGCCCTTGCCGCCGGTTTCCTCGGCAAAGCCGGTATTGGGGTAGGCGTGTTCCTGATGGGTCGAGCCGTAGAAGGTGCCTTCCTCATCCCACAGGATATGCTGGGTGCCGTTGCCGTGGTGGACATCGAAATCCACCACCGCCACCCGCTTGAACCCGTGGGCGTCGCGGGCGTGCAACGCGCCGATGGCGGCATTGTTGAAAAAGCAGAAACCCATGGCGTTCTCGCGCTCGGCATGGTGCCCCGGCGGGCGCACGGCGCAAAAGCAGTTGCGAACCCGCTTGGCCGCGACCTCGTTCACCGCGGCGACCACGGAGCCGGCGGCGCGCAACGCGGCCTCGCCGGAATAGCGCGACAAGATCGTGTCGGGATCGAGGTGATGGTGGCTGTCGCTGGTGGGAACCGAGTCCAGCACATAGTCGATATGGCTGAGCGGGTGGGCGCGCATCAGCTGTTCCATGGTGGCGTGCGGCGCTTCGTCGCGCAGCAGCATCATGAATTCTTCGCTCTCCAACGCGGCAAGGACCGCCTTGAGGCGGTCGCCACACTCGGGATGGTAGTCGCCCGTATCGTGCTCGATGCACACGGGGTGCGTAAACAAGAGGGTGGTCATTCTGTCTTGGACATCCCGATTTATATAATTTTGTGTATTCTCGGGGAAGGGAGGCGCAATTTCCATCCCTGATTTCGCATGGGGCTAGATTGATGAGCGCGAAGTTACGCGTGGATCAGCTTTTGGTGGACCGGGGGCTGGTTGAGAGCCGCTCCCGCGCTCAGGCGCTGGTGATGGCGGGGGTGGTGTATTCGGGCGATCGCCGCATCGACAAGCCGGGAACGGCGGTCGCGGAGGACTGTCGGCTGGAGCTGAAGGGCCAGGACCACCCCTGGGTGTCGCGCGGCGGGCTTAAGCTGGCCAAGGCGCTGGATGTCTTCGCCATCGACTCGGCCGGACGGGTCGCCATTGATGTCGGCTCCTCCACCGGCGGCTTCACCGACGTCTTGCTGACCAAGGGCGCGGCGCGGGTCTACGCCGTCGATGTCGGGCACGGCCAGTTGGCCTGGAAGCTGCGCACCGATCCGCGCGTGGTGGTGCTGGAACGCACCAATGCCCGCCACCTGACGCCAGAGCAGATCCCCGAGGCGGTGGATATAGTGGTCTGCGACGCCAGCTTTATCGGGTTGGAAACGGTGTTGCCGGCCGCCATGGCCCTGGCGAAGCCCGGCGCGGTGCTGGCGGCCTTGATCAAGCCGCAATTCGAGGTGGGCAAGGGCCGTGTCGGCAAGGGCGGCGTGGTGCGTGATCCCGAGCTGCACGCCGAAGTCTGCGACCGCATCCGCGACTGGCTGGCCGCCATGCCCGGCTGGAGCGTGCTGGGCCTGACCGAAAGTCCCATCACCGGGCCGGAGGGCAACAAGGAGTTCCTCATCGTCGGCCGCCTTGCGTCCTTGGATAGCGTCAAGACCGAGGAGCCGTCGTGAAATTCCGCCCGGGCGGGAACACTGCTCAAGGGCGGGTTTTTTGCGCAGCCTGCTAGACCTTGCCGATGGCGGGCTGTTGGGCGCATGATGAGAGGGTCGGTCTTCAAGACGGGTGTGGTCATGATTTCATCGGTTTCACTGACAACCCTGGCCAGCGGTCTCGATGTTCAGGCCCGTGTCGCGCAGACGGCTGCGAACAACGTCGTTAATGCCGTCACCGAGGGCTATCGGAGCGAGCGGGGGCAGGTGGTTTCCAAGCCGTTGCAGGGGGCAGGTTATGTGCCGCTGCCTCCCGAGGGTGAGGTCGATCTGGGGCGGGAGATGGTCAACCTGACCCTGGCCAAGCAGACCTACGCCGCGACCGCCCGTGCCCTGTCCAGCATCGCCAAGACCGAAAAGCAGGGGCTCGACGCCCTGGCCTGATACGCGGCATCGCCCCCGGCCTTTTCTTTGGACCGGCTAAGTGCTATGGCGTGCCCCGTCGTTCCCTGCGCGGATTCCGCCATGTCCCGCCCCATCACCTTGCGCCGTGTCGGTGATCTTGTCGCGGCCGGCCTGATCGATCCCGCCGAGGCCCCCGTGATCGAACGGGTGGGGGCGCGTTACGCCGTGGCGGTGACGCCGGCGGTGGCGGGTTTGATCGACCCTGCCGATCCCCATGACCCC
This sequence comes from Phaeospirillum sp., assembly GCA_030651575.1. Classification (GTDB taxonomy): domain Bacteria; phylum Pseudomonadota; class Alphaproteobacteria; order Rhodospirillales; family Magnetospirillaceae; genus Phaeospirillum. The sequence continues at coordinate 165,676 of JAUSFB010000068.1, forward strand.
ATCGCCCGGCAATACGTGCCGTCGGCGGCGGAGCTGATCACCGCGCCGGAGGAGTTGAGCGACCCCATCGGCGATATCTCCCACTCTCCGGTGCGAGGCGTCGTCCATCGCTATCCCGACCGGGCGCTGCTGACTCCGTTGCTGGTTTGCCCGGTCTATTGCCGGTTCTGCTTTCGCCGGGCTCGGGTGGGCGACGCCGCTGCGACCCTGAGCGATGCCGAGACCGAGGCGGCGCTGGCCTATGTGGCCGGCCGGCCGGAACTGCGCGAGGTCATCGTGACCGGCGGGGATCCCCTGATGCTGACGCCGCAGCGGATCGAAAGCCTGCTCCGGCGACTGGCCGCCATCTCCCATCTGGAGCTGGTGCGGTTTCACAGTCGGGTGCCGGTGGCCGACCCTGAACGGGTGACCCCCGCGCTGGTCGCCGCGTTGCGGCCGCCGGGGGGGGCGGACCTGGCGGTCTGGGTGGCGGTTCACGTCAATCATCCGCGCGAGCTGTCGGCTTTGGCCAAGACCGCGTTGGCCCGTCTGTCCGATGCCGGCATTCCGTTGCTGTCGCAGACGGTTCTGCTGAGGGGGGTCAATGATCGGGCCGAGACCCTGGAGGCGCTGATGCGGGCGCTGGTGCGCAATCGGGTGCGGCCTTATTACCTGCATCATCTTGATCTGGCGCCGGGAACCGGCCATTTCCGCACATCCATCGCCGAGGGGCAGGCGCTGATGCGGGCCTTGCGCGGCCGCCTGTCCGGGATCGCCCAGCCGACCTATGTGCTTGATATTCCGGGCGGCGCCGGCAAGGTGCCGGTGGGGCCGGGGTACTGGGACGAGGCCGACTCCCACGTCACCGATCCGGATGGCGAGCGGCATGCCTATTGACGTCGGCCTTCCTTGGCTTTCACGCTCCATGGCTGGCTTGCCTTCCTGGTGGCGACCTGTTAGGTTCCGCGCCTGAATTTCCGACAGCCCCCGGATCGCGCTATGAAAATCAACGCTAATTTGATTCGTCCCGGCAATATTCTTGAGCATAACGGCCGCCAATACGCCGTGCTCAAGATCCAGATCGTGCAGCCCGGCAAGGGTGGCGCGTTCATCACGGTCGAGATGCGCGATATTCGCACCGGCAACAAGACCAATGAGCGTTGGCGTACTGCCGACACCATTGAAAAGTGCAACGTGGAAGCCAAGGAATGCACGTTCCTGTTCCGCGATGACGACCACATGACCTTCATGGATAGCGAGAGCTTCGAGCAGTTCACCATGCCCAACGATACGTTGGGCGACACCATCGCCTTCCTTCAGGACGGCATGGTGGTCGAGGTGGATTTCGTCGAGGGTTCGCCGGTGTCTATCGCCCTGCCGGAAAAGGTGGTGATGAAGGTGGTCGAGGCCGACCCGGTGGTCAAGGGCCAGACCGCGTCTTCGTCCTACAAGCCGGCCAAGCTTGAAAACGGCCTCAAGATCCTGGTGCCGCCCTTCCTGGAAGTGGGCGAAGTCATCTGGGTGTCGACCTCCGAGTGCACTTATCTTGAGCGTTACAAGGGCTAAACCCCTATTCCTGAACCCGACGGGCCAAAGGGGCCGGATGGCCTCGTCCGGCGGTTGAGGGACAACGAGACGAGCGACGCCAGTGGTTCGTCGGTATTCAAGGATGACCTGTTCGTGATCGTTCGTTCCGCCCTGCTTAACGTGATGATGGGGGCCGCTCGCAAGGCGGCTCGGTCCCTGGTGCGTGACTATGGCGAGGTCGAGCAGCTTCAGGTCTCCATGAAGGGGCCGGCGGACTATGTCTCGTCGGCGGATATTCGGGCGGAAAAGACCCTGCGGGCCGAGTTGAAGAAGGCTCGTCCCGGCTATGGTTTCCTGCTGGAAGAAGGCGGCGAGATCGCCGGCGACGATAAAAGCCATCGCTGGATCATCGACCCCATCGACGGCACCACCAATTTCCTGCACGGCATTCCCAATTTCTGCATCTCCATCGGCCTGGAGCGGGATGGTGAAATGTTCGCCGGCGTGGTCTATCAGCCGCTGGGCGACGAGATGTTCCACGCCGAGAAGGGCGCGGGCTCCTTCTTGAACGAACGCCGCCTGCGGGTTTCGGCGCGGCGCAAGCTGGAGGAAACCGTCCTGACCACCGGCATCCCATTCCTGGGGCGTCCCGGTCATGGGGTTTTCCTGAAGGAGCTGTCGGCGGTCATGGGCCAAGTGGCCGGGGTCCGCCGGTTCGGTTCAGCGGCGCTTGACTTGGCCTATGTGGCGGCCGGGCGCTGCGACGGATACTGGGAAGCGGGCATCAAGCCGTGGGATATCGCGGCTGGTATCGTTCTGGTGCGCGAGGCCGGCGGCTATGTCACCGATTATGAAGGTGGCGGCAAGATGATGGAGACCGGGGAACTGGTCGCCGCCAATGATCATCTGCACACGCCGTTGTTGCGTCTGCTCAAGACCGCGCGCGGCTGATCTTTTCCTTATTCCAACCGGGTAAAGCGCCTGTTGTCGTCGGAGTCCGCTTCGGCTAGACTCCCGCCATAATTTGTCTTTAGGGACCGAGCCGGGAGTATGGCGGGATGACGAGGGGGAGCAGAGTCATAATGCTGGCGTTGGGGGTCTTGGCCTCCGTCGCGGCGTCCCCTGTGGGCGCGCAGATGGTGATCGGCGGCAGCCGCCCCAGCGTCGACGTCAATTGGGACGTGCTGGACAAGCTGGGGCCGGAACCGACCCTCCCCGGTCTGGTGACCCGCAAGCCGCAACCGGTCAAGCCGGCCGCCTCGACTCATCAGGGTGTCGTGTTCAAGCCCTATGGCGGCGGCCCGGCCGTGTCCGCTTCTGCCGCCGCCGTCGCCCCCAGGGTCGTAAAGCCGGCCAAGGAGAAGGTGGCCAAGGTCGTCGCTCCGGAGGCCGTCGCATCCAAGGTCGCGAAGCCGGTCGTCGAAGAGCCCAAGATCGCCGAGATTGCCAGCGTGCCGCCGATGGAGAAAACGACGGCCCCGGCGCAACCGCCCAAGCCGCCCAAGGTCGAACTGGCCGCTGAAGTTCCACCGCCGCCCAAGGCGGCCGCCAAGTCCGCGCCCGAAAGCAAGGTCGCGGTTCCGCCGGCTCCGGTCCCAGTGGCTCCGCCGCCGCCGGCTCCCGCCAAGGTCGAGCCCGTTCCCAGCGCCATTCAGTTCGCCAAGGCGCCGGAGGCTCCCCCTGCCATCGTCGCACCTGCGCCGCTTCCTCTTCCCGTGGTTGTCGCGCCGCCGCCGGCCCCCGTTGCTCCTCCGGCTCCGGTGGTGCAGCCCTCCGCTCTGCCGCAGCAGCTGGCTGCCGTCGCGCCGGCGGTTTCCAGCCCGGTTCGCAAGGGGGATAATCTGTCGGTTCTGTTCGCGGTCGAAAGCGAGCATCTGCCCGATTCCGCCCGGAGCGACCTGGAAAAGCTCGCTCAGAAGATGGAGCGGGACGATGGGTTGACCCTGCAACTGCTGGCCTATGCCGCCGGAGACGAGGCCAATGCCAGCAAGGCGCGTCGGTTGTCGCTGACCCGCGCCCTGAAGGTCCGCACCTATCTGATGGAGTTGGGCGTTCGCTCGACCAGGATCGAGGTCCGCGCCCTTGGCAACAAGATCGAGGGCGGCGCCGCCGACCGTGTCGATCTGGTGCTGGGCAACCGCTGATTTCACGATGCCCAAAGGCCCGACCGGCAACGCCGGTCGGGCCTTTGTCATTTTAGGGCTGTCGCTATCGCCTTTGAACGGCCACAATCACCGGCCAGGATCCCCGGCCGGCTTTCTCTGACCTTCCGAGCGCACCCGTCATGACCCGTCCCAACCGCTTCATCTTTCGAATGGTCGCGTTCCTGGTCGCCGTCGCGGCGGTGGCCGGGGTGCTGTACGAGGGTCTGACCCTGGCCTTTGCCCATAATCCGGCGCTCAACGGACTGATCCTCGGCGTGTTCCTGTCGGGCATCGTCTTGAACTTTCATCAGGTTCTGCTGCTGCGGCCCGAGGTCGAGTGGCTGGAAAGCTGGCGGCGCGGCCAGCCGGCCCTGTCGGGGCAATTGCGGTTGCTGGCGCCCATGGCCAGCATGTTGGGCGAGCGGCAGGGGCGGATGAACCTGTCGGCCATGGCGTTGCGCTCGGTGCTGGATTCCATCGCGGCGCGGTTGGAGGAGCAGCGCGACCTGTCGCGCTATGTGGTCGGGTTGATGATCTTTCTCGGCCTGCTGGGCACCTTCTGGGGCCTGACCAAGACCGTGAGTTCGGTGGGCGAGGTGATCGGTTCGCTGGCGGTTAGCGGCGCCGACCCCGCCGCCGCTTTCGAGGGGCTCAAGCTTGGGCTGGCCAAGCCGCTCAACGGCATGGGCACCGCGTTCTCGACCTCGCTGTTCGGTCTGGCGGGCTCGCTGGCGCTGGGTTTTCTCGATCTTCAGTCGGGTCAGGCCCAGAACGCCTTTTATAACGAGCTGGAAGAATGGCTGGCCGGCCAGACCCGCATCGGCGGCAGTGGCGGCCCGGTGGCCATGGGCGATGATCAGCAGCAGTCGGTGCCGGCCTATATCCAGGCGTTGCTGGAGCAGACCGCCGACAGCCTCGATAACCTGCAACGGGTCATCAGCCGGGGGGAGGACAATCGCGGCAGCGTCAACGCCTCGCTGAATCAACTGACGGAAAAGCTGTCGACCCTTACCGACCACATGCGGGCCGAGCAGTCGTTGCTGTTGAAGCTGGGCGAGGGCCAGATCGAGACCCGTGGCCTGATGGCGCGTCTGGCGGACGGAGCCGGCGGTATCGATGAAACCACCCGTGGCCATATCCGGGGGATGGATGGTTCGCTGAAGCGGCTGGTGGACGAGACGGTGGCCAGCCGCGAGGAGTTCGTGGCGGAACTGCGCTCGGAAATCCGGCTGCTGGCCCGCACCATCGCGGCCATCGCCGACGAGCCCATGGAGCGCTGATCCTTCATGCCGCTGCCTCGCCGCGCCCGCCGCAGTATCGATATCTGGCCCGGATTCGTCGACGCCCTGGCGACGCTGATCATGGTCATCGTCTTTGTGCTGATGGTGTTCGTGCTGGCCCAGTATTTTCTGGGCCAGGCCCTATCGAACCGTCAGAAGGCGTTGGATGATCTGGGGCGCGATATGGCGTCCCTGGCCGAAACCCTGAACATGCAAAAGGCGGCTAACGCGGCGTTGCAGTCTGAACTGGTGGCCAGCAAGGCCGAGGCCAGCCGGATCGAGGCCTGGGCCGCCGGCCTCGGCCAGGATGTCGCCGCCCTGATGGCGCTGAAGGACGAGTTGGAAGCCAAGATCGCCCAGATGGACAAAAGCCTGGGCGAGAAGGAGGGCGCGTTGACCTCCGAGCGCAAGGTCTCCGACGAGGCCCGCGCCCAGGTGGCCTTGCTCAATCGCCAGATCGACGCCATGAAGCAGGAACTCGCCCGCATCGCTGCCGCCCTGGATGTCTCGGAGGCCCGCGACAAGGAGCAGAAGACCCAGATCGCCGATCTGGGCAAGCGGCTCAACGTCGCCCTGGCCGGCAAGGTCGAGGAGTTGCAGAAGTACCGCTCGGAATTCTTTGGGCGGCTGCGCAAGGTGCTGGGCGACCGGCCCGGCATCCGCATCGAGGGCGATCGCTTTGTATTCCAGTCGGAACTGCTGTTCGACTCCGCCTCCGCCGAACTGGGCGTGCAGGGTATCGAGCAGGTGCGCAACCTCGCCGTCACCCTGAAGGATATCGCCAAGACCATGCCCAAGGGGGTCAATTGGGTGCTGCGGATCGACGGCCACACCGACAAGCGTCCCATCGTCTCGGGCCGCTATCCGTCCAATTGGGAGCTGTCGACCGCTCGGGCCATCACCGTCTTGCGGACCCTGGCCGCCAATGGCGTGCCCAAGGACCGTCTGGCGGCGGCCGGGTTTGGCGAGTTTCAGCCGTTGGACAATGCCGATAACGAGGCGGCCTACGCCAAAAACCGGCGGATCGAGATTCGGTTCGATCAGCGGTAGCCCGCCACCGTCTTCGCCTCCCGTGCGGAGGAGTCTAGGACAGAGTCGCGTCGGGGGCGGATTTGGCGCTCAGATACGCGACGAGGGTGGAGAACAACTCGATCAGAAGATACATGGAACCCTCCTGGGGGCTGATGCTGCGATGCAACATATTGAGCCCGGAATGGTTCTCACCGTCCATGCTATTCCGGAGTCCCGCCCATGCCGGGTGGGGTTGCCCCACCCTTTGGATCAGGCGCGCGATTTGCTGCGGTGACGCGCCAGATATAGGGGTGTGCGGCTTTTCGGCAGTTTGTGGATGAAGTTGAACCGGGCCACATGGTAGCTGGGATCGAAACCGTAGAAGTTCAGCTTCATATGCTCCAACTCCTCGGCGCGGTACTGTTCCAGCGGCTTGGCGGCTTCGTCGGCGGCGCGGGTCAGGCGTTTGGCGATCAGGCGTTCGTCCAGGGCGGGGTCGGCGGCCAGGGCTTCGGCCATTTCCTCCACCAGACGACGGAACTCGGGCACATCGCGGCCAAAGCGGGAATCGATCAGTCCCAGGCGCTCGGCCTCCTCGGCACCCACGGGCAGGCGGGCTTTCACCACCTCCTGGGCCTTGGCCTCGCCGCAGCGGCGCGGCAGCAGATAGGTCCAGTACTCCGAGCCGAACAGGTTGCCCATACCCTTGTAATGGGGGTTCAGCACCACGCCGTCGCGGGCCAGCACCAGATCGGCGGCCAGGGCCATGAATACCCCGCCGGCCCCCGCGTTGCCATGCATGGCGGCGAGGGTGAGGTGGCTGCCGCAGGTGATGATCGCGCGGCACAGATCGTTCATGGCGTTGATGTTGCGCCAGGACTCCTCGGCCGGGCTGGCGGCGGCCTCGATGGTGCACAGATGAATGCCGTTGGACCAGAAATCCGGCCCGCCCATCAGCGCGATTACCTTGGTGGGGCGCTGAGTGGCGGCGATGAAGGCGTCGGTCAGCCGCCGGCACTGATCGGTGCTCATGGCGCCGTTGACGAAGGGGAAGTGAAGATAGCCGACGCCGTGGCGCTCATCATACCACAGGTCGTGATAGCCCGGCGTCTCGGGCAGGGCTTCCAGACCGGTCAGTACGGTCGTGGCCGGGAGCTTGAGGGCATGGTCCTCCTTGGCGCGCAGATGGCCGATCCATACTGCGCCGTCGGTGGTGGCCCGTGCGATGGCTCCGCCGTGGCGGGCGATCAGGTCGCCGGGCCGACCGGCGAGGCCGTTGGCGGCATGGGCGTCGTGCAGGTAGACCGCCCGGTCATGGATACGATCCAGCAGGCCGGGGGTTCCGTCGGCGGAGCGGATCTTTCTTAGAACGGCGGCGGTGTCGTCGCGGTCCCAGTCGATGGCGCGGTCGGCCTGTTTGATGGCCGGCTTCCAGGTGGAGGCGGCCGGGCGACCGACCGGTCCGTCGGGGAGTCTGTCCAGGGCTTCCAGCACCGCCGCCACCGCCGCGTCGGCCACCTCGTTGCGGTAGAGGCTGGATTTGGAGGCCTGACGCAGCGGGAAAGTGCGGCTGGCCCAGACCGGGCCGCCATCCATCTCGGCCTCGGCCTGCAACACGGTGACGCCCCAGGTCTCGCGGCCCTCCAGGATGGCCCAGTCCAGCGCCGCCGGCCCCCGGTCGCCTTCGGGGCCGGGATGGACCACCAGACAAAGGTGGTTTTTCCAGACTGCTTCCGGGATGGCGCGTTTGAGGAACGGCGCGACGATCAGGTCCGGCTTGGCCAGCGTCACCGCTTCCAGGGTGACGGCGTCGTTGACGTCGAACTCCAGGGTGACGGCGTGGCCACGGCCGCCCAGCTCGACCCACAGGCGCTGGGTGAGCGAGTTGAAGGAGTGAGCGAGGAGGAGGATGCGCATCAGCAGATCCTCGGCAGTTGCTCGCCGGCCAGCCAATCCACCACCCGCATGCCGCCCATGCCGGTCCGCATCTGGACGAAGTGGTGGGAATCGTCGCGGCAGCTTCCGATGCGGGTGGCGTCGGCTCCCAGGGGGTGGGCGCGCATGACCGCCAGCAGGGCCTCGGCATCGGCCTCGGCGCAGATGCAGATCAGCTTGCCCTCGTTGGCGACGTAAAGCGGGTCGAGGCCCAGCAGCTCGCAGGCGCCGCGCACCTCGGGCCGCACCGGCACCAGGGCTTCTTCGATCAGCATACCCACCGCCGATTGCGAGGCGATTTCGTTCAGGGTCGCGGCCAGCCCGCCCCGCGTCGGGTCGCGCAGCACATGGATACCCGGCACGGCGGCGACCATCTTGGCCACCATTTCATGCAGCGCCGCCGAGTCCGATAAGATGGTGGTCTCGAAGCCCAGGGATTCGCGCTGGCTCATCACCGCGACGCCGTGGTCGCCCATGGTGCCGGAAATCAGGATGGCGTCGCCGGGGCGCGCCTTGTCGCCGGAAATTTCGACCCCGGCGGGCACCGTGCCGATACCGGCGGTGGTGATGAAGATGCCGTCGCCCTTGCCCTTTTCCACCACCTTGGTGTCGCCGGTGACCACCGGCACGCCGGCTTCCTTGCTGGCCTTGGCCATGGAAGCGACGATGCGGGCAAGGTCGGCCAGCGGGAAGCCTTCCTCGATGATGAAGCCGGCCGATAACGACAGCGGAACCGCCCCCGCCATGGCGATGTCGTTGACGGTGCCGTGGACGGCAAGGCTGCCGATATCGCCGCCGGGGAAGAACAGCGGACTGATGACATAGCCGTCGGTGGTCATCACCATGCGGCCGGCGGGAACGTCGAAGGCGGCCTGATCATTGCGTTGGTTCAGCGCCTCGTTGTCGAAGGCGGCGATGAACATTTCCTCGACCAGTTGGGCCATGGCGCGGCCGCCGCCGCCATGGGTAAGGTCGACCCGGCCATGAGTGAGGTCGAGCGGGCGGGGATGGGCGCGGCGGGGCAGGGTCATTCACTCTTCTCCAGATCCCGGAACCGTCCATAGGTCCAGTGGGCGGCGCAGGCGCCCTCGGCCGAGACCATGCACGAGCCCATGGGGTTTTCCGGGGTACAGACGGTGCCGAACAGCTTGCAGTCGATGGGCTTCTTGACGCCGCGCAGAATGGCGCCGCATTCGCAGGCCTTGTTGTCCGGCGGCGAGTCCTGGGGCACGTCCCAGCGACGTTCGGCGTCCCAGGCGGCGAAGGGTTCCTTGAGGCGCAGCGCCGAATAGGGAACCAGCCCCAGGCCGCGCCACTCGAAGGAGCGCCGAAGCTCGAACATCTCGGCCACCAGGGCCTTGGCCTTTTCGTTGCCGTCGCGGGTGACGGCGCGCGAGAACTCGTTCTCGACGTCGAAGCGGCCTTCGTTGATCTGGCGCACCAGCATCCGGACCGCCTGCATCACGTCCAGCGGCTCGAAGCCGGCGATCACCACCGGGCGCTGATACTCCTCGGCGAAGTACTCGTAGGGGCGCGAGCCGATGATGGTCGAGACATGGGCCGGGCCGATGAAGGCGTCCAGCTTGACGGTGCCCAGCGTGCGCACCTCTGGGCTGTCGAGGATCTGGGTGATGGCCGACGGCGTCAGCACATGGTTGCAAAACACGCTGAAATTCGGAAGGTTCAGCGCCTGGGCCTGCTTGATCGCCACGGCGGTGGGCGGCGTGGTGGTCTCGAAGCCGATGGCGAAGAACACCACCTGGCGCTCCGGCATGGCCTGGGCCAGCTTCAGCGCGTCCAGGGTGGAGTAGACCATGCGGATGTCGCAGCCCTCGGCCTTGGCCTTCAACAGCGATAATCGCTTCGAGCCCGGCACGCGCAGCATGTCGCCATAGGTGCACAGGGTGACGCCGTCCTGGCGAGCCAGCCAGATGGCGGCGTCGATGCGGCCCACCGGCAGGACGCAGACCGGACAGCCGGGGCCGTGGATCATCCGCACATTGGCGGGCAACAGGTCTTCCAACCCATAGCGCGAGATGGCGTGGGTATGACCGCCGCAGAACTCCATGATGTGATAGGACCGCGCCGGGTCGGCTTCGGCGGCGATGGTTCGGGCGATGCCTTGGGCGACCGTTCCGTCGCGGAATTCGTCGATATACTTCAAAGCGCCGGCTCCGCCTCGAACTGACTCAGTTCCTCGAACAGCGCCAGGGTCTTGGCGGCTTCCTCGGGATCGATCACCGACAGGGCATAGCCCACATGAACGATGACGTAGTCGCCCACCGTCACGTCGGATACCAGCGCCAGCGATACCGTCTTGGTGACGCCGCCCAGATTGACCTTGGCGGAATCGTCGGGCAGCAATTCGGTCACCAGGGCGGGCAGGGCCAGACACATGGTTAATTGTCCTCCAAAGTGGCGGCGATCCACGCCTGACCCAGACTTAATCCGGCATCGCCGGGCGAGACCTTGGCGGCGGTCAAGGGGTGAAGCCCCGCCTCTTGCAACCGTTTCACCAGCCCGGCGGTCAGCACCCGGTTGAGGAAGCAGCCTCCGCCCAGGGTTACCGTCTTGACGCCAGCGGTCTCCGCCGCTTGCGCCGCCCACTGGGTCAGCGCCTCGATCAGGGTTCCGTGGAACAGGTTGGCACCTTTCACCGCATCGGCGCAAGACGACAGCCGCGCCAGCAACGGCAGCAGGTCCAGCACTCCATCGCCGATGGTCCAGCCGGCCGGGTCGACTTCGGGGCGGTCGGCCAGGGCCTCCAGCGCCATGGGGGCCTGACCCTCGAAGGCGGAGACCGGATGCAGCCCCAGCAGGCCGCAGGCGGCGTCGAACAGCCGGCCGGCGCTGGAGGTGACGGGGGAGTTCAATCCCTTGTCCAGCACTTGGCCCAGCCGGGCGGCGGCGGGAATGTCGCAAAAGCGGGTGGCGATCTCGTCGCCGCGCCCCAGCCGGTGCAAGACGCTGGCGGCCATGCGCCAGGGCTCGCGCGCCGCCATGTCGCCGCCGGGCTGGGCCAGCACGGCGAGGTGGCCGAGACGCTCATAGCGGGGACCGTCGGCCAGCAGCAGTTCACCGCCCCAGGATTGGCTGGCGGGACCGAGGCCATAGCCGTCCAGCGACAGGGCGATCACCGGCCCGTCATGGCCGTGTTCGGCGGCGATGGCGGCGGCATGGGCGTGATGGTGCTGTACCGGGACTTGGGGCAGGTCGAGGCTTTGGGCAAAGCGGGTGGAATGGAAGTCGGGGTGAAGGTCGTGGGCGACCCGCACCGGGCGCACGCCCAACTCGGCCACCAGCGCCTCGACCGAGGCCTCGAACGCGGTGATGGCGTCGGGCGTGCCGAGGTCGCCATGGACGGCCGAAACGAAGGCCTCGGCGCCGCGGGTGACGCAGATGGTGTTCTTCAGGAACGGCCCCACCGCCAGCACCGAAGGCACGGCGCGGGGCAGGGGGACCATGATGGCGATGGCCGAACTCATCCTTGTTTATGAGCGATGGCGCGGCGGCGGCCTTCGGCGACCCAGGCCAGCCACTCGTCGAAGCCCTCGCCGGTGCGGGCTGACAGCTTCAGGATCACGATGTCGGGGTTGACCCGCCGTGCGAAAGCGATGCAGCGATCCACGTCGAAATCCACATGGGGCAGCAGATCGATCTTGTTCAGAATCATCATGCCGGCGGCGTGGAACATGTCGGGGTATTTCAGCGGCTTGTCCTCGCCCTCGGTCACCGACAGGATCGCCACCTTGTAGGCCTCGCCCAGGTCGAAGGCGGCGGGGCAGACCAGATTGCCCACATTTTCGATGAACAGCACCGAGTCCTCGGCCGGGGCAAGGCGGCCGATGGCGCTTTCCACCATATGGGCGTCCAGGTGGCAGCCCTTGCCGGTGTTGACCTGAAGGGCGGGAATGCCGGTGGCGCGGATGCGGTCGGCGTCGAAGCTGGTCTGCTGGTCGCCCTCGATCACCGCCAGCGGAAAGCGGGATTTCAGCGCCTCGGCGGTTTTGCACAGCAAGGTGGTCTTGCCCGAACCGGGGCTGGAGACCAGATTCAGCGCGAAGACTCCCCGGGCCGCCAGCCAGGCCCGGTTGCGGCCGGCGAAGTCGTTGTTGTGGCCCAGGATGTCTTGTTCGATCTGGACGATGCGCGACTGACTGAGCCCCGGCACATGGACGCCGGCGATTCCCTGGCCGTAATGGATGTGGTCCCCGTGATCATGGTCGTGGGAGTGCCCATGGCCATGGGAATGCCCGTGATCATGGGAGTGGCTTTCCACCTTGGCGTCGCCGCAACCGCAAACCGTGCACATCACTCCACCTCCAATTCCTTGATCCGCATTTCTTCGCCGGTGGTGACCGCCAGCGCCGCCCCGCCGCATTTTGGGCAAAGATCGATGCGCGACGTGACCGCGACGTTGGCCGAGCAGTCCATGCACCATGCGGTGCCGGGAATACGGATGATTTCCAGCTTGGTTCCGGCGGTCAGCGGGGTGCCCCTGGCGACGGCGTCGAAGCAGAATTCCATGCTTTCCGGCACCACGGTGGACAGCTCGCCGATTTCCAGCCAGACCGTCTTGACCCTGGTGAACCCGTGGGTCTCGGCCTGGGTTTCCAGGATGCGGATTACTCCCTCGGTCAGTGACATTTCATGCATGGTGAACCTCGACGGTGCAGGCGACGCAGGGGTCCAGCGCCGCGACCAGCAGGTGGGCGCGCCATTTCAGGTCCGGGGTGGCCTCGGCCCCCATCAGCCCGGAAAACAGCGGTCCGGCGGGATGGAAGTTCCATTCGGTCGGAGCCAGGATCTGATAGCGGTTCACCACTCCCTCCTCGATCTCGACGCGATGAGCCAGCAGACCGCGGGCGGCGTCCTCGACCCCCAGGCCGTTGCCGCTGCCGTGATGCTCGGCGGGGTCGCGGGGAGCGTCGCACAAATCTTGCGCCAAGTCCTCCATGTCCCGCAACGCCACCGCGATCTCGACCAGCCGGGCGGTCAGGCGGGCGGTAATACCGGTGCCATGCCGGTCGATCAGGGCGGCGATCAGCGGCTGGGCGCTTTGGCGCGACAGGGCGTTGGTTTCGAATACCGCGCCGCCGCAGTCGGGGTGGGCGACATAGTCGCCGCTGTCGTCGTCGGCGAGGCGTGTTTCCAGGTCGCGCGGCCCTTCGGCCCGCATCAGATGGGGCGTGGCCCGTCCGAAAGCCGAAAGCCCGTCCCGCTCGACGCGATGGAGCAGGCGGGCGGCGATGCCCTCGCCGCGACGTGCCCAAGCCTGGAGAGAGTCGGGGTCTTTGACCCAATCCTCCGGGCTGCCGTCGAACAGATGGGCCGCCAGATTGGCCAGCAGCCGGCGTTGCTCGATCAGGGCGCCGTGATCGATCGCCAGCCGGCCGCCGCCGGGCCTGGCCCAGTCGCCATCGGGATACAAGGCCCGCTTGGCGGCGGTCACCATGGGGCGCAATGGTTTGATGGGATCAAGGTCGGGCGGCTCGTTCACGAGGCCGGGCCAGTCGCGCAAGATGCCTTGGGCATGCTCGGTCACGGTTTCCACCCACAGCAGGAAATGCCGCGCCATGCGATGGGCGGGAGATGGGTTCAGCCGCAACGCGGCCTCCATGGCGCCGCATCCCGCCAGCGCCTGGGCGGTGCCGCACAGGGCGTAGATAGCGGGCAGGATGGCGGTAACCTGGGCGGGAGTGCGGCTGGCCAGCATGCGTGACGCCTGCACCAGCCGGGTCGAGTGGATCCGGACGTCGGTAACGGCGCGGCCGGTGACCTGAAGCTCGACCGCAAGGCCGGAATCGAACGGCTGCATCAAGCCTGGCCGCTGGCGAGGACCTCGGCGAGGTAGGCCAGCGCCTCGGCGGCGACTTCGGGTTCGACCTTTTCCGCGGCGAAATTGCCGCCGGCCCCCAGGATCACATAGTCGCCCACCGCCACCTCGTCGCCCAGCAGCATCAGGCTGGTGGTGCGGACGGAGCCGAAGGCTTCGACGGTGGCGACGCCCCGGTCGATGGCGATGATCAAGGACGGCACGGCCATGCACATGGTTTTGTCAGTGTCCCTTATACCGGCGAGGATTCGCCTTATTGTTCCTCAGTCGCCGGGCGGGGCCGTCCGGCCCCTTGGCCCTCGCGGCACGGGCCGCGCCGGCCCTTGGCAGCAACTCCCTTCGGTCGGTCCCTCAAGCGTCGGGCGGAGCCATCCGGAATTCCGGTTCGATGAGGGAACGTCGTCGGCCTCAGGCGGCCTTGGGGCGTGGGGCTAGCCCCAGCGCCGTCAACTCGGCCACCAGCATGGCCACCACGTCGGGCAGGCGCGCCGCGATGTCGGGCGACAGTTCCATGGCGGTGGCGAAGGAGCGGGGCTCGACCCCGATCAGAACGATGTTGCGGGGCATCAGCCCATGGAAGTTCAGCGCCGCCAGCATGTCCGAGATGCCGACTTGGTGCGGCGAGATCTTGGTCTTGAAGAAGGCGGGAATCTGGTCGCCGGTCAGCCGGGTGATGGTGCCGGGCTCCTGCTTCGAGCGCATGGCGTCGGCGATCAGCAGGTGGTCTGCGTCGGAAACCTGATCCAGGCAATCCATGCCCGAGGTGCCGCCGTCGATGACGTCGACCTCTTCGGGCAGGTCATAGCGGGCCAGCAGTTCGTTGACGGCGTAGACGCCGACGCCCTCGTCGGTGAGCAGGATGTTGCCGACGCCAAGGATCACAACGCGCATTGATTTTTCACTCTCATATCGGAACTCCCCCCCTCCCGGCGGGAGAGGGGGAGTGAAGCCAGCTTATACCTACAGCGCCTTGACCTGAACGACTTCCTTGTTGTCCTCGACCACATGCACCGCGCAGGCGAGGCAGGGGTCGAAGGAGTGGATGGTGCGCAGGACTTCCAGCGGCTGTTCGGCGTCAGCGATGGGGTTGTCCAACAGCGAGGCCTCGTAGGGACCGATCTTGTCGGTGTCGTCGCGCGGGCCGGCGTTCCAGGTGCTGGGAACCACGCACTGGTAGTTGGCGATCTTGCCGTCCCTGATCACCGTCCAATGGGACAGCAGGCCGCGCGGCGCTTCGTGGAAGCCGTAGCCCATGATCTCGCCCTTGGGGAAAGTCGGCTTGTTAAAGGTCGCCATGTCGCCCTTGCCGATATTTCCCAGCAGAGCCTGCCAGTTCTGCTGCAACACTTCGTGCATCACGCCGGTGCGGACCGCGCGGGCGGCGTGACGGCCGATGGTGGAGTGCAGCGCCGCCAGCGGGATCTTCGATCCCAGCAGCGAGGATGCGGTGTCCAGCAGCTTGGTGGCGTAGTTGACGGTCGGCTGGTGACCGGCGGCGACGCCGGCCAGCACGCTGGCCAGCGGTCCCACCTGGGCGCGCTCGCCATAGAAGGTGGGAGCCTTCAACCAGGAATATTTGCCGTCATCCTGGAAGTCGGTGTAGTGCGGCGTGGTCTCGCCCTTGTAGGGGTGCAATGGGCCGGGCTTGGAGTAGGTGTACCAGGCGTGCTTGACCCCTTCCTCGACGCCATCGCGCAAATAGGCGTCGCCGAAGGCGGTGATGGGCTTGTACTTGGCCAGATCGCCGCCGGGGATGTAGCCGCCGGGGGTCAGGAACTGGGTGCCCTTGCTGTCCATGGGGAAGTCGGGGCAGGACAGATAGTTCATGACGCCGGCGCCGTATTTGGTCCAGTCGGCGTAAAAGGCGCCGATGGCGGCGACGTCCACCAGATAGACCTTGCGGATGAACTCGCCCAGCGCGTCCATGTGCTCCTTCAGCGCCAGCAGACGCTCGATGGTCAGCACGGACTGGCTGTCGGTGGCGATGGGGTTGGATACGCCGCCCACGGCCACGTTTTGGATGTGTGGGCTTTTGGAGCCCAGCAGGGTGACGATCTTGTTGGCGTGACGCTGGGCGTCCAGCGCCTGAAGATAGTGCGCCACCGCCATCAGGTTGACTTCCGGCGACAGCTTCATGGCCGGATGGCCCCAGTAGCCGTTGGTGAACGGGCCAAGCTGGCCGCTGCCGACGAAGGTCTTCAGCTTCTCCAGCGTCTGGGTCATGACGTGCTTGTTGTTGAGCGGCCAGTCCGACAGGCTTTCCGCCAGCTGGGCGGTCTTGATCGGATCGGCCTTCAACGCGCTGACCACGTCGACCCAGTCCAGCGCCGACAGATGGTAGAAGTGCACGATATGGTCGTGGATGGCATGGGCCGAGATGACCATGTTCCGGATGAACTGGGCGTTCACCGGAATTTCCAGGTTCAGGGCGTTCTCCACGGCACGAACCGAGGTGATGGCGTGCACGGTGGTGCAGACGCCGCAGATGCGCTGGGTGATGGCCCAGGCGTCGCGCGGGTCGCGCCCCAGCAGGATCAGTTCGACGCCGCGCCACATCTGGCCCGAGGACCAAGCCTTGGTGACCTTGCCTCCGTCAACTTCGACATCGACGCGCAGATGGCCTTCAATCCGGGTGATGGGATCGATGGTGATTCTCTTGGACACTGCTCAGGTCTCCTTACTCGGCGGCCGCGGTGGTGGAGTGGCCGGGTAGAATGGGGAATTTCCGGACGAAAACGATATAGGCGAGCACTTCGATGGCGATCACGCCGATGGTGACCATCATTTCGGGTGCGCTGGGGAAGTAGTGCCAGCCGGGGCCGGTGTCATAGGCCACCAGGAAGGCGTCGATGCGGTACAGTACCGCACCGGTCAGCATGCTCATGGCCGCCGCCAGCAGCTTGGACAGACGACGGCGGTTGGTCGGGCTGGACAGCACCGCGATCGGGTAGGCGAAGGCCGCCATCTCGATCAGGAACATCACGCTTTTGACGCCCGAGGTGAACACCGAGAAGATGGCTCCCCGCACGATCAGATCACCGATGCGGATCACCAGATAGGCCACCAGGATGCCCGTGATGATCTTGCCGATTTTCGACAGCAGCGGCAGTTCTTCGTGGATGTCGCGCTTGAAGCCCACGGCGGCCAGGGTGGCCTCCAGGATCACGATGGCGAACCCCATGCACACGGCGGTCAGCAGGAACAGCAGCGGCAGCAGCGGAGTCTGCCACAGCGGATGGATCTGAGCGCCGAACACCACCAGCAGCGATCCCAGCGAGGATTGATGCATGGTCGGCAGCAGCACGCCCAGGCCGATGAACACGAACATGAACTTGTTGAGCGTCTTCTTGACGTCCTTCATGCCCAGGTGTTCGAGGAAGGCCGGCGAGAACTCGATCCACAGCACCACCACATAGAGGCTGATGCAGACCGCGACCTCGAACATCACCGAACCGGGCTGGGCATAGGTGGGCGACAGGATGTGCCAGAAGTTCCAGTAGCGGCCCAGATCGATCAGCACGCTGAGGCCGCCCAGCGAATAGCCGAACAGCGAGGCGGTCAGGGCCGGCCGCACCAGATGGTGATACTCGCCCTTGTTGAGGATGTAGACCACCAGGGCCATGGCGTAACCGCCGCAGGCGAAGCCGGTGGCGATGACCACGTCCCAGACCACCCAGATGCCCCAGGGATAGCCGTTGTTGATGTTGGTGACCGCCCCCAGGCCGTGGATGAAGCGCTGGGCCAGGAAGTACATGGCGACGGCGATCAGCGCGCCCAGGACCAGGGTAAAGGGGCTGAGCAGACGGCCGCCCACGGCCGCGTGCCCGGCCTTGGGCTTGCGCAGCCGGCTGGCGACTTCGCTGGGGATGGGGTGATTAACCATGACTGTGCCCCCCGTGATTCTCGTCGTCGTCGTGATGGTCCTTGGACCCACGCCACGCCGCCGCGACCAGACCGGCCAGCGCCACGCCCGGCAGGATCAGTCCGCCGTAAAGGGTGTGCTGCAATGTCTCGGAATCGGCGGCGTAGGACCGCTCGGGCAGGCCGACCGGCAGGGCCAGCTTGTCGAACGGCACTCCCGACAGATAGCGCACCTGGGTGCCGCCGGCGTCCTTCTGGCCGTAGACATGATCCACGTATTCGGCGGCGGCCCGTTCGTGGTTGTCGCCGGAATCGGTGGTGCGGCGGGGGAATAGGTTGGGCTCGCCCGCCTTCATGGCCTTGCGGCGCTCGATTTCCGCCGAAAGCTGCGGATAGGTGCCGAAGATGGTGGCGCCGGTCGGGCATTGCTGGGCGCAGGCCGGGATCTTGCCCTCGGCCAGCCGATGCTTGCATAACTGGCACTTGGCGATCTGCGGCGTCGGCGTGTCGTACTGGAACTGCGGCACCCCGAACGGGCAGGCGGCGACGCAATAGCGGCAGCCGATGCAAGCGTCCTTGTTGTACTCGACGACGCCGGTCTTCTCGTGCTTGGTCATGGCCGAGACCGGGCAGGCCGACACGCAGCTGGGATCGACGCAGTGCAGGCATTGGCGCTTGATATGGGCAAAGCCGTTCTCGGCCTTATCCTTATTTTCCATGGTGCCGTGCTGGTAGATCTTGATGACGGTGTAGGTCTTGCCCGACAGCTCCAGCGGGGTGTCCCACAGCTTCTCGCCGATATTGTCTTCGAGCGGGAGGTCGTTGGCGTCCTTGCAGCCGGACATACAGGCCTTGCAGCCGATGCACAGCGTCGAGTCGTACAGCAGCCCGATGGCGTTGTCGGGGAGCTTTTTGTTATCGCGCGCTTCGGCGGGGCTGGAGGCCAGGGTGGCGCAGGCGGCTGCCGCCGCCGTGCCACCCGCCGCCGCGCGCAGGAAGTTGCGTCTGGTGAAGGTCATGACGACTTACCCCTGCTTGCCGGAATCCTGGTCGCTCTCGCTTTTGCCGAGGTTGCCGACCAGTTTGGCGCCGGCCCCGATCGCAAGTCCGCCGACGGCGGCCACGGTGGCGATGGCGCCGAGGGTGGCGCCCGTTCCCTGTTCCTCGACCACTCGCGGATAGCCCGCCGGCGGTCGCTGGTTCTGGAGATCGGCCAGGGCGTGGATGGGCTTGTGGAAGCCGATGCCCTTTTCGGTACAGCCGATACAAGGATGGCCGGTGCCCACCGGCCACGACCCGGAGCCGACATCGTTGAACAAGATGGACGGGCAGTTGGCGTAGGTCTCCGGCCCCTTGCAGCCCAGCTTGTACAGGCAGTAGCCCTTGCGGTGCCCCTCGTCGCCGAAGTCCAGGGCGAAGCGGCCGGCGTCGAAATGGGCGCGGCGCTCGCAGTTTTCGTGGATCAGGCGGGAATAGGCGAACTTGGGACGGCCCTTGTCGTCCAGCGCCGGCAAGGCGCCGAAGGTCAGGAAGTGGACCACGGTGGACAGGAAGTTATAGGGGTTGGGCGGGCAGCCGGGGATGGTGACCACCGGCTTGGGCGCCAGGATCTCGGGCACGCCGGTCGAGCCGGTCGGGTTGGGCGGCGTCGACGGCATGCCGCCCCACGACGCGCAAGAGCCGATGGCGATCACGGCGGCCGCGCCCTCGGCGACTTCCTTGACCAGTTGCAGGGCGGTCTTGCCGCCGACCTTGCAGTAGATGCCGCCGTCCTTGATCGGAATGGCGCCCTCGACCACCAGGACGTATTTGCCCCAGTTCTTCTTCATGGCGGCCTCGCGGGCGGCCTCGACCTGATGCCCGGCGGCGGCGAACAGGGTCTCGTGATAGTCCAGCGAGATGATCTCCAGGATCAGCTTCTCGATGGTGGGGTGTTCGGCCCGCAGCATGGACTCGGTACAGCCGGTGCACTCCTGGAAGTGCAGCCAGATCACACTGGGCCGCTCCTTGGCGGTGATGGCCTGGACGATTTCGGCTTCCGCCCCCTTGGGCAGGCCCATCGTCGCGGCCATGGCGGCGCAGAATTTCAGGAAGTCGCGGCGCTCGATGTCGAATCGATTCGCGATCTCGCGGGAAATCTCGGTGTCGTCGTACATTGTCCCCCACCTTGTCTGGCGCGTCGGGCCGGTGAAATCTCGTGAGGCTGAACCAGTCGCCTCCCCGAAAGTCTCGATCTCGGTTGTGCGTTGCAGATACCGCAAAGGCCGTGCCAGTTCGGTCGGGTAGGTTTGGGGGAGTGGGGGCATACCACCAATGTCGTGAACGCAGGCCTCTCGGGACGGTCTTATAATGCGTCCAGCCAGCGGGTGGTCAGGTGGGTGGAAGTAATATTTGCAGCACTGCAAATATTACTTCCACAAGTAGGGGTGGGCGGCAGCAAAAAACCCGACGGCGATCGCCATCGGGTTTTCGTCGCATCGCCCCGGACAGGTCCTAGCCGGCGCGGACCTGGACGAGGAACTGGTTGACCTCGTGGCGGAGGAACTCGGCCTGCCTGGACAGATCGCTGGCGGAATCTTGGATCTGCCCCGCCGCGTGGCCGGTTTCCCGCGCCGCCTGCTCGACCGAGACGATGTTGTTGGTGACCTCCTCGGTCCCTACCGCCGCCTGTTCCACGTTGCGGGCGATTTCGCTGGTGGCGCCGCTTTGCTGCTCCACCGCCGCCGCGACGGCGGCGCTGATTTCGCCCATTTCGCCGATCACCGACGAGATGGCGTCGATGGCGTGGACGGCGGTATCAGTGCCTTGCTGAACCGCCTGGATTTGATTGGCGATTTCGCTGGTGGCCCGCGCGGTCTGGTTGGCGAGGTTCTTGACCTCGTTGGCGACCACGGCAAAGCCCTTGCCGGAATCGCCGGCCCGCGCCGCTTCGATGGTGGCGTTCAAGGCCAGGAGGTTGGTTTGGGCGGCGATATCGTTGATAAGGTTGACGATTTCACCGATCTTGGCGACGTTCTCGGACAGCGCCCGGACCTGGGTGGTGGTGTTGGCCACTTCCTGGCCGGCATGGGTGGACACGGTTTGCGACCGCTCGACCTGATGGGCGATTTCCTTGATGGAGGAGGCCAGTTCCTCGGTGGCCGAGGCGACGGTCTGGACATTGGCCGAGGCCTGCTGCGCCGACGCCGCCACGGTGGTGGCCTGATGGCTGGTGTCGGTGGCGGTGCCGGCCATCTGGCCCGACGCCGCCTGAAGCTCGGTTGCGGCGGAGGTCACGGTCTCGATCACCTTGCCGACATTGTTCTCGAAGGTATCGGCCATCTTGCGCATGACGCTCAGGCGGTCGGCTTCGGCGCGGTGCTTTTGCTCCTCCTGATCGGCTTCCAGCTGCTTGACCCGCAGCATCTGGTCCTTGAAGTGGCCGACCGATTTGGCCATGGCGCCGACCTCGTCGCCACGGTCGGCGAACGGCACTTCGACCGACAGGTTATTGCCGGTCAACTGATGCATCACCTCGGTCATGGCGTTGATCGGGCGGGTGATGCCGCGGGTGATTCCCCAGGCGATGAGGGTGCCGAGGACCAGAGCGGAGATGAGAAGGCTGCGTGTGATAAGGTCGATCCGCTGGTTCTCCAACTCGGCGTTCTTCATGAACGCCTCGGCCTTGGCCATGGAGAAGTCGATAACCTTCTGGATCGCCAGGGAGGTCTCGGCGACCTGGGCGGCGCCGGTGGTCTTGGTGATGGCGACGCCATCGGCACACCGGCCCTCGCGGCACATACGGATGACTTCGTCGCGGATCGGCTTCCAGGCGGTGAAGGCCCTGGCCGCCAGTTCGACATCGGTTTTGTCGCCCAGGAAGCGTTCGCGGACCAGGGTGAACTTCTCGAAGACCTTCTTTTCCCGCGCATCCACGTCGGCGACGGCGCGATCAAGCTCTTCCGGAGTCTTCGCCAGGACGACGTCCTTCATGGAGCGATGCATGCCGATCATGTTGGTGCCAATTTCTTGCATGGTGTTGGTCACCATGAAGGGGTGGCGGTACAGCTTCGCCGTCAGTTGTGCCAATTGTCCGCTGGTGATGTCGGCGGTCACGCCGATGGCGAAGGTCAGCAGCAGGATCAAGGCGAAACCCGCACCCAGTCGGCTTCCGATTTTCATATTGGCGAACATGGCGAACTTCCCCCTCGATCAGCGCGGTATGAACATCCGGTGCGGGAAGTTTGCGCTGTCGCCTCCCGAATTCGGCAGGCTTATGCCGAAGGTCGTATTTACTATCCTAACGTATATGTGTGGAGAGGCGACAGGTGAATGATTCTTGATGATGTGCAGCCTTGGGTTGCGCCTTCCGGGGCTGTCTAATTCAGCTTGAAGCCGTACCGGCTGAACACGTTCCTGGCCGCGTCGGACTTCAGGAATTCGAGGAAGGCCCTGGCGGATGGGGTTTCGGTTCCGGCGATCAGGGCGACCGGATAGGTGATCGCGTCATGCCAGCTGTCTGGAAAGACGCCGACCGCCTTGACCTTGACGGAAAGGGCCGCGTCGGTGGAGTAGACGATTCCAAGCGGGGTCTCGCCGCGCTCGACCAGGGCCAGCGCGGCCCGCACCGATTCTCCTCGGGCCAGTCGGGGGGCCAGCGCCGCCCATTGTCCCATATGCTCCAGCGCCTGCCGGGCGTAAATCCCCGCCGGCACATGGTCGGGGTCGCCGATGGACAGGTGGCCGTCGCCCAGCAGTTTGACCAGGTCGGTTTCCTTGGCGATGACGGTCGGGGCGGTCTTGGCGTCGAGCGGAGCGATCAGCACCAAGGCGTTGCCCAGCAGGTTGGCGCGGCTGCCGGGGGTGATCAGTTTTTCTCCGGCCAGATATTCCATCCAGTGCAGATCGGCGGACAGGAACAGCTGGGCCGGCGCTCCCCGCTCGATCTGCTTGGCCAGGGTGGAGGACGAGGCGTAGGACGCCCTGACGGTGTCGCCGGTCCGTGCCTTGAACAGTTCGCCGATCTCGGTGACGGCGTTGGCGGTCGAGGCGGCGGCGAAGATGGTCACGGTCTCGGCTTCGGCCCGGACGGCGGTCCCGAAGATGATGGCAAGGCCGGTCATGGCCGCCCATAGCTGTTTGATCCGCATGATGGCCCCTCCTGATGGCGTCAGTCTGGAGTAGAGCCCTTCCGGCATGATTTCAAGGTGTTCGGAGCCGGGGCCGTTATGGATGAAGACCGCCGTTGTCGGTCCGGAGCTTTGCCGCGAAGTCCCCGACGGTGGTCCGCAGGGCCTCGGACTGGTCGGCAAGGGCGCGGGCGGCGTTCAGAACCTGCTCGGCGATGCCGCCGACCTCGCCGGTCTCGCGGGTGACGTCGTCGATATTGGTGGCGACCGCCTGGGTGCTGCGGGCGGCCTCTTCCACATTGCCGGCGATTTCCCGCGTCGCCATGCCCTGCTGCTCCATGGCTCCGGCGATGTCGGTGGATATCTGATTGATCTCGCCGATGGTGGCGACGATGTCCTGGATGGCTTGAACCGCCTGGGCGGTGGCGCCGCGGACCGAGGCCACCTGGCGCGAGATGTCCTCGGTGGCCTGGGTGGTCTGGGTGGCGAGATTCTTGACCTCGCTGGCGACCACCGCGAAGCCCTTGCCGGCCTCGCCCGCCCGCGCCGCCTCGATGGTGGCGTTCAGCGCCAGCAGATTGGTCTGGCTGGCGATGGCGTTGATCATGTTGCCCACCTCGCCGATATGGGTGGCGATGTCGGACAGTCCGATCACGATGTCGTTGGTGCGCGACGCCTGGGTGACGGCTTGGCTGGATACGGTGGCGGCATGGGCGACGCGCCGCGAGATTTCGGCGATGGAGGCGGTCATCTCCTCGGCGGCCGAGGCGACGGTTTCCACGTTGCCGGAGGCGTTTCGGGCGGCCTCGGCGACAACCATCGCCTGGGCCGAGGCGGCCTTGGACATGCTCGACATGGATTGTGAGCTGCTTTGCATGACCCCGGAAGCCGAGGACAGGGCGGCGACCACCTTGGTCACGGTGGATTCCAGGGAGTCGGCAAGGCCGTGCATGGCCCTGGCCTTGTCCTGGGCTGCGTGGGCGGCGGCGGCGGCGGCCTCGGCCTCCATGGCGCGGTTCCGCAGCATATTGGCGCGGAAAACCTCCAGGGTGGCGGCGATGTCGCCGATTTCGTCGCCACGTCGGCTGCCATGGACTGACCGGTCGGTATCGCCCTCGGCCAGTCGGCGCAGGCCGTCCACCGCCGCGCCCAGGGGCTTGGAGATGCCGAGATGGCCCAGCAGCGCGCCGAGGACGAAGCCGCCGATGGCGCCCATGACGGCGACGGCCAGCATGGTGGCCTGGGCGGTGGACCTGACGCTGGCGGCACGCTCGAAGATGCCGGCGGTGGTTGTCTCGGCATTGGCGGTATAGGCCTGGACCGCCTGTTCGAACCGTCCGGCGACGGTGCTGCTGGTGGTGGCCGCCTCGGTGATGATCATCTGGCCCTCGGACACCTCCACCGAGGCGCCGTGTTCCTTGACCTTGGCGATGGTGGCGTCCTGGGACGCCAGATAGGCGGCCTGTCCGGCCTCGATGGCCCGGAGCAGTTCGGCCTGATCGGGGCTGGTCAGATCCCTCAGCCGCGCCAGTGCCCCGGTAAGATCACGGCGTTGCGCCTCGATGCGCCGGCCGACCTCTCGCAGGCTGTCGGGGGTGGGGTCCGAGGCCAGGACGTATTCGGTGCGGTTCAGGGTCAGGGCCAACTGGTTGAGCTTGTTGGCGGCCATGGTGGTTCGGCTGGTCGCTTCGATGGCCGAGAGGGAATCCGACAGCCGGATGATGCCGAACGAGCCGGCCAGCGCGACCGCGACGGTCACCACCGAGCACAGCGCCACCACCAGCAGGATCTTGGCGGAAATCCGGATATTGCAGAGAAACATGCATGGCCCCGTCTGATACGGAAAGAAAAAGCGGCCCCCCCATCCGAGGGGAGGCCGCTTATCGACGTGAGACTCAGTTGCCCGAGCGCATGGCGTCGACCGAGAAGCGGTTGGCGGGCGCCATGCTGGCGTCCACCTGCCCCTTGAACTGGCCGGTGGTGCAATGCTGGGCCTGCACATCGATCATGGAGAAGGTATCGTCGAGGGCGATGCCGGTTCCCTTGTTGATGGGCAGATGATGGTCGGGATGGGCCTTGCCGATGGTGAAGTTCTTCCACAACTTGCCGTTGCGGTCATAGGTCAGGGTGCGTGACGCCGCCATGGTCTGGGCGTCGAAGAACATGGTGCGCTTGCCCACCGGATGGTTGGGATCGATCGGGGTGACATCCACCTCATAGGCCTTGCGCAGTTGCCATGAGACATTGGCGAAGCAGCTTCCCTTGCCGGTGAAGCCGACGAATTTGTAGTTGGGCTCGGCGTATTCAGCCGCCAGCACCTGTTCGTCATGGTTGAAGAACGGCATCAAGATGGTGCGGGCGCCCTTGAAGGTCCACTTCATGTCTGAGATCCGGCCGTTATAGCCCTCGAAGTCCTCGATCATGATGTCCGAGCCCAGGAACGAGTCGGTGATCTGGCCGGAAGACAGTTTGCGCACCCGGCGCTGGAAGCCGAGATACAGCCAGGTGGAATCCAGCTTGGTGTCGTCCTCGTAGCGATGGATCAGCAACTGGGTATCGGCGACGTCCTGGGGTTCCAGCACCTTGACGTAGGTGGCGCGGTACATTTCCGATGGGTTGGGCTCGATATTGGGCATGGGGGCCTGGCCGGTGCGGTGCATGAAGTTCAGCCAGTGCATGCTCATCTTCAAGACGCGCTCGACCTTGCCGTCGGCCATGGCCCGATAGCTCCAGTAGGTCGGGCTGTTGGCCGCCGAATCACCCCAGTTGATGCCGTATTTGAAGTTCCAGGCGATCTTTTCACCGGCGCGTGGGTCAGAGGCCTGGGGCTCCTCGGGGAAGGGCCGCCCGGCGACATAGCCCTTGATCTCGCCGAGCTTGTCGCCGAGCGCAACCTTGCCCAGATTCTTTTCGGTGGCGTCCACGTAGGATTTGCTGACGTCGAACGAGGTCGTCGCGCCCACCTTCATCTCGTACCAGCCGTTCTTGATCGCCTCGTACATGGCGGGGTCGAGGACGTCCTTGGCCTGATCCACATTGGCGGCGGTGATCACGGCGCCGGACTTGGCGACGGCATTTTCGGGGGTGCCCGCCTTGTAGGGAAGGAACGACTTTTCCACCACGTCCGACGCTTGCGCCGCGCCGGAGAAGGCAAGCCCGGCGGCAAGGGCCGCGGTAACGATCTTCTTCATGATTGTCTGTCTCCCACTTAAAAGCGAAGGGTGGCGTTGGCGAAGACTTCGGTTTCGGCATGGCCCTCGCCCAGGAGGCCGTTGCGCAGGTTTCCGTAGGGCTGGCCCGACTGCCACACATTGCGGGCCGGAGCGGACCCCCAGGGGGTGCCGTCGGCGTTGGTGCTGAAGGCTTGGTGGTATTGGCCGAACTTGATGTTGCTGCCGAGACGGAAGCGCCACATGGCGGCGGGGATCCACTCGACCGACGGCTCGATCACGTTGGATTCGGCCTTGAAGTCGTGGGCGAAGACGATCTGCGGACTGATGGTCTGGCCGGCATACCAGCCTTTGATCATCATGGTGCCGATCCAGCTGTCCTCCCAATCGACCATGCCCATCAGGCCGCCGGTGGCGGTCCGCTCCAGGTGGTGGTTGACGATGTGCTGGCCGAACAGCTGGCCGCTGATCAGGAAGGCGTTGTTGGTGCCGAGGAACGGCATGAAGGTGTTGCGGTCGGCGCCGAAGACGTAGCGGATGACGTCGGACTTGGACACCAGATCGGGGGTGGAGTTGTCGGCGAACATCTCGCCGGTGGTGTAGGTGGATTCGACCCGAAAGGCGGTGTCGATGGGGGCGGCGGTGAAGTCGGCCGAGCCGCCGAACACGCTGATCCGGGGGAAGATGATGTCGAAGGCCGGGGCATAGGGCCAGACCGCCTCGTTATTCGAGGCGGAGTTGCCGTTGCGGTTGCCGACGCTGAGAACGCCGCCCTTGAGGACCGGCATCTGCGAGCGGGTGTGCAGCGCGTTGAGCGAGAAGCCGACGCCCTTGAGCTCGCCTTCGATCTTGCCGCCGATGGTGGTGTTGCCCAGATTCCATTCGGGCATTTCGGCCCGGCGGATGCCGATCATGTGTGGGGCGAAGGTCAACGCGCTGGCCTGGCCGTTGTAGTTGCCGACGGTGCAGCCGTTCTCCCAACAGTTATTCATGGCGCGGAACATGGCTCCGGCACCGCCGGGATTGTTGGTGCTGCCGCCCTGGCCCAGATTGTTGGGGCGGAACTTTTCCCACACCCAGACGCTTTGGAAGTTGATGTCGTCGAACGGACCACGGGCGCCCATGCGATAGTCGGCGCGCAGCATGCCCATGGGGATGCGGGTGTCCGACAACTCGTCATAGATGCTGTTGCGCGAGTAATCGACCGGGTTGATCACGTCGAGGACGCGGAACAGGTCGCTGCGGCCCCAGACCAGCTGCTGACGGCCGAAGCGAAGCGCCAGGGTGTTATTGCCGACCGGAACCTCGCCATCGACGTAGAGTTCGCGGATGAAGTCGAGCCGGTCGTTGAATTCCGGCGCGGCCAGCTCGTTCTTGGTGGAGTCCATATAGCCCTTGATACAGCCGCGGCTGTCCACGTCGCAGGGCCGTACCGGAGTGGCGAAGGCCAAGCCGCCATCCGGCTCGCGCCAGCCGTCCACCAGGGCCATGCCCTGGTTGTTGTTGCCGTTGGCCAGGCCGCCCCAGGGGGCCGCGGCGCTTCCCCAGGTGGTGTAGCCGCCACTGTTGTTCTTGAACGCCACCGAGCCGCCGGCATTGGCGCCGAACTTCGGGTTGACGTCATAGGTTTTGTCGTAGGACGCCCGCAAGGTGGTGTGCAGCTTCAGCGATGAAAACGTCTCGCCGCCGTTCAGCTTCTTGTCGATGTCGCTTTGGCCCAGGGTCCGCATCTTCGACAGGCCGACATTGTCGCGGAAGCGGACTTCCTCATCGACCTTGTTCTTGATGGTCCAGCCGTCGCCGTCGTCGGCCATGGCCGGCATCGCAGCCGCCAGGACCAGGAAACCGGCCGTCGCATATCTCAACCAATATCTCATTGTGTCCTCCCTCATTATTGACTTACGAGTTGCCCCCCTGGGCCTCCCGATTTCCCTAGCCTTCCAGGGCTTGAATTTCCGGGTCGGCCTCGCGGACGATGAACCGGGGACGGAAGGTGGCGATCCAGGCCGGGACCAGGACCATGGCGGTGAAGGCGCAGATCACGATCATGAAGATCAGCAGCTTGGCCGCGTCGGCCTGGAAGCGCAGATCCGAGATGAACACCCAGGCGACGATGCCGCCCACCAGGGTGGTGACGGTGCAGGTCACCGCCCGGCCGGTGGACGCCACCGAGCGGCCGATGGCGGCCTTGACGTCGGCGTGCTCGTGCAGTTCGTCCCTGATGCGGTCGATCATGTAGACGGCGTAGTCGATGCCGATGCCGAGCCCGACCGAGATCAGCGGCACGGTGTTGATATTGAGCCCGATGCCGTTGACCGACAGATAGGCGTAGGTCAGCGCGGTGGGGATCAGCATGGCGCCGAACATCAGCAGACCGGCCTGCCAGGCGCGGTAGGTGAAGCCGACCAATCCGCAGATCAGCAGGAACACCATGGGAATGACCAACAGGTTGTCGATGAAGACGTCGTGGTTGACCGCCGCCGTCACCCCCAAAACCCCGCCGGCCAGTTCGATGGTGACGCCCTTGGCCATGCCGGCGACCATCTTGGCGCCTTCGCGGGCCATGGCGATGGCGCGGTCCACGGTCTCGCCCTTGTGGTCCTTGTAGAACAGGGCGAGGTTGGCCTTGGAGTAATCCGGGGTGATGAAGTCGTTGAGAATGCCGGGGATCGGGCTGGACGCCATATAGGCGAACAACACGCCCCCCACCAACTGGGAATCCTTGGGCAATTGTTCCCAACGCTGATCGCCGTTGTGGATCAGCTTGTTGACCTGACGCACCAGGGTCGGCACCGACTTGACGCCGCCCAGTTCGGGGTCCAGCAGCATATGGTTGTTGAAGGCCTCGATCGCCTTCATGGCCTCGGGATCCTTCAGCCCGCCGGGCTTGTCGGCCTTGGCCACCAGCAACAGCTGCTCCGAGCCGGGGAACAGGGCGTTCACCGCCGTGGACGACACGTTGTAGTCATGATTGCGGTAGAGCAGCGGCGAGCCCGGCTCGGATTCGCCGATGGTGATGTTGCCCGACATGGCGACCGACCCCATCACCAGCAATGCCCCGATCACCGTGATGGTGATGGCGTTGATGCGGTGGGAGACGCCGTGGCCGAGGCCGGTCAGCAGATGCTGCAACTGGCCGGGACGGCTGGCGGTGGTCCGGGGCGTGGGCAGGACGCTCAACAGCAGCGGGACGAACACCAACACGTTGAGCATGCCGCACACCGCCCACAGCGCGGTGAAGACGCCCAGCTCGAAATTGATGCGGACCGAGCCGGTGACCAGCAGAATCAGGCCGATGGCGTCGCAGATGATTCCCAGCGTGCCGGGGTGGAACATCTCGTTCAAGGTGGCCTGGGCCGCCTTGGGACCGTCGCCCAGGCGGGCCAGTTCCTGATACCAGCGTTCGACGATCTGGATGCCGTGGCTCATGGAGCGGGCCGCGATCAGGAACGGGATCACCAGCATCAGCGGGTCGAGGTGGTAGCCCAGCAGCACGATCCAGCCCAGGCCCCAGATGGTGGAGATGGTGATCCCCAGCAACGGCAGGGCGACGCCGTAGAAGCGGCGGAAATAGCCGATCAGCAGGATCAGGACGATGGCGGCGGTATAGGCGAACACCTGTAGGCTTTGGGGCAGGTAGGAATAAACCCAACCGATCAGGGCGGGCTGGCCGGTGGTGTAGATCTTGACCCCGGCGGTGTTCTCACGCGCCCGGATATCCTGTAAGCCCTGGAAGATGCCGAGATAGTCCAATTGGCCGTCGACGAACTGAGCCTTGACCAGCGCCGCCTTCAGATTGGGCGACACGGTCAGGCCGAAGACGCGGGGGTCGACCAGCACCTTGGCCTTCATCACCGCCAGCTGCTCGTCGGTCATGGGGCCGAGGGCCGGGTTATAATAGACCTCGGACCGCACGCTGCCTTCCTCGGTCAGCGAGATGAAGCGCGACGTGCGATGGGTGATGGACGAAACCAGGTTGTGGTTGATCCCCGGCAGGTTGTCGATCGCCTTGGTCACCCGCTCGATGGCGGCAAGGTTCTCGTTGGTGAAGATGGTGCCGTCGGTAACCTCGATCGCCACGGTCAGCACGTTGGCGCCGCCGAACAGGCCGCGAATCTCGTTATGGACCTTGATGAAGGGGTTCTGCTGCGGCAGCAGGCCCTCGAAATCGGTGTAGATGCGCAAGGCCGGAATCTGGGTGGCGAAGGCCACCGTCACCAGAGTCACCAGGGCGAGGATCGGAGTCCGCAGGCGGAACAGCCGGTCGGGAAGGGAGTCGATGAAGCTGTGCATGACGGCGTCCTCAGTTTGTCTTGGCGAGCGGCAGCGGCAGCAGCGCCCCGGTTCCAGCCAGCATCACGCCGCCGGACGTGGCGGCGATGCCGCGCAGGTCGGTCATGGGCAGGCCGGTCACCGGGCTCCAGACCCCGCCCACCAATCGGGCGGCCGAACCGGCGGCCCCCACCACCACGGCTTCGTCGCCGGGCAGGGCCAGGACGCCGTAGAGGGGGGCTTCGATCGGTGTCTTGGCCCGGGTCCACGACACGCCGCCGTCGCGGGTTTCCTGCACCGCGCCGCTTAAGCCCACCACCAGACCGCGCTTGTCGGTCTCGAAATGCATGGCCTGGGGATAGAAGTCCTCGCCCAGCGAACCGCCCTGGCTCCACGACGCACCGCCGTCATGGGTGGTCAGGACGCGGCCGAATTCGCCGGCCACCACCCCGAAGGATGCGGTGGGGAACTGGATGTTGAGCAGCTGGATGTCCTCGTCCAGCGACTTGGATGCCCAGCTTTTGCCGTTATCGTCGCTGACCAGCAGCAGGCCGCGCGCGCCCGTCACCCAGATGCGGTTGTCGGCGGTGCAGGTGGCGTCGAGCACGGCGTCGGTCGGGGGCAATGGGCTGGCCGTCCAGGCGGAGGCGTCGGCCGGCGCCCGCCAGACCTTGCCGGTAAAGTCCAGCGCCACCAGTCCGGCATCGCCACAGCGCGCCACCCGCACCAGGGCCGCGCCATCGGCCAGTTCGGTCCGCTTCCAGGTGTTGCCGCCATCGGTGGACGATGCGACGACCCCGAACGACCCCACCGCCACCACGGTGTTGCCGGTAACGGTCAGCGACTGGAAATGATCGGTGCGGCGGATCGGTTTTTGCCGCTCGGCGGCCAGCCCGCCATGGCGGCCGTCCTCCTGGCACGCGGCAAGACTCAGCACGATCAGCGCCATGCCCATGGCTCTTGCGGACAATGACATTTCCCTCCCCCTTTCCTGGTCGGCCCCATCGGATGGACGGGGCGGTGGCCTGGGGGAGGTAGCAACCTCTATGCCATGGGACGGGAATTTGGCGAGACCTCGTTGAAAATTACGTGCTGCATTGCAATAACGGTATGGAATCAAGCGTCGTGCACTGAATAAATTGTCGAATACAGCAAATACACATTGTTATTATTTGTTGTAAAAATGGACAGTGTCTCGTTTTGATGTGGCTGTTCTTCCTCTGTATGTTGCGTAAGCGAAGTGAAGCGTTTTGCATCACTGTCGCAATTCCGAACACTCTGCCCGGCCCGGATATGGGGGAATCGGCGGCTGGGCCGTCCCATGGCCCATGGCATCGGGCTTGCAGAATGTCTGTGGCAACCGGGGGCGGCGGGCTTTGCCGCTTCCGCGTCACGACACTCAGAGGGAGGACCGTCAATGAAGATCAATGCTGCCGTTACTCGGGCGAAAGCCTCGCCCATGTCGCTGGAGATCATCGACCTCGCCGATCCACGCGATGGCGAGATTTTGGTGCGGGTGGTCGCCACCGGCGTCTGCCATACCGATATCGCCATGCGGGACCAGACCTATCCGGTGCCGCAGCCCATCGTTCTCGGCCACGAGGGCTCGGGAATCGTCGAGAAGGTCGGGCGCGGCGTCACCAAGGTCGTGGTCGGCGATCATGTGGTGATGTCTTATAATTCCTGCGGTCATTGCCACAGCTGCAACGAGCACGCCCCCAATTACTGCCACGACTTCTTTGGCCACAACTTCGCCGGCGTCCGTGGCGACGGCACCAGCCCGTTGAGCAAGGATGGCGAGGTTATTCACGGTAATTTCTTCGGCCAGTCCTCCTTCGCCAATTTCGCTCTTTGCCACGAGCGCAATATCGTCAAGGTCGCCAAGGACGCGCCGCTGGAACTGCTCGGGCCGCTGGCCTGCGGCATCCAGACCGGGGCGGGGGCGGTGATCAATGCCCTGAAGGTCGGCCCCGGCCGCACCATCGCGGTGTTCGGCGCCGGTTCGGTGGGCCTTAGCGCGGTGATGGCGGCCCGTGTGGTGGGCGCAACCACCATCATCGCCGTCGACGTGGTGCCGGATCGGCTGACCATGGCCATGGAGGTGGGGGCGACTCATGTCATCAACCCCAAGACCGCCGACGCCGTCGCTGAAATCATGAAGATCACCGGAACCGGCGTCGATTTCGCCTTCGAGTCCACCGGCCTGCCGGCGGTGATCCGCAACGCCATGGAAAGCCTGGCGCCGCGCGGCGCCTGCGGCATCGTCGGCGCTTCGTCGCTGGATACCGAAATCACTCTGAACGCCATGCATCTGATGACCGCCGGCCGCTCGATCCGGGGCATCGTCGAGGGGGATTCGGCCCCGGACGTGTTCATTCCCCAACTGATCGAGCTGTACCGCCAGGGCCGCTTTCCGTTCGACAAGCTGGTCAGCTTTTATCCCTACGACAAGCTCAACCAAGCCATCGAGGACGCCGAGGCCGGCCGGGCGATCAAGCCGATCGTCCGCATGGGCTGATCTTACGGATCGAACGTAAAAAACCCCGGAGCGGATAACCGCTCCGGGGTTTTCCTTGTCCGCCGCGCTTATTCGGCGGCGTCGGCGTCTGGGCGCGACAGCGGCCAGAAGGCAAAACCGTCGCCCAGGGCCACGAACACCGGGAAGGTCACCGACAGCATGGCGGTGGCGATCCACAGGTCGAGGCCGTAGCCGGGCGCGCCGCCGGGCATGGCGCCCATCAGCACGATCGCCGCGGCGGCGTAGGCCCGATACATGGCCACGGCCAGGACCGTCACCAGAGCCAGCAGCAACATGCCCTTGACCGGCTGGCGAGTGGTCTGGAACGGCGCGGTCTGCATCATCACCAGCATGATGAACTCGCCGAACAGGCCGGAGACCGGCACCCGAACCATGTAATCGACCACATCCATGCCCATGACCCTGACGCCCACCGTCCACATGGCGGCGGCGATGGCCAGGACCAGAACGGCGTTCAGCAGGCCGAACAGCGGCTGGCGGGACAGGGCGGGGATGGCGGCGGCGATGGTGGCGGTCGGCCAGAAGTCCAGCAGCACCAGCCCCATGATCACCGACACGGTGGTGACGATGAAGGACAGGGCGTTCCAGGCGGGAAAGGCTCCGCGCGGGTCCAGGGCGGCGGCGTAGAACGGCGCGCCCTTCATGGCCGAGAAGTCGAAGCCCAGGCGGAAGACCACATAGGTGGTGACGTAGGCCAGGACCAGTACGCCCATGCCGATGACGCCAGGATGCTTGGACAGCACCGCCATGGGCCAGCACTGGAACACCGCCACCAGCCAGAAGGCGCTGCATACCGAAACGATGGTGAACATGATGGCGAAGGGAGTGGGCATTCCGATGCCGCCATTGACCAGCAGCAGGATCACCGGCGTCATGACCATGGCGGCGGCCAGCATCATGGCCAGGATGGCCAGGCCCTTCACTGGCTGGCCCATCCGGCCCAGAGCGCCGGGATAGGCGCTTTGCCAGACCAGACCGATGACGATCTGCATGGGAATGGCGCTCATGATCACCTGAGCCACCCAGCTGCCGAAGATCGCCGGATTGAATTGAGCGGCAAAGGCCAGGGACAGGCAGACCGCCACCAGGGCGGTGATGATTCCGAGAACGGGCTGCTTTAGCCCAAGACTGTTCGGCATGGTTTCCCCCATCGGGTTTTGTTGATCGCGTCGAGCGCGTTGACCCTTGGAATAGCAACGGCCATGCCAGAACTCCCCGTTCGGGGGCTGGCTCCGAACGGCGGCGGCTGTCGCGGTTCCGGCTGTCTTGTTTCAACCCAGTGTCTCGTTTCGCGACACCTCACCGCCACGGATTGGCGCGCGAATTCGCGATCCCGGCCCATCTGGGATCTGGCACCACCCTTGCAATGCCATCCCTTGCAAGTCGGCCATCAAATGATGGATGGCCTGAAAACGGCAAGTTGGGGGAGGTCGCAAGTGAAGAAGAAAATAAATCAAACGGCCGTGCTGGCAGGAATACTCGTCATTGGCGTCGTTGCTTCCGCCATAGCCGGAGACGCCTTGGCTCAGGCTGCTGGACAATGGCGTGACGCCAATCATGTTTACAGCAAGATTTGCGCGAATTGTCACGAGATCGGGGTTGGTCCCGTCATCAAGGGCCGCAATCTTGATCCCGATTACTATCAGAGTGTGGTGCGTCACGGCATGCGGGCGATGCCGGCCTTTCGTCCCACCGATGTGGATGACGCGATGCTGAAGCAGGTCGGCGAGATGCTGTCCAAGAGCCCGGCGCCGGGAGGTTCGAAATGAGACTGTCCCGCCGCGCCCTGATCGGGGCGGCGCTGGGTGGCGGCTCGCTTGCCGCCCTCGGTGCGGTGACGCCGGCCTGGGCGACGCCGTCCGGTGACGGCGCGTCCTCCCTGCTGCTGGTCGATCCCTCGGTGACGGCCGAGACCCGCCGTGCGCTTGGGAAGGGCGCGGCAAGCCTGACCGTGAAGGGGCCGGAGACCCTGGCCGAGGCCGCCCTTTGGCTGGCGGCCAAGCCGGGGCGGCGGGTGATGGGGCTGGTCGCCGATGGCGACGGCATCCTGTTTCAGCAGATGGTGCCGCGCGGCAGCGCCCGGTGGCTGTCGCTGACCCATCACGCATCCCCGGTCGCGCTGATGTCCTTCGTCGTCGCCGGCTAACAAGAATTCAGGAGAGGCTCATGCCCAGCAAATACATTGCCCTGCCCAAGGGCGTTTCCGAGAAGGCCTTCGACGCCGCCATCCGCGAATATCGCGAGATCCTGGGCGAGGCCAACGTGTTCACCGACGCCGATCATCTTGCCTCCTACAGCAAGATCATGATTCCCGACAGCACCGACAACCACACCCCATCGGCAGCCATCTGCCCGGCCTCGACCGAGGAGGTTCAGCGCTGCGTCGCGGTCTGCAACAAGTACAAGGTTCCGGTCTGGCCGATTTCTACCGGGCGCAATCTGGGCTACGGCTCGGCCGCGCCGGGCAGTCGCGGTCAGGTAGTGATGGATCTGCGGCGGATGAACAAAATCATCGAGGTCGATCCGGTCCTGTGCACCGCCCTGGTCGAGCCCGGCGTCACCTTCCAGCAGCTCTACGACTATCTTCAGGAGAACAAGATTCCGCTGTGGCTGTCCTGCCCGGCACCGTCCTCCATCGCCGGCCCGCTGGGCAACGCCGCCGATCGCGGCGTGGGCTATACCCCCTATGGCGAGCACTTCATGTTCTCGTGCGGCATGGAAGTGGTGATGCCCACCGGCGAGGTGTTGAAGACCGGCATGGGCTCGCTGCCCAATTCCAACACCGCCCAGGTGTTCAAGTGGGGCTATGGCCCCTATCTGGACGGCATCTTCACCCAGTCCAATTACGGCATCATCACCAAGATGGGGTTCTGGCTGATGCCGGCGCCGCCGGCCTTCAAGCCCTATGTCATCCGCTATCCCGAGGAAACCGACATCGTCGATATCGTCGAGACCCTGCGGCCCCTGCGGTTGGCCATGATCATTCCCAACGCGGTGGTGATCGTGCACGCCCTGTGGGAGTTGGGCTCGTTCCTGAAGCGGGCGGATCACTACACCGGCACCGGCTCGATCCCCGATTCGGTGGTCAAGGACATGGTGACCAAGAACAAGGTCGGCATGTGGAACGTCTATTGCGGCCTGTACGGCTCGCCCGAGCAGAACGAGGTCAACTGGAACATCATCCAGAATGTGGTCAAGGCCTCGGGCAAGGGGGAGCTGCTGACCGCCGAGCAGGTGGGTGACGATCCGGTATTCAAATACCGCGCCGATCTAATGCAGGGCAAGATGAACACCGCCGAATTCGGCCTGTACAACTGGCGCGGCGGCGGGGGATCGGCCTGGTTCGCCCCGGTCAGTCAGGCGCGCGGCAGCGAAACCCTGAAGCAGATGGACATGGCCAAGAAAATCCTCGGCAAGTACGGCTTCGACTATGTCGCCGAGTTCATCGTCGGCTGGCGCGACATGCACCATATCGTCGATCTGCTCTACGACCGCACCGACCCGGCCCAATTGAAGGCGGCGCATGACTGCTTCGACGAATTGCTGACCGCCTTCTCCAAAGAGGGCTACGGCACCTATCGGGTCAACACCGCTTTCATGGACAAGGTCGCCGACACCTATGGGCCGGTGAAGAAGGAGATCAACCGCAAGATCAAGCGGGCGCTTGATCCCAACGGCATCATCGCGCCCGGTAAGTCCGGCATCTGGAATTAAGGGAGGAATGAAAATCATGAAGGAATACAAGCTGTTCATCGGCGGCGAGTGGGTTCCGTCCATCGCCGGCGTCATTGACGACAACATCGATCCCGCCACCGGCAAGGTCTTCGCCCGCGTGCATCAGGCCGGGCTGGACGATCTGGAAAAGGCGGTGGCCGCCGCCCATCTGGCGTCCAAGGATTGGGGCAATACCCTTGCCAACCAGCGCGAAGCCATCCTGATCAAGGCCGCCGACGTCCTGGCCGCCCGCATTCCCGAGATTGCCGAGGTGCTGCGCTACGAGTCGGGTTCGACCTTCGGAAAATCCATGTTCGAGGCGTCGTTTTGCGTCAATTTGCTGCGCAGCGCGGCGGGCGAGTGCCGGCGGATCTTCGGCGAGACCATGCCGTCCGATTCCCCCGGCCTGTTCTCCATGAGCGTCCGTCGGCCGCTGGGCGTCATCGCCGGCATCGCGCCCTACAACTTTCCCTTCCTGTTAGCCTTCAAAAAGGTCGCCATGGCGCTGGCCTCGGGTAACGCCTTCGTGCTGAAGCCGTCCTGCCACACGCCGGTCGCCGGCCTGATGATCGCCGAGGTGATGGAGGCGGCCGGCCTGCCCAAGGGCGTTCTTAACGTCGTTCCCGGTCCCGGCGGCAAGCTGGGCGATGCTTTGATCTCCGATCCCCGCATCAAGATGGTGACCTTCACCGGTTCCACCGAGGTCGGGCGCATCATCGGTCAGGCGGCGGCCAAGCATTTCAAGAAGTGCACCCTGGAGATGGGCGGCAAAAGCCCGATGATCGTGTTGAAGGACGCCGATATCGCCTATGCGGTCGATGCCGCCTGTTTCGGCGTCTTCTTGCATCAGGGGCAGGTCTGTATGGTCAATTCACGCCTCATCATCGAGGAACCGGTGTTCGACGCCTTCTGCCGGGCTTTCTCGGCCAAGGTCAAGACGCTGAAGATGGGCGACCCCCATCACCCCCATACCGTCATCGGGCCGCTGATCAATCAGGCTCAGTGCGCCGTGGTTCAAAAGCATGTGGACGACGCGGTGGCCAAGGGCGCCAGCCTGCTGAACGGCGGCAAGTCCGAGGGCGCCTTCTACGAGGCCACCGTGCTGGCCGGCGTTACCAGAGACATGGTGGTCTATCGCGACGAGACCTTTGGGCCGCTGGTCTCCATCATCCGGGCCAAGGATTCCGAAGAGGCGCTGGAAATTGCCAATGACAGTAATTACGGCCTGTCGGCGGCGGTGATCACCAACGACCTGCAAAAGGCGATGGATCTGTCGCTGCGTCTGGAATCCGGCGCGGTCCACCTTAACAACTGCACCATCTACGACGAGCCCCATGTTCCGTTTGGCGGCGTCAAGGAAAGCGGCATGGGACGCGAGGGCGGCCGCTGGTCCATGGAGGAAATGACCGAGATTAAATGGATCACCATCCAGATGGGTCAACGCCACTTCCCCTTCTGAGCCGATAACCTCCCCGGCTCCACCTTGGCCGGGTCGCGATATCCCGCGACCCGGCCGCTTTTCCACCGGATACAAAGCATGACGGCATCAACCCGCCAGAAAAGTTCGTCCAACAACGCTTGCGAGCAGATTGCCGGCTGGCAGCGGGCCGCCGGCCTCGGCGATCAGCCTGCCATCCTGGCCGGGGATCGGGTCATGACCTTTTCCGGTCTCGCGGATTACATCGGCCGGGTCGGCAATGCCCTGCGAATGGGCGGCGTCGGGCGGGGCGATCGGGTCTTGCTGCTGATGTCCGATTCGCCCGAACTGGTCGCCGCCTATCTGGCGGTGATGAAGATCGGGGCTATCGTCGTGGCCCTCAACACCCGCTCCAGCGCGCGGGAAATCGGTCACGCCATGACCGACAGCGCCTGTGCCGCGTTTCTGACCGACAGGGCGCTGTTTTCGCTTTACGAGGCCGCCCTGGCGGTCGGCGATCGTACCCCGCCCCTGGTGGTGAGCGATGTCGCCGCCTTTGCCGCCGGCTGCGACCCGGTCTTGGAGGCCACGCCGGTCAGTCCCGCCGATGACGCCTTCATGATTTACACCTCGGGCACCACCGGCGCCGCCAAGGCCGCCATCCACCGTCACGGCGACGTGGTCATCGGCGACCTGCATCTGCGGCGGAATTTCGGGGTGGTTCCCGGCGATCGGGTGTTTTCCACTTCCAAGCTGTTCTTCGCCTTCGCCCTAGGGCACAGCCTGATCGGCGCGCTGAAATGCGGCGCCACCATCGTGCTGCACGACGGCTGGCCCGACGCCGGAGCGGTGGACGCGGTGGTCGAGCGTCATGCTCCCACTATTTTGCTCAGTGTTCCCACCTTGTACCGCAACCTGCTGCGGGCCGAGGTCGTGGCCAAGCCCGCCTTTCGCCGGATCCGCCACTTCATCTCGGCCGGTGAGCGGCTGCCGGAATCGGTATTCTCGGAATGGTTTAACGCCACTGGCCAGCCCATCTTGGAGGGCATCGGCACCAGTGAGATTGTTTTCCTCGCCATCGCCAACACCCCGACAGCCTATCGCATGGGATCGTCGGGGCGGCCGATGCCTTGGGCGACGGTCAAACTGGTGGGCGACGACGGCAAGCCGGTGCGCGAGCCGGGCCAGACCGGAATCCTCTGGTTGAAGATGGATTCTGTGGCCTCGGGCTATTGGAACCGGCCGGACAAGACCGCCGAGTCGTTTCAGCGCGGCTGGTATCGCACCGGCGACGTTTTTTCCTTCGACGAGGAGGGGTGGTGGAGCCATCACGGCCGGGGCGACGATATGCTGAAAATCTCGGGGCAATGGGTCAGCCCGGCCGAGATCGAGGAACATGCTCTCAAACTGTCCGGTGTCGCCGACGTGGCGGCGGTCGGCGTGACCAACGAGGATGGGCTGGTGCGGCTGGGTCTTGCCGTGGTGCGGGGCGATCACGCCCCCGCTCCGGACATCCTGGAGGCCAATCTGCGTCGGCATTTCGAGCGCAGTCTGTCCATTTACAAGTGTCCTCGGCGCATCCGGTTCGTCGATGAAATGCCGCGTACGGTCACGGGCAAGCTGCAACGCTTTCGCGTCCGCGACCTGTTCGCGCCAAGCTAGGGGAGGTAGGCATGGATTACAGCTGGGACGAAATCGATCTGCTGGCCGATGTTCTCGAAGCCGAGCTGGCGGGTCGGACAATCAACCGGCCGGCGGCGCGCGATCTGGCGCTGCGGGTGGCCGAGCTTTGCCCCGATATCCAAGCCACCATGGGGCTGGTGGCCCGGCGTATGGTGGGGTGTGTTGAAGCTGGGGAGTAAAGCATTGTACACAGACTGACCCGGACGCCGCTTAACGAGCGCCGGGCAAGAAGAAGCCGCCGTGGGAGGGAATTTTGAGGTGCAACGTCGGAATTTGAAGCTGCCTGACCTGGTCAGTTTTGACCCGGAACAAGGACTGATCTCATTTTGTGGACGCCGCGCGGTGTTGGTCCAGGCCGACGCCATGGGAGCCCTGCGCAAGGAGCTGATCGACACGCTTGGCCTCGACATCGCCAAGGTGATCCTGACCCGCTTCGGCTATAGCTGCGGCCAGAGTGACGCCCGCCATCTTCACGCCCTGGTGGGTGACGACGTGGTTTCGGAATTCGTCCTGGCGGGGCCGAAACTGCACATGCTGGAAGGCGTCGTCTGTGTCGAGACCCATGCCCTGCTGATCGATCCCGAGACCGGTCATTACGATATGTCCGGCATCTGGAAGAACTCCTACGAGGCAGAGCAGCATATCCGCCTGTTCGGCATCTCGGGCGATCCGGCATGCTGGACGGTGGCGGGCTATGCCTCGGGCTTCTCATCGGTGGCCTTCGACACCCCCATGATCTGCATCGAGGACCATTGCGTGGCGGGAGGGCATACCGAGTGCTCGTGGCGCTTGATCGCCGCGTCGAAATGCGGCCCCGAGCACGACGAGCATCGCCGCCTGTTCATGCCGCTCAATCTGCAAGAGCACATCAACGTGCTGGAGCAGAAGGTCCAGCAGCGCACCGCCGCGCTGGCGGCCTCGGAGTCCCGGTACCGCGACCTGGTGGACAATCTGTCGGAAATCATCTTCAGCCTGGATGGCGATGGGCAGTTGGTTCACCTCAATCGCGCCGGGCGTTACCGCCTGGGTCTGGCGGCCGATGGCGAGATGGTGCCGCTGGCCCGGCTGATGGCCATGCCGCACCGGCGGCGGCTGGTCCGGTTTTTGCGGCAGGTCCGGGAAAGCGGGGCCGAGGGGCGGATCGAGCTGGCGCTGCGCAGCCTCCGGGGCGAGGAAATTCCGGCCCAGATGCAGATCAGTCCGGTGATGGATGGCGCCCGGCTGGCCGGGTATCGCGGGCTGGCCATCGACATCTCGCAGCGTCAGGCGCGCGAGCGCAAGCTGACCGAGTACGCCTCCAGCCTGGAAAGCCAACTGGTCCAGGCCACCCGGCTGGCCGGGCTGGGCCAGTTCGCCTCGGGCATCGCCCACGAGATCAACAATCCCATGGGGCTGATCTCGGCCTATGCCGAGGATTTGCTCGACACCATCGACAGCGAGGGCGGCGATCTGGACGTCCACCGGCTACGGCGGGGCCTCGCCACCATTCAGGAGCAGGCCTATCGCTGCAAGTTCATCACTCAGAACGTGTTGTCCTTCGCCCGCGATCAGGTGGTCAATCTGGAGGCGACGGATCTGGGGGCGCTGGTGCGCGACAAGGTCGCCTTCTTCAGCGACCGGGCCAGGGTCAAGACCCTGGATATCCGGCTGACGGTCAATGACGACTTGCCGCCGGTGCATACCGATCCCAGCCTGATCGGCCAAGTTCTGCTCAACCTGCTGAAGAACGCGGCCGAGGCCATGGACTCGACCGGCGGCCTGTTCGTCACCCTCGGCCGGTTCCGCAATCGCGCCCGGCTGGAAGTGGCAGATGATGGGCCGGGGCTGGCCCCGGAGGTCATGGAAAAGGTGTTCGACCCGTTCTTCACCACCAAGGAACCCGATAAGGGAACCGGGCTGGGGTTGTCCATCTGCTATGGGATCGTCCGCTCGCTGGGCGGAACCATCACTTGCGGCAACCGGACCACCGGGGGAGCCTGGTTCAGGGTCTCGCTGCCACTGTCATCCGAAGGGAGGATCGACCGATGAAGGACGCCCGCCTGCTCATCGTCGATGATGAGCCGCATTACCGCCAATTGCTGAGTGAGCGCCTGAGCCGGCGCGGCTGGGCCACCTTTACCGCCGCCAGCGCCCACGAGGCGCTGAATATCGCCGAGACCGTCGGGGTCGACGTCGCCCTGATCGATATCATGATGGCGGGGATGGATGGGCTGGCCCTGTTCGAGCAACTTCGCCAGATGGACCCGGTGATCGAGGGCATCATCCTGACCGGGCACGCCAATGTGGATACCGCCATCAAGGCCATGAAGCTGGGGGCGTTCGACTACCTGTCCAAGCCCTACAAACTGAGCGAGTTGGAGATCGTGGTCGATCGGGCGTTCGAGCGGCGTCAGCTCAACCACCGCTGCGCCGGCCTCGTCGCCCAGGTGGAGCATCTGAAAGGCCGCAGCGGCGACCGCATGGTGGGCGAAAGCCCGGCATGGCTCCAGACCATCAATATGGCGCGCAAGGCGGCGGTCCAGGATGTCCCGGTGCTGGTGACGGGAGACAGCGGCTCGGGCAAGGAGGGGATCGCCGCCGCCATTCATCACTGGAGCCAGCGGACCGCCAATGTCTTCGTGCCGCTCAATTGCGGGGCGCTGCCCGACAATCTGCTGGAGAGCGAGCTGTTCGGCCATCGCCGGGGCGCCTTTACCGGCGCGGTCGGCGACAAGGAAGGCCTGTTCCAGGTGGCGTCCAGCGGCACTCTCTTCCTGGACGAAATCGGCGAATTGCAACCGTCGGGCCAGGCCAAGCTGCTGCGGGTGATGGAAACCGGCGAGTTCCGCCCGCTGGGCCAGACCGCGCTGCGTCGGACCGAAACGCGGGTGATCGCCGCTACCAACCGGGACCTCATGGCCGAGGTCAAGGCGGGCCGCTTCCGCGAGGATCTCTATTACCGCCTCAACGTCCTGAGCATCCGGGTGCCGCCGCTGCGCGAGCGGCGTTCTGACATTCCACTGCTGATTGCCCATCTGATGGCCCGCAGCAAGGCCGAGATCCGCGACATCGAACCGGCGGCCATGGCGCGGCTGGTGGAGTATTCCTGGCCCGGCAATGTGCGTGAGCTGCGCAACATCGTCGAGCGGATGCTGATGCTGGTGGAAGGCCCGCGCATTACCGAAAGTCTGGTCGGTTCGCTGATCTCCGAGCCCAAGGACCGGACGCGCGGCAGCCACTCGCCCCGCTTTGACCACATGATGAGCCTGGACGAGATGGACCGCGCCTATGTGCGCTGGGTGCTGGCCCAGTGCGACGGCAATATCAGCACGGCGGCGCGCAAGTTGAAGATCTCGCGCTCGACCCTCTATCGCTATGTGGAGGAGGGCGAGGGCAAGGCGTCCGCCTAGAGGCCATCAAAACCAGTTCACTTCCCGGCCCCGACGTCATAAACATCTTCGTGGCGGACCGATGCGGAGTCTTTTGTGAAGATTCCGTGTCGGTTCGTTTGCGCCATGGAATGGACGGGCAACCCCCTTTAGTCTGCGGCCGAATTCGCGTCGGTATGAATCAAGGGAGCCTGTCATGGAATTTTTTCGTCGGTTGACATTTCTGGTCTGCGCTCCCGCTTTTGACAATGACGATCTGGAAGGCGTGCGAGTTCAGCAGATCATCACCGAGGTCGAGCGCCTTGGCTTCGAGGTGGTCCGGGCGCGGCGGATCGAGGACGCGGAAATCGCCGTCCAGACCGACGCCGCCATCGGCTGCGTCCTGGTGGACTGGGGCAAGGGCGGTCACGGCAGCGAAGCCACCGCCCTGATCAACCTGATGCGCCGGCGCGGGTTGGAGATGCCTATCGTCATCTTGATGCGCGGCGAGCGGTTCGAGGATATCTCGGTCGAGGTTCTCGACTATATCGACGGCTACGTCTTCCTGGCCGAGGAAACCCCCGAGTTCATCGCCAAGAAT
Organism: Phaeospirillum sp.; assembly: GCA_030651575.1. GTDB lineage: Bacteria > Pseudomonadota > Alphaproteobacteria > Rhodospirillales > Magnetospirillaceae > Phaeospirillum. The sequence goes on from JAUSFB010000068.1 coordinate 209,100, forward strand.
CTGGTCAGCCGGCTGAAGCAGTTCGCCGACACGCTGAAGACCCCGTTTTTCGGCGCCCTGGTGGATTATGCCGAAGAGGGCAACCAGCTGTGGACCTGCCCCGGCCATAACGGCGGCATCTTCTATAACCGCAGCCCCATCGGACGGATTTTCGTCGAGCATCTGGGCGAGGCGGTGTTCCGCGACGATCTCGACAATTCGGTGCTGGAGCTGGGCGACCTGCTGATCCATGAAGGCCCCGCTCTACAGGCGCAAAAGGAAGCCGCCGTCATCTTCGGGGCGGAAAAGACCTATTTCGTCCTCAACGGAACCTCGGCTTCCAACAAGATCGTGCTGTCGGCCCTGGTGGCCGAGGACGATCTTGTTCTGTTCGACCGCAACAATCACAAGGCGGCCCATCACGGCGCCCTGCTGCTGGGCGGCGGTATTCCGATCTTTCTGGAGACCGACCGTAACGCCCAGGGGCTGATCGGTCCCATTTATTCGGAGGCCTTCGACGAGGACGCCATCCGTCAGAAGATCCGCGACAATCCCCTGGTGAAGGATCTCGAGGCCTGGAAGCGCAAGCGCCCGTTCCGCGTCGCGGTGATCGAGCAGTGCACCTATGACGGCACCATCTACAACGCCGAGATGATCTTGGAGCGGATCGGGCATCTTTGCGATTATATCTTGTTCGACGAGGCCTGGGCCGGCTTCATGAAGTTCCACCCGTTGTTCCGCAAATGCTATGGCATGGGGCTGAAAAATCTGGGCGACGACGCGCCCGGCATCATTTCTACCCAATCCACCCATAAGCAGATGGCCGGCTTCTCCCAGGCCTCGCAGATTCATATCCGCGACCGCCACATCAAGGGCCAAAGCCGCCGGATCGAGCATCGCCGCTTCAACGAAACCTTCATGCTGCACGCCTCGACCTCGCCCTTTTACCCGTTATTCGCGTCGCTGGACGTGGGCGCGCAGATGATGCGGGGGCGCTCGGGCGAGGTGCTGTGGGAGGACACCGTCCATCTCGGCATCGAACTGCGCAAGAAAATTCGGGCGATCAAGCGGGAGTTCACCGAGAAGGAAAAGGACTCGACGCGGCACTGGTTCTTCGAGCCTTTCGTTCCCGACCGGGTCGCCTTGCGTTCGGATAAGGACGAGGATCTGGCCACGGATATGGCGTGGGAGGATCTGCCCACCGACGTCCTCGCCGCCGATCCGCGCTATTGGGAATTCACCCCCGGCGCCCAGTGGCATGGGTTCAAGCACGCCACCCAGCGTGGCTACGCCATGACCGACCCCAACAAGCTGACCCTGCTGACCCCCGGCTTCGACCGCCGGACCGGAGCCTATGCCGAATACGGCATTCCGGCCCCCGTCGTGGCCCAGTATCTGCGCGAGAACCGGGTGGTCCCGGAAAAGAACGATCTGAACTCGCTGTTGTTCCTGCTGACCCCCGGCGTCGAGTCGAGCAAGGCGGGGACGCTGCTCAGTACCCTGGTCGCCTTCAAGCGCCGCCATGACGAGAACGCCTTGCTTGAGGACGCCATCCCCGAATTCGTCCAGCGCCGGCCCCAGCGTTATCGCGGTCAGCGTATCCAGGATTTGTGCGCCGACATGCACGCCTTTTTCCGTGGCGTCAATGTCAGCGCCCTGCAACGGGCTCAGTTCGCCCCGGAACACCGTCCCGAGATGGTGATGCGGCCCAGTGACGCGGTGCGGATGCTGACCCGCAACCAGGTGGATTACCTGCCGATCGATCAGGTCGACGGCCGTATCGCCACGACCCTATGGGTGGTCTATCCCCCCGGCATCGCCACCATTATTCCCGGCGAGCGGCTGTGCGAACGGGCCAAGCCCATGCTGGATTATCTCAAGATGTTCGAGCGGAGCGCCAACCTGTTCCCCGGCTTTGAAGCCGAAATTCAGGGCCTCTACCGCGAGATCGAGCCCAATGGCTCGATCCGTTTCTACACCTATGTCGCCAAGGAGTAGGCCTGGGGACGGTTACCGCGATCCGGCGCAGGTGTCCGCCTTGTCTTGGGTCAATCCGCCGAGGCTGTCGGCTAGGGCCAGGGCCAGTTGCCCGGCGCCGACCGCCAAGGCCGCCGCGGCTGCCTCGGGGGTGCGGCCGGGCAGGGCGATGGTGAAATTGGCGCGGCAGACCACGGGAGCGCCCCGGGGCAGCCGCCGCGCGGTCCACGAGCCCTCCACCTGGGCGGTCTTGCCCGGGATCGCCTCGAATCGTTCGATCCTGAGGGCCAGCCGGTACTGTGGCGCCGAGGCTTCGACCGGCACGGGCACGCGGTAGACATCCGCCGCCCAGAGGGTGCGCCATAAGGTATCGGTGACGATCTGGCGGATTTCGTCGGGCAGCGCCGCCGCCCAGCGGTCATTTTCCCGGACGTCGAGCTGTCCGGACTCGCCCGTCAGCACCATTTCCTCGCGGTTCAGCCGTTCGGGCAGGGCGATGGGCAGGATTTCCACCAGCATCCTGGCCCGGCCGGAAGCCTGTTGCTCCGCCGGCAGGCTGAGAGCGTGGTAGCGCGGCGGCGGCGATGTTCCGCAACCGCTCAGGACCAGCGTGGCCGCCAGGATGATCCCCAGCTTGCCGCGGGACTTCGGGTGGTTCATGGCTCGCTTCCCTTTTTGCCGCGCACCAGGGATTCCGGATGCCGGGTCAGGCTGTCGGTCAGCGCCTTCAGCGAACGGGTGGCCTCGGTCAGGCCGCGCAAGGCCTGACGGGTGTCTTGCTGCAACGGGGCGTCGGCGGTCAGCGAGGTCTGGGTCGCCTCCATGGTCCGGCGCATCTCGCGCAGGCTGTCGTGGATCTCGGGCAGAACCTCGGCATTGGTGCGGACCATGACGCCGTCCAGGCGTTTCAGGCTGGTTTCGAGACCGGTCAGAACCCGATGAACATCGGCACCCAGGGTGTCGAACGGAATCTTGTCCAGCTTGCGCAGGATGGCTTGCACCTGTTGCTGCAATTCCTGCAGGTCGCTGGGCACCGTGGGGAGTTCCAGAGGCTCGGCCCTGGTGTCGAAACGGACCGGTGGAGCCTCGGGATGGAAGTCGATGGCGACGAAAAGCTGGCCGGTCAGCAGGCTGCCAGTCCGCAATTGCGCCCGCAATCCCCGTTGCACCAGATCGGCGAGGCGGGACACCCGATGGGCGCGGTCACTGGCTTGGGCGCTGGAATTCAGGGGCGCCAGCCGGTCGGGGTAGATATCCAGCGTCACCGGGACGGAAAAATCATCGGCGGAAACGTCGAAGCGCAGGCCGATGGCGCGCACCTGGCCGATTTCGACCCCCCGGAAATCCACTGGACTTCCCACCGACAGGCCGCGAACCGATTGGTGAATGCGCAGGACCACGGTTTCCGGGGTGCCGTCCGGATGCTTCATCGCCTGATTATGATTGGCGGCCAGTTGGAAGGTGGTGCCGTTGGCGGCGGCGATCGCTTCCGAGCCGGTCGGCGGTTCGAAGGCGATGCCGCCCATCAGGATCGTGGCCAGGGATTGGGTTTCCAGGCGGACTCCCGAGGAATCAAGCCGCAGATCGACGCCGCTGGCGTGCCAGAAGCGGCTGTCGGCGGTGACGAATTTGTCATAGGGCGATTTGACGAAGATGCCGAGCGCGATGCGCTGGCCATCGGGCTCCAGGGCGAAGCTTTCCACATGGCCGACCTGGATGCGGCGAAAGAATACCGGTGAGCGCACATCCAGCGAGCCGATATCCTCGGCCAGCAGGCGAAAGCGATGGCCGGGGATGTCGGACGCCACGGCCGGCGGATCGTCCAGGCCGATGAAGTCGTCGCGCCTCGCCTCGGACTTGCCGCCATCGACACCGATATAGGGACCGGACAGCAACGTGCCCAGGCCGGAAAAACCCGACCCGGCGAAGCGCGGCCGAACCACCCAGAAGCGGCTGTCATCGACGGCGAAGTACTGCGCTTCCTTGACAAGCTCCACTGTCGCCACCACGCGCGAGTGGTCGGGCGCCAGTCTGACCTGAGTCACGTCGCCGATTTCCACGTCCTTGAACTTGACCTTGGTTTTGCCGGGCTCGATCCCCTCCGCCGAGGAAAAGCTGACCGTGATGGTCGGCCCCCTCTGCCTCAGGGTCTGAACCACCAGGGTCAGGCCGATCAGGGTCGCCACGACCGGCACCGCCCAGACCACCGATGGTCGCCAGCGCCGGGTCGGCTCGATGATCGGGTCTGGCGGCGGCTGGGGCGTCAGGTCAGTCATGCAGTTCCTCTTGCCGATCCCAGATCAGGCGTGGATCAAAGCTTCGCGAGGCCAGAATGGTCAGCACCACCACGGCGCCAAAGGCAGCGGCTCCGGCTCCGGCCTCGATGAGCGCGACGCCGCGAAAGTGCACCAACCCCGTCATCAGCGCCACCACGAAGATATCCAGCATCGACCATCGGCCAATCATTTCGATGATGCGGAACAGGTTCGCCCGTTGATGCAGGTGACGTCCCCAATGAAAATGCACGGACAGGGTCAGCAGGGTGATGGTTCCCAGTTTCAGCATGGGCACCAGGATGCTGACAAAGAAAATAAGCGTCGCTAGCCCCCAGGAGCCGGATGTCCAGAAATAGACGATCCCGCTTAGAATGGTGTCCTTCTTGACCCCAAGCAGCGATGACGTCTGCATCACCGGCAACAGGTTGGCAGGGATGTACAAAATGGTGGCGGCGATCAGATAGGCCGTGGTCCAGGACAGGCTTTCGGCTTTGCGGCTACGCAGCCTGCCACCGCAGCGCGGGCATGACGGAACGGTCCGGGCAGAGACCAGACTGCAATGGCGGCAAGCCACCAGACCGGCCCGCCGCGCCGTTATCACCGGGGCGGTCATGGCTTTTTCTCGTCGGGCTCGCCCCAAAACGGGCGCGGATCGAATGAGACGATGACCACCTGCAGGACGGTCAGGACGGCGAAGGCCCACAAGGCCGGCCCCGGCAGCAATTGGGCCGAATGCGACAGCTTTACCAGGGACACCACGACCCCCAACATGAACACCTCGACCATCCCCCAGGGCCGCAAAGCCTGGACCAGGCGCCAGAGGCGGGCGGAAGGGCCGGCCCGCGACGACAGCAGCAAGGCAAGCAGGGCCAGTAATTCCACCAGGGGAAACAGCAAGGTGGTAAACAGCACCAACATGGCCACCAACTGACGCCCCTCGCGCCACAGGGTCAGGATGCTGCCGAACAAGGTGGTGCTGTTGTGCTGACCTTGCACGCCCAGGTCGACGATAGGAAACAGATTGGCGATCAGGAACACCACCAAGGCGCCCAGCAGCAAGGGTGCCATGTCCTGGGGAGACAGGCGGCTGCGGCGGTACAGCACGGCGCCGCAACGGATGCAGCGGGCCTTGGTTCCGCGCCGTATGGGGCCGCGGCGGTGCAGGGCGTCGCATTCCGGGCAGGCGACCAGACTGACGATGGTGGAAATCTACTCCGCCGCCTTGACCGTCTTGGGATGGTGGATCTTGTGGAGATCCAGCTGTTCCCACACGGTGGAAAAGGCGGTCACCAGATGGTCCATCATGGCGTCGTCGTGCAGCGGCGTCGGCGTGATGCGCAGGCGCTCGGTCCCGATCGGCACGGTCGGGAAGTTGATCGGCTGGACGTAGATGCCGTGATCGCGCAACAGCAGGTCGCTGGCCTGCTTGCACAGGGCGGCGTTGCCCACCATCACCGGGACGATGTGGCTGACCGAGGGCATTACCGGAATGCCCTTTTCCATCAGCAGGCGCTTGCAGGTGGCGGCGCGTTCCTGATGCCTGTCGCGCATCTCGGGATGGGCGCGCAGGAAACGGATGCTGGCCAGCGCGGCGGCGGCGCCGGCCGGCGGCATGGAGGACGAGAAGATGAATCCGGGGCCAAAGCTGCGCACGTAGTCAATGCAAGACGCGCTGCCGGCGATATAGCCGCCGACCACGCCGATGGCCTTGGCCAGGGTGCCCTGGATGATGGTGATGCGGTCGCGCACGCCGTCGCGCTCCGCCACGCCCGACCCCTCGGCGCCGTACATGCCGACGGCATGGACTTCATCCAGATAGGTCATGGCGTTGTGGGCCTCGGCCACGTCGCACAATTCGGCCAGCGGGGCGATGTCGCCATCCATGGAGTAGACCGACTCGAAGGCCACCAGCTTTGGCGTTTCCTTGGGGTAGGCCGACAGCAGCTGGTCGAGATTCTCCGGGTCGTTGTGACGGAAAACATGCTTGGCCGAACGGCCGTGGCGGATGCCTTCGATCATGGAGTTGTGATTGAGCTCGTCGGAAAACACCACGCAGCCGGGGATGGTGGCGCCCAGGGTGGACAGCGCCGTCTGGTTGGCCACATAGCCCGAGGTGAACAGCAGCGCCGCTTCCTTGCCGTTGAACGAGGCCAGTTCCTCTTCCAGCAGCACATGGTAGTGATTGGTGCCGGAAATATTGCGGGTGCCGCCGGCGCCGGCGCCGCAACGGTCCAGCGCCTCGTGGGCGGCGGCGATCACGTCGGGGTGCTGACCCATGCCGAGATAATCGTTGGAGCACCAGACCACCACTTCATAGGTCTTGCCGTCGCGATAGTTGGTGGCGATGGGAAAGCGGCCACGTTGGCGTTCGAGATCGGCGAACACCCGGTAGCGCCCTTCACTTTTCAACTCGGCGATGCGCTTGGTGAAGTAATGCTCGTAATCCATCCGGTCCTCCCTCCGTCCCGCTCCACGGCGATCCGATTTGTGGCGATCCTAGAGGATGCAAAAGGCCGCTTGCAAGTGTACTCGGTGTAATCCAGCGTGGGGATATTGATTGATGGGTCTCAGCCAAGCTCGCCATGAGCTTCGTCAAGCGCCCGGCCGAAGCGTCGCAGCAACTCGCCAATCTCTTCGGCCGAGATGATCAGAGGCGGCGAAAAGGCGATGGTGTCGCCCATGGCGCGCAAAATAACACCGTGCGACTGGGCCTTGGCCACCACCTTGGCTCCGACTCCTTGACCGGGATCGAACGGAGTCCGGGCCGCCTTGTCGGCGACCAGTTCCAGCGCGCCGATCAGGCCGACGCCCCGGACTTCGCCGACCAGCGGATGATCGCGGAAGGCGGCGAGGCCCTGTTGCAGCACCGGCCCGACCGCGGCGACCTGGGCCAAGATGTCGCGCTCGGCGTAGATCTTCAGGGTTTCGACTGCCACCGCCGCCGAGACCGGATGGCCGCCATAGGTATAGCCGTGGCCGAATACGCCGATCCGCCCCGATTCCTCGGCGATGGGGGCATAGACCCGCTCGTTGATCATTAGGGCCGAGATCGGCGCATAGCCCGAGGACAGCCCCTTGGCCAGGGTCATCATGTCGGGGCGGATGCCAAAGGTTTCGGTCCCGAACATTTTGCCGGTGCGGCCAAAGCCGCAGATGACCTCGTCCACCACCAGCAGCACGTCGTGCTTGTCGAGAACCGCCTGAATCTTGGGAAAGTACCCGGCCGGTGGCACGATGACGCCGCCGGCGCCCATGACCGGCTCGGCAAAGAAGGCGGCGACGGTCTCCGGCCCCTCGGCCAGGATTTGCGCATCCAGCTCCTCGGCCAGCCGGGAGGAGAACTGCTCCTCGGTCTCGCCGGACCGCCCAAAGCGGTAATAATGCGGGCAGCCGGCTCGCAGCACGCCGGGAATGGGCAGGTCGAACGAGCGCTGGTTGTTGGCCAGACCGGTCAGCGAGGCGGTGGCGACGGTGACGCCGTGATAGGCCTTGTCGCGGGCGATGATCTTTTTCTTGGCCGGCCGCCCCATGGCGTTGGCGCGGTAGTGGATCAGCTTGATGGCGGTGTCGTTGGCCTCCGATCCCGATCCGGCCAGGAAGACCTTCGACATGGGAACCGGCGCCATGCCCAACAAGCGGTCGCACAGGTTGACCGCCGGGTCGTGGGTTTTGTGGCTGAACAGGTGATAGAACGGCAGCTTGCGCATCTGGGCGGCGGCGGCCTCGACCAGCCGTTCCTCGCCCCAGCCCAGCGAGGTGCACCACAGCCCCGCCAGCCCCTCGATGTAGTCGTTGCCACGGTCGTCGAACACCTTGACTCCCTGGCCATGGGTGATCACCAGCGGGCCGACCTCTTTATGGCGGATCAGGTTGGTGTAGGGGTGCAGAACCGAATCCATGTCGCGCTCGGCGGTGGTGCGGTTGCTGTGGCGCGAATCCATGGTGCCTCCCGGTGTGGCGAAGTCCCGCAGCATAGACCGGGGAGGGGAGGGGGGATCAAGCAGTAAGCAAAATCATGGTTTGGTGTGCGGCTTCATCTTATAGGCATAGACGTAAAGATCGCTGTCGCCGGGTTGGCCGCCCGGCCCCTTGGTGCGGCGGGTGGTTCGAAAGAACTCGGCGACCTCATGGGCCTCGTATTCATCCTTGGCCACGCGTGAAATCCAGGCGTCGCCCTTTTCCTTGAGCTTGTGATGATTAAACAGCTTGAGCTTTGGGCTGGCGGTGAATCCCACATACCACTCGGCGAAATTTCCGCCGTTGCGAGAAATACAGTCTTCAATGTCATCGATGATTTCTGTGCGGGACTTGGCGGCCATGGTCTGCTCCCCAAACGGTATCGACAGAGTATGGCGGACGCCTTTGCGCAGACAATAGGGTATGTGACCCATTTCATGGGGGATTCAAGGCCGAGGGGCATAATCCTCGGACCGTCTCGGCATCATGACGACAGCATATATAAGAGAATGCCTACGATCGGATGCAAGGGGGAGCAAAGGGTGAGATGGAGATTGCACCCATGATGCTCCAGGCATATGCTGAGAATTCGTCCCGAACGCGGGTGGTGTCGCCGAACCTTCACAATCAGCCTTGACGGGGTGTGCGTGAGGGGTTAGAACCCGCCTCCCGCAGCGAAGACCGGAAGGTTGGAGCGGTGGGGAAGAGGCCCGGTCAGCGGGTTTTGCTGCAGAGCAAAAGAGGTGTTGACGGGGCTGGCGGGGCGGGGT
>JAUSFB010000069.1 GCA_030651575.1 Phaeospirillum sp.
GATGCGGTCGAACTCGATGCCCTGACGGATGACGTTGCCGTTGGGAAGAACCTCGGTTCGGGTCAACGGCAACATTTCGGAGGGCAGCATCTGAAGCTGCAACGGCACCGTCAGGCCGTCTTCCGGGCGACGCGGGCGCAGACGGAAGAACACTTCCCCGGCGATGAACACCTCGCGGGCGGCGCGGCGCTGCTGGCCATAGAAATCGGTCAGGCCCTCGGCATCGGATTCGTCGGTCCAGGCCAGCCAAAGCTGCTGCACCAGGGTCTTCAGATCCTTGTCGGCGATCAGCGAGGACGGCTTGATACCGGTCCCCACCGCGTTGCCGGTCCAGCTTTCGGCGGCATTGAGGGCATAGCCGTTGTTGCGTACCAGATAGCGGGCTCGCGCCGTGATGTCGGAACCGGCAGCCGCGATCAGGGTATTGACGTGGGCGCGGCTGGGCTGGAAGCCCTTGAGCCGCCGACTGCCCTGGGCGGCCTCGAAGCCGCCGATCAGGGCCCCGAGGCGACGGCGGAAACTCCCCAGCATGGTCACAGCCCCTTGGTGGCGACGGCGAGAATCCGCCGACGGGGCTTTTTGCCCTCCAGCACGGCGATGCGACGGTCGAGATCGGCCAGGACGTGATTGGCCTGGGTCAGGTCGTATTGGACGGTACGGTCGCCGACGGTGACGCGGGCGACCAGGGAGTTGCGCCGCGCCAGCACCCGCTCGCGTTCGGCCTTGAGATCGTCGAGGGTCATGATCAGTGCATCCCGCTGAACTTGATGATCCGCCGGGGGCGACGGACGGTGCGGCGGATCTGCCCGGCCTCCGGGTCACTGGCGGGAAGCCGGTCGTTCATCACCACCTGCTTCTCGAGATCCCGCCATTTGGCCTCTGACCAGCGGTCGGCGCCGACGATCCAGGCGGCGGCGCGGGCATAGACCCGGCAATCCAGCGCCTCGTTGCGCTCGCGCAGCTTCTGCCATTCCAGCTTGGTGAAGCCGCGTCGGGTCTTGACCGTCACCAACTGCTCGGCGACGAACTGCTTGCACCACTCCGAGTCCGCCCACGATGGCAGATGCACCGTTCCGGCCGGGAAACGGATTCCCTCGGCCAGTTCTTCGTCGGTGGGACGTTCCAGGCGCAAGTACCGGTAGGTTTCCGACTTGAAGGTGGACACCGCCACCGTCCAGAGGCGGGCACCACGGCGCACCTTCTTGCCGCCCTCGGTAGCGTCCACATAGGTGGGGCCCGACACCGGGCTGGAGCGGTTGAAGCCCTCGACGCCCTTGACCGGCGAAACCTGGCCTACGCCCATCCTGCGGCCCCAGGTGTAGACCGCCGAGGACTCGTAGCCGGAGTCGATGGCCAGACGGGCGATCTTCAGGGCCGCGCCGCTGGCATGGGTCCAGGTTTGCCCTAGCACCCGCTCCAGCGCCGCCCAGGTTTCGGCATGTTCCGGCCCGCCGTCGATGACGATATGGTCAACCAACCAGCTTTCCAGGTTGCGGCCCCAGGCCCAGACGTCGATCTCGACGCGGTCCTTCTGCACGTCGGCACCGGCGGTCAGGAACAGCCCACCCGCCGGCACGGTGCCATTGGCCCAGGTCTCGCGGCGATCATAGAGGCGCTGCCAATCGGGGGCCTCGCCGGACTCGGTCCAGGTTTCGCCCAGCACGGTGTTCTTGAACACCCGCAGCGCATCGTCATTTCCTTGCGCCGCTTCCCACAGGCGGACGATGTCCCGCCACGACTGCCAGCCCGGCGGTGAATACAGCGCCGAGATGTGAAAGCCGATGGTACCGGGATCAGTGCCCGTGGCCGTCGCCCGCCAAACGCCTGCCGCCAGCATGGCGCCTTTGTGGTGTTCGGCGATGTCCTGCTCGCAGGCTTCGCAGTGATAGCGCACCGTCTCGGGGCGGCCCTTGTCCCAGCGCAGCCGCTCGAATTTCAGCCACTGCATGGTCCCGCAATGGGGGCACGGCACGAAGAAGCGGCGTTGGTCGGACGCCTCGTATTCCCGCTCGATCCTCGACATCCCCCGGATCGTCGGCGTCGAGGCCAGAAACACCTTCCGCCGATGGGCGAAGGTGAGTGAGCGGGCCTCGGCCAGACCGACCGGATCGCCTTCGTCGTCGGCAGAAGCCGGATAGGCGTCGACCTCGTCGAGAAACAGGTAACGGGCCGGCATGGAGCGCAGGCCCACCGCGCTGTTGGCCCCGGTCAGCACCAGGGTACCGCCGGGAAAATCCTTCGACAGCATGGTATTGCCCGCGTCCCGCGAGCGGGCCGGTTTGACCCGTTCCCGGATGGCCGGGCTTTCCTCGATCAGCGGGTCGATGCGCTGGCGAGACGCCCGTTTCGCCATCTCCACTGTCGGCTGGACGCAGAGCATCGGCCCCGGCGCATGGTGGATGACGAAGCCGATGAAGCAGCACCCGGCCTCGGTCGCCCCCACCTGGGCGGCTTTCATGAACACCACCCGCTGTACCGGATTGGTAGGCGACAGCGCATCCATGATGTCGCGCATATAGGGCGTGCGAGCGGTTCGGTACCGGCCCGGTTCGGCCGAGGCCCGGCTCGACAGCATGCGGTGCTGATCGGCCCATTGGGACACGGTCAGGCGGGGATCAGGACGCATCCCGTCCTGCCATGCCAGCAGCACAGCATCGGCCCCACGGAACCCAAACGCGTCATCGGAAGTTCGGCTCGATGGCGGCGAGTTCGTCGAGATGGGCGTGGACATGGGCTTCCAGCAGGGTCTGCATCACATGCGGGTCGATGCCGATCTCCGCGGCCATCTGCCCGGCGACCCGCGCCGGCCAGGTGATCCAGGAATCGCGTTCCTGGCGGGCCAGCTTGAACACCAGGGCCGTGGCCCGCGTCCGGTCGACCACCTCATCCTTGAGGCGATCCACCTGGATACGGGCTTTCTGGGCCTTGGCGACTTCGTGGGCGGTGCGCGCCTGGGCGAAGGTGGCGCCGGAAGTGGCGGGCAACGGCGGCACGGTTTTGCGCGAGAGTGACGGCGACGAGGACGGTTTCGGGGTGGGGATGGACGTTGGAGGCGGCGGTGTTGCCGCCCGTCGGGCCGGGTCAGTCTGGGCATCCCAGGTTGCGTCGGCCTTGACCGGATCGATGGTGCCGTCGGCTTCCTGCGGAATGCGGCCAGTCTGCACCGCCTTGCGCACGGCGGTGTGACTGACGCCACGCCTGCGCGCGTATTCTCGAACGGACACCCCCATGATCGAAGCCTTAAAACGAAAGGAAATGATCCGCTATTCCAGTTGATGTGCCGGGCCGACAGAGCGATGGATGGTTCCACGAACAGAGGAGACCAGCATGACGATCCTGCCGACCAACAACACCGAGTGGGGCTTCTTCGGTACCATGGGCGATCACGCCGACCCGGCCGAAGTCTGGGAACTGGCGATGCCCGCGATCCAGACCGCCACCGGCTGCCCCGACACGGCGGTACGCGATTTCCTCGACAGCACCCAGGGCCGCCACTTTGCCGACGACGTCGCCAACGGATTATTTCGCGGTCTCGGGCTGGCGGCGGCAATCGAAGCGGCGGTGGCCCGCTGGATGGGCTGGACCATCAGCCGCCGAACGGCGCGGGAAAGCGGCATCCCGCACGGGCTGCCCTACCTCACCGGCTTCGTCACCCATTTCGAGGTCATGGCCGACGTCGCCTGACGCGCAGCCTCACCGATGGCGCTTTTGAGAAAGGAGATACGGATGACTGATTCCACCGAGATCGACCGCCTGCGTGCCGACAATGCCGCCATGGTGGGAACGTTGCGGGCCATCGACCACGCCGCGACTGAGATCGAAACAACCGACGGTCCGACCGATGACCGCGCCATGTGGACGGCCATTTACGAGGCCCGGCGTCTCCTGGCCAACATGGCCGCCTGACGCCCTTGGTTCCCGCATCGCCCGACCGGGTCCACCCGGTTGGGCTCGAGGTGGTAGGGCGCGGATTGACCGCGCCGCACCCGAGAGGAACCACCATGACCACGATTCAGCTTTCCGACACCCAATCCGTCATCCTCGCCACCGCCTGCGCCCGCGAGGGCGGGCTGGTCCTGCCGATCACCACATCCTTGAAGGGCGGCGCGGTCGACATGGTGCTGACCAGCATGATCAAGAAGGGCCTGATCGAGGCGATTCCGGTTGAAGCCGGTGCCCCGGTCTGGCGAGAAGACGAGGACGGAACCCCGCTAACGCTAGTTGCCACGGCCGTCGCCTACACGGCGTTGGGCATTGTCGCCGACACGGGCGCGGACACGGCGCCGGAAGAAGAACCGGCGACTGACATGGCCGACGAGGCAGAATCCCCGCCCACGGACGCCCACGTCGCGAAACCGGCCCGCAAGCCCCGCGAAGGCACCAAGCAAGAGGCACTGATTTCCATGCTGAAGCGGCCCGAAGGCGCCAGCATTGCCGAGATCATGGAGGCGACGGCATGGCAGGCCCACAGCATTCGGGGCTTCATCGCCGGGGCCTTGAAAAAGAAGCTGGGGCTCAACGTCACCAGCGAGAAGATCGAAGGCCGGGGCCGGGCTTACAAATTGGTCCCTGCCGCCTGACGGCGCTCGATCTCAGTAAGAATCATGAGTGCCAAGTCGAGGGTCGGCATATCGCTGGCCCTCGATGCTCGCTCAACCTGCTGGCGGGCGACATCGAGAGCGGTTTGACCGTAATGCTCAATCAAATCGTCCGCGCTGCGCGCCACCTGCTCTGGGTCCACCGCCATTCTTCAGCCTACTTCTTCAGTGACGACGACGCCTTGAACTTGATGGTCGAGGACGCCGCGATCTCAATGGTCTTGCCGGTCTGGGGATTGCGGCCCTGCCGGGCCGGGCGCTCGGACTTCGAGAAGGTCCCAAATCCAATCATCCGGAACCGGCCTTCAGTCTTCACGCCATCCAGAATAGTGGACACCAAGGCATCGACAGCTTCGTCGGCCTGGGCAGCGGTGCAGCCGGTGGCAGTGCGAATGGCTTTGGAAATCGCGGTCTTGCTCATGTTTACCCCTCCCGGAAAACTCGGGGGACATACTATGGGCAGGAGCCAAATTTGTCACCGGAGCTGTTCAAAGACCCGCCGCAGTATGAAACCCCGAGCCAAGGACACCACGGCGAACACCAAGCCGATCCGCAGATCATCGGCCAGGGTGATGTGAATGCCGAAGATCGGGAACACCACCACTTGGGTAGCGACCGCGATGGCGTAGCCGATCACCACGTTGGCGGCGGCCTCGACCATGGACATGTGGCGAGATTGGTGCAATCGATCACCTTATTGAAATCGCACGCTTAATCGACTTGAACTGTCGGCGACATGGAGCGGTACTGGCCCCACCACAACGGAGGCCAAGAGCATGAAAACCCGAGACCAAGCCCTGACCGAGATCGCCACCCAGATCCTGAACCTGGAAACCCTGGACACCCGCAACAGCGACCGCCTCGACTTCCACGAGTTGTCGGTTTGGCAGATCAAGAAGGCCCTGGAAGCCGCATTTACCGCTGGCCAGGAGGCGAAGTGACCATGGCGGCCCGGTTGACCGTCCGCCCCACCGCTGCCCTGAAGGCCCATCCGCAATGGTCGCAGACCGATTTCGAGTACTTCCGGGGCCGGGGCTATTCCAACCAGCAGATCCTGGAATTCTGGAACCGTGATCTACGACTCGGCTGCAAGCCGCTTAACTGGAAACCTTCCGACGCCAAATACCAGCATTCCCTGCGCCGGATCACCCGGCGCTGACCGCTTTCCCGGCAGCAATCTCCTCGAAGCACCGACCGTCGCCATCCAGAATGGCCTTGCCCCCGGTCAGCTTCTGCCAGCGTCCCACCACCACATCGCAATAGGCGGGGTTCAATTCCATGGCGAAGCAGACCCGGCCGGTGGTCTCGGCGGCGATCACCGTGGTGCCGCTGCCCGCGAAGGGCTCGTAGACCGAATCGCCCTCGGCGCTGTTGTTGATGATCGGGCGGCGCATGCATTCCACCGGCTTTTGGGTGCCGTGGACGGTAGCTTCGTCTTCATCGCCATTATTGCCGATGGCCCAGATAGTGGCCTGATCCCGTGCCCCCTGCCAATGGCCGGTGCCGGTCTTGCGCACAGCATAGAGACAGGGCTCATGCTGCCAATGGTAATCGCCCCGGCCCAAAACGAAGCGATTCTTCGACCAGATGATCTGGGCGCGGATCTTGAAATCATTGGCCTCCAGGCTGTCGGCCACCGTCTTGGCGAAGATCGCCGCGTGCCAGACATAAGCCACCTCGCCGGGGAACAGCGCCCAGGCTTCCCGCCAGTCGGCGCGGTCGTCGTTGGCCACCTTGCCGGTGCGGGCCGAGGACGACACCCCGGCTTCGTTCCGCCAGGTGGGGTCGTATTCCACGCCGTAGGGCGGATCGGTCACCATCAGGTGCGGCATGGCCCCAGCCAGCAGGCGTTCCACATCGGTGGCGCTGGTGCTGTCGCCGCACAGAAGGCGGTGGCGGCCCAAGATCCACAAATCGCCCGGCCGCGTTACCGGGTCGACGGGCGGTTCGGGCACCTCGTCCTCGCCAGCGCTGTCGCCCTGGCCTTCACCCTCGTCATCAAGGGGAGCCATAAGGGCGTCCAACTCCTCGTCGGAGAAGCCGATGACGCCGAGATCGTAGCCGTCGCCATTCAGCGCATGCAGTTCCGCCGCCAGGGTTTCATCATCCCAGCCCGCATTGAGTGCAAGCTTATTGTCGGCCAAAATGTAGGCGCGGCGCTGGGCCTCGGTCAGATGATCGAGGATCACCACCGGCACCGTGTCCAGGCCCAGGGACTTGGCGGCGGCCAATCGGCCATGCCCGGCGATGACATTGCCCCGGCTGTCGGCCAGCACCGGATTGGTCCAGCCGAACTCCACCATGCTGGCGGCGATCTGGGCGACTTGGCTGTCCGAATGGGTCCGCGCATTACGGCCATAGGGGATCAGCCGGTCGATGCTCCAATGCTCGACGGTATCGGGAAACGGGTGGGTCATTGTCATTTTCCTGCGGCCTGGATGCGGCGTCCCAGCCAAGCCATGACGGTGGTGGCCATGGAATTCCCCAGGCCCCGATATCTGGGACCGTCGGGGCACCTGTCCGCTGGCTTGCCGCGCCAAGGGATGCGGGTGTAATCGTCAGGGAAGCCCTGGAGCCGCTCGCATTCACGCGGTGTCAGTCGGCGCACCGCCATGCCGTGCTGGACCGCCAACTGGCCACCGGCATTGTCGCGGCCCAAGGCCGACATGGCCAGCAGGGTCGGCGTGACGCCATCGGCCTCGGCCGTCTGGAACCCGGTGCCCGCTTTGCAGTCGAAGGCGACATAGGTCTGCTGTTTGGTCCCCGGCTCGGCGGCCAGGGCACCGGCAACGTCCAGAGGGCGAACCTCGTCCCGCTGATTCTGGGTGAAGGCCACGTAGCTGCGGCTGGAGCCGCCGCTGGCCGCCCGCCGGCTGGCGATGTTGTCGGCATCGATCTCGGCCTGCGCCCCACCGTCGCGGCCGCGCAGATTGAAGGTCACCGGCACCAGCGGCGTGCCACGTCCGGTGCCATCTTTCGAGGCGTCAAAGCCTTCGCCGCGAAGGGAATGGGCAATCAGCGTGTCGGTGCAATCGCTATCGACACCACGAGCCAGATCGCGAGCCCGCAGGGTGGTGGCGACAAAGGTCTCGCTCTCGAAATCCATCCGCCCGCTGGCGGACGCACAGGCATTGAGCGCGGTGGCCACGTCGATGGGACCGGCGGTATTGTTGCCGCCGAAGGCTTCGGCGATCAGCCCTCCGTCGATATCGAAATCGGTGCCGAGTCCGCCACCGCCGCGAGTGCGTGCGCTAATTGTTGGGGCAATGCCTTGCCCCGTTTCTCGGCGCGGCGGAGAATCCCGGCGCACGCCTTGGCGCTCAGAAAGTACCGCGACGGGATCGGCCCGGTCTCGAGGACCTGCCACAACGAACACACGGCGGCGGCGTTGGGCCAGGCCGAAATATTGGGCGTCGAGGACGCGCCACGCGACTGTGCGCGTGGGTCCAAACACAACACCAGCGTCCGTCCACTTTCCCCCTGGTGGGAGCAACGGACCATCTTCGCCGGCCAGTCCGCCCAGAAGGCATCCGAAGGCGTTATCGCGGGTGGACAAGGCACCCGGCACGTTTTCCCAAATTGTGTACGCTGGGTCGATGGCATTGGCGAGGTCCACGAATGTGAGGGCAAGGTTGCCACGGGCGTCGTCCAACGACTTGCGCAGGCCAGCGACCGAGAACGCCTGACAGGGCGTGCCGCCCACCAGCACGTCGATCTTGCCCCGCCATGCCCGACCGTCGATGGCGGTCATGTCGCCCAGATTGGGCACATGGGGGTAATGGTGGGCCAGCACGGCGGACGGGAATGGTTCGATCTCGGCGAAGAAGGCGGGGCGCCAGCCCAACGGTTCCCAGGCGACCGTGGCCGACTCGATCCCACTGCACACGGAGCCGTAAATTAGCCCGCCGGTAACCGGGGCGCACGACATCGCGCCGATGGCCGGTGGGACCGGCTCGGGGAGAGCAAGATGCATGGGGGTGGAAACCTGGGCTGGTGGAAACTGGAAACCGGCAGGTGGAAACCAAGTCAGGTTTCCAGGGGTGGTTTCCACCCTGGTTTCCAGTCCCCCGGATATGCGAAAGGCGCGCTGGCCATGGCCTTGCGCGCCTTTGGGGTGGAAACTGGAAACCTAAGTGGAAACCCAGAATTTTCGGCTGTCGCTAGCGAAATCGGGCGCTGATGCCCCCCGCATAGCGAAAGGTGCCGGGGAGGACCCGCGATATCCGCGCCGCCTCGCCCTGGCCTGTTCTATTCTTTCGCCAGCGGCGGGCGGCGGATCATTTGATGATCGTCTTTGCCGCCCCTCGTGAGCATGGGTTCATATCTACCCCAGACTGGCCATCCCTGTCGCGGCCTGCGATGTCTCGATACACTTTTCGCTTTCCTCCGTTGCCTTGGTGCGGGCGATCAGATCGACCTTGGAGATGTGACGGGGAATGCGCCGCCCGTTTAGCGTCCAGGCGATGACGCAGAGCGCGAACAGCCAGTGCCGATGCGCGGCGGAGCGGGTCATGCCGACCTTCCAGCAGATCACCTTCCACGGATCGCCATCGGCCCGCAGCCAGACGATCCTGGCATCGACCGGATCGAGATGGCGCAGCCAGGGCAAG
>JAUSFB010000078.1 GCA_030651575.1 Phaeospirillum sp.
CGTATCCGCCCCGGCACCGCCCGACAGGGCGTCGTCGCCGGCTCCGCCGGTCAGGGTATCGTTACCCGCGCCGCCCTCAAGGTTCACCCCGGTCGTACCGGTGGTGAACAGATGATCGGCGCCGGCATTGCCGGTGACGGCTTCCAGGTTGGCGGATCCCAAATCCAGCACCATGCCGCGCCCGTCAGCCACGAAGGCTACGTCGTAACCGTCGCCGCCATCGATGACCATGTCCTCGACGTCGATGAACAGCACGTCGTGCCCGGCCCCGCCGCGCAGGACATCCACCCCGGTACCGCCCACCAGCCAGTCCATCCCCGCGCCGCCGGTCAGGGTGTCACTGCCAGCCCCGCCACCCAGCAGGACGTCCATGGCGGTTCCCGCCGAGAGGGTGTCATTACCGGAAGCGCCAACGGCCCCGCTCAAGCCATTGGAGCCAAGATCGAGGACATGGGCTGGTCCATCCGCCAACTGCCAGACCTTGCTGCCATCCTCGGCGTTGATCTCGATATTGCCCGATCCGTCGGTACTCTGGCGCCAGCCATAGGTGGAATAGAGAAAGCCGACATCGCCAACCTGGCCCGTGCTGCCGTCAGCTCTGGTGAACTGGGCGATGCTGGAGACAATGTTGTCGTAAGGGCCGACGGTTCCCGCATCCGTGACCACCGGGATGCCGGTAAGATTGATCTCGGTGATGCCAAGCTCGGACAAAGTCTTCATCTCGCCCGGATCGGAAACGCCGTCCTGATTGAGGTCCTGCCACACCTTGAATTCGCCCCAGCGGGCATCGTTGGCATCAAGCTTGCCGTCGTGATTGGTGTCGAAGGCGATCCGCGCCGCCTCCAGGTCCGAGGTCGATTCCGGTGCCCAGTTGGTCAGAATGAACTCGTCAGCGCTGGTAACCTTGCCGTCCATCCCCAGATCGATCACCAGAATGCCGTCATCCGGCTTAACCCAGCCGGTGTTCTCCTTGAAGCCGTCCTTATCGATGTCGATGAAGACATTCGACTTATCGAGCGAGGTCAGGCTGATGCCGTCGCCGTTAAGATCGAGGACAAGGGGGGGATAAACCAGATCATTCCAATCTCCAATATTACCCGGTTCCTGTGTCAGCCAGCCACCAATAAGTGTTTGATTATAACTCCATGTAGCACCAAGACGGCTATTGCCGACCTGAAGTCCTGCAGAAAAACTTTCTACGAGTCGCAGGCTCCCACTTGATATTTCTAGTTCAGGGCCCGCATAAACAGAAGCGTACCCAATACCACCTGACGCTGCCCTACCAATTCCGGCAAAAACTGTTGTTGTCGATAACTCAACTCCATTCGTCCCAATTTGCACGCCTATACCAAAGCGCACATAGCCTGCCGTTAACGAAAATCTTGTTCTGTCATCACCAAACTCATTTACAGATGCCTGAAACACAGTGCCATATGACGCAAATTGCGGCCCACTGTACTGAAATGTACCGCCATTTGGGGTGATGCTTGATATGCTATACATCGCAACCTCCTAATGGCGCGTTATCAGATAGCCCTCATTGCAGAAACTACAAAATTGATCAATCTCCTTTTTGGAGAATGGCCCGTAAGGAAGGCGACATAATATTTTATTGCCATTAACCATCTCAACCGCCACCTGCTGCTCAAATTGGAAGTGATGTGAAATGCGGGCAATATCTGGCCAGTGAAAGAGTCGGGTTTGCGAGCGAATCCAGAGACCATCAGGCGACGCAAAAAGGCACCGAGCAGGCGTTCTGATCATAGAAAAGATAAAAAAACACGAGATGAGGGCACCAATAGCATACTGACCCGAACGCGGCTCACCTGAAAAAAATATCGGCACCAAAATAATTGTGGCAGATACTATTAATATAGATACCCTTGCAATATAGCTGTCTTTCATTTCCATCGATGTATTGTCAGCGCTTGCTTGCAGCATAGTCCACCCCGTCAACACAGATTGAATGTCAGGACATTTTATCGCCACTGTCAGATAATATCCCAGCGCAGACTATCTGCAGAACTAGATGCTGCCGCAGCAATAACATCAATAAAATAACCGGCAATATACATCCCCCCCCCCTGCGAATGATGACAATCCTTAATGTGTCAAGCATTGCCTCAGATAAAAACATCATTATTGCGATGGACACATAAAGCGTGTTCATCTTCACGGAGATATGTGGCAGCAACATAAAGGCACATATTTAGAGAATAATCATAAATAGCGCGTTATTCGTTGGGTCGCCGCCATCAGACAATCCTGATTTTCCAAATATTAAAATAACCACAATTCCATATGCTAAGCTTGCAATAAACTCAAATAACACCACAACAGCGGAACAGCCAAATACAATTCCGTTATCGCCAGCTATTCTTTGTATAGACTTAGATATGTACGGAATATATATATTCAATGATTCGCAGCCAAGACAGGCTCCATCTGCGAATATATTTACAATAAGATACGCGCATATCGATTGCAGCACATACCATGCTAGGAATACGCCATTAAACTTGCCCATGCTTTATTCCCAATAAGTATATTTTTCCTCACCCATCATTTCAGATTCCTGCCATTCGTGACAAATTTCAATTCATGGTTACCACTCCACCACGGCCAGCCCCTTGCCGTCCGGCGCCGGCTGCAACGCCTTGACCTTGCGATCCGCGAAGGTGCGGGCTTTGACTTCCTTCAATGCCACCTCACCGCCGCCGAACGGCGCCACCACATCAATGATCCAGGCCTCGTCACCGCTCTTCCAGTCGCCCGGGCGCAACCGCAATTGCGGCTGTGTCATGCGCGCCGCCGCCTCGGGGCCAAGAAAGGCCCAGGAGACAAAGGCGAAGGGCCGCCCCTCGCGCCGCACCAGACTGCATTGCCCCAGCACCAGCGGCGGCATCACCAGCCACTCGAGATCGGTCAGGAAGAGGTGCTTGTGCGGTGGCGATGCCGCCATCAGCGCCACCACATCGGCGAACACCTGCGCCTGGATGGAGGAAGGACCGGCTTGCGGCCGTGACGGCTCCGTGGCCGCGATAGCCGGTGATTCGGGCACGTCTTGATTTGCGACGGCAGCGCTCCCGCTGCTGGTTTCCACCTTGGCTTGGGCATTTTTCCGAGACATGGCCTAACTCCTTGAAGAATTACGGTAAATTTGTCGAACCGGCCGCGACCTATTCAAAGGCTGTCGGCTCGCGATCAAGGGATACTTGCACATAACGCTCCCCGCCGGCTCTGAACGAATCTTCGCGGTAACCTGTGTGCGCTCGCCGGACTCTCGGCAACTCCAACCCATTCGGCGGCAGCCCGAGCCACCGACGTCGAGTTCTTCGCGGCCATGACCTGACCCCCGCCTCCCCACTCAGGGAAACACCTGACGATAGAAATCTGACCGAAACCTGTCAAGCCCAGCTATTCGGCATATAGTTGTTGAATTATTATAAATTATACGTTTGAGAGCGGTTTGCTTATGCTCTTGCTGAATACGTGTTCCGCGCCTAAGGTGTGGATCGCAGTCTATAAAACGGGCGATAGCTGGCGGAATTGTGGGGTTTCGTGGCGGATAGAGCTGACATACCGGACGAAACCGAGCCTCCGCCCCCACCCGATACCGGCCTCGTCTGCCTCGCCTTATTGGCGAAGCTGTTCGAGAAACCGGCCGACTACGAGGCCCTTCGCCATCGCCACGGCGCTCCCGGTTTGGTTGTGGGCGAGATCGACCTGATCCGCTATGCCAGGGAGGTCGGGTTCAAGGCCAGTGGTGTCGACTCAAACTTCGAGAAGCTGTCCGCGACCCCTCTTCCCGCCATCGCCCGGCGGCATGATGGCGGCTGGTTCATCCTGGCCAAGGTCGAGGGCGGTCAGGCCATCATCCATGACCCGCTGATCGGCCGGGCGGAGCAGGTCAGCGCCGAGGACCTCAACTCCCGCTGGGACGGGCGGCTGGTGCTGCTGGCCACCCGGGCGCAACTGGCGGCCATGGGAACCCGGTTCGACCTGACCTGGTTCATCCCGGCGGTGGTCAAGTACCGCAAGCTGTTCGGGGAGGTGCTGCTGGCCTCGTTCTTCCTCCAGCTGTTCGGGCTGATCAGCCCGCTGTTCTTCCAGGTGGTGACCGACAAGGTGCTGGTCCACCGCGCCGTCACCTCGCTCGACGTGCTGATCTTCGCCCTGATCGCGGTGAGCCTGTTCGAGGTGGTTCTCGGGTACCTGCGCACCTATGTGTTTTCCCACACCACCAACCGCATCGATGTCGAATTGGGCTCGCGGCTGTTTCGCCATCTCATGAGCCTGCCCATCGCCTATCACGGCGCCAGGCGGGTGGGCGACACGGTGGCGCGGGTCAGGGAGCTGGAGAATATAAGGTCCTTCCTCACCGGCTCGGCGCTGACCCTGGTGATCGATCTCGGCTTCACCGTGGTGTTCTTCGCGGTGATGTTCTGGTACGCCCCGATCCTGGCCTGGATCGTGGTGGGGTCGCTGCCGTTCTATGTGGTGCTGTCGCTGCTGGCCTCGCCGGTGCTGAAAAGCCTCACCGAGGAGAAGTTCAAGCGCGGCGCCGAGAATCAGGCGCTGCTGGTGGAGGCTTGCAGCGGGATGGAGACGGTCAAGGCGCTGGCGGTCGAACCCCAGATGCAGCGCAAATGGGACGAGCAGCTGGCGGCCTATGTCCAGACCTCGTTCCAGGCGGCCAATTTCGGCTCGGCGGCGAGCCAGGGCGTCCAGACCATCCAGAAGGTCACCACCGCCCTCACCCTGTGGTTCGGGGCCAAGCTGGTGATGGACGGCGACCTCACCATCGGCCAGTTGGTGGCCTTCAACATGCTGGCGGGCCGGGTCAGCCAGCCGATCCTGCGCCTCGCCCAGCTATGGCAGGACTTCCAGCAGGTCCGCATCAGCGTCGACCGCCTGGGCGACATCCTCAACGCGGTGCCGGAAGGCAAGTCCACCAGCGGCAAGGGCGCGTTGCCCGCCATCAAGGGCGAGGTCGCCTTTACCGATGTGGTGTTCCGCTATCGCCCCGACCGGCCGCCGGTGCTGAAAGGCATCTGCCTCACCATCGCCCCCGGTCAGGTGGTCGGCGTGGTCGGCCCCTCGGGGTCGGGCAAGAGCACCCTGACCCGGCTGATCCAGCGGCTGTATCTGCCGGAATCCGGCCGCGTGCAGATCGACGGCTTCGATCTGGCCGCCGTGGATCCCGCTTGGCTGCGCCGCCAGATCGGGGTGGTGCTGCAGGAGAACTGGCTGTTCAACCGCAGCATCAAGGACAATATCGCGCTCTCCGATCCCTCGATTCCGCTCGACCGGGTGATCGCCGCCGCCAAGACCTCCGGCGCCCACGAGTTCATCTCGGAG
>JAUSFB010000079.1 GCA_030651575.1 Phaeospirillum sp.
CTTCGGCTCCGTCCGGCAAGGTGATCTCTTCCGCCACGAAATCCCCTGACCTTACCTCGCGAACGCCATTGTCAACGTGGGCGGGCTTTACGCTAGAGACGAAACACGCATTCGGCAATATGCCGAGCGGTATACATCCAATTCGATAGTCAGCAGTCATATGGCAACCATATGTCGAATAGGCTGGATTGACTCGCTGCATGCAGTTTTCTAGTGTCAGGTGTTTCCCTGAGGGTGGGATGGGGAATCTGAAGTCGGGGGGGGGCGATCATGACGGGGAAGAATTCGGTGGCGACAGCGCAGGCTGTGGCCGAAGGGGGGCTTCATGAAAGACGATACGGCGGCGGCGCAGGTTGCCGGTGAGTCGGGCGCGGGCGCGCCGGTCCAGACGGCAAGTAGAAGGCGTCGCGCATACTGTCGTCACGCCTTCCAATCTTAGGAGCTTAATATCATGTCTCGGAAAAGCGCCCCAGCGAAGGCGAACGACACCGGAGAGGGCTCCGCCATCGTGACTGGGGACGAGCCTGAATCAGTCGCCATCGCTGCCATGGAGCCGCCCCGGCCTCTGGCCGGTCCCTCTCCCATCCAAGCGCAGGTATTCGCCGATGTGGTGGCATTGATGGCGGCATCGCCGCCGCATAAGTACCTGTTCCTCACGGACCTGGAATGGCTGGTAATGCCACCGCTGATGCTGGGGCAGTGCAGTCTGGTCCGGCGCGAAGGGCGGCCCTTTGCCTTCGTCTCCTGGGCCTTTCTTGGGTCTGAGGCGGCTGCGCGGATGACCCAGCCGCAATTGCGCTTGCGCCCGGCCGATTGGAAGAGCGGTGACGAGGCCTGGATCATCGATGTCGTCGCCCCATTTGGCGGCGCCGAGGTGGCGCTCAAGGAGGTCAAGGCTCGCACCTTTGCTGACCGTAAGGTCAAGGCCTTGCAGCCTGCGCCGGACGGCAAGGGGCTGGCTGTGATGGAGTGGTAGAGATGAATTAAACTTTATCATGAATGACAGAATCTGAAATAATTTGTGAGGCAGAGTATATAAATTGGGAATAAAGCATGGGCAGGTTCAATAGCGTATTCCTGGCGGTGTATGCGCTGCAATCGATATGCGTATACGTGGCTGTAGGTATGTTTGCAGGGGGGCGCTGCCTTGGCTGTGAATCATTGAGTATAGATATTGCGTACATATCGCAGTCTATGCAAAGAGTTGCCAACGACAATGGAATAGCAACTGGGTGTGCGGCCATTGTGCTGCTATTTGTACTTGCCATAAGCTTAATATATGCCATCGCAATAATTACGGCATTTGGAAAATCAGGACTGTCTGATGGCGGCAATCCAATGAACAACGCGCTATTTATGATTTTTCTCTCAATATGTGCGTTTGCATTGCTGCCGAATATTTCCGTGAGGATGAATGCGCTTTATGTCTCCATCGCAATAATGATGTTTTTATCTGAGGCAATACTCGACACATTAAGAATTCTCACCACTCGCAGGAGGAAAGGTGATGTATAATTATTCTCAAGTCGGGGGCGGATACGCAGGGGATGACCCATATTTGACAGTTTTGTCCCCAGCCAATCTGCAATCAACTTCGTCATATCAAAATGATCAAGTCGCCGAATCGACGCGCGGAATATTCTCTAACTTAAACACATTTTATACTGCGCTTCAGACTTCAGCTAGTTTGCTTGGCGCTGGCCTTGGGTGGGCTGGTGACGGGGCCTCGGTGGGGCTGAATTATTTAAGTTCTAGTGATTTTAATGGATTTTTGCGGTCGGTGGCAGCTGATTTTGCAGGCGGTGCGACGGCAGTTGCTGCAGCTGCAGCAACCCTGGCGGCCACCGAAAATCCTATTTTAGCTCAACGAGTTGGATATTTTTCATTCTATGCAGGGCAGAGCGCGGGGGAATCTCTTTATGATGGTACCGCGAATGCGACGTGGCAGTTCTTCCATGCCCCGAGATTCGAAGGTAGCGGTGACTTCGATCTTGTCAGCGCCGGCCCTCCCCTTGTCCTCGATCTCAACGGCGACGGCATCAGCCTGACCTCGCTGGACCAGTCGAATGTCTTCTTCGACATCGACAAGGACGGCTTCAAGGAGAATACCGGCTGGGTCAAGCCGGATGATGGCATCCTGGTCATCGATCTGGGGATGGATGGCAAGGTCGCCAGCGCCGACGAGTTCGTGCTGACCAACTGGGCGCCGGGCTCGACTTCGGACCTGGAGGCGGCGCGGATCGCCTTCGACACCAATCACGACGGCAAGCTTGACGCCAGCGATGCCCGCTGGTCGGAATTCAAGGTCTGGCAGGACCTGAACCAGGACGGCGTCTCCGATCCTGGTGAAATGAAGACTTTGTCCGAGCTTGGCATCACCTCAATCAACCTGACCGGCATCCCGGTGGTGGCCGATGCCGGGACCACGCGTCCGTACGACAGCATCGTCTCCAGCATTGCCCAGTTCACCAGAGCCGATGGCAGCACCGGCAAGGTTGGCGATGTCGGCTTTCTCTATTCCACCTATGGCTGGCGGCAGAGTACCGACGGATCGGGCAATCTGGAGATCAACGCCGAGGATGGCAGCAAGGTCTGGCAGTTGGCTGACGGTCAAAGCCATGTACTTGACCTTGGTGTCAATGGCCTGAGCGGGGCCATCGGCGTATCCGGCAATGACACCCTATCGGCGGGAACCGCCATGGATGTATTACTGGGTGGCGGGGCCGGGAATGATACCCTGACCGGCGGCGCCGGAATGGACTGGCTGGTAGGCGGTACCGGGGCAGACGTCCTGCGCGGCGGGGCCGGACACGACGTGCTGTTCATTGATGTCGAGGACACGGTCGTCGATGGTGGCGACGGCTACGACGTGGCCTTCGTGGCGGATGCGCGGGGCATGGTGCTGGATCTGGGGGCTGCCAACCTGGAGGCCGTCACCGGCAATGCCGGCGCCGATCATCTGTTCACCACCGGTACGACCGGGGTGAACCTTGAGGGCGGCGCGGGTAACGATACCCTGACCGGCGGAGCCGGCGACGACGCCCTGTCGGGCGGTGCCGGGGCGGATACG
>JAUSFB010000001.1 GCA_030651575.1 Phaeospirillum sp.
GATGAACACGGCCAGCCGCAGCCCGTACGGGCCGACGCCCCGCCCGAGTAACCACCACCACAATTCGTTTCACGCCTAAGAGGGCGCCCCGCACGGGGCGCCCTCGCTGCTTTCTGGAGGCCCCCGCATGGCTGCCGCTAACGAACCTGTCTCCGGGAGACATCTCTCCTGCCGCTACAGCTCCCAGAGCGTCTACGGCACGGCCGTGACGCCGGCCACGAGTCCGGGGCTCGTGACGTTCGACATGACCACAGACAGCGGCATGACGAGCATCTACAACATCGGCTCCGAGGCCGCGAAGTTCCTCAAGCCCGGCGTGGCGGTGGTGAATTACTCCGTCAACGTGACCGCCGTGCAGACGCTCGCGGTGCTGAACCTCGGGAAACGCACCACTGGCGCGCTCCCGTGGCTCACCTGGGAGTTCGGGATGAACTTCGACAGCGGCACGGACTACGGGTTCCAGGTGCAGGACTGCAAAGTCCAGAGCATGGATATCAACCTGGAAGCGGGCGGGCTGCTCCAGGCGACGTTGTCCGGAGCCGGCGGGCTCATCACAGACCTTGCCACGATTGCGATGGCGCACCTCACCGAGACGCCGATGCACGCCTATGAGGCGGTGCTGACGCGCGGCGGTGCGGCTGACGAGGCCATCGGTTTCCGGTTCAACGTCGATCACAGCGTGGAGGTGACGTCCGTCATTGCCGGCACCGCCCCGTCCACCTTCAAGCGCGGCTGGAAGTACCAGACCGAGGGCAACGAAGTCATCACCGGCGAGGTGACCCGGCTCAAGCGGTGCACCCTCGACCTCCAGGCCACCACAATCGCTGACTTCAGCCTGGTGCTGACCTGCACCGACATCGTGGGGGGCATGACCCCCAACACCATCACGCTGACCGCCACCGGCGCCAAGTTCGGCTCCGAGCGGTTCGCGGGCACGGTGGACGGCCTGGCGACCTTCACCACGCCCTTCATCGCGAAGGCGTTCACCATCGCGTAGCACCCGCCGCGCGATCCTTCCTGGCAGAAAGGAGCAGCTCATGCCGGACTTCACAGCGTTTTTCGCGGCGGACCTGCCGTCGAAGGAGATCCCTTTCACGGTGGCGGGGCAGGAGTGCTCCGTCACCGTCCGGCCGATGGACCATGCCGCCTACCTCGCTTTTCAGGCGGCAGGGATGCGGCTCACGGCTGCGGACAGTCCCGACCCCGACGAGCTGCGGAAGTGGCAGGAGCAGCTCGTGCGCTCCTGCGTGGTGGATTGGACCATCCGCCGCGAGAAGGCAGCCCGCTACTCGGTCGAAGGCCCGGCGACAGAAACGGTCGTTGAAGAGACGCGACCCAGCACGAAGCTCTCGGAACGCGGCGCTGAGTTCCTGCGGCTCCGGTTCACGCCCGAGGTATGGAACTGGATTGTAGAGGAGTGCCTCGGGGTGTGCGGTCTGCAGGAGCCCGACGCGGGAAACTCCGCGGCCTGATAGCCGACCTGGAAGAGGCGGGCTATCAGTGGCTCCACAAGAACACGCCGCTCACGGGGCTCCTGTTCAGCGAGCTGGCGGCGGCGTGGCTGGACTGGACGGAGCGGCACATCCCACCCACGCGCAAGTGGCGCGGACGCGGCGGGCAGAACCCGTGGGTGCTCCAGGCGTTCGCGGCGCTGGACCGGGCACGGGCACGGGCGCAGGCCGACGCGGAGAAGCCGGGTGGGGGTGCGATCGGTCGGGAGAGTGCGGCGGCGTTCCGGGCCCGGGTACAGCGTGAGGTGGCGGGGAGGTAGCCGGTGGCGGAGAAGCGGCTCGAGTACATCATCAGCGCCCGCGACCAGACGGCGGCGGCCACGCGTACGGCGCAGACGCACCTCCAGCAGGTGGCGGCAGCGGCGAAGGGCATGGCGACCGTCGCAGCGGCCAGCAGCGCGCAGAGCCGCACGGCGCTCAAGAGCAGCGGCACGGCCGCCGCCGCGGCAGGGCGGCAGGCGCAGTCATTCGCGGCGGCGATGGGTCGGGCCAGCACCGACGCGGCGCGGCACCTCGGGCGCGCGCAGGCGGCGGCCCACAGCGCGGCGCAGAGCATGGGCAGTCTCGCCTCCAGTGTGGCGCGGATCGGCGTAGGGGCAGGCGTAGCCGGCGGCGCACTCGCCACCGCGTTCGGGGCGAT
>JAUSFB010000003.1 GCA_030651575.1 Phaeospirillum sp.
GTGTCGAGCTGGGGCGCGTCCACGCCCCAACGCTCTTTGCCGTCCTTGCCCGTCCACTGCCGTACGAGGGGCAGGAGCACGTCCGGCGGCATCTGGGCCATCGCCTGCGCGTAGCCGTCCCGCCAGCGGGCGAGGGCGGTAGCGAGTAGCGCGCGGTCATGGTTGGTGGCGCGGAGCTTGTAGATAGCGGTCAGGTGCATCTACTCGGCCTCCGTGAGAAGCTGCCTGCGGATCGCACACACCTCGCAGCCAATCCGGAGCAGCTGGTTCGGCCCGAGCCTCGCCAAGCGCGCGAGGGTGGCGTGGCTGAACTCCACACCCTCGATGGTAATCCACTCGTCCGGCGCGAGGTGTTCCCGGCGGGCCATCGCGTCCTGAAGCCGGCCGAGGATGGCTTCTACCTCCTCGACCTCCTCGGCGTTGGCACGCGGGACCCGTGCAAGCTGCCGTCTCACTGGCTCTCCTCCAGCAGCCGGCGCGGGTCGAGCTGCTCGCCGCCCTTGACGCGCGCCCAGAAACGCTGGCACGCGTCAACGAGCGCCCAGCAGGCGCCGTAGTCCAGCGCTCCCAGCTTCGCCACGAGGGCGGGGCCATCCACGTCCCACTTCTCGGCCAGGCCGTCGAGCCGGATACTCTCGGATACGCCGAAGGCGAGCCAGGGTGTGGTGCTCTCGTCGTACCACGTGCCGGTGGCGTGGTCGGCGACCAGGGCCACCTCCGCCGGGGACAGCCGGTCTCGCAGGGCACGGCGCCCAAACGTCAGTATCCGGTCGGCCTGCATCACCAGGCCGTAAACCCCCTGGCGATGGGCGCGGACGCTCTCGGCGATGCTCCCCGGCGCGAGCGCCAGGGCGCCGTACAGTTCGTGCAGGTCGGTACGGAGCGCGTCCTGGCGCTCCGTACCGAGGCTGGCTGCGCGCGCGTCGATCAGCGCGGCCAGCTCGTCGGATATGCGGAACCCGATCTGTGGCATGGGGGCCTCTCGGTGGTGGGGCCGGGAGTACCGGCCCCGTGGTGCGTGCGGGTCAGGCGGTGTCTGTGACGAGGATTTCGTGGATGGGGTGGAAGGAGTCGTGCTCGGAAAGCGTCGTCTCTCCGAGCCACATCTGCGCCGCCCCCTCCATGTCCGCCGGGTGCCCGTCCACCAGCGCGGCGCCGTCGAAGCCGCCCTGCGTCCAGGAGAAAAGCACCAGCGTGTACGGCTGACCATCGAGGGAGAGCTTGTACGCGATGAACTCTCCGCCCGGCACCCGGCAACCGAGGTAGCCGCCCGCCCGAGAAAAGGTGTCTACCCACCGCTCCCACAGGGTGTCCTGGCCGGGCAGGTGCGGCGGCGGCAGATTGCAGGAGCTGGCATTAACCCCGTCGGTCAGCGCCAGGAGTTCACTGACCTGCTGCGGCAAGATCGTGATAGTCTGTCCCATCATCATCATCTCCTCTCAGTCGGTGGGGCCGGGAGCGCCGGCCCCGGGTGTCGGTGGGGCGGGGCTACTCGGCGAGCTACGGGAAGCACTCGGGGAAGTCGCGCTCAGCGCGGGGCGGGTGAGCGTAGAGTGATTTGGTATCCATATGATACCAGGTTGGTATCAGGGTGTCAAGGGGTGTTTGCGCGTCTGGGGCGGTGTCTGCAATTGCAGACAGTCAACGACCTACGGTCACCTTCCGCGGTCGCCCCACCATCCCCGCGCGCTCCGCGGCGAGCCGTATGCAGCGCGCCCGGTACTCGGCGAGCGCCCCCTCGGGGATCACCCAGGCGCGTCCGTGGCGCCAGGCCCGCAGCTCGCCCTGCCAGCACAGGCGGGTGACCTGGCTGCGGGAGAGGCCGAGGGCGGCGGC
>JAUSFB010000008.1 GCA_030651575.1 Phaeospirillum sp.
TTAAGCGCCAGCGTAATGGCGCCGTCAGCAGAGCGCTTACTGGTGGTTGCAAGCGACACTTCCACAGCCGCGGCATCGCCAAAGAGCACCGCCTCTCCCTGGTAGCGGTCTACCTCCATTTTGGCGACAACGCTCGCCAAGTCGCTCTGCCGGATGATAATGCCGCTCGCGGTAGCGTTCTCCGTTAAGGTGGCGGTCTTATCAGCGCCGGGCGTTTGCACCAGGTCTGCAAACGACACATCGAGCGCTCCTAACACGGAACTATACCCTTCGGGGATCTGGCTCGCCACGGCGCTCCGCACATCGGCGTCAAGCTTTTGCTGTAAAGAGGTTTTGGCGGCGGAGAGGTCGGCCGCGGCCACCGCCGGCTCATCGCCGATAAAGCCTCCCGCTAGAGCGCCTTCAGAGAGCGCGGAGAACTTGGCGTAGCGCGGGTCGCCTTTAAAACCGGGTATGGTAAAAGTCGTTCCCGCCGGTTTGTTGTAGCCGGGGCCGGGCGAGTCGGCGTACGCGGTGGTGCTGACCGTGCCGGGTGTAAGCGTGGCGCCGGCGCCGGTAGCTCCCGGCACGGTGACCGAGTCGCGGATGCGGTAAATCTTGCCGTCGGGCGCCTCGAAGCGGGTGTTGGCTATCAGGCGCTGGCTTGCCGAGTTATAAGAGTTTTTGACGGTAATGACGCCGGTCGCCGGGCGCGACACGTGTTGCGTGCCTTGCGCCGGCACGGAGAGGCTCGCGGAGCGGGTTACACTGACTTGCTTGTACGAAAGGACGCCTATCGGCGCGTTAGGCCGCGCCTGCAAAGTAGCCGGCAGAGTTACGGTTTCGACGCGCGGATAGACGGTAATGGTCGCGCCCGCGAATACGGTCGAAAGCAGAAGGCCGAAGACCGCGCAGATAACCACCACAGCGAGCGCTATAAGCCAAAAGCTTTTGGGCGCGTGGCGCTTCCGGCGGTAAGGCGGTTCCGCGGGGCTCTCGGCCATAGACCTGCGCGCGGCCCGGCCTAAAGGGATATTGCGGATTGACCGGTCGCCTGCCTCTTCGTGCGAAGTGCGGATGTCGCGCATGTCTTTTAGTATACCTGATTAGCTAGTTATTAAAATGACTGTCGACAAACAGCGTGTCGAGCATCAGCATGAGGTCGGGAGCCTCGGCGCGGGCTTCGATATGCGGAGCAAGGTGGTGCGACCGGAGCGCGCGGACCTCTCCCCCGTCGGGGAAGAGCTCGCCGAGAGACTCGTCTACTGAAAGGGCTTGCGCAAACCACTCGCCCGCGGGCTCCTGGGCGATAACCCGCACGCGCAGGATATCGCCGGGGCCGAGGAGCTCTCTGGCCGCGTCCTTAAAATGCGCCGAGAATTCCGACGCCGCGGAGCGGAAAGCTTCTTTGGCCGGGTGCGTGGAATTAAAAGGCAGTTTTGTTGCCGACCGCGCCTCCGCTTCGGACAATCCGCCATGCGTTTGCAGGGTGCGCAGGAGCGCGTGGAGTCCGGTGGGGATAGTCGCGTGCGCCTGCACCCGCTGGCCGTCCATGCGCATCAGCTCGGACACCTCGCCGGTAATACTGCAGACTAAGCAAGGCTCGGGGGCAAAGAGCGCCCGCGTGCCAAACGCTGAGGCCCCGGCGGAAGTATAAAAAGACACGAGGATGTCCTCGAACGTAGTGCCGAGCTCGTTTTGCACATACTGCGACATTTCGGGCATAAAGTCGGGCCGGCCGCTCTCGAGATTGGGTGTGCCCCACGGCGGCGCCAAAAAGACGGCAACGGCGCTGACCTCGCCGAGCGAAGCTGTTTTAGGATGCAGTCTGATACGCGCCGCCACCTCGCCGGCATTGCGGATAGCCGCCGCGGCCGCCCGCTCTATTTCTTGCGCCAAAAGCGCGCCCGTAACTCTCGCGCCGAGCGGTGTAAGTACTCTCGTTTCGCCAAAAAGCTTCGGCTGGTTGTCCGCCGAAAGCCGCACCAGTGCCGAGCCGGCAGAGCCATTTTCCACATCAAG
>JAUSFB010000020.1 GCA_030651575.1 Phaeospirillum sp.
CTTTCAATGCCCGTCCTGCGCGCAGGCGCATACCGCGGTGAAAATCATGCTCGCGCATTTCGGCCCGCAACTGCGTTTTGTCTATCGTCACTACCCGCAGCGCCCGGCCCATCCCGATGCCGAACTGGCGGCCGAAGCCGCCGAAGCGGCCGCGGCCCAGGGCCAGTTCTGGCCCTATTACGACCTCCTGTTCGAACACCAGCAGCACCTGAAGGAAACACACCTGCTCGATTACGCCCGCCAACTGGAGCTGGACCTGGTCCGCTACCAAAACGAGATGAAAGACCACCTCTACCTGCAGCGCGTGCAGGAGCACATGCAAAGCGGCCAGCATCTGGGTCTGCGTTCGACGCCGGGGTTTTATGTCAACGGTGTGTTCACCGATGTTTCGTTTGGCCTGCAGCACCTGCACGAGGCGATTGACCAGGCGCTCCAGGCCCCAACAGCGGCCTGACGCTGCCGGCCCACGGACTTGATCCAGGGTGTGATCTGCCGCCAGTGCCGGCGTTAGCAACACGGCGGCCAGCACCATCGCGCCCGCGCCACACACGCCATCAGTAAACATCTGACCTCCGCCAGATATGCGGGTTTCTCCCATGTTGACCGACTGATGTACTCATCATACCATCACACCACATCAGCGCACGCCTCATAAAAAGAGGCGTGCTTTCACGCGATATAACCTGGAGTTTGAAAATGAATACAACCATCGCGCTCTTCGGCGCTGGCGGGAAAATGGGCTGCCGACTGGCTAAAAACCTGCAGGGCTCGGACTACCGGGTGCGCCATGTCGAAGTCGGCGCCACCGGCCGCCAGCGACTGAAAGACGAGTTGGGCATTGAATGCATGCCCGTCGATGCTGCGCTGGACGGTGCCAATGTCGTCATCCTCGCGGTCCCCGACACCCTGATCGGCAAGGTAGCGGCCGAAATCTCGCCCATGCTGCAGCCCGGCACGATGGTGATCACGCTGGACGCCGCCGCACCCTTCGCCGGCCACCTGCCGAACCGGCCGGACCTGGTCTACTTCGTCGCCCACCCATGCCACCCGCCCATCTTCAACGACGAAAGCACGGCTGAAGCGCGGCGCGACTTTTTTGGTGGCGCCCATGCCAAGCAGTCCATCGTCAGTGCGCTGATGCAGGGCACGGACGCCGACTTCGAACTCGGCGAGGCGGTGGCCAAGGTGATCTACCAGCCCATCCTGCGCTCCTATCGTCTCACGGTCGACCAGATGGCCTTGCTGGAGCCCGGCCTGTCCGAGACCGTCTGCGCCACCCTGCTCGACGTGATGCGCGAAGCGATGGACGAGGTGGTGGCGCGCGGTGTGCCCAAGGATGCCGCGCGCGACTTTCTGCTCGGCCACATGACCATCCTGGCGGCCGTGATCTTCAAGGAGATTCCTGGCCAGTTCTCCGATGCCTGCAACAAGGCCATCACCTTCGGCAAGCCGCGCCTGATGCGCGACGACTGGAAAAAAGTATTCGAGCGCGACGAGATCGCCGACAGCATCCGCCGCATCACCTGAGTTTTCGCGTTCCCCGCCCGGTTGACGCGGCCACAGAGCGGCGCGGCGGGCTCCCCTTGGTTCCCGCATGCCTTTTACACATGGAGACAAACATGACTAAACGTTCCAGCTTCCCACGCGCCACCCTGGCTACCCTCACCACCCTGATGGCGCTTGCCGGCAGCGCCGGTGCCCAGACCATCCTGAAGATCGGCTACACGCCGCCCAAGGACTCGCATTATGGCGTCGGCGCGACGACCTTCTGCGACGAGATCGAGAAGGGCACGAAAGAGCGCTACAAATGCCAGCATTTTCCCAACTCCGCACTCGGCGGCGAGCGCGAAATGATTGAATCGGTGCAGCTCGGCACCCAGGACATGGTCAATACCTCGACCGGTCCCTTGGGCAACTTCGTGCCCGACACGCGGATCGTGGACATCCCCTTCCTGTTTCGCGACTACGACCACGCCCGCAAGGTGATGGACGGCCCGATTGGCCAGGACCTGTTGAAGAAGATGCAGACCAAGGGCCTGATCGGTCTGGCCTGGACCGAGAACGGCTTTCGTCACATGACCAACAACAAGCGGCCCATCATGCAGGCCAGCGACGCCAGCGGCCTGAAGGTGCGCACCATGGAGAACAAGGTGCACATGGATGGCTACAAGACCTTTGGCCTGCTGCCCACGCCGATGGCCTTCCCCGAGCTGTTCACGGCGCTGCAGCAGGGTACGGTGGACGGCCAGGAGAACCCCATTCCCGTGATCCTTTCCTCCAAGTTCGCGCAGGTGCAAAAATACCTCTCGCTGACGGGCCACGTCTACTCGCCGGCGGTGCTGATCCTGTCGCCTAAAGTCTGGGACAAGTTGTCCGAGGCCGATCGGAAGATCTTCGTCGCGGCAGCGCAGAAAGCCACCGTGGCGCAACGCAAACGCGTCAACGACGACGAAGCCAGCGGCATCGCCCAATTGAAGAAAGACGGCATGCAGGTGGTGGAAAAGGTTGACGGCGACAGCTTCCGCAAGGCCGTGGTACCTGCCTACGCCAGCTTCGCCAAGGAGTTCGGTGCCGAGCGCATCGCCGCGATCCAGGCGGTGAAATAAGCATGACACCGCCGTCAATTCCCGGCCTGGCCATGCCCGTGGCAAGCCAGCGCCGGGCGGCCAGCGCCACCGCGGCCCTGCGGGCGGGCGTGCTCGCCCTGGACCGGCGGACCACCCACTTTACGTTGAATATCGCCTGCCTGCTGCTGGCGGTGATCTGCTGCCTCGGGATGTGGCAGGTGGTCGCGCGGTTTGTGCTGTCGCAACCCTCAACCTGGACCGAGGAGGCGATGCGGCGCCTGCTGATCTGGTGCGTGATGCTGGGTGTGGTGGTGGCGTTTCGCCGTGGCGCGCTGGTGTCGGTGGACCTGATGCTGCGCGTATCGCGCGGCTGGTGGCGTGACGCGGTGCGATCCCTGATCACGGCGGTCTCGCTGGCTTTTCTCGCCGCGCTGTTGTGGTTCGGTATCGAACTCGCCTGGCGGGTGCGCTTCCAGACTTTTGCCAGCATGGATCTGTCAATGGCCTGGGCCTATGCGGCGCTGCCCGTCGGCGCGGCCCTGGCCGTGTTGGCGGTGCTGGCCCAGCACATCGACCCGATGAACGAAGAACTCGAGAACGCCCAGTAGGAGCCAGCCATGTCCTTTACCTTATTGATCTCGATGGTGCTCGCGTTTGCGCTGAGCGTCTCCATCGCTGTGTCCATCGGCGGCTCGGCGATGCTGGGGCTGGCACTGTTCGACGCGGACAAGCTGGTGCTCGCGCCCAAAGAGATGTTCACCGCGATCGACAAGTTTCCGCTGGCGGCGGTGCCCTTCTTCATCCTGGCCGGCAACCTGATGGAGACCGGCGGTATCTCGCGGCGGCTGGTGGAGTTCGCCAAGTCGCTGGTCGGCGGTGTGCAAGGGGGTCTGCCGATGACCTGTGTGCTCACCTGCATGATCTTCGCCGCCGTGTCGGGCTCGTCGGTGGCCACGACCTTCGCCATCGGCTCCATCCTGATCCCCGCGCTGATCAAGCACGGCTACCCGACCAGCTACGCCGCCGCACTGCAGGCGACCGCGGCCGAGCTCGGCGTGATCATCCCGCCATCGATCCCGATGATCCTGTTCGGCGTCTCGGCCGAGGTGTCCATCGGCGAACTGTTCATCGCCGGTTTCGGGCCGGGTCTGTTGATCGGCGGCGCACTGATGCTGTTTGTGCACCTGTATTGCCGCTTCAAGGGCTGGGGCAAGCGCGACGGCGACGGCCGCTTGCCGGTGCGCGTCGCCACAGTCAAGGCGGGCTGGGCACTGTTGATGCCGGTCATCATCCTGGGTGGCATCTACGGCGGCATCTTCACGCCCACCGAGGCGTCGGTGGTGGCGGTGTTCTATGCGCTGACGGTGGGGCTGATCATTCACCGCGAACTTGAACTCAAGGACCTGGTGGCGGTCTTTCGCAAGTCGGTGATCTCCAGCGCGATCATCATGTTCATCATCGCCAACGCCGGGCTGTTCGCCTTCCTGATCACCCGCGCCGGTGTGCCGGAGGCGCTGGGCGCCTGGCTGACCGAGGTGCTGAAGTCGCCGACCTGGTTTCTGCTGGGCGTCAACGCGGCGCTGTTCGTCATCGGCATGTTCATTGAGACCTCGGCCGCCATCATCGTGCTGGCGCCTATTCTGGTGCCCGTGGCGCGCCACTTCGGCGTCGACCCGGTGCACTTCGGCACCATCATGGTGGTCAATCTGGCGCTGGGCATGATCACCCCGCCGTTCGGTGTCAACCTGTTTGCGGCCTGCACGGTAGCCAGGATTTCGCTGGACCAGATCGTCAGGCAGCTGCTGCCCTTCGTGCTCGTGATCATCGGCTGCCTGATGCTCGTCACCTACGTGCCCAGCATCAGTCTGGCGTTGCGCGACATGGTCTATCCGCCGAAGATCGCCAGCGTGAATCCATCGCCATCGCCATCACCCTCTGCCGCACCAGGCTTCGGGCCGAAGTAAGCACCGGACCACGGCCCCCTTTCACTGCCTTTTTTGATGTTGGGAAGTACACCATGAAGCCGATCGAACCACAGCGCAATCTCATCGCCGGCGAGCACTGCGCCGCTGTCTCGGGACGCACCATCGACGTGCTCGACCCGTCCGACGGCGAAGTTTTCACGACCCTGCCGCGCAGCGACGCGCGCGACGTGGACGCCGCCGTGGCGGCCGCACGCGCCGCTTTCCACGGTGACTGGGGCCGCACCACGGCCACCGGGCGCGGTCGCATCCTGCTGCGGCTCTCCAGCCTGATCCTGCAGCAGCACGCTGCGCTGGCGGAGCTGGAGTGCCGCGACACCGGCAAGCCGATCCAGCAGGCACAGGCCGACATCACGGCCTGTGCGCGCTACTTCGAGTACTACGGCGGCGCGGCCGACAAGCTGCACGGCGAAACCATTCCCTATGCGCAGGGCTCGACTGTGCTGGCGGTGCGCGTGCCACATGGCGTCACCGGCCACATCATTCCGTGGAACTACCCGGCGCAGATCTTCGGCCGCTCGGTCGGTGGCGCGCTGGCCGCCGGCAATGCCTGCGTCGTCAAACCGGCCGAAGACGCCTGCTTGACGCCGCTGCGCATCGCCGCGCTGGCGCTGGAGGCGGGCCTGCCGGCCGGTGCGCTGAACGTGGTCTGCGGCCTCGGGCTGGAGGCCGGCGCGGCGCTGGCCGGGCACGCTGGCATCAATCATATTTCCTTCACCGGCTCGCCGCAGACCGGCACCGCCGTAGCGCAGGCCGCCGCCGTCAACCATGTGCCGGTGACGCTGGAGCTGGGCGGCAAGTCGCCGCAAATCCTGTTCGCCGACGCCGATCTGGACTTGGCGCTGCCGGTGGTGGTGAACGCCATCGTGCAAAACGCCGGCCAGACCTGCGCCGCCGGCAGCCGGGTGCTGATAGACCGCGCCATTCATGCGCAGGTCATGGCGCTGCTCAAGGAGCGTTTCGAGGCGCTGATGACCGGCCCCGGCCTGCAGGGGCCCGACTGTGGCCCGCTGATCAACCGCAAGCAGCTGGAGCGCGTGCAGGCCATGGTGGACGCGGCGCGCGGTGACGGCGTGCAAGTGGCCGCGCGGGCGCGCCTGGTGACTGGCGCGCCCAAGGGTGGTTTTTTCTTCGAACCCATGCTGCTCGATGCCGTGCCGCCCACGCACACGATTGCGCAAGCCGAGGTCTTCGGCCCGGTGCTGGCGGCCATGAGTTTTGACGGCGAGGAAGAAGCCATAGCGATCGCGAACGGCACGCCCTTTGGCCTGACGGCGGCGGTGTGGACGCGCGACGGCGCACGCCAGTTGCGCGTGGCGCACCGCATCGAGGCTGGCCAGGTGTTCATCAACAACTACGGTGCCGGCGGCGGCATCGAGCTGCCTTTCGGCGGCATGAAACATTCGGGCTACGGCCGCGAGAAAGCCTTTGAAGGCCTGCGCGGCTTCACCACCATCAAGACCATTGCCATCCAGCATGGCTGAGCTTTTGTCAACCCATTCAACAACTCAGGAGAAGCGCGTGAAAAAACTGCAAGACCAGGTGGCCATCGTCACCGGCGCCGGTGGCGGATTTGGTGAAGGCATCGCCCGGCATTTCGCCGAACTCGGCGCCCAAGTGGTGGTGGCCGATCTGCGCATGGAGGCCGCACAACAGGTCGCCGCTGCCATCGAGGCGGCCGGCGGCCAGGCCATCGCGGTGCATGTGGACGTGACGCAGGACGCCTCGGTGGCCGACATGGTGGCCGCGACGCTGGCGCGTTTCGGCCGCCTGGACATCCTCGTCAACAACGCCGGCACCACGCACAAAAACCAGCCCATGCTGGAGACCGACGAGAAGACCTTCGACCGCGTCTACGCCACCAACGTGAAAAGTATTTACCTCGGCGCGCGCCATGCGGTGCCGGTGTTTCGCACCCAGGGCCACGGCGGCGTCATCATCAACATCGCCTCCACCGCCGGCTTGCGCCCACGGCCGGGCCTGAGCTGGTATGCGGGCACCAAGGGCGCGGCCATCACACTGACCAAGGCCATGGCGATTGAACTCGCAGCGGACAAAATCCGCGTCGTGGCGATCAACCCGGTGATGGGCGAGACCGGTCTGTTGGCCGACTTTTTGCCCGGCGAGGACAGCGCGGAAGTGCGGCAGAAAATCATTGCGACGATTCCGCTCGGACGCCTGAGCAAGCCGCTGGACATCGCCAAGGCCGCGGCCTTTCTCGCCAGCGGGGAAGCCGACTTCATCACCGGTGTCGCGCTTGAAGTCGACGGCGGCCGCTGCATCTGAAAATGAGTGAACGCATTTACGCCAGTTACTGGCTGGAAACCGGCGACGACCCGCGGCGCGCCGCCGAGGTCATCGCCGGCGAGCAGTCCAGCGGCACCTTCCTCGCGCTGCCCAATGAGACCCCGGCCCTGAAAGCCCGCTCCGGCGCGCGCGTCGAACGGCTGGAAATACTTGAACAGGTCGGCCAGCCGAGCCTGCCGGGCGGCATGAGCAGCAGTGTCTACACGCGCTGCAAGCTGGAGCTGTCGTGGCCGATCGAGAACCTCGGGCCCTCGCTGCCGAATTTGATGGCGACCATCGCCGGCAATCTGTTCGAGCTGCGCCAGGTGTCGGGCCTGCGCCTGCTGGACCTGAGCTTGCCGCCGTCGTTTGCCGCCGCCTACCCCGGCCCGGCCTTTGGCGTGGCGGGCACGCGCCGGCTCGCCGGTGTGGCGCAGGGGCCGCTGATCGGCACCATCATCAAGCCCAGCGTCGGCCTGAACCCCGAGGAAACAGCGGAGCAGGTGCGCCAGCTGGTGGACGGCGGCATCGACTTCATCAAGGACGACGAGCTGCAGGCCGATGGCCCGCACTGCCCGTTCGACGAACGGGTGCGCGCCGTGATGCAAGTGGTGAACGACGCCGCGCAACGGCACGGGCGCAAAGTGATGGTGGCCTTCAACCTGACCGGCGACCTGGACCAGATGCGCCGGCGCCACGACCTGGTGCAGTCGCTGGGCGGCACCTGCGTCATGGCGAGCTTGAACGCGATTGGCCTGGTCGGCCTGATGGAGTTGCGCCGCCACGCCAGCCTGCCCATCCATGCCCACCGCTGCGGCTGGGGGGCGCTCTCGCGCAGCCCGGCGCTCGGCTGGGACTTCGCGCCGTGGCAACAAATCTGGCGTCTGGCCGGTGCCGACCACCTGCATGTCAACGGCTTGCGCAACAAGTTCAGCGAATCCGACGCGAGCGTGATTGCCGCCGCGCGCGCGGTGCAAAAGCCGCTGTTCGCGCACGCCCCCATGCAGGCCATGCCGGTGTTCAGCTCCGGCCAGACCGGCTTGCAGGCACCCGGCACCTATGCGGCGCTGGGCAACGCCGACCTGATCCACGCGGCGGGCGGCGGCATCTTCGGCCACCCGGGCGGCATCGCCGCCGGCGTCAGCGCGTTTCGCCAGGCGTGGGACGCGGCGATGTCGGGTATGCCGTTGACAGAAATGGCGCGCACGCATCCCGAGTTGCGCGCCGCGCTTGAGTTCTGGTGATGAACGCGCCCGCATCCCCGCACACCGAGGCCTGGCCCGAGGGCCTGCTGCTCACCTACTACGGTGATGATTTCACCGGCTCGACCGACGTCATGGAGGCCTTCACCGCCGCCGGCGTACCGACCGTGCTGTTCCTGCGTCCGCCGACCCCCGCCTGGCTGAAGCGCTTTCCCGATGTGCGTTGCGTGGGTCTGGCCGGCCAGTCGCGTGGCCGCAGCCCGGACTGGATGGCGCGCGAGCTGCCACCGGCCTTCGCCAGCCTGGCGGCACTCGGGGCACCGATTCTGCAATACAAGGTCTGCTCGACCTTCGACTCCTCGCCCGAGGTCGGCTCGATCGGCCGCGCCATCGACCTCGGCGTGCCGCTGATGCCGGGCAACTGGTCGCCAATGGTGGTCGGTGCGCCGCGCCTGAAGCGCTACCAGGCCTTTGGCCATTTGTTCGCGGCGGTCGACGGGGTCGGCTACCGCCTGGACCGGCATCCCACCATGTCGCGGCATCCGGTCACGCCCATGGCCGAGGCCGACCTGCGGGTGCACCTGGCAGCGCAGACGCCGCGGCGCAGCGAGCTGATCGACATGGTGCAGCTACGTGCGGGTGGCGCTGCCGAGCGCGTGCAGACCCTCGCCGGGGCCGACGTGCCGGTGGTGCTGATCGACGTGCTTGACGAGGAAACGCTGGCCGCCGCCGGCCGGCTGGTGTGGACGCAGCGTGGCCAGGGCCTGTTCACCGCTTCGTCGTCCGGCCTGCAATACGCGCTGGCGGCGCACTGGCGCAGCCAGGGCCTGCTGCCGGCCCAGCCCGCGCTGCCGACGGCGCCTGCCGTCCCGACCATCGCCGTGGTCAGCGGCAGCTGCTCGCCGGTGACGGCGGCGCAAATCGCCTGGGCGCAGGCACAGGGCTTTCATGCCGAGCGCCTGAACCTGCCGCGCCTGCTCGATGCGCGCGAGGGCGAGGCTGAAATCGAGCGCGCCGCCGCCGCCGCCGTGCAGGCCATCGGGCGCGGCGTGAGCCCCGTGGTGTATTCTGCCGCCGGACCGGACGATGCCGCCGTGCTGCAATTCGATGCCACAGCCACGCAAGCCGGCCTCACCCGCAGCGCAGCAGCGCAGCAGGTCGCAGCCGGCCTGGCTGAAGTGATGCGGCGCTTGTTAGCGCGTGCGCCCCTGACGCGCGTGGTGGTCGCCGGCGGCGACAGCTCGGGCGAAGTGGCCAGTGCGCTCGACATCACCGCGCTCAGCGTGGTGGCCGGGCTCGCGCCGGGCGCACCGCTGTGCCGGGCCTGGTCGGAGCGGCGCGAACGCGACGGTCTGGAGATTGTCCTGAAGGGCGGCCAGATGGGGACGCGCTCGTTTTTCGGTGCCGTGCGCGCCGGTCACCTGCTCGACTAAGTGATAATTCAGCGTCCACACAGCCCGATGTTTTTCCGTCGTCCTCCGCACCACCCACCATGATCACCGAACAGATTCAGCGCCGCAAGTTGTACCAGGAGGTGCTCGACCGGCTACAGGAACGGATTCGCAGCGGCGAAATTCCGCCCGGTGCCCACCTGCCCTCCGAGCGCGAGCTGATGGAGTTCTATGGCGTGGGCCGACCAGCGGTGCGCGAAGCCCTACAGGCGCTGGAGCGCTCGGGCATTGTCGAGATCACCCATGGCGAGCGGGCGCGTGTGGTGGTCCCGACGGCCGGGCGGCTGATCGAACAGCTCGCCGGTGGCGCCCGCCACCTGCTGCACAGCCAGCCCGACATGCTGGCGCACCTGAAGGATGCGCGTGTGTTTCTGGAGGTCGGCATGACCCGCATGGCGGCCGAGCGCGCCACCGAAGATGACATTGCGCAGCTGCGGCAACGACTGGCCGAACACAGGGCCTCGGTCGGCAAGGTGGACGAGTTCATCCAGCGCGACATGGCTTTTCACCGCGAGATTGCCCGCATCAGCGGCAACCCGATCTTTCCGGCCATTCTGGAGGCCCTGTTCGGCTGGGCCATCGAGTATTACCACCCGCTCATCCGTGCACCCGGCGCTGAACAGCTGACCCTGGCCGAACATGCGCGGCTGGTTGACGCCATCGCCACGCGCGACCCACAAGCCGCCGAATTTGCCATCCGCGAGCACCTGACGCGCGCGAATGCGCTGTACCGGCAGCTG
The DNA here is from genome assembly GCA_030651575.1 of Phaeospirillum sp. Classification (GTDB taxonomy): domain Bacteria; phylum Pseudomonadota; class Alphaproteobacteria; order Rhodospirillales; family Magnetospirillaceae; genus Phaeospirillum. The sequence goes on from JAUSFB010000020.1 coordinate 10,229, forward strand.
GACACGTCGGGTCCGGCTTAGCGCCCCTCCAGCAGCGGCAAGCCCCCACCAGCCAATCGGGGGCCAAACACTCCTTCACGCACAAAAAATAAGGCAATATCCGGCCGTAGCCGTTGTATCTATTGCCAAACGCGCTACCAAATCAGGAGTAAACAGGCAAACACCCTTGCGCCGGGATCAACTGCGCCCGCGTGACCTGCGGACAATCCTGAGCCGGGGAAAATTCGCACTTGACAATTCGTTCCGTTGAATGGTACAGTATTCCTGTCAGAGAGACAAAACTGTTTTCAATATTTGTACTTCCCTCATCAACGGAGACCTTCATGATCAGCAAACTTGCCAAAAAATACCTCCTGGGCGCGTGCGCACTTGCGCTGGCGGGTGCAGCGTCGCTAGCCAGCGCCCAGCCCTACCCGAGCAAGCCCGTCAAACTCATCGTGCCTTATCCGGCCGGCGCCCCGGTGGACAACTTTGCCCGGGGCCTGAGCGAGGCGCTTGCCGGCTTGTGGGGGCAACCGGTCATTGTGGACAACCGGCCCGGCGCCAATGAAATCATCGCCACCTCGTTCGTGGCGAAAGCCCCGGCCGACGGCTACACGCTCTTGCTGGGATCAGACGCGGCCTTTACGCACAACGCCTTTCTCTATACCAGGATGCCGTATGACGCCGACAAGGATCTGACCCCCATCACGCGGGCGGTTCACTTCAACATGGTGCTGATCACCAAGGGGGATCTGAAAACCCCAACGCTCAAAGACTTTGTGAGCCTGATGAAAAAAGAGGGCACCAAACACAGCTACGCCTCGGCGGGCAGCGGTGGCACCACGCACCAAGCGATGGAAAGCCTGAAACAGGAAGCCGCGTTTGACATGGTCCACGTGCCCTACAAAGGCATTGCACCGGCCATCCAGGACATGCTGGGCGGCAACATCGACGCCATGATCGCGGGCGCCAGTGCGGCCATCCCCCACCTGCAGGGCGGCAAGGTCAAGGTGCTGGCGATCGACGGCACCAAGCGTGCCAAGGCGCTGCCCAACGTTCCGACTTTTGCCGAATCAGGCTACCCCAGCGTGGTAGCCAACCTCTACCTGGCCCTGGCCGCCCCGGCCGGGACACCGCCCGCCATTGCCAGCAAAATCACGGCTGATGTCCAGAAGGTGCTGAAAAGCAGGGATTTCCTCGACCGTTTCGTGGACCCCTACGGCTATGAGCCGATCGGGGACACGCCGCAACAGTTTGAAGCCTTCCTGAAACAGGACAAAAACGTTTCCGGCAAACGCATCAAGGCACTGGGGATCAAACTTGACTAAGAGCAACTTGCGGCAACGCTTGCGTGCGGGCCATCGACTGGCCGGTACTTTTGTCAAGACGGCCAGCCATCAAACGGTCGAGGTCCTCGGAACCAGCGAGCTGGACTTCATTGTGATTGACGCCGAACACGCGCCCTTCAGCCAGAACGCGCTGGACACCTGCCTGCTCGCCGCCAGGGCCACGCAGCTGCCGGCACTGGTCAGGATTGCCGACAGCCAGCCAGCCACGATCCTGCAGGCACTGGACATGGGTGCCACCGGCTTGCTGGTGCCCCATGCCAAAACGGTCGCGGGCGTGCAGGCGGTGCTGGCATGCACCCAGTACCGCCTGGGCAGCCGGGGATTTTCCAATTCATCCCGCGCCGGACAGTACGGCACAACGCCGATGCTGCAGCACGTGGACGCGAGCGACCAGGAGGTCGCGGTGGTGTTCCAGATCGAGGACCGTGAAGCGGTGGAAGCGATCGAGACCCTGGCCGCCATGGAGGAAGTCGATGCCTTCCTGATCGGTCGTGCCGACCTGGCCCTGTCCTATGGCGTCTTTGACGCGGCACACCCCGAGGTGAGCGCGGCTGCGGTCCGGGTCTGCAAGGCTTGTGCGGCGGTGAACAAACCGGTCGGCATGTTCCTGGCAGACGCGAGCGAACTGGAGCACTGGCGGCAATTGGGTGTCAGCCTGTTTGTAATGGGCTCCGATCAGGCCATGCTGCGGGCCCAGGCCAACGCCGTGGCCAGCCAGGTCCGGTCGGCCCGATAGCCGGATTCATTTTTTAAATTTCATATTTCTATCGTCAAGGAGTAACTTATGACCGAGATGTTTGACTGGAACAAGCTGCCCCGCGAATTCGTGCGCGAAGGCATTGAGCGCTGCGGCTTTCGCGGCGAAAACGTGATCATGGTGATGAACTTCATTCAGCCCAGGATCCAGGTGCGCCCGCACCAGCACGACTTCGAGCAGATCGCCATCTGCGTGCAGGGCCGCATGAACTACCACGTGGGCGATCAGGTGTTTGAAATGACGCCTGGCTGCATGATCCGCGTGCCGCCCCACACCATGCACTATGTCGAGCCCCTTGGCGACGAGGTGGCGCTCAACCTGGATGTGTTTACCCCCATCCGGGATGACTACAAGCACCTGGTGGCATACCAGGCCGCCGAATTTACCGACAAACCCTGAGGAGAACCGAACATGACCACTGCAACTGCAACCGCAACCTCTGCCAATCCAGCGGCCTGGCGCATGACCGACCCCGGTCTGCCCGACCGCCTGCTGGAAGGCGCCATCGACCTGCACTGCCACAGCGGCCCCTCGGTCATGCCACGCTACTTTGACCACTACGATGCCATGCAGGAAGCCTCCTCCGTCGGCATGCGGGCCCTGCTCATCAAGGACCACTACTATTCGGCCACGCCGGTGACCGAGGTCCTCAACAAGCACTTCTCCCACCTGAAAGTGACCCTGCTGTCCGGCGTGCCGCTGAACAACACCACCGGCGGGCTCAACATGTATGCGGTGGAACACGGCATCAAGCTCGGGGCCAAACTGGTCTGGATGCCGACTTTTTCAGCCAAGAACCACCTCGATCACCACAAGCAGGACGCGCATTTCAAGGACAAGTTCCCGCAGACCAAAAAGGTCATGCTCGAACCGACACCGCTGACCGTCACCGACGGCGCCGGCAAGCTGCTGCCCGAGGTGCTGCCGATTCTGGACCTGATCGCCGAGAGCGACATCGTTCTTTCCTCGGGACACCTGCACATCAGCGAAATCTGGCCCCTGTTTGAAGAGGCCAAACGCCGCGGGGTCACGCGACTGCTGTGCAACCACCCGACCTATGTAGTGGACGCCACGCTCGACGACATGCGCCAACTGGTCGGCATGGGCGCCTACATGGAGCACTCCATGTGCATGTTCGTGCCCGGCTCCAAGTTCAAGTTTTACGATCCAGTCCAGTTGCAGGCCATGATCACCGCCGGCAGCGTCGATCGCACGATTCTGGGCTCTGATCTGGGACAGCTTGGCAACCCGCGGCTTGTGGACGGGTTCAAAAACGTCATTGAAACCTGTCTCGATCTGGGCTACGGTGAAGCCGATGTACGCAAAATGGTCTCGACCAATGCCGCCGATCTGATCGGACTCGGGCGCTAAAGCGGCGGCAACTGCCGACGTCTTGACCGCCCAACCACGACCCCAGGAAACAAACCATGAAACTCGCACGAACCCTGTTTTTCCCCTTCTGCCTGCTCGCCGCCAGCGTGGGCCCGGCGACGGCCCAAACCTACCCGAGCAAGCCGGTCCGGCTGATCGTGCCGTTCGCCCCGGGCGGCGCCGTCGACATCTCCGGGCGCCTCATGGCGCAAGCGCTCTCGGCAGCGCTTCACCAGTCCTTCATCGTCGAGAACCGGCCCGGCGCGGGTGGGCTGCTCGCACTTGATGCGGTGGCGAAATCAGAACCGGACGGCTACACGCTCGCGGTCGGCGCCGCCGGGCCCCTGACGATCAGCCCGTCGCTCTACAAAGACCGTGGCTTTGATCCGCTCACACAACTGGCCCCGGTGATCTGGTTCGCCAGCACGCCGGGCGTGCTGGTGGTCAAGCCCGGCCTCAAAGCCGCGAACGTGAAGGATCTTCTCGCACTCTCGAAGTCAACACCGGCCGGCCTCAACATGGCCTCTGCTGGCAGCGGCAGCATCAACCACCTGATGGGCGAGTACTTCCAGAGCCAGGCCGGGGTGAAATGGGTGCACATTCCCTACAAGGGCAGCAGTCCGGCGCTCACCGACATGATGGGTGGCGGCGTGGACGTGATGATGGACCTTGTCCCCACAGCCACGCCCTTCGTGAAAACCGGCAAGCTGCGTGCGCTCGCGGTCACCACCACGAAGCGCTCGCGCCAGCTGCCGGACGTTCCGACCCTGCAGGAACTGGGCTACAGGGATTTCAATGTCAGCTCCTGGCTGTCGCTCCTCGCGCCCAAGGGAACGCCGCCGGAGATCGTCGCAAAACTGAATGCGGCGCTCAACGCCGCGCTGAAATCGCCTGACATGCAGGAGCGCCTCGCCGCCATCGGCGCCGAACCCGAAGGCGGCACCCCGGAGCGGGTGGCGCAACAGGTCCGCGTGGAGATGCCGCGCTGGGCCGAGATCATCCGCGCCTCCGGCGCCAAGCCGGAATGACATCGCTCGCCACCCAGATCGGGACGCTGCGGCTCAAAAACCCCATCATCGCGGCGGCCGGCGAGCACTTGCAGACGGCTTCCGGCATCCGCGCCGCGCTCGCGGCGGGCGCGGCGGTCGTGATCGCGAAATCGACCAACGAAACTGCCGCCGCGCGCCTGCAGCTCGAGCAGGCCGAATACCGCCTGCTCGACGACAACTGGAACGTCCAGCCCTGGACCTTTCGCGCGCCCGTACCGCCCTTCGTCCTGAGCCGCTCGGGCCTGATCGGCCGCGAGGTCGATGACTGGGTGGCCGAGATCGCGGGGCTCGATGCCGAGGCGGCCACGCAGAACGCCTACGTCGCCGGCAGCCTGGTCCTCGCCGATCTGGACGCCGGTATCGAGATCGGGCGCAAATTCCAGCGCGCGGGGGTGCGCATCCTCGAATTCAACATCGGCACCCCATACGGCGACGAAGCACGCGTGGTCACGACCGAGCGCTCGGCCGAGCGCGTGGCAACCGTCGTGCGGGCGATGCGCCAGGCCGTCGACAAGACCGCGCTGTGGGTCAAGCTCACCGGCCAGAGTGAAAACGTGGCGGCGCTGGCCCAGGCGGCCAGGCAGGCGGGCGCCGATGCCGTCGTGATGATCGGCAGACCGCTGGGCATGCTGCCGGATCTTGAAACGATGCGACCCATGATCAACACGAATGCCGCGTATGGCGGTCGCTGGGCGCTGCCGCTCTCGTGCTACTGGCTCGCGAAAACGCGCCAGGCGCTCGGCCCGCACTACCCGCTGATCGGCACCAACGGTGCACAGGACGGCCTGGACGCCGCCCGCATGCTGCTGGCGGGCGCCTGCGCCGTCGAGATGTGCACGGCGGTGCTGGCTGGCGGTTTTGGCGTCATCCATGACACGCTTGAACAGCTCGAACGCTACCTCGACGGCAAGCAGCTGGACGCCGCAGCGCTGATCGGCCGCGCCGCAGACACGGTACAGAGCTTTGCCGAACAGCCCGCGCATGGCAGCTGGCGCCAGCATGTCCCGCCGCAGACGCTGCAGGGCTAAGGCAACGGACACGCGCTGTTCGTTGTGATGGCTTGCCGTTAGACTTGAAAGTCGTCGGACAGTCGTCCAAAACCCGTCCTGCTGATCCAATCAGACGCACATCACCACATCTACAGCCAAGAAAACTGACCTGACCATGGAAAAAGAAAGCACAAACTCGCTCGATTCTGTCGCGGTGGTCGCCCAGTTACTCGATGAACTGGCCGCCGCGCCCGCACCGATGGGGGTCAGTGAAATTGCCCGCGCCCTGAAACAGTCCAAGGCGCGGATCCACCGCAACCTGGTTTCGCTCAAGCACTTTGGCCTGATCGACCAGGATGCAGCGACCGAAAAATACCGCCTGGGCTGGAAGTTGTTCCAGCTTGGCGAACGGGCGGGTGTGCAATCGAATATTCGCGCCATCGCCGCCCCTTACCTCAAGCTGCTGTGTGAAACCACCGGGCAGAGTTCGCTGCTGTCCATTCCCCTCAATGGAGAAGCGCTGGTGATCGCGGCGGTGGACAATGACAGCAACGTCAGCATCACCGTCAAACCCGGCAACCGCCCGCTCCCCCATTGCTCGGCCCAAGGCCGCATTGCGCTGGCCTATGCCACCGACACCCAGCGGGAACGGTTGCTGAGCGAGCCCCTGGCCGCCCCCACGCCGCATTCACTGGTTGATATCCGCACCATTCACCGACGCCTGCAAGCCATCCGCGAGCAACTCATGGAAGACGCGCCCAACGAGGCGCTAACCGGCATCAACGTGTTTGCCGCCCCCATTTTGCGAAGTGAAACAGACCTGATCGGCATTGTCGCCATCGTCGGCTCCATACAGAACATTCCGTCCGCCCCGACCGGCACGATGGCTGACATGGTGCGGGGCTGCGCAGCCGCGTTGTCAAAACTGTTTGGGTGCGATGCCTATGAGCAGCACGGCATCACCATTCCGCCGGAAATCCGCCGCCTGATGTCCGGCGGGAAATAGGCCCCGGCGGTAATTTACCCCGCGATGCTCGCAACGTGGCAATCCATCCCCAGCCCCAAAGCCGAACCCATCAAGCTCTGGCTGGCCAAAGTGACCAACAACGCTTTGACGGGCAAAAAATAACCAGAAAATCAGCATCTAGCCAGTGTATTTACTGACTATTCAGCTATCAAATCAGGAGTTAAATCCCAACCGGTAGCGCTCACGACGATGATCTGCTCTTTCATCGTTGGAAATTTAACATTGTAATTTTAATTTTTATAATTATAATTACAGCAATGATTACCCGCCAAACTGAATCCACCGTACGCCAGAAACTTCTCCAAATCCCCGCCGTGGTGCTGCTCGGGCCGCGTCAAGTGGGCAAAACCACGCTGGCCCGCGCCATAGCGAGCGACTGGCCCGGCGGCGCGGTGTACCTTGATCTGGAACGCCCGGCCGACCGGCTCCGGCTGGAGGATGCTGACTCGTACCTGCGCGCCCAGCAGGGCAAATTGGTGATCATGGACGAAATTCACCGCGCTCCTGGCGTGTTTGAGGTCTTGCGCGGCATCATCGACGACAACCGCCAAGCTGGGCAACGCACGGGGCAGTTTTTACTACTGGGCTCGGCCGCGCTGGATTTGATGCGCCAATCCAGTGAAACACTGGCTGGACGCGTGGCTTACCTGGACATTGCCCCGCTCAACATCGGGGAAACCGCACCAGTGGGCATTACGGACAACGCCCTGTGGCTGCGTGGCGGGTTTCCTGACAGCCTGTTGGCTGCCACCGACACCCAAAGCCTGGACTGGCGGCGCGATTTCATTCGCAGCTACCTGGAACGCGATGTGCCCATGTTTGCCCCCCGATTGCCTGCCGAAACCATTGGCCGCTTGTGGACCATGCTGGCGCACAGCCAGGGCGGCTTGCTCAACCAGTCGCGCATTGCCAGCGCGCTGGGCGTAGCCAACCCCACGATTGACCGCTACATCGAC
>JAUSFB010000022.1 GCA_030651575.1 Phaeospirillum sp.
GGTTTCCATCAGGCGCCGGTGCTGCCGCCTGGAGAGTCGGGACTGGTGCTGCTGCGGTTGCGGCCGGCCAGCTTGGCCGCGTACAGCCCTGCATCGGCAGCGGCGATCAGCGCGTCACTGGTGCGGCCGTCGCGCGGAAAGGTCGCAACGCCGAAGGAGGCGGTCACTGTGATCTGTGCGACGCCATAGGTGACTGGCGTGGCCGCCAGCGCCATACGCAGCTGCTCGGCACGCTCGACGGCTTTTTCGGTGGACGTCCCAGGCAGGAGCAGCAGGAACTCCTCGCCGCCGTAGCGGCAGCAGATGTCGCTGCCGCGTGCCTGGCGCTTCATCAGCGCGCCGAAGACCCGCAATACCTCGTCCCCGGCAAGATGCCCATGGACGTCATTGACCCGTTTGAAATGATCGAGATCACCCATGATCAGGCTGACGGGATGGCCCTGGCGCTCAGCCAGAATCAGTTCGCGGGCGAACATTTCCTCCAGGTAGCGGCGGTTGTAGAGGCCGGTCAGCGGATCATGCACGGCTTGATCGCGAAGTTGTGCCTGCAGTCCCTGCAGTTCCAGCTCGGCGCACTTGCGCTCGGTGATGTCGCTGCCGACGGCAATGACATACACGCCCTGCGAGGTTTCGGTTCTTGTCGCCGTCACCGCATAGTCCCGGATGCCGCACAATGCGCTGACCCGCAGCTCGATGGTGGCCTCGCCTTGCTGGAAAACGACCTGGATTTTCTCTTTGACGCTGGCCTGGTCCGCCTCATGCACGATGGAAAAAATGTTGGCCTGTGACATTTCTGCATTGGTGCGGCCCAGCAGCTTCCTGAGCCTGATGTTCCAGTGGATAAATCGTCCGGTGCTGTCAAACACGCAGAATATGTCCGGCAGGCTGGCGATCAGCTTGTTGGAGAAGGCGCGTTCATCGCGGATCTGCTGCTCGGCCTGCTTGCGTTCGGTGATGTCGCGGAAGTGCCAGACCCGCCCATAGTAGGTGCCGTCCGCGCCTGTCATCGGCGCGGAGTAGCGGTCGAGGATTCTGCCGTCCTTGAGCGCGAGTTCCTCGCGGCTTTCCTCGGTGACGTGTGTGTACAGATGCACGACGCGGGCAAGGAATGCCTCCGGGTCCTGTACCTGGGCGACGACCTGCTGCAGCACCGGCTCGTCCACCCCGGCTGCCACCACGTCTGGCGAAAGCCCCCATAAATTGATAAAGCGGCGGGAGTAGGAAATGATTTTTCCTTGCCCATCGACCACCAGGATCGCGTCCTGCGAAACTTCCTGCTGGGTGGCCAGGATGGTGTTCTTGAATGCGAGGGCCTGTTCGGCCTGCCGACGACTGCTGATGTCGAGAATCACGTCAATGGACTGAAGCTTTCCGCCGAGCGCCATGACGCTTCTGTGAACCTCGATGTCCACTTCGGCGCCGTTCTTGCGCAGCCCCCCGACCGTGAGGGCAACGCGGTCCACTTCACCACTGAACAGCTTGCGAAAACTTTCTGCCACGAGCGGGCGATCAGGCTCGATGGTGACATCGAGCGGCCCCAGTTGCCGCATTTCCTCGGCGCTGTAGCCGAAGATTTCATTGAATTTGGCATTGGAGTAGCTGAACTTTCCGTCTTCGACGACGACAATGCCGACCAGGGACTGGTTCACCAGTCCGTGGAATTTTGCCTCGGATTCCCGCAGGATGCGGCTGGTATTCTCGTTGTCGCGCAGCGCCGCTTCCAGCTCCTCGGTGCGGC